>JANNUT010000128.1:0-42842 GCA_031395565.1 Acidobacteriota bacterium | reverse complement strand
GCGCCCCGCCGGCCCCGGGGCGCATATATATACGTGTCGCGGGGAGGTCCCAGTTGTCCGCCGGCGGCGTTTCGGTCATCGCCTGGCCTCCACGCTACCAAGCAATTCACCCAAGATTCCCGATTCTCACCGGCCAGAACCCGCGGGCCGATCATCTCAGGGTTGTCAATCAGGAGGTCGCATCCTCCTGAGCAGTAGGCTCTTAAAGCGTTCTTAGAAGATCGAATCCGCGCCTTGTTGTCAAAAACTGATTTGAAACTTGTCAATCATGTGGCTGCCGCCCAGAATCACACCATGGTCAAAAAGCCAGTCTCGCGCCGTGATCGAGCGAGAGAGATCCAGAGGTTCATTCTCGAGAATGTGGCCGCTCGGCCGACAGATATCGTTCGTGCCGTGAGTGAGCAGTTTTCAGTCTCTCGGCAGACAGCACTCGAGCACGTACGACGGCTTGTAGAACAGGGGACTCTTGAGGCTATCGGCTCAACGAAGTCTCGTCGCTATGAAATCGCGGTTCTCGAGAAGAAGGAGGTGACACTTGTCGTCACTCCCGAACTGCAGGAAGACGAGGTCTTCATAGAGCACGTTCGCCCACTGCTGCGAAAGCACCAGATCGCTTCGAACGTTGAGGGGATTGTCTATTACGGCGTCACAGAGATGGTGAACAACGTGAAGGACCACTCCGAATCACTTCGTCTTCAACTCTCGATCAACATGACGGCACTCAAGATAGAAGTCGGAGTGAGGGACTTTGGAATCGGAATTTTCGCCAAGATCAAGAAAGCGCACTCGCTTGACTCCGAACAGGATGCTCTGTTTGAACTGCACAAGGGCAAATTGACCACGGATCCCTCGCGTCACACGGGGGAGGGGATTTTCTTTTCGTCGCGAATGTTTGACCACTTCTCGATTTACTCAGGGGCCACCTTCTTTAGCTGCAATCGCGGTTTGGAGAACATTCTGATGGCAGCTGATTCCTCCATTGAAGGAACGGTCGTGACGATGACGATCGCGAGCGATTCGACCCACACAGCCGCCGAGGTATTCCAAAAGTTCGCTACCGACCCGGATACGATGGATTTTGATCGAACCAACGTGATCGTGAATCTGATGAGAGAGGCGGGGACAGAGTTGGTCTCCCGCTCGCAGGCCCGACGGGTGCTCGCCCGACTTGGGCGATTCCGCGAGGCCATTCTGGATTTCCGGGGAATCCCGAGTGTCGGGCCCGCGTTCACCGACGAAATCTTCCGGGTGTTCGCTGCGAGTCATTCAGAGGTGCAGCTCGTACCTGTGTTCATGACAGATGAAGTCAAGGCGATGGTCGTGCGCGCGACGCGAGCACTTGAGGCGCAAAGAGGATCGGAATTGGATGCCGAGCCAAGCAACAAATCGTCGCGGGAGGGGGAATGAAGGGGAACGCGCGGTGACCCATGGAGGAAAAGGACCGGGCTGCACGGTGGCAGGCACGCATGCAGGAAGTTGGGATCGCGCAATCGCGATATCTCGCGATTCTCCTAGCCCTGGCAATCTTCTTTCTCGGCGTGCTCGTAAGTGATGGCAATGGTCCCGACCAGCAGACGATCCACAGTCTGAAACTGCCCTCACCGCTGCTGTACGCACTCGGCCCCTTCGCGCTCTGCTTCTCGACCCTTGCGGTCTACGGCACGATGCGAATGGCGAGTCAGGTCAAGCTGCGGTTGAAGGTGCTCGATGCATACGTGCCATCGTCATTCATGGAAACCCCAGACTTTCTGGCCGCGCATCGATTGAGAGTTCCTCAAGACGAGGGGGAAGCACCGGGTTTCACCATGCCCAACCCCTGGCCGTGAACATACGCAGCCTTGGCTGAAACGGCCTCCGGCGCAAACGAATCGAGTCACGCAACGGCCTGGCTATTCTGGAGGACGGCCACCGAAGCGAACACGATGGACTCCGACTGCGGCAGCTTGATTGTGGATCTGATGAGCGAGCAGGTGTCTCGTTCCTCGCTGCCGCGTCTCGCATTAGCAATGCGGCCGACGTATGGCCCGGCCGAGGAAACAGGGACTCGACGGATAATAGCGACGCGATGGTGATACTTGACTGAATTGACTAAGAGCCAGGTCGATCGACTTGGTGAGCGACTTCGCGCCGGCGAGGTCACGGCAGAAGATCTGGGACTTCTGGACGCGTACCGGCGTAGCTTCCGACCGGTCTACACATCGGTGGCTGTTACCCTTCGTGAGGGGACTGGCGTCCCGGTTTCAGGGCGGCCGTCGAAATCACGAAAGTCGATTACCGATAAGTTGCGCCGGGAGAGCATCCGCCTCAGCCAGATGCAGGATATCGCCGGTTGCCGGTTGGTCGTTCCGGGGATTGCAGCGCAGAACCAGTTGGTCGAACGAATCACCGGGCTCTTCGCGCACGCGCACGTAGACGATCGGCGTCAACGCCCAAGCCATGGTTACCATGCGGTTCACGTGGTCGTTGAGCATGCAAAGCGGCATGTTGAAGTCCAGATTCGGACTGAGATTCAACACACTTGGGCAGAGTTGTCCGAGCGGATGGCGGATGTCATCGACACGGGTTTGAAATATGGAGCTGGGAAACACAAGCTGGCGATTCAAATACTCGCCAGTGCTTCGGACCTAGTAGCACGAGTCGAATCGCTAGAACCGTCAATTGAGGCCCAGGAGCTCGAAATCTCTAGACTGGGTAGCGATATCCGTGACCTCCGTCCCTATCCGGCAGAACTTGCTGCGGAGTTGCGCAAGACCGAGGAGGGGCATGAGGTAGCTCGTCGTAGTTTCCTGGAGACGAGAGAGGAACTGCGCGAAATCTTCCTGGAATTCATCGCAGTCTTGGACCAGTGGAAGCGAGGTTAGCGTGTTGTTTCTCATCGCATACGACCGCAAGCGCGAGAGTGTAGAGACTTTCCAGACCTTCCAAAGCTCCGATCGAGATCTCGCGGATGATACGCGCCTGGATCTCGAGTTGGACCTGCTGAAGCGAGGAATCGATCTCGAGGTGGTGATCCTCGAGGCTGATGATGAGTCGATATTGAGAAAAACACATTCGCGCTACTTCCTGGATCGTTCCAAGATCGCGGACGCAAGCGATTCAACCTACGACCCTGGCAAAGGGCCGCAGTAGGGCCCGATTAGGAGCGCATGCGATTGGGAGCTTCGAGGCGGCACTGATCTTCCCCCCCGCCGCGCGCTGGGACATCGCCGAGTGGTGTCGTTCACACAGCTCCCTTGCGCAGCTCAATACGGCCTGTCCCAGTTATCTGCCGGTGGCGCGTCCTTCATCGCCTCATCCCACGCAAAACTCTTCTCATCCGCCAACTGCCGCGCGACACTCGCGGCCATCGCACCCACCAAACCAATCTTGCTGGCGATCACGTTGTCGGCCGTATCGCGCGGGGTGTCGTGATCGGGGTGCATACCTGTGAACAGCAACACCGCGGGGATTTTTCGCTCCGCGAACGGTGTGTCGTCGCTGCGGCCCGACGGTCGAAGGTAGGGGATTTTTCGCAGATCGAGTTTCACGCTGGCGGCGCCGGCGATCAGCGCAGCGGCCAATTCGGGTGAGCGCGCGGTGAACGACGCGAGCACCACGTTGCTGTAGTCGGCGCGTGCTAAGTGGTTTTGGCCGACCATGTCCAAGTTGACGAGCGCGACCGGTTTCATGCCGTCGGGGAGCGGGTGAGTGGCGAGCCACGCGGAACCTAACGCGCCCGATTCTTCGGCGGCGAACGAGGCGAACAGGATGCTGCGCTTGGGGGCGGCATCGCGCGTCAGCACAGCGGCGGCGGCGAGCATGGCGGCGACGCCGGAGGCGTTGTCGTCGGCACCGGGGTAGATGACCCACGAGCCATCGGGCTGTTGGTCGGCGCCGATGTGATCGAAGTGCGAGCCGATGATCACCACTTCGTTTTTCAGCAGCGGGTCGCTGCCGGGGAGCAACGCCAACACGTTGCGTTCGACGATGTTGCTGGTCTCGAAATCGTCGAGTGCGAGCGACGCGGTGACATCGGCCAAGGCTCGGGCGGCGGTTTTGCCGAGGCCCGACGCGGCCCACAACGCGGCGACATCGGCGCCGCCCATTTCGAGCACGCGTCGCGTGGCGGCTTCATCGAGATAGACCACGGGTGGTACCGGCGGCGAATCTTGCAGCACCAAGCGCGGGCGTTCGCGATCGCGTTGTGCGCGACGAAAACTTTCCAAGGCCGAGGTGGCGCCGGGGGGTGTGCCGATGATCACCAAGCGCGCGCCGCGTTGCGCCAACAGATCGCGTTTGATCGACGCGAACGTGAAGCGCGAGATGCGGCCCGGAGCAAATGGTGAACCGCCGCCTTCTTTTTGCGGCTCGCCGTTCCAGACCAAGACCGCTTTGCCTTTCAGGTCCAAGCCGGCCAAGTCATCGTGAGCCGGTGAGGCCGATACGATGCCGTAGCCGGCAAACACCAGCGGCAGCGGCGCGGTGCCGAGGTCGGGCACGCCGCCCACCTCGATGAAACTCTCGTTGCCATGACGCGCCGAAAAGCTCGCGCCCCCCTGCGCCGACCCCATTTGTAAAAAAAGTGCCTGTCCCCTTTTGCCGGTGATGCGGGTTAGGGGGAGGGGTTGGAAGGTGGGGGTTAGGCCTAGGGTGCGGAGGCGTTGGGCGATGTATTGGGAGGCTAGGGCGGCTTGGGGGGAGCCGGCTTCGCGGCCCAGCATTGCGGGGTGGGCTAAGAGGGCGACGTCGTCGGCGGGGGTGGGGGTGACGGGGGTGAGGGCTGGGGCGGCGGGTGCGGGGAGTGGGCCGAGGGTCACCAAGAGGGCGGCCAATGCGGCGAGAAGAGTGTGCGACGGGGGGGCAGCGGGGCTAGTCATCGGGATAGTTCCTCTTTGAAGCACGCGGCCTATATTCACACCATGACGACGATTGGCACCGAGCCGATTTTCGAAATCCCTTGGCCGCGGGCGGCGTTGCGACTGAAGGTGCTGCTGGGGGTGGGGGCCTTTGCGATTTTGGTCGTGCGGGCGATGACCCTGTTTGAGAGCGCGCTCTGGCCTGTGTTTTGGTTTGCGCTCGTGGCCGCGTCGGGGTTTTTGTTGGCGGCGTATAACTCGTGGCGGCGGCTGCGGTGCCGAAGAAACCCGGTGGTGTTGGATGTCACAGGGCTGTCGGTCGATGACGGGTTGGGTCATGCGTGGTTTTTGCCCTGGCACCAGATGGAGCAAGTCATGTTGCGTCGTGGGTTTTGGCGGCGCTGGGTGGTGATTCGCACGCGAAACGGTGAGCCGGAATTGCGATTGGTGCATCCGGCGCTGCACTACGGACTGCCGCCGCAATGGCTGGCCGGAATGATCGAGACGTTTCGCGATCGCTTTACGCACCGCAATTCTTGATCGAGGGTCCAGACGGTAAGATGCGGGCTTATGAACAAAGCCGCGTCGTGCCTATCGCTTGTCTGTTGTTTCGCAGCTAACGGCGTGCCGGTGTGGGCGGGCGATCCGCTCGCGCCGGTCGAGAAGACCTTTGCCAACGGGGCGCGTGTGTTGTTGGCGCCGCGGCCTGCGGCGGGGGCGGTGCTGGTCGCGGTCACCGTGGCGGCTGGTGGGCAAGACGAGCCGGCCGATCGCGCCGGGATGTCGCACTTTTTAGAACACTTGCTGTTCGACGGCTTCGACACGCTGGATGAGCGCGCGATTACCGAAAGTTTTGCGCGACACGCCGCCTACGACAACGCGACCACGCGCGATCAATCGACGATCTACTTCGTGCTCTCGCCGCGCGCCGAAGCGGCGGCGTCGGCAGCGCTGATCGCGGGGATGGTGTCGCGGTCGACGATCCCCGAGGCCTCGTTCGAAAAAGAACGCAAGGTGATTTTGGAAGAGTTGGCCAAGGATGCGTCCAACCCAATGATGGCCGACGAGCAAGCGTTGTCGCGCGTGATGTGGACCGACACGCCGTGGGCGTTAGGGAGCGGCGGCACACCCGAAACGGTGGGGCGCGCGACGCGCGATGATGTGGTCCGCTACTGGAAAACTTTCTATCGGCCCGATCGGATGCGCGTGCTCGTGGCGGGGGATGCGTCGCTGCCACAACTCGAGGCGATTGCCGCGCCGTTTGCGGCGATCCCGCGCGCGAAAGGAACGGTGCCGCCGCGACAAGACCTGCGCAGTTGGAAAGGGTGGGGCACGTGGCGCACGCGCACGACGACGGGCGATCCATCGTTGACCGCAATGATTGCCTTGCCGCCCGAAGTGACCGCGCTGCAAGGCGATTTGTTGGCGCGCTGGTTGTCGCAGCCGAATGGACCGTTGAATGCCGACTGGGCCGAGGTCAGCGCGCAACGATTGCCGCGCGAGCCGGTCGACTTGTTGGCGCTGCGCTTGGTGCCGCGTAAGACCGAAGCGTCGCTAGCCGTGCTGACTTTGCTGATGAAAGGTCTCGATGCGATCGCGCAGCGCGGGCCGAGCGCGGCCGAAACCGAGAGCTTGCTTACCGCGTGGCGTCGCGAAACCGTTTTGGCGCGTCAACGATTGCATTACGTGGCAGTGCTCGAAGGGGAATCGTTTGCGACGATGCGCACGCCGCTGACGGAGTTGTTCGTGCCCACCGAACCAACGCTCGCAGCCATGATGCAGGCGACGCAACGTGCGTTGAAAGATGTCGCGCCGCGACTGCGCGCCGTGTGGTCCAGCGCTGAGCCCAGCGATAACGCCGCAGCGCCGTTGCCTGTTGTCGCGCCGGTGGCGCTGCCCGCGGTGGCGAGCGCCGCGGCCGGTCCCGTGGTGCTGGACAGCGGCGTCACGTTATCGGTGACGCAAGAACCAGGCAACGCCGTGTTTGGTATCACGGTACTGATTGCCAATCGTGCGGCGCGCGAACCGGAAGGGCTGCACGGCGTGTCCGACTTGTTGCAACGCTTGATCGGCAAGGGGAGTGCGTTGAGTGACACGACGCACTTCGCGCAGCGGATGGCCGATGCCGGGATCGAACTGAAAGCCGCGGATTCGCCGGCGATTCCGTTCGATGACTACTACAACCTGCCGGAGCATGCGTACGTACGCATGGAAGGACCGGCGCAGAGTTTCGACACCGCGCTGCAACTGTTGGCCGAGGCGATCAAAGCGCCGAGGTGGGGCGATGATGCGTGGCGCACCGCGCTGTCGGCGTTCAAGCAAGCGCGTGCGGCGAACACGGCGGCCAGCACATCGGCCGCCAGTGCGGCATTGAAGCGACGCGTGTTGGGGCCGGGGCACCCTTCGATTGGTCCCGTCGCGGGAATCGCGAGCGACAAAGAGCCGACGAACGACGACGTGCGCGCGTTACTCGGCGCGTGGCCCGAAGGGTGGTTCGCACCGCAGCACTTGGTCATTGGTGTGGTCTCGCCGCGATCGATCGACGATGTGCGATCGCGTATCGAGGTGCTGTTCGGTGATGCATCGAAACGCGCGCCGCAGCGCATCGCGCCACCCGCGCCGCCGGCCACGCTCGCACCTGCTGCCACGTTGAACATGGACACCCCGCAAGTCGCATTGGCCTGGGGGCATGCGGTAGATGTGCCGAAGAGCGATGCGCCCGCACTGTTGCTCGCATTGGTGGCGCTGTCCGACAAGATGACCGCCGAGATTCGCGAGAAGGCCGGCATGGCCTATCGACTCGGAGCCGGGGCGCGCGCCTTGCCGGGCGGGAAGTGGTGGGTGGAGTGTTCCGTCGGCACCCGCCCCGAAAATCGCGCCGCGGTGGAAACACAATTGACGGCGCTGCTCGACAAACTCGGCAGCGAACTGGCGAGTGCCGAGACGCTCACGCGTTGGGTGGCGTCGACGCGCCGTCAAGAAATGCTCGATCGCTTGGCGGCGATCTCGCGTGCGACACAACTGGCGCGCGTGACGTTGGATGGACCGGGCTCACCCGCCAGCGTTTCGGCCGAGGACCTGGCGGCGGTGACACCGCAGCAAATTCAAGACGTGGCGCGCCGCTACTTGGCGCCGCAGCAAATGGTGTCTGCGTACTGAGATGCCGCGTCGCTTGCGGGTCGCGTTCGTCGAGCCGTTTTATGGCGGGTCGCACGCGGCGTTCGTCGACGGTTGGATTGCCCAGAGCCAGCACGCGTGGCGCGTGGTGTCGTTGCCGGCCAGCGCCTGGAAATGGCGGATGCGTTTGGCGGGGATGACGTTGGGTGAGCGATTGGCTTCACTGCGGCCGGCGCCCGATGCGGTGGTCGTGTCGTCGATGTTGGACCTGATGCACCTGCGTCACGCCGCGGGGCCGGCACTGCAGCGTTGCGCGTGGCTGGTGTATTGGCACGAGAATCAATTCGACTATCCGCGGCCGCCAGGCAAGCCGCTCGATCGCGGCTTTGCGGTGGCGCACTGGGCCACGCTCGCGTCAGCCGATGCGCACGGCTTCAACTCGCGATCGCATCGTGATGCGTTTGTCGCTGCCTGGCGCGCTCAGTCGGCGAATCTGCCGCGTGAGGCGCAGTTCGCTCCGGGGCGTGGCTGGTTACGTTGCGCGAGTGTCGTGTCGCCGGGCGTCGACTTCGATCGATTTCCAGATCCTGCACCACGGCCTGCCGGCACGCCGCCGCGGCTGTGTTGGAATCATCGCTGGGAAGAAGACAAGCGCCCTTCGGCGTTTGCGCGCGTCGCGCTCAAGCTGGCGAGTAAAGGGCTTGATTTCAAGCTGATCTTGCTGGGTCCGGTCAATCAGGTGCAGCCGCAGCCGTTGCTGCAGCTCAAACACGAACTGGCCGATCGCATCGAGAAGGACACACCGGCGCGCACACGCCGCGAATACGTGCAGTGGTTATCACGCGCCGATATTTCGGTCACCACCGCGGCGCAAGAAAACTTCGGCTACGCCGTGATCGAAGCGATGGCCGCCGGCGCGGTGCCCTTGTTGCCGCGGCGCTTGAGCTATCCAGAAATCGTCCCCAAGGCGTTGCACGAAGATCTGCTCTACGACACCGATCGCGATCTTTCCGATCGATTGAGTGCATGGCTGCGTCAACCGGCGCAGGTCGAAGCACTGCGGGTGCGAGCCATGCGCGCGGCGCGCCGTCACGATTGGTCGTTGCGCGTGGCTGCGCTCGATCGCTGGATCGAGCAAACTGTCGGCACCGTGCGCCGACGACGGAAGGACTGAAGACCGAATGCCGAAAACGATTCTTGCCGATGCTCCCGTGCGCGCCGACCTGGCTGGTGGAACATTGGATCTGTGGCCGTTGGGACTGTTTCACGAAGGTAGCGTGACGGTGGCTGTCGCGGTGTCGCTGCGCGTGCAAGCACAAGTGCGTGCGGCGGCGGCGAAACGTGCGCGCGTGCGTGCGGTCGATTTGGAGGCAGGGCGCAACGTTTCATTCGCCACGACAGCCGTGACCAAAGACAAACTCGAATTGCTCGAACGCTTGGTGCGTCAGTTGGCACCGCGCGGTGGTGTCGACTTGACGACACGCTCGCCGGTTCGCGCGGGATCGGGATTGGGCACGTCGTCAGCCTTGGGTGTGGCGGTGGCGGCGGCGTTGATGCGATTCACCGGCGCGCTCGCGCGAGTCGATAAGATCGTGCCGTTGGTGCGTGACATCGAAGCGCAAATTCTCGGCATTCCGACGGGGACGCAAGATCACGAAGCGGCATGGCGCGGCGGGATCGTGATCGTCGAACATCGGCCGGGGGGCGGTGCGGTGCGGCGCGTTTCCGGTCCGTTGCTGCGCGCCCTCGGGTCTCGGTTGGTGCTGGTCGATTCGGTGCAAGCGCGCAGCTCGGGCCCATCGAATTGGGATATGTATCGACGCCGGATCGAGGCCGATCGCGCCGCGGTCAAGGCCTTGGAACAGGTCGCGCGCGCGGGGCGCGAGGCGGCCGAGGCGATCTTGGCCGGCGATTGGCGGGCCCTGGGTCGGGCGATGAATGCCGATCTTCAAGCTCGTCGCGGGTGGTCGAGCCTGGTCGTGACCCCGGCGTTCGAGCGGATCTTTGCCGCGGCGCATACCTCGGGGGCGATGGGGGCCAAGGTCTGCGGGGCGGGGGGCGGAGGGTTCGGGGTCGTTCTGGCCGCGCCGGAACGGCGTGCCCGCGTGGTCGAGGCGATCGAAAAGGCGGGGGGCGTGGTATCCGAGGCCGGCCCGACCGCTCGTGGGCTCAGGCTGCAACAGCGCGGGTAGTCGCGCCGCGGATGACCCACCGCAGTTAGAACGGCCCTCGGGCTTCGCCCAGGGGAAGAGCCGTGGCAGACTCTCGGCTGGCCGGGCCGCAGGAATCGCGGTATTCAATAGCCGGCTTGCGCAACGAGCGTTCACTGCGTCAGGGCTCGCCGGTGGCAACAGCGTTTTTTATCGGGAGGCAGGGATGAAAGTACTGCTCGCGTTTTGTGGCCTCATCGTTTTGGCGGCGTCGGTTCCTGTGCACGCCGGCGAATGGGTCTACTTCAAGAACGGCCACAAGATGCTGGTTGAGTCGATGCGCGAGGAAGACGGCATCATCTATCTCAAGCTCAACGCGGGTAACGAAGTGGGCTTCCCCAAAAATCTGCTCGCAGAAGTTTCGAAAACCACCGAGTTTCGCGTGACCCAGCAATACGCCGCTGCCCGCGGAAGCGGACGCGGACCAGGCTTCGACCAACTGCTAGGGACTCAACAAGTGTTGGCGGACATGGGCAACGTTCAGCGCAACGCAGCGCTCGAATCGCAGCGCATGAAGGCTGGTGTCACCTACTCGTACGGGTTTTCCTACATGGGCAGCGAGGACGTGAGCCGCATGCAACGGCAGACACCAAAAACCTCGCCACGGCAGCAACTGCGCGACATGAATGCGATCGATAACAGTGCCCAAAAGGCTTTCGGGGACCAGTCGTTCGACGGTGACGCGCCGTCGACGCGGGCGCCGCTCGGCCTGGTTACCAGGCCGAACAAACGCGGCATCATCGACTGATTCGGCGCACTTCCATTGCTCATCGGATTGACGGGACCCAACGCGGCAGGCAAGGGTGAGGTGGCTGCGCTGCTCGCCGCACGCGGACTGCCGGTTTATTCGCTCTCGGATGTGGTGCGAGAACGAGCCAAAGAACTAGGGCTCGGCGTCGATCGCGAAACGCTGATTCGTCTGGGAAGAGAACTGCGCGAGGCCGGTGGGCCCGGCGTCTTGGCCGAACGAATTCTCGCTCGTTTGGAACCGCAGGCAGTCGTCGATTCGATTCGATCGCCGTTCGAAGTCGAAGTGTTGAGGCAGCGTCCCGACTTTCGCTTGCTCGGTGTCGATGCCCCGGTCGAGGTTCGCTGGCAGCGCGCCTTGCTGCGTGGCCGCGAAGGGGATGTCCCCGACTTGACCACCTTCATGGCCCGCGAAGAACTCGAAAATCGCGATTCGCCCACCTCGCAGCAACTCCGCAAGACGTTCCTGTTAGCCGATCGCGTTGTGCTCAACGGCGGCACGTTGGAGACGCTCGCTAAGGAGGTCACGCGTGTCTTGGCTGAATGGGGCGGTCTGGACTGAGCCTTATGGGCCGTGACGGCGGTGCAACGGTGGGGGGATGCGTCTAGAATCCCCCAGCCGTCACCCGCTCGCGGGGCGACGGGGAGGCCGTCGTGAAGGTCGAACGGAAAAACATGACCCTCCTGGAGCGCTCTTATCTCTGGGAGATCGGCAAAGGGCTCGCCACCACCATCAAGCATGCGGCCACGCCGAGCGACATCGTCACGCGCCAATACCCCGAAGAAAAAACGCCGCTGCCCGAGGGGTACCGCGGGATTCCGGCGCTCGTCAAAGACGAGGACGACCGTATCAAGTGCGTCGCTTGCCAGTTATGTGAGTTCGTTTGCCCTCCCGAGGCGATCAAGATCGTCGCGGCTGAATTCGCTGACAGCAACGTAGAAAAGTACCCCGCACGCTTCGACCTCAACATGCTGCGCTGCATCTACTGCGGCTTGTGCGAGGAAGCCTGTCCGGAAGAAGCGATCTTCATGAGCGACGTTGCCACCTTCGTGGTCGAGTCGCGCGAGCAAGCGATCCTGCCGAAGGAACAACTGCTCGAAATTGGTGGCCGCCGCGCCATGAAGATCAGGAAGTGGGCCAACAAGTGAGGAAGCGGTTCACGCAGTGAGATCGCTTCGCACCCCGGCCGCTCGACACGCGGAGGTTCGGCCCCGCGCGCTGCAGCCGGGAGGAGACTTAGGTCCATGGATTATGTCCTCGATGATGGATTGAGCCGTCCCGTGTCCGATGCCGCCAAGCGTAAGGCACTGCTGTCGCACATCGATGATCCGGCCGATCTGCGGCGGCTCGAGGTTGCCGACCTGGTCGAACTGGCCCGCGAGGTGCGCGAATATTTGGTGAAGATTGCCGCCGAAAAGGGCGGCCATTTCTCATCCAGCCTCGGCACGGTCGAATTGACGCTGGCATTGCATTACGTCTTCGACACACCGCGCGATCTGTTGGTCTGGGACGTCGGTCATCAAGCGTACGTGCACAAGATGCTGACCGGCCGGCGCGATCGGTTGACCACGATTCGTCAGTACGGCGGGCTGTCCGGTTTTCTCAAGCGCAGCGAGAGTCCGTACGACACCTTCGGGGCGGGGCATGCGTCTACCGGACCATCGGCGGCCGTCGGGATGGCGACGGCGGCTGCGCTCAAGAAAGAAAAGCGCAAGGTCGTGGCGGTGATCGGCGATGGCGCGATGACGGGCGGACTGGCGTTCGAAGCGCTCAACAACGCGGGCTCGTTGGAATCGGACCTGATCGTGATTCTCAACGACAACGCGATGTCGATTTCGCCCAACGTCGGCGCTGTGGCGCACTATCTGACATCGCTGACCACGCATCCTTACTACCGTCGCATGCGCGAAGAAATTTACTCGGTGATTTCGAAGTTGCCGCGCGTCGGCGAGAAAATGGGTGAGTTTGGGCGGCGCTTGGAGCGCGGGATCAAGGACGCGCTGGTGCCGGGCGCGTTGTTCGAATCGCTCGGCTTTCACTATCACGGACCGATCGACGGACACGACCTCACCGAAATGATCGACGTGTTGAAGCGGCTGAAGACTCAGGGCGGCCCGATCTTGCTGCATGTCTTGACGCACAAGGGCAAAGGGTATGCGCCGGCCGAAGCCGATCCGTTGAAGTGGCACGGTGTCACGCCGTTCGATCCGGCGACGGGCAAAACCATCGCGGGACCGGCTCCGGCGGTGAAGCCGCTGAGCTTCACGCAAGCGTTCGGCGATGCGATCGTCGACTTGGCCGAACGTCATCCCGATGTCGTGGCGATTACCGCGGCGATGGCTCCGGGCACGGGCCTGACCAAGTTCGAGGAAAAATTCCCCGACCGGTTTTTCGATGTCGGCATTGCCGAAGGGCATGGCGTGACGTTCGCCGCCGGCTTGGCCACGCAAGGGATTCGCCCGGTGTGCGCGATTTACTCCACGTTCTTGCAGCGCGCTTTCGATCACATCGTGCACGACGTGGCGACACAGCATCTGCCGGTGATCTTTGCGCTCGACCGCGGCGGCGTCGTAGGTGCCGATGGACCGACGCATCACGGCTGCTTCGACCTGTCATACCTGCGCCTGATTCCTTCGATGGTGGTGGCGGCGCCCAAAGACGCCGACGAGCTGGCCGATCTGTTAGAAACGGCTTACGCGCACACCGAGGGGCCGTTCGCGCTGCGTTATCCGCGCGAGGACAGCCCGACCGCGCGGCAACGAGCGCCGCAGGTGCTGCCGATTGGATCGTGGGAAACGATCGAAGAAGGTGATTGGGGCGTGACGTTGCTGGCGGTCGGCACGATGAATAGCGTCGCCCGGCAGACTGCCGAAAAACTGCGGCAACTGGGGCATTCGCCCACGGTCATCAACGCGCGGTTCATCAAGCCGCTCGATCTAGGTCTGCTAAAGCAAGCGGCCGTGCGCGCCAAGCTGATCGTAACGATTGAAGAAGGGACGATTCGCGGCGGATTCGGCAGCGGCGTGCACGAGGCCAGCGTCGAACATCGCCTCGGGCTTTCCGAACGGTTGTTGCACATTGGACTTCCCGATGAGTTCGTTACGCACGGCTCGCGTCAGGAACTGCTGCGAGATACAGGCCTCACCGCCGATGCTGTGCTGGCCAACATTTTGAAGCGTCTTTGAGTGACACAAAGGGGGCTAGGTCAACGTCTCATGCGCTGGCCCGGCTGTAACTCTTGACGCTGACTTCACGGAGGGGTGGCGCGTGATCAAGTTCGAAGTCTCGGGGCGTGCGTTGGAATCAACGCGCGCCGATCTGTTGGTGGTGTTTCTTTGCAAGGGTGACAAGCTTTCCAAGTTGATGGAGCGCGAGACGCAGGCGGTTGTCGAAGCCGATGTCACTCGCGAAAAGTTCGACGGTGCCAAGGATGCGGTGCTGAGTGTGCCGTTGGGATCGGGCGCCGCGCGACGCAATGTCTTGCTCGTCGGTTTGGGCGCCAAGAGTGACTTGAGTGCCGAGCGTTGGCGCTACGCGGCGGCGATCGCGGGGCGGCGGGCGTTGACACTCAATGCCAAGAAAATCGCGGTGGCACTGCCGGCGGGCGCTCCCTCGGAAATCAGCGAAACCACCTGCGGGATTGCACTCGGTTTCGCGATGGCGTTCTACAAGTTTCAGCGCTACCTCACCGACGAAAAAAAGCACGTCACCCCACCGCAGCGCGTCACGTTGTGTACGGCGCGCGGCGTCGACACGGCAGGCGCCGGCTTGGAGAAAGCCTTAGCGCTGGTCGAAGGGTTGTCGATCGCACGCGATTTGGTCAACGAACCGGCGGGCACCATGACGCCGTCGGCGCTGGCCGCCGAGGCCCGTCGCATCGGACGACGGCACGGCATGCGCGTGAAGATCATGTCGCGCCCCGAGTTGGAGCGTCAGCGCATGGGCGCGCTGTTGGCCGTCGCGCGCGGCAGTGATAGCCCGCCCTGTGTCGGACACCTGATCTACAAGCCGCGGCGCAAGGCGCGCGCGCGATTGGTGTTCGTGGGCAAAGGCGTCACCTTCGATTCCGGCGGCTACGACATCAAGGGTGCCGAGCACATGCTCGACATGAAGATGGACATGGCCGGCGCCGCGGCGGTGATCGGCGCGATGGCGGTGATTGCACAGCTTCAGCCCCAAGTCGAAGTGCACGGCATCTTCGGCGCCGTCGAAAACATGATTTCGGGTCGAGCGTACAAGCCGGGCGATGTGCTTCGTACGCGCCGCGGCACCACGGTCGAAATCAACAACACCGATGCCGAAGGACGATTGGTGTTGGCCGATCTGTTGGACTACGTCTGCACCGAGCTTCAACCCGACATGATCGTCGATCTCGCCACGCTGACCGGCGCGTGTGTCGTAGCGCTCGGGCCGCAGATCACCGCGGTGATGAGCCCGTCGACCGAATCGCGCGAGGCGGTGCTGGCGGCATCCCAACGCGCCGGCGAGCGGATGTGGCCGTTACCGTTGCCAGAAGACTACATGGACCAACTCAAGAGCAGCATTGCCGACTTGCGCAACACCGGGACCCGCTACGGTGGTGCCTTGACGGCGGGGTTGTTTTTGAAGCAGTTCGTCCACGAAAACATCAACTGGGTTCACCTGGATATTGCAGGCTCAGCGTTTTACGAGGTCGATCATTCGTTCTGGAGCAAGGGCGGCACCGGTGCCGGAGTCGGCACGCTGGTGGAGTTAGCACTTTCGTACTAGCGATCGTTGGGCTCAAGAAAAGTTTGAAAGCTGAAAGGGGTGACGCGAACCGTCACCCTTTTCTGTTAGCGGCGACGTCGGCCGCCGCGCCGGCGTCGCGGACGGCGCGCTTCTTCTTTCTCCTCGGCGCCGCCCCCTTCTTCGGCGCGCCGCCGCCAACGCGCCACATCCTCTTCACCTTCGCCAGTTGCGTGTGAGAACAGCTCGAACAACTCGAGCGTGTCGGCGAAGTAGTTGCGTCGCGCCAACGCGGCGGCGCCGCGTCGTCGCCGGCCCTTGGCGCCGAGCTTCGTCAGGTTGAGCAGGATTTGGCGAATGCGTTCGCTGTCGCGTTTGCTAATAGCCAGGCGCATCGCGATCGGCCGGACGATGTCGCCGGTCATGGCGACCGCCGGGGCGGAGGTGTGCTGGCCATGCTGGTCGTACACCTTCGTCAACACGATCGGCGCCAGCAACAGCGCGAGTTGCACGGCGTCGGACAGCAAGCGTCCCGAGTGGGTCCAAGCGTCGGCGACCAACAGCGACTGCCGCATCGCCTCGACTTCCTCGGCCGTTTCCTGGGTCGTTTCGCGGCGCAGGTGGAGGAACAGCTCGGGCAACAGCGTTTCGAGCACGCCCGAGGCGAGCATCATGTCGAACGCGGGTGCGATCGCGCCGCCGCGGAACATCCGCAGGATGTCCTCCAAGATGCGAGGCGCTGCGGCCTGCATGATCTCGGGATGGAAGCGTTCGATCGCTTCCCACGAGCTGTCGTCGATGCGGCAGCCCAAGCGCGAGGCCAAGCGGATCGCGCGCAACATCCGGATCGGATCCTCGCGCATGCGAATAGCCGGATCGCCAATCGTGCGCAACAACTTGCGTTCGACATCGTGAACGCCGCCGACGAAGTCGATGATCGTCTCGCGCTCGACGTCGTAGAACAGCGCGTTGATCGTGAAGTCGCGCCGTACCGCATCTTGCTCGGCGGTGCCGAAGACGTTGTCGTCGCGAATGATCAAGCCATCGGCGGGCTTTGGTTCCTCGGCAGCAAGACTCTCGACAAACTCCGGCGCCTCGTGTAACTCGAACGCTTCGCCCGCCTCGATCGCGTCGGACGCCAGCAGTTCGGTTTCATCGCCGATGATGTCCGGCTCGCTCGCCGCGGGGGCGTTGCTGCGGAATGTGGCAACCTCGATGATCTTGTCGCGGAAGAAGACGTGCGCTAAACGAAATCGGCGGCCAATGATGCGGCAATTGCGAAAGACCCGTTTGACATCGCGCGGCGTTGCCGACGTGACCACGTCGAAGTCTTTCGGCCGCAGACCAAACATCAGGTCGCGCACGCAGCCGCCCACCAAGTACGTTTCGAATCCTGCCGCGGCCAAGCGGCGCACCACGTTGCACGCTTCGGTGTCGAGGTGCTCGGCGGGGAGTGGCCAGGGGATTTCTCGCCGCGTGGTCACGAACGGCGGCATGCTGACGGGTGATGAATCGAGGTTGGCCGCAGGCGGGGCGGATTCGAGCAGTCGTTTCAAGTAGGGCGGTGGCGCCATGGTCATGTGTGGTGTCTCGCGTCGCGAGCGGTCGCCGAGGGGCGCGGTGTGTTGCAGTGGCCAGCGGATGATGGGACAGTGCCGCCATGCCTCGCCGGATACGGCCTAACAGCTCGGGGAGTTCTAACTCCCAAGGGCCGCGCATGTTACCACTTCGTTTGGCGACCGTCTGTGCGATTGCCGCGATCCCCTTGGCGTCTGTGGTGTGGGCCGTTGCGACCACTCCCGCCGCGCCAGCACCGCACCCCCTGGCCCAGTGGACCCACTTCGAGATCGAGGGGCGCAAGTTTTTGGTGGGCTCGGCCAAGGCCAGTCTGGATCGCTGGCCCGAACAACCGGATCAACCCGAATTGGTGCAAGTGATCTCGCGTGCCGGGGTGTTCGGGTCGGGAAGCGAGCGCATCACGACGATCGAACGCGAGACCGCCAGCGCCAATCAGTGGCGCAGTTTCTCGCTCGTCCCGAAAGAGAAGGCCCGCGTCACCCGCGCGACGAGCGCGCGCTGCGTGGTGTCGACCCGCTTCGATCCGCACAAGCGCGCGCTGGACGCCGACCCGTCGCGCTGGAAGCCGCGCAGCCCAGAGCGCTACATGGCGACCGACTCGACCCTGCCCTTGCTCGAGCCGTATTTGCTGTTGGCACATTTGGATCACTGGCTCGATGGAAAGACCACCAAGATCGCGATTGCCGGTAAAGAGAAGGTGACGCTGGCGACCGTGCGGCTGGGGGCCGAACGCACCGGTGAAATCACGATGCGCGACACCACGACCGGCAAGACTCAACGGCTCGTCTCGCATCAACGGCAAGTGATGCTCGAACCGGAACACCCTGAAGATGAAGCCTTGTTATCGCTGATCGGTCCGGTCTCGATTTGGGTCGATCGCGACACTGGACTTCCGGTCGAAGTCAATGGCCGGCACGAAAAGGTCGGCTCGATCCGGATGACACTCTCCGTCGCGTGGCAGTCGCCCGTGCCCCGACCACAGCGACAATGGCCGGCAACTCCCGCGGCAGACGTGCTCTGCCCACCCATTCCCGGCGGTTGACGCGGCAGGCGTGGCTCCTTAGATTCGGCCCCCTTTGACGCGTCGGCATGGGCCGGCGGGAGCATGGCGTGAACGACGGGCAGCGTGTGATCCGATCGACTCGATTGAACATTGCCACGAGTGCCTTCATTGCACCGGGTGCCGTGCTGGTCGGAGACGTGACCGTCGAGGACGACGCCAGCATTTGGTATGGCTGCATTCTGCGCGGTGATATCGAGCCGATTACCGTCGGGGCGCGCACCAACATTCAAGACGGCACGATCGTTCACGTCGATCCGGGTCACCCGGCGGTGATCGGTCCGAATGTCACGATCGGTCATCGCGCCGTGATTCATGGCTGCGTGCTCGAAGCGGGATGTTTGATCGGGATGGGGGCCGTGCTGCTGACCGGGTCGCGCGTGGGAGCCGGTGCGTTGATCGCGGCAGGAGCACTGCTGAAGGAAGGGTTCGAGGTTCCGCCCAACATGCTGGCGGCGGGCGTGCCCGCCAAGCTGCGCGGCGAACTCGACGATCTGACGCGCGATCGCGTCTTGCGCAACAACGAGCACTACGTCCACGCGGCCCGTCAATATCGAGAAGGACTCGCTGGGGGAGGACCACATGGCGGCCGATGACACGCGGCAATTTCTCGCACTCATCGTGCCGGGGTGCCGTTTCGTTTTGACCACGCACGTCAACCCGGATGGTGATGGGCTGGGGAGCCAACTCGGTTTGGCTTGGTTGATGCGCACGCAGGGGGCTGTGGTTCGAATCATCAATCACGATCCGACACCGGCGAGGCTTGCGTTTCTCGATCCGGCAGCGACGATCGAAACCTACAACCCCGAGGTTCACGACGCGGTCATCGAGTCTGCCGATGTGGTGGTGATGCTCGACAACGGCGATCCGGGTCGTTTGGACACGATGCGCGCTCCGTTGGATCGTTGTCGCGGACGCAAGGTCTGCATCGACCATCACCCCGACCCGCCGCCGTACTGGGATTTCATGGTGCATCGTGTGGGCGCGTCATCGACCGGCGAAATTATTGCGGAGTTGATCCAAGCGACGCGCTTGACCCCCGATGTCGCGGCCGCGCGCGCGTTGTATGCGGCAGTCTCCAGCGACACCGGCCGCTTTCGTTTTGGCAACACCACGCAGCTCGCATTTCAGACGGCCGCTTGGCTGGTGCATTGCGGCGTCAAACCGGCCGAAATGTACGACCAGCTCGAACAAGGGCTGTCGCACAGCTATTGCCGTTTGTCGGGCCAGGTGTTTGCCAACATGGAAATCGCGGCGGATGGCGCGTTGGTGTTGTTGAGGGTGCCGCTGGCATTGCCGGATGCGAGCGCGGTCGATGGCGAGGACTTGGCGCGGATCATCAACGAGGCGCTGCGCGTGGCGGGGTGCCGGGTTGCGGGACTGTTTCGCGAACTCGACCCACAGCAAACCAAAATCAGTTTGCGTTCCAACGGTGGTCTCGATGTTCAGAGCATCGCCAAGGCGTACGGCGGCGGTGGTCACAAGAGTGCGGCGGGCGCCGTGGTGGCCAACGCGATGGAGCCGACGATCGAGCAACTGCGGCCGGCACTGCTGGCGCTGGCCCGATCGTAGCTGCCGCGCCTTCGCTACGCCGGTACGACGCTGGTCTCCAGGTACCGGATGATCTCCAACGCGACGTTCCGGCCGGAGGCGGCTTCGATCCCTTGCAAGCCGGGTGAGGCGTTGACCTCCAACACCGCAGGACCTTGATCGGTCATCACGATATCGACTCCCGCGCAGTGAAGTCCCACCGCCTGCGCGGCGCGAACAGCGATCGATTGAAGTTCGGCGCTGGCGTGCAACACCACCGCCTCGCCACCGCGATGCAAGTTGGCGCGGAAGTCACCCTGCTGTGGGCGGCGAATCATCGCGGCGACCACACGATTGCCAATGACGATCAGTCGCGCATCGCCATCGACCGAAACGAACCGCTGCAAAATCAAATCGCGTTTCACGGCGTGCATCGCTTCGATGATCGAGGCCGCACCGAGGCTCGATTCCGCCAGCATGACCCCCACGCCCTGAGTGCCTTCGGTGAATTTCACCACACACGGCGCTCCGCCAATGTGCGGCAAGACGCGCTGAACATCGTCGGGGTGGCGTGCGAACGCCGTTGGCAAAAGCGGTACACCGGCGGCGCACAACAACTGCAAGGTGTGCAGCTTGTCGCGCCCGCGGGTGTAAGCGTTGCTGGGGTTTAGGCAATAGGCCCCCGCCAACTCGAACTGACGGAGCACGGCGATGCCTGCCATTCCAGTCCGCGCGGCGAGCCGGGGGATGACCGCATCGACGACACCGAGGGGCTCGCCTTGAACGAGCAGCTTCATCGATCGTGGGTCGAGCACCAAGCTGCAACGCAATGGATCGATGATCCGGACCGAGTGGCGACGGGCCAGAGCGCATAGATAAAGGCGGCGGGTGCTGTGCAGCCGGCGGGATCGGGACAGGATCACGAGATTCATAGGGGGTGGCGCCATTGTAGCGTTACGTGGGTTGACACCTCGCCCCGTCGTCTTCAACCTAGCGCCCCGATGAATGCCCGAAAGCGCGCGCTCCTGCGGCTGCTCAAGCTCGCCCCCTCGGGGCTCGTATGGCGATTCGCCCAGGTCTACATTGCGGGTGACACGCTGGACGACGCCGCCCGGACGATGCACAGCCTGGCGGGCGAAGGCTGCCGGTCGACGCTCGATGTGCTCGGCGAGGATGTCACCCTCGAATCAGAAGTTGCCGCCTATGTCGATCACTACTCCAAGGCTCTCGATCGAATTGCGGCCGATCGGCTGCCTGCCAACATTTCGGTCAAGCCGACCGCCATGGGGCTGAAGTTCTCTCCCGAGCTGGCGCAGCGCAGCTTCCAAACGATTTGTCAGCGCGCGGCGAGTCACGCCAATTTCGTGCGCATCGACATGGAGGACAGCAGTACCACTGACGCGACCTTGGCGTTGTATCGTTGGCTGCGCGGGCAAGGGATCGACAATGTCGGTGTGGTGCTGCAAGCCTACATGCGCCGCACGCTGCAAGATGCCGCCGACGTCGCCGCGATGGGCGGGTCGGTTCGACTGTGCAAAGGGATCTACATCGAACCGCGGTCGGTCGCCTATCAGGACTACTGGATGGTGCGCGACGCGTTCGTGTCGGCACTGCGCGTGTTGTTCGAGGGCGGGGCCAGCCGGGTTGGTATCGCCACTCATGACGAGTGGTTGGTGCTGCAGGCGCGCATGCTGATTCGCCAGTTGCGCATCGATTCTGAGCGCTACGAGTTTCAAATGCTGCTCGGTGTCGATCCCGAATTGCGCCGCCTGATCGTTTCCGAGGGACATCCGTTGCGGGTGTACGTTCCGTTTGGCGCCGGGTGGCACGCGTATTCGATGCGCCGTCTGTTGGAAAACCCACGATTTGCCACGCATGTCGTCAGGAATGTGTTGGGCCTCGGACGTTGAAGATCTTCGCGCTCGGCGATCCGCATTTGTCGTTCGGCCAGCCCAAGCCGATGGAAGTGTTTGGCGAACTATGGCGAGACCATCCGGCCAAGATCGCGGCGGCGTGGGATGCGCTCGTCGCTCCCGCTGACGTGGTGTTGGTGGTGGGTGATATCTCGTGGGGGCATTCACTCAAAGAGGCGCTGCCCGATTTGCAGTTTCTGGCCGATCGCCCCGGCCGCTTGAAGCTGCTGCTGCGTGGCAACCACGACTCATGGTGGACCTCGGCTAGCAAAGTGCGCGCGGCCTTGCCGCCCGGACTGGCGATCGTCAACAACGATGCAATGCGGTTGGAACCGGGAGTGGTGTTGTGTGGGGCTCGCGGCTGGAACCTCCCCGACATGCCGTGGAGCGATCCCGATAAAGACCCCGCGATCTTCCATCGCGAGTTGGAACGGCTCGACTTGTCGTTGACGGCCGCGTCCAACCTTCGCCAGCCCGGCGATGTCTTGATTGCCCTGTTGCACTTTCCCCCGATCGGGCCGGGCGGTGGGTCGAGCGCGGTGATGCAGCGGCTCGCGGCGGCACAGGTCGGTTTGGCGGCTTATGGTCACCTGCATGGGGACGATCACGCTTGGGCCCCCGAGGGTCGCTTCGACGGGGTAGAGTTGCGCTTCGTGGCTGTCGATCACACCCTGTTCGCCCCGCGCCTCATTTGGGAACCCGGGCGCGGATTGATCTAGCGAAGCGAGGTCTATTGATGCCGATTTACGAATACAAGTGTCAGTCGTGCGAAAAGCTGATCGAAGTGATTCAACAGATGTCGGACAAGCCGCTCAAGAAGTGCGAAACCTGTGGCGGTTCGCTGGAAAAGCTGTTGTCCCGCACCGGCTTCGTCTTGAAAGGGGGCGGCTGGTATGCGGACGGCTACGGCGGCGGCAAGAAAGACTCGGGCAGCAGCAGTGCGTCCGAGTCGAGCAAAGAGTCCAAGCCCGAGTCCAAAGAGACCAAGTCCGAGACCAAGGCACCGACAGCCAAGGCCAAGGAGTCCAGCAAGAGCAAGGGCGACTGAAACCGAACTGAGTGAGTCCTCGGGGTTTGACCCATTCGTCACACCCCGCTAACATCCCGCTCCAAGTGCGCCGCTTCACCGTTATTGAGCGCACGGAACGGCAGATGATGTCCAGACGGCTCGCAACCAGGCCTTTGGTACCCGCAGTGGCGGGGACGGCTGTGGCCCGCGCGTTCGCACCTGTTGCGATCGCGTGGGGGTGCGAGACAACGATCGGCCACAAGCCCTCGTTTCCGTCGTCCTCTTCGGTGCTCTTGTGTCAGGCCCTGTGGTTGATCTCGATGCTGCTCGGTTTTGTCGTGAATAAGACTCAGACGGCGGTTTTCGTTGCGGTCGCAGCGGCACCCGTCTCACGGATCGTCCCGCACTCACGCGCGCAACGCGCACGTGCGGGCGGAACACGACTGCAGCACGCCTTGGCCTGACCGAGTCCCGAAGCTGGAGCGTCCTCTCTGCCTCGCGACGGCGGTGTCCCGCAAGGGTCAGCCGCCTGGGAGGCGTGAATGGAATCGATCTTCGGATCGGGAACTTCGTGGGTGCCGGTCTTTGTCGTGGCACTCATCGCGCTCGTGATTGGGGTTGTCGTGGGGCGGGTGTTGGCCTCGCAGCGCGCCACCGGCGTGGTCGAGAGAGCCCGTCGTAACGCCGAGGCGCTGGCCTCCGAGGCGCGCCAAAAGGCAGAGAGCGATGCGTCGGGAATCGTCGCCGCTGCGGAAGACACGGCCGCGGCACGGCTCAAGATTTGGGACGAAGAAGAAGCGCGGCGGCGCCGGTTGGTCGAGCAGACCGCGAGCGAGACCGAGAAGCGTCATCGCCAACTGGTCGACCGCGACCGGGCGTTGGCCCGCCGCGATCAACTCTTGGAGAGTCGCGAGCAAGAGACCGAAAGCCGGCGCGCAGAAATCGAGGCTCAGAAGGCCGAGTACGTGCGTCTTCAGGCTCAAGCGCTGATGCGGCTCGAGGAAGTCTCGGGTTTGTCGCGCGATGAGGCCACACGGCAAATCATGGAAGCGGTGCGTCAGGAAGCGCGTGCTGCGGCGTCTGCCGATGTGCGTCAAATCAAGGACGAATTGCAACGCAACGCCGACTGGGAAGCGCAAAAGATCATGGCGTTGGCGATCGAGCGCTTGGCGTCGGATTTCAGTTCCGAGCGCCCCACCTCGCATGTCGCGCTGCCCGATCCTGGACTGCGCGGCCGCATCATCGGGGCCGAGGGACGCAACATTCGCGCCTTCGAAAAGCTCACGGGGATGCAGGTCGTGTTCGACGACGACCCCAAGCAAGTCACCATTAGCGGCTTCAATCCGATCAAGCGCGAGGTGGCCAAGCGCTCGCTCGAGAAGTTGATCGAAGGTGGTGGAATTCACCCGCGCAAGATCCAGCTGGTGGTCGCCACCGTCAGCAAGAAGCTCGACCAGGAATTGGTCAAGGCCGGGCGCGAGGCGGTCGACGAGTTTGCCTTCAAGGGTGTGCACCCCGAAATGGTGGCGTTGCTAGGCCGGCTCAAGTACCGGACGAGCTACGGACAGAACGTGCTCGACCACGTGCGCGAGGTGGCACGCATCTGCGGAATCATGGCCGCCGAGTTGCGGCTCGATCAGAAGCTCGCTCAACGCGCCGGACTGTTTCACGACATCGGCAAGGCGGTGGACTTCGAGCGCGAGGGCACACACCCGGAGATCGGAGGCGAGTTGGGCCGTCGCTACGGCGAGCCACCCGTGGTGGTCAACGCGATCGAAAGCCACCACGACGATTGCGAGGTGATTCACCCGATCAGCGTGCTGGTCGCGGCCGCCGATGCGTTGTCCGGCGCACGACCGGGGGCACGCCGGCGGACCACGGTGGACTACATCCAGCGGGTCGGAAAACTGGAAGAGCTGGCGCGCAGTTTCGATGGCGTGGATGGCTGCTTTGCACTTCAGGCCGGGCGCGAGATTCGCGTGATCGTGCAACCGGGCAAGCTCGACGACAACATGGCCGCGCTCTTGGCGCACGATCTATCGCAACGGATTCAAGCCGAGATGGACTATCCGGGGAGAATCAAGGTGACGGTCATTCGCGAGGTGCGGGCCCAGGCGGTCGCTTCGTAGCGCTGCCCTTAGGGGCGGCGCACGACCACCACCGTTTGATCGTCGGCGGGCGATTCGGGGGCATGTTTGTTGACGGCATCGAAGACCGTGTCGATCAGCATTGCCGCCGATTGCTCGTGGGACTGCTTTAGCAGACGGATCAAACGCGGCAATCCAAACTGAGTGCCGCGCTTGTTGGATGCCTCGGTGATTCCGTCGGTGTAAATCAGCAACACCGAACCTGGACCGAATTCTTCGAAACCACGTTCGAAGCTCGCCTTTGGATCGGGGCCCAAAACGATCCCACCGTGCGTCAGCTCCTTGACCACCCCTTGTCGATACAACAGCGCAGGAGGGTGACCGGCGTTGCAATAAACGAGATTGCCGTTGCCTTCGAACTCGGCGTAGAAAAGCGTAATGAAGCGGCTGGTCAAGCCCGAACGCGCCACCACGCGATTGACCTTTTCGATCGCGCGCACCATCCGGTACTGAACGTCGAGCGAGACTCGCAACCCGGTAATCACGTCGCGCGCCATCAACGCGGCGGGCAGGCCGTGGCCCGAGCTGTCGACGACCGCCACGCCGAGGTTTTTTTCGGAGAGTTCGAGGTAGTCGAACAGATCGCCGCCCACGCGCTCGGCTGGTATCGAGCGGCCGGCAATATCGAAATCGGCGAAGTGCGGCGCCTTGTCGGGCAACAGCGACATTTGAATCCGGCGCGCTTCCTCGACATCGGAAACCAAGTGCCGTTGCATGAGCTTGAGGTTGATGACGTGCCGCAACGTTCCGAGCAGATAAATCGCGCGCGCCGGATCGACGTCGGGGCCGACGGTAAACGCAATGATGTGCGGGTCACTGTCGCCCACCGCGATCGCCGCGAACTGCTGCACACCGATTTGACCCTCGATGTTGCGATCGAAACCAGGATCGTCGGCGCCAATCGCGACCAGTCCCTCTTCGACCGCACGCTGAATCGGCGCGTAGTCGTCGGGGACAGTGAATCCTGGGGTGAGGCCGTACGGCTCACCACTTGCGGCTTCCATGACATACACGGAATTCTCGGGATCGTGCCGGTACAAACGGGCGCCGCTCAGGCCGAGCGATGGGCCTGGACCCTGAATGATCGCTTCCAAAATCCCCGAAAGCGTGGCGGAGGCGGCGGCACTGCGCTCGATCGAATCGAGCGCGCGCTCGAGTGCCCGGAATGTTTGACGGTAATCGATCATCGACCCGGCACGGTACCTGTAAGCGCTGCACGCGGCAACAGCTACAATCACGCGCCATGACGTCGCCCAACGATCACGATCCGGCGCGGTTGCAGCGCGAGCAACTGCTGGCGCTCACCAAAGAAGCGCTGCGCACGCTCTCGTCGGGATCGATCGTGGTCTCCGATACGAGCCGCTCGATGGTACCGATGCTGCGGGGCGGAGAACGGCTGCATTGGATCAAGACCGCTGCGCCCGCGCGGCAAGGGGAGCTCTTGATCTACGTGCAGTCCCCTGGGCCGATCGTGCATCGCGTGATGTGGCAACGCGCGGATGGCGGTTGGCGCACCAAGGGGGACGGACGCGGCGGCTTCGACGTGCAAGCCGTGGCGCGTGACGAGGCGTTGGGCGTGGTGGTGGCGATCGAGCGTGACGGCGCCGTGCTGCGCCTCGATCGATTCGGCGCACGGGTCTATGCAAGGCTGGCGGCGTGGTTGTCGCTGTTGAGCGGCGTCGCATTCGTGACAGCCAGCGCCGTCGATGGCGTGTTGCGTCGTCTGCTTCGACGGCAGAGTCACGTCAGTGTGATGCAGGTCCCGGCGTGGTGGTTTGGGCGCGCGGCGCAAGAAGCGCTCCAACTGATTGGGTTTCGAATCTGTCACGGTGCCTGGCACAAGGAGAAAGAGACGTGAGTCCGCCGAAGCACACCTATTACTCGATCGATGTCGAAGCCAGCGGTCCAGTGCCCGGGTTGTTCAATCTGCTCAGCCTGGGGGCTGTCGCGATTCATGAACGCGAGCATGGCCGGCTGGAGATCGGTCCGACGTTCTACGTCGAGTTGCGCCCGGCGTTCGCAGGGCATGACCCTGGTGCGAATGCCGTTCACGGACTGGATCTGGAAAAACTCCAGCGTGACGGGCTCGAGCCGGCCGCCGCATTGCGGCAACTCAGTGCGTTCGTGGCTGAGACGCTCGATCCGGGGACGAAAGCGACCTTCGTCGGCCACGTCGCGGTGTTCGATTGGATGTACGTGTGTTGGTACTACGCCTGGTGCGGACTCGAAAACCCGTTTGGCTACAAAGGGATCGACACGAAATCGTTAGCGATGGGGGCGCTCGGTCTGAGTTGGGACCAAACAGGGAAGGAAACCATCCTTCCCAAGCTGGGCGTTTCGCCTCAGCCGGAGCACACCGTCCACCGGGCCGATGCGGACGCCCGCCACCAGGCCGATCTTTTTGTGGCCCTAATGCGAGCTTCCCGCTTGGCGCCATAGCGACTCCCTGAGTACCATCCCCCCCACTCTGTTTCAGTACCCCGCGGTTGGGCGGCTCCAAGTCGCCTTCGCCAGCCGTGCCGAGAGACCGATGAAAGAACGATTCAGCCCTGGCGTGCGGCTGGTGCTGGTGCTGGTAGCGCTGGCCGGCCTGTTCGCGATTGTTGTGTTGATGTCCTACCGCGACCAGCAGGAATCGCTGGCTCAGGTGGCGACGAGCCTGCAGAAGCAGCGGGCTGCTTACAAATTCAAAGTCGATGAGTGGTACGACACCGTCACTCGCGAGCACGCGCGACAGTTGGCGGCGCCCGTCCTGTGGGGCGTCGACACGCTCGACGGTGTGCAAGAGGGGACGGCAGCGTTCAAGAAGTTGCAGCGGCGGATGTGGCAATTCGTGTATGGCACCGATGCGCCGCCACTGTGGACCGATGCCCCGGCCGGCCCGTTGGAATCGGTGGTCGTGATCGATCGCGATCACCGGATTGTAGCGGCTTCCGATCCCATGGTTGTCGATCAACGATTCACCGATCCGCTCGAGGTGAGTTGGCTCGATCAAGCGCTGATAACACCCAAGGTGCGCCGGATCGATGGTCGTGACGACGGACGTCCCGTGATGGAACTGACCACCGCGGTTCCCAACGCACGCAATGAGTTGATCGGTTTGGTGCGGCTGCGGTATGTGTCGGCCGAAATCAGCGCTCCACCCGAACTGCCGGCACCTGCGTTGGCGGTCAAGCCCAGATTGATTGGGCCGGCTCTCGCTGGCTTGGTGGCGCTGTTGGGGGTCGGGTTTGGCGCCTTCGCGACGGCGCAGGTGCTCACGCTCACGCGCCGCATGGAAACGCTCGCGCAAGGCGTCCGGTTGCCGCCCTCCAGCGGCCCCGGCGAGACCGCGCTGCGAGTGATCGAAGACAAACTGGGACAGTTGTCGGAAGCGGCGCGTCGCGACGATCTGTTGCTCGATTCGCTGAGCGAAGCGCTGCGTGAAGGGGTGGTGCTGCTCGATCCAACCGGCAACCCGGTGATGGTCACGCGTCAGGCGCTGGATGTTTTGCGTCCCGGCAGTTCCGACGACGAGCAGAGCGCCGTCGTGCGTGAATTGCTTTCGAACCATCCCGAACTGAAGTCGATCGTCGAGGATGGACTGCAGCGCGGGATCGCGGTGCGCGAGCGCGGGTTGAGGTTACCCGGCGTGAGCGGATCACGCGAGGTCCAAGTCACGTCGTACGTCATGCAAGACGGCGCCAAACCGGCTGGAATCATGCTGATCTTGAAAGATCGCGGCTCGATTGCGGCGTTCGAACGCAACCTGAAGGAAGCCTCGCGCTTGGCGGCGATCGGGATGTTGACTCGCAGCATTGCGCACGAGGTCAAGAATCCGCTCGGTGCGATGGGGATTCACTTGGAGCAGTTGCGTCGCCGCTTGGCCCGGGTCGAGGTCGACCCTGCCGCGGAAGAGCGCATTCGTGTGATTCGCGAGGAGATCGATCGCTTGCACGAGATCCTTCGCGAATGGCTCGGCCTGACGGCGCCCGAGGATCAGACGGAAGGGGAGGCCGGCGTCGAGGAGGTGCTCGATTCCGTAGCGCGGCTGCTGCGAGTCGAAGCGCGCCATCAAAACGTCGAACTCATCGTCGAGCGTTCGGGAGATTTGGGAGCGGTGCCGCTGCCACCGGCGGGCTTGCGTCAGGTGTTGTTGAACCTCTCGCTCAATGCGCTTCAAGCGATGCCGCGCGGCGGCCAACTGCAACTCAGCGCCCATCGTGAGGAAGATCGTTTGGTGCTCGACGTCAGCGATTCGGGTTTGGGAATTCCGGACGCGATTAGCGATCGCATCTTCGACTTCCACTTCACGACGCGCAGTGATGGCAGCGGGCTAGGGTTGCCGATTTGCAAGCGACTGGTGGAAGGTGCGGGTGGGACCATTGGCTTCAAGTCGACGCCTGGGGAGGGGACCGTGTTTCACATTACGCTTCCCAGCCGCGCCAGTCAGCGACACGCAGAAGCGGTGTGACGGAGCGTCAGTTGCCGGCTTCGTTGCAGTCGCAGCGTCCCAACGGTTTGTTGCACGCGAAGCAATAGCCGTTCTCGCTGAACCACTGCTTCATTTCGTCCTGCCACGCGTCGACAATCGCGATTCGCTCGAGGTCGTTGAGGTCCGCTTCGGCAAGCCATAGACGCATGTTGTCCAAGCTCTGGTGATAGGCGGATAGCAGCTCGAAGATGCTGCGCGGTTGTTCGCTTACGGTCTGCTCGGTGGTGCTCATCGAGTCTCCTTGGGTCACGCCGACGGCCGGAGGACAAAGTGACCCCAAAGTCGCTCAAAGAAAAGTGATGTGACCGATATTTGCGGACCGCGCGCCGCAACCGGGCGCCGGGCGGGCCCCCGCCGCGGCTGAGCGCCGCGGCGGGAGATCCCGAAAATGGCGGAAGGGGTGGGATTCGAACCCACGTTACGGTTACCCGCAAAGCGGTTTTCGAGACCGCCGCCTTCAACCACTCGGCCACCCTTCCAACCAGGGTCTCGAAAAAGCCGGCAGAGTGTACCCAAGAGTTGGCCCTAGGTCACGACGAAGGAGGCGATTGTTGGCGGCTACTTTTCAGAATCCGGATCGGCCTCCGGCTGACTCTTGCGCAGCCATCGTGCATCGCGCGGAATGATGGTTCGCAGCGGAAACACGGCCTCGGCCAGCCAACCGAGGAACAGGAGCAAGGCCCAGCCAAGCACGAAGGCAACTCCGACGAACACAGGCGGGTCGTGGCGGAACCGCGTCAAGATCCAGACGGTGAACCCGGTAACTGAAAAAAAGAGGCAGATATCGCGGATCCAGCGCGCGCCCTGCGACATCGCGAGCACCGCACGGCACCAGCGACACTTGATGTTGCGCCACGGCAGCGTGAAGAGCGGTCGCAATGGAATCAGCCGACCACCGCATTCGGGACATCTCGCCATGCCGGGCCCCCCAAAGAGGCGAACTCTGATGGTTTGCGCGTGGCACGCGCTGCTGCGTGCTAACGCCGTCGTCTAACGCAGGTGTGCACGCATCCAAACTCTCAACGCCAAGGCGGCTTTGATCGGTCGTGGAACACGCTGAATTCGATTCGCTGGAAAACCGGTGGCTTGGACACGCGTCAACAAACTGCCATAGATCGCGCGCATCACCTCGGCCGCACAGTACGGCTTTAGGTCGTGGGCGATCAAGCGGCCCGCATCGTCGAGCAGTTGGCGCGCTCGCGCCGCCTGAAACGCAAGGAACTCGAGGCGCGCGGATGATGCTCCGAAGACGGCATCTTGCTCGTTGAGCGCGAACCGCTCGAGTTCTTTGGTTGGAAGATAAAAGCGCCCACGCTGCGCATCCGGTCCGAGATCTCGCAGGATGTTGGTGAGCTGAAGGCCGTGGCCCAGCTCTTTGGCATAGCGATCCGCGATGGCATCACTGCGACCGAAGATGCGAACGCACAGGCGGCCCACCGCGCCGGCGACCAGATCGCAGTAACCGGCGAGATCTTCCCAAGTCGCGAAGCGTCGTGGCGAGAGGTCCATTTCGACGCCGTCGAGGACCTCCTCGAACAAGCGTTGCGGCAACTCGAAGGCGCGCGCGGCGATCGCCGACTGAATCGCCACCGGATGCGTGGCTGTGCCTGCGAAGGCGCGCGTCAGTTCGGCTCTCCACCACAGCAAACTCTCGGCCGCCTGATCGGGGTGGGAGGCTTCATCGGCGGCATCATCGACGATGCGGCAGAACGCGTAGACCGAAACGATCGCTTCGCGCCGCGCACGCGGCATCGTGAGGAATGCGTAATAGAAATTGGTATTGGAGGCGCGGGTGAGCCGATGCACGTAGCCGAGCGCGCCGCCGCGATCGAGTGGCGGTTTGGTGCTGTTTTTGATGGGCGCGAGTTGAGTCATACAGCTTTCCGTCGACGCCAGAACGACGCCAGGATAAGCCCCGCCGTCACGAGCGTAGGCAACGGGTCGAGCCAGTCGCCCCAACGTGCGTAGAGTGTTGGGCCGACGGTGCGGCGCACGACGGTATGAGTCAGCGTCCCGGCCTCGAGTCTCAACTGTCCTTGTTTGCCGCGAACATATTCGTCGATGCGACCATCGGGCAGAATGAAACAGGAGGGCCCAGTGTTTCCGGCGCGGATCATTCCCACCCGTGACTCCACGGCGCGAAGCACCGATGCCGCCATTTGGTTGTTACTTGCACCCCATCCAAGCCAACCTTCGGAGGTCAGGTTGATGAACACTTCCGCGCCGTTGAGCGTTGCCTCTCGCGCCAACCAGGCGTAGTTGGTTTCGTAGCAGAGCGGGGTCCAGACCAGCATCGAGCCACTCGCGAGCGGGATGGACAGCGGTCTGCCGCCGGGACCGGAGACTCCGTCCGGAGCGCTGCCCCACGCGCCGAGTGTGAGTCGTCGCACGAAGTTGCTGGCGCTGGGCCAGAACTTCTCGAGCACTGGCAACACGCGCCGCTCGGTAAACGGGAACAGCACCACTTTGTCGTAACGGCCGACTGTCTTGCCGTCGGTGTCGACGACGAACGCGGAACATGTGGGACGACGCCCATCGGGCCCGCTGGCTTGAGTTCCGAAAAGCAGCGGCGCTTGCCTGGAACGAACGAGGAAGGCGACCGTGTCTTGATAGTCCTTGTGCTTTTCGTACGGCAGAAGAATGGCGTTCTCGGGCCATACGATGAGATCGGAGCTGCCGGGAGTCACCGCTTCCACCGTCATTTGCGTTTGCACCCTGACGGCATTGGGAGTGGCCTGAGGCGTGTGATCGACGCTTGGCTGAATGATGGTCACGCGTGGGCCGGGTGCGTACTCTTCATGGTGCAGACGCCAGCTTCCGTAGCCCAACATGACCGCGATCACCGCGACGGTTGCTGCCATACCGCGCAACAGCGTGCGTCGACTGCCCACCCCGTCGAGACGGAGGCGCAACCAATCGGCGGCAACGGCAAACGGGATCGTCCAGAGAAACGTCAATCCTGGCGCACCCACGAGATCGGCGAGTTGAATCAGGATCGGGTAGTCGTAGAGAAACACACCGCTCTGATACGTATTGCAATCGCCGACTCCGAGCGGGCGCAAGTACTCGCCGGCGCAGAGCGCGAGCGGCAGCACCAGGACCAGCGGAAGTTGGGTGCGTCGCACCAGCACGCGCGCCAACACGGCGGCGAAGACGTAGTTCCACGTCATGATGGCGGTGAAGAAAACGCCGACGTACCAGCCGAACTTCGCCATTGTCCAATGGATGTAAGCGAACGAAATCAAATGGCCTGGCAGCCAACCCAACAGTGGCGATCGCCAGCGCTCGATCACAGCCGGAAGCGCGAGCACGACCCAGCCAAGCCCCAACAACGGACCGGCCCACGGATACCGCAACCCGATCGTCAACAGCACGCCGCCGATCAGCGAAATTCCAAGCACCTCGGCCCGTCGCCTCCAGGCGGAGAGGGGCGGTGTGCTCACACCGTCTAAGTTGATTTCCATGCTGGCGGCGCTCACGTGGCGAGCCCGTCCCAGCGCTTGAGCACCAAGCAAGAATTCGTGCCACCGAACCCGAAACTGTTCGACAGCGCAAACGGGATTTCATGGGCGATTCCAGGTTGGGTGGCTACGTTCAAGTGCTCGCATCCTCGCTCGAGATTGTGCAGGTTGAGGTTGGGCGCTACGAACCCGCCACGCATCATCATCACCGTATAGATAGCTTCGAGGCTACCGGCGGCGCCGATCGCATGGCCCGTCGAAGACTTCGTTGACGAGATCAGCGGTTGTCGCACACCGAAGACCATCTTCATCGCGGCAGCTTCCGATGGATCGCCTTGCGGTGTCGAGGTGCCATGAGCGTTCACATACTCGATCTGTTCCGGAGCCACACCCGCATCGGCCAGGGCACGTCGCATGGTATCGGCTGCACCTTCCGGTGCAGGAGCGACCATGTCGTGACCGTCCGAGTTGCTGCCCCAGCCAGCGACTTCGGCCAGGATCAGCGCTCCGCGCCGCAGCGCCGATTCGAGTTCCTCCAACAGCACCACGCCCGATCCACCACTGATTACGAATCCATCGCGATCTCGATCGAACGGGCGCGAGGCCTCTCTAGGGCGGTCAGTGAAGCCGCGCGACAACGCATGCATGGCATCGAAGGGCCCGCTGCGAGTCCAGTCGACCTCGTCCGACGCGCCGGCCAAGACTCGATCGTATCGTCCGTGCCGGATATAGAAGCTGCCGATTCCGATGGCGTGAGAGCCGGTTGAACACGCCGAACTGACAGACCAGCTTTCGCCGTTTGTACCCAAAGCCACGCTGACGTTGGCCGAGGCTGTCGAGCCCATCACCTGCGGCACCGTGAAGGGAAAAACCTTGCGTGTCGTCCTGTGTTGCTTGAGAGCGTCGCTGGAGTTGAAAACGCGAAGCGTGGAACCAGTACCCGATCCGATCAACACCGCGAGGTTGGTGCCACGCACGTCGTCCACCGTTAGCCCTGCTGTCTGAAGCGCTTCCTCCGTCGCTCGCAACGCCATCAACGCCGCCGACGGCGAGGACTTCTCGATCTTGCGGGTAAGCAACGTCGACCGCGGCTCCGTCTCAGGCAGCCCTGCGATGAACGAAACGATCCCGAGGTCTTTCCATTCGGGGACAGGCACGATTCCAGAGCGGCCGGACCGCAATGAAGCGTCGACAGCCTCCAATCCGGTACCGATCGACGAGACGGCTCCCATCCCCGTAATAACCACCCGCCTTGCGGCAGCCATCCCCCAGCCCTCCCCGTGCGACGCACCCTCGCCGCTGGTCGTCGATCGCGCCCGCCCATGTTTGCCCGGCGCCCAAAAGCGCGGCGCCGAACGCGGCGCTCAATATACAGGGCTCCTCGCGGGTTAACGGCCTTCTCGATCGATGTCTGGACAAGCCCTGATGCGGTCGTTAGACTTCCCCGGTCGCTTCAAAAAACCTCGTGCGCTCAGCGCCAGGAGGAGGATCAGCAGCATGTCGACCCACGAGACTCGCGAGACCAACCCATCCCCGGCGCTGCCTTCGGCCGAAGCTCCCAGCTTTACGGTCACTGCGGCTGCTGTTGCCAAGCTGCGGTCGTTCCAAGCAGAAAACCCCGAATTCCAAGGCAAGTCGTTCCGCGTCTTCATTGAAGGCGGCGGCTGCTCCGGTATGAACTACGGCTTCGTCTTCGATGACGCACAGCCCGAGGCCGACTTCACGTTCCAGGCAGATGGGTTCCCCGTTGTCTGTGACCCGGCCTCCATGAACTACTTGCGCGGCGCGACGGTCGATTTCGTCGAGGACTTCCAGGCCAGCGGGTTTGTCGTGCGCAATCCCAACGCCAAGACCAGCTGCGGCTGCGGGAGTTCGTTCAGCGTGTAACACCGCTTTTCTCAATGTGTGTTCCCGACTCGGGCCATCGGCAACGGTGGCCCGTTTTGTTTCCCAACCGTGGCAGCCCTCAGTCAGTCGCGAGTGCGCAGCACCGTGTCTTCTGTCGTCCGAAAGGGAAGGGCTTGTGCTCCCGGTTCGTGACGCTGCAGGGTGGTTTGTGCGGCCGCCACGAGTCCCTCCACATCGGGTCTCGGGCCATCCGCGTCGATCGAGATCCAGCCGCAGCTCCAGGCATCGCCAATCACCTCGGACAACCCTTGTCCCAATCGCACCAAGGCCGGCCCGGAGTCGTTGCAGCGGGGAAGAAGCGCGACGAGCGTGCGGTCGTCCCATCGGCCCACAAGGTCCGAACCGCGCAGGGCGCGATTCACGGCGTGCGTCAGCTTTGCGGCGTGAGTGGCGCCCGCGCTGCCGCTGGCTAATGGTTCGCGAAGTTCGATCAAAATCAAGGCTGCCGATTCCAGCTGCGAGGCGCAGCGCGCGAGCGCACTCTCGGAGCCCACGACGAAGCCCCGACGATTCAAGACACCGGTTGCGGCATCGTGCATGTCCAACTGTCGAATGCGATCGGCCTGCGCGCGTACATCGCCTTCACGCCGCACGAGCCGGCTGCGCAGGCTCGCGAGTTCGGTTTGTTGTGCCGAGATCGACAGGTGCATCTGCGCCAAACCAGTCGCGAGGATCAGCGCGCTGCCGAGCGCGCACGCCGCGATCGACCAGGGCGGACCGGCTTCGAGTGTCGACGCCGCGGTCCCGAATGCCGACAACAGCAAGCTGACCGATACGAGCCGAGGGCCATGCAGCTTGAACTCGAGGCTCTGCCGCCACAGCCCGACGGCGGCACCGGTCAAGACGGTGACGGCGCCTGCCGCGCACCCGGTTGCGATATCACCCAGACCAAGCCAAGGCACGGCCAACGCGGCGGCCGTGGCCGCAGCCAGCCAGGCCGTGCGCTGCAGCGAACGATTCATCAGTCGGTAAGGTCTTCCTTCCAGTTGCGAATCTCTACGGCCTTCTCACGCGGCAAATAGAGGCCGAAATCTCGGGCACCGCCCAAGAGTCGCGGATCGTGAGTAAACATGGTGATACTGCTACCGACGGTGGCTTCGATGCGCGAGACGAACGCGCCGTAGTTCTCCATGATTCCGGACGCGCCCTTGAAGTACACACCGGCCACGGCGTGATTGGTGTAGACGACTCCCGCCATCGTGTTCATCGTCGGCGGATCGGCCGAAACTTCGGACCAGCGATGATTGTTGACGTTGTCGAGCCACAGCGGGCTGCCTCGCCAGATCAGTCCGTCGGCGTCTGTGTCGATCTTCGCGGCGGTATTCGGATCGGCAGCGCCGCTGTTGAGGCGGTCGTTGATGTTCTCGGGGAACGCGAAACTCGAGGAGCCTGCCGATGGCGTGCCGTAAACGTTGATGCTCCCGCGCTGGATGCGATCGTCGAAGCGGCCATCGCCGTCGATGTCTTCACCGGAACCAGGAATCACGTCGCCAATGTTGTAGCCGGCCGGCACCAGGCCGGACCCGCACTGATTCTCGCCATCGGCGCCGAAGTATTTGACGTTCCAAACGTTGTTGCTTTCAAAGGTGTCACCGGTGTTGGGCAGATTGTCCTTACCCAAGTCTTCCTTCGACTGGTTGTCGGCATCGGCCATCCAGGCGTCGACGCTGTTCCAGTAGGTACCATTGGTGAACCGGCCCACGACGATGTTCTCGCGGGCGAACATGCCGATCAGGTCGGCATCGCGAACACGATAGGTGCCTGCCGGAGCTGTCGACTGACGCAAGCCGCGCCAACCTTCGAGTGCGGCCTCGGTCATCGTAGCGTAGGTGGTGCTTGCGACATTGCCGTAACCAGCACCCGCAGGACTGGCGGTGGAGCCAGGCAGATGTGGTTGCGGCGGCAGGTCGTAACGAAGTTCCTTGGGGATGTAGATGTTGCCCGAGGTGTACACACTGCCCTGGCCGGAGACGCGGCCGTAGATCACCACGCCACCCGTCATCGGACGCAGACCAGCCACGTCCCATTCGTCGGCCGTGTTCCAAATTCCATCGACGCCAGGCGATCCAATCACGACCGGGCCGTTGATGATGACCGGCTGCACGGTGCCATCGAAGATCATGAAGGGCGACTCGTCATCGTCGGTGTTGACCAGACCGTCGCGGCCATACGTATCGTCGGCGGTATTCCAAATCCCATCGGGGCCGACATTGCAGCCAATGCAACCGTAGTAGGTGCGGTAGCGATTGAGCTTGGAATCCCAGGCCTTGATATAGCTGCCGCCGGTGTCGTCCTGCGTGCCCCAGGTTCCATCAGGGCCAGCAGTACCGCCGTTCCACTCGCGGGCCGTCTTGACGTAGATCGATAGGTCCGACAAGTTCGGCATTGGAATCACGTCCTGATACTCGTGCCAATTCGCACTGTTTCCGAAGTCACCTTGGCAGTTCTGGGCCTCGATGATGCGCTTGCCCGCGACCAGTCCGCCGTCATGCAGTTTATGGATCAGGTCGTTGCCGACAATCTTCTCGAAATACGGGGTGCCACGGCCACGGACACAAGAGCCGTAGAGCCGGATATCGCCGTTCGCACGCAGGTTGCCGTGGAAGTACAGCGATCCGCACGACCAGCCGCTCATCCAGCCGAAGTTGTTCATGAAGTATGCGTTGTCGAACACGCGCGAGGGGATCAGCTTGAGCCGGATCACCGAGGTAAGACTCTTGGTGCGGCCGTCCAGTGTGGCCGTCGACTTGATGCTCATGTCGACGTATTCCTGTTGACGCGCATCCTCGATGGTCGTCGGGTAGGTCAGGATGTCGATCGTGTAGGTCCCACGACCGTGCACCGTATTAAGGTAGTCACGGCCCGAGTCATCGCCCGTGCCCCCAACTCCGTCGACGCCGCGAGTTCGTCCGTGCGTCAGGTGCAGCATCACGTAGTTGTCGAAGATGTGATCGAGGTTCGGCGTCCCCACCAGCGAACACGTGACGTCTCCGACCATGCGATCGAGACCCGCTTCCGCGATGTAGAACATCTCGGCATCGTCCTTGTTAGCGTCGGCACTCTTGAGTGAGAGCGTCGACGAGCCAAGCAAGGCCAGACCCATCAGCGTGAGTCCTGAAATGACGAATAGGACCACGACCAGCGCCGAACCTCTTTGCTGCTTCTGGCTGTTCATGAGCCGCATCTCCGTAGGCCCGATCACGGTACCCTCACCGCAAGTTCGAAGTTGTTGCAGGAATCGACCAAGATCTGAGGCAAGTTGTCATCAGGAATCTCAACCGTAGAGCTGCGATCGGGGAGGATCCCGGTCTCGCCGTCCAAAGCACTCGTAGCGAAATACGAGGCCGTCACCACGTAGTAGTAGGGTGCACCGCTCGGTGCGGTCCGTGTGGTGGAGTCTTCCCACGCGATTTCAGGACGTAACGCGACGCCTGTGAACTGCATCAACGCGTCGATCGTGGAATTGGTCCACGAATTGTCTGCGTTCCAGCGGTGCATCAGGCCTGCTTCGTCCACGACGACGGCAATGGATTCGTCCAGGAAGGCGACATCGGAAGGATGGAATGTCGCGACCGGCTCGGTGTTGAACACGGCTCCGTCGGTGGACGTGTAGATCTTGTCTGACGTATCCGAAATGACCACGACTCGACCCGCGGGGGCACAGGCCACCTTCATCTTGCCCGCGCCCATCGCGATTGCGGACCAGGTGTCGCCACCATCGATCGACTTCCAGACCTGATCGTCGCCGCCCGCCCAGACCGTAATGTCACCACTGCCTTCGCGGACGGCACAAACGCCGCGCATGGTGTCGCTGCTGAAGACCATTGGATTGAACGTCAGTCCGCGGTCGGTACTGCGCAACGCGGCGCCGCTGTCGCCGGTAATGAAAACAGAGTCGCCGACAATCGCAACGCCGTTGAGATCGTCTCCGACGCCTGAGGAAATGGAAGTCCACGATTGGCCCGCGTCGGTCGAACGGAGGATCGTGCCCGCGTTTCCGACAGCAACGACTGTCCGTGCATCGAAGTGCGCGACGTCGTGCAACTCAGCGAGCGTTGCGGACGGCGGGGAATACCAATTTTGGCCGGCGTCATCCGTGAACTGAATCGCACCGGCCTCGCCGACGGCAACGCCGTCGAGCCTAGATCCGAACGAAATCGCGTTGAAGTTGTCGGTCGTAATGTCGCCGACATCGCGCCACGAGGAGCCGCCATCGATGCTCTGCTTGACGTCGGCAAGACCGTTGCGGCCGACTGCCCAAACGAGCCCCTGGTAGTAAACCGTTCCGGCAAGATCGAGCGACGTGTAGCCAGCCGCATCGTCGACCAACGAGTCGCGCGTTCCGTCGCTATCCACGTCGTGTGAGCGGTAGATCTTGTACGCGGTGGCCATTCTCGGGTAGCCCGCGGTCTCATTGGCGGGATTGCGCGAAAAGTAGATCTCGACCGGATGATCGCTGCCGCTCCAGTAGACGCCACGCGCATGCTGATCGAGTGGGAACGTCGGCCCGAGGTAGGCCCGGCCGCAGTAGCGCGGGCTATATGGAGAGAGTGAGGACTGATCGTCGTTCGATCGCATCCAGTAGTAGAACAACGCACCGTAGGTTGGACCGGACGTCGAGTTGGTCGCGTTGTCGCGGTACGTGTAGACGTCCGACCCGTCGGCCGAGATTGCTGCTTTGTCGACAGGAGGGACGCATCGATAGTCTTCGTTGGTCGAACGATAGACGTGGTATTCGGTGACGGCGCCGCCATAGCCCGTTGAGTTCGCTGGATCGTCGGGCGAGCGATCGAACAGGACGTCGATCTGATCACCGGCGTCGCCTGGAACGTCCAACAGCTTCATCGAGGCGGGATAGTGCGCGCCGACGAGCGCTGGATAAGCTCCGCCGACAGGATCGCCGTCTGACATAGCCGGGGTGCAGTCCATCGCACGCGCCTTATACCAGTACTGAACCGGCGGCCAGGTACGCATGTTGATTTGGTTGTCTTGCCACGTACCGATCGTTGCCTCGACCTCGTCGTAGGGTGTGTTGCTGAACAGGTTGTCCTGATCGGTGCGGAACAGGATGTACTTGGCGACGTCTTGTTCGCCGCCGCCGTCATCTGAGGACAGCGTCCAGTTCACGTCCACCACGCCGTCTGCCAACGCATCGGGGCAGGCATTGGCGGCCGTCACTGCTGAGACCGGCTCGGGCTTGTCGCGGCACGAACCGCCTGGCAAATCGATGTTGCGCGGCTTCACTTGAGTGCTCAAGGTTGCGACGCGGAATCGGAACTTGGTGCCACTCGAGGAGCGAACGGCGTCGTAGTAGTCCCGATCGATCACGGTCGTTTCGGTCGTCACGTGAACGTCGACCTTCTTGATTAACTCTGTAATGCGGCGCTGCAACACGCCGTCGCCGTTCTTGTCCTCACCGGTGTCGATCGTGCTGTCGTTGTCCAGATCCTCGTCGACGACAGCGCCGAGTGCGGTGATTTCACCGGCCTCGAGTACGCCATTGCCTGCGATTCCGCCGCCTGCTCCGGTGTCGCCCCACAGATCCAGCGCCGAGTCAGCGTCGAAATAGCCCCAGTACTGGAACAGCGGAACGGCCTTCGCACCGCTGGGGTATGCCACGGGGCCGCGCACGAGAGCGATCGGGCCCGACTCCTTGGAATTTGTGCCGCCGGTGGAAAAGTAGACTTCGCGATTGAGCGAGTACAACCCCGGATTGGGGCTGACCGCTTCTTCCGGCTCATCGCCACGATCGGTAGCGTTGACAGTGCCATCGTCGTTCGAGTCGAGCGTGATGCGCACCGTTTCAGCGCCGGTGTAGAACGTCACCGGTGCGTAGCCGTTGGGCAGTGAGTCGCCGGAGACGCCATCTTGGAGCGCCTCGGCTTGCTGCGAGATATCGGCGTTGAACGTGAAGTCGAACGGCGCCGCATAGACAACCTGGGGCTGACCGATCGTGTCGTCGCTGGTATCGATCGTGCCGTCGGGACCGAGATCGGCGGTCGTCTGCGCATCGACCTGGTATCCGAGCATCAGCAGATCGCGCTGCATCGTCTCGAGCGCGTGACGGCCCTCGCGCACCGCTTCCATCGCCTGGTCTTGCTTGGCGTAGATCTTCTGATCCAGCGCCAGCATCGAAAGCGCGGCGAGGAAGAGCATCGAAACGATGGCCAGCGCCACCGACAACTCCGCTAGCGAGAAACCTAGCTCGCTGCGGCGCTCGCGATCTCGAATCAGCTGCGTAGCCATGGTTGCCTCAGTAAGCCGGGATATAGAAGGCTTTCTCGGTCGAAAGTGTGACGTGGTGAGGATGTCCGTGGCTGTCTTTCCACTTGACCCGCACCACCACGTACTTCACGAAGTTGGTTGCCGGATTCGTTACGGACGGCGTTTCGGTCTCGGTATTGACGGTGTCGCGCGCGGTGGCGCTCAAGCCGGTCAGCGAGACCCGGACGATCGAATCGGTGACGGTGGCGGAGTCCACGATGTATACCTCACGCCGGAACCGCTTGTACTGCTCATGATTGACTTGGTAGTCGTGATCGCCTTGTGGTGTCGACGGATAGGTACCGCGCACGTACGAGAACGGCGAAGCCTTGATATCGGTGACGTTGGCGCAGCTGGTGTTGTACGTCCAACGCGTTCCATTCAGCAGATCGACCTCACCATAACCTTCATCGGGCCACAAGGTCGACGTGACTTCATCGATGTCGGTGCATGGATCGGTCGTGTCGTTGTAAGCGTCGCGATCGCCGTCCTGATAGCGCGCATTCTTGATCTGTTCCAACCGCTGCGACGCCAAGAAGCGCGCCGCAGAAAAGTCCTTCGCCAACTCCGAGGTGCGAAGCGTCCCAACCATCAGGGCATTCAGCCCCAACAACGAGATGCCGAAGATACCGATCGCGACGAGCGCCTCCACCAAGGTCATGCCGCGCTGGTCACGCGAAACGGCTTGGTCGATCTCATGGACGTTCATCGTTCTAGCCTCCACGGGCCGGGTGTCGCCGACCCTGCGTTGTATTCCCAGCGACGTACGCGAGCCGTGGCACCGGAGACGCTAATGGCGCGCATGTGCCCCGGATACGTGTTGGCGAGGTCTTCGATGGGAATCAAATAGATCGTGCCCGCACTGGAACTGCCCAGACGCGAGAAGGTCACCGCGGCCGGACTGCCAAGGAGTTCCAGCGCAGTTGCCATGGTGTTGCCTTGGATGTCGTCGATCGAGGCGAGGAACCCGAACTGAATTCCGCTACCCGCCGCGGAGATGGAATACGTTGCGATCGTCTCGCCGATCCCGGGGTCGTAGTCGCCGTCGCTGTTCTTGTCGTTGAGCATTTGGAAGGTGTTGTCCTCGGGATGGAACAACACCACGTAGTCGTGCCCTTCGAGCACAGCGCGGCTGCGCGCGTACTCGAGTCGATGAGCGATATCTGCGGCAGCGCTCGAGCTTCTCCAGTTACCGGTATTGACGGTGTAGAAGCCAATCCCGGCAATGATCCCGAGCAGTGCCATGGACACGAGCAACTCAGGCAAGCTGAAACCGCGCTGAGTTTGCCAGCGTTGCGGACTACGGCTTCGTTCGGTGTCCATTCGTTTCATCGCGGCACACCTCATCCCGGCAAACTCCCCCGCCCGGAATATTGGTTCCCGGGTTGAGGTGAGCCACCGAGCTCGCGCCATCGGCACGTGCAGGCGGTTGTCGCCAACCGGTGCAAACAGCAAGTGGCGTGCCTAGTGGGATTGCGGGCGGAACGGTGCAGCCGGAACGAGCGCGAGATTCAACGGCGACAAATCGCATAGCGATCGAGAGCCGATGATTGCGAGTTTGTGTCAGTCGTGTCGGATCTCGAACACTCGGGTCAGCGGTGAAAAATCGCCATCAGGACTGTGTTGGCATTCGTTCGCCTCTCAGGCGGTGGCAAAAAAGAGACGCCGCAGAAACGGAAAGGTGACCGGCTCTGGCCGGCACTCGGTAACGGCGGCGAGGGAGAAGTTCAAAGACGACGATGGTGCCGAAGGAGGGAATCGAACCCTCATGGGTGATTAGCCCGCCGGATTTTGAATCCGGTGCGTCTGCCAGTTCCGCCACTTCGGCACGTGGGATTTCTTGGAGCGGCCGGGGAGTTTAGCGCAACCCTGGCGCAACGG
>JANNUT010000127.1:0-26454 GCA_031395565.1 Acidobacteriota bacterium | reverse complement strand
GTTCTTCAGTCGGGTCATGACCGTAGTCTCCCAAGACGGGCGGTCAGCACGGATCGCCCTAGTCGCGGTGGATTCTATTCGTCGATCGCCCATTCCACACATCCCCAAAGTCGACGAACGGCCACCTCCTCCGCCGCAAAGGTCCCCCCCTCTGAGTTTCGGGGACGGTTTACCAAATACATGAATGATGTCCGTGGCCACAGACTTGACTCGAGTATTTGGTAAACCGTCCCCGAAACTCCGTCCCCTAAACCCTGAGGGAGACCTTTGCGGCGGAGGAGGTGGCCATTCGTCGACTTTGGGGATGTGTGGAATGGGCGATCGACGAATAGAATCCACCGCGACTAGGGCGATCCGTGCTGACCGCCCGTCTTGGGAGACTACGGTCATGACCCGACTGAAGAACGTGTTGGTGTTGGCTTGCCTGCTGCTTTCCGCTTCTCTGGCGCTGGCCGAAGACAAGATTCCGGACGATGTACGCAAGGCGCTCGATGGCGCGATGCAAGCCAAGGTAGGCGCGCTCCTCAAGGAGAAAGACGCCGCCGGCAACGCCTTCAAACGCGGTTCGTACTCTCGCTTTTTCAAGAAGGTCGACGACAGCACATACAAGACCGCGCTGTTGCAAGACACGGTCAACGGCAACCAGCTGAAAGTCGAACGCTTCGAGGTGACCCTCAAACAGAAGGCTGACAAGACCTGGGAAGTCTCCAACCAAGAGCTGCAGGAGACCTTCGACAAACTCTATCGTGGCATGCCGCGGGACGAGAAGTTCTATACATTCCAGTCGTTCACCTTCGATCGCGAAGGACTAAGAGTCAGTGTTGGTCCGGGCTCGTTTTATACAAATTACAGAAACGGCAATTTGAACTCGATTCAGTTGGCAGGGAGCGGGCTCAAGTATGAGTTCAAGCCGCCCGAAGGTGTACGAGAGTTCCAACAGGCTCACGTTTACCAAGCGTTGCTCCGCGAATCCAAGCGCAAGGACGACTTGGTTTTCGAACCGGAGTCGGCATCTATTGGCTGCGACCCGGTTAGCTGCGAGGAAATTCTCAAGACCGCTTTCACGGGAGTGACCGAAGCGAAAGTGGATGTGCTCCCCAGCATGCTGCGTACCGAATACGAGAAGGCGCTCCGCGACGCCGACGAGCGCTTGAAGCAATCGCCGTTTTCCGGCTTCAATCCGAACATTGATCCTGATCGTCGCACCTGGACGGTCGCGGTCAAACGCAAGGGACAAGACCGTTACTTCTGGCTGGACTACGACACCGAGGAGCCATGGGAGGTGCGCGTATACGCCTCTGGCTTGGGTGGCAACTTCGCCCCGGTGTTCGGCTACTACTCCGAGGAAACTCGTAAGAGCGGGAAGACCGAGTGGGAATTGGAGCAGCGCGACGATAGTGACTCGCGTGACTATGAAATAGAGGCTCTAAGGGGGACCGTCGAGCTGGCGATGAAAGACCCCGAAGCGATGAGCGGGGATTTGTACTACACCATTAACACCAAGCGAGATTTGAATTGGATGCCGTTTCGCATCAGCCGCAATACTTTCTCCGACGAGAAGAAGGAAAACAGGAATCCCGTACTAACGGTCAACTCACTCGAGGACGGCAATGGCCGTCAGCTGACATGGGTTCGCTTGGGAGCTTTCTACGGGCTCGTGATCTTCCCCGAACCCGTCAAGGCCGGCACGAAACTTGACCTTCACATGCAGTTCGACAATCAAAAGTGCATCTACAACGTGAATTACTCCTACTCTGCGATGGACCGCGGCGGATGGCTGCCGTTCGTGCGTTTTGGCGACATGATCTCGCGATACGAAATGACCATTAAGGTGCCAAAGCGATACACGGTCATCGGGGTAGGCAAGCGAATTTCCGACACTGTGGAAGGCGAGGCACGGGTGAGCTTCTGGAAGGCGAGCTCTCCAGTCAGCTTCCCAACTGTAATTTTCGGTGAGTACATCGAGAAACCCCCGACGCTGCCGCTTCCGAAGAAGAAGGACGGTACCGAGATTCCGGTAATGGTGCACGTCGACAAGGTCAGCACCGAGGAGCGAGAGAGTAGCGATCCAGATCGGCGCGCAGCTCCAGGTCAGTTCAAGTCGCAGCAGATTCGCCCCGGACAGCTGCCAGCAATTGGTGACCAAGCGGTAGGAGCTATGGAGCTCTACGCGCGGGTATACGGCAAGGACTATCCGTACGACACGTTGAATCTGGTCAGCGATCCACTCGGTTCCTTCTACGGGCAGGCGCCCGCCTCAATCATCTACCTCGGTTGGGGTGTATTCCGCGGGGAAGGAGCACTGGGTTCACTTGCCGGTGATCAGCTCACCAAGTTCAACAAGGACGTCGTCGCGCACGAAGTCGGCCATCAGTGGTGGGGTTCTTTGATCACAAACTCCAATCAACGCAACTATTGGTTCGTCGAGACGATGGCCGAACTGTCTTCTGCTCTCTACGTCGAGAAAGCGTACGGCAGGAAACGCTATCTCCAAAAAGTCGATGAATGGCGGAGCAACGTAGTGGAACTTGACGTGTATGGCAGCGTTCAGAACAACTATGCCGTGTGGAATAACGGCAGCACGCAGGCCTTGATTTACAACAAGGGCCCATACGCGATGCACATTCTTCGCACCTCTTTCGGAGACGAAAAGTTCTTCACCTTCCTTCGCGCATTGGGAAATTTGGCGGGCAGGGAAATCACCACGCGAGACCTGCAAGCTGTCAGTGAAAGAGTTTACGGCGGCGACATGAACTGGTTCTGGGACCAGTGGATTCGCGGCGTAGGAATTCCCGAGTACAAGTGGTCATACACAGTTCGCCAAACGGAAGACGGGCAGTGGTTAGTGGAAGGCAAGATTTTGCAGCGAGTAATCATTGGCTTGAAGAAGAACGTACTAGACGGCGTCTACTACAAGTCGCTAATCCCGATTCGTACCGAGTATGCCGATGGCAAGAGCGATCCGAATCCGGTATTCGTGGAAGGACCTGAAACCTCATTTCGGTTCAAGGTCCCATCCAAGCCAACCAAGGTTTTGTTCGCGTCTGAATCGGAAGCATTGGCATCATCGATCAGTTCAGGAACCAGTTGGGGTAAGTAACTCACTCACGTCTCCGATCTCGAGCGGGCGGCGCAATGGCGCCGCCCGTTTTCTTTCGCATCCGACTCCCTGGCAGCGACCGGCAACCACCGAGCTTGTCGATCGAGTGGCTCTTGTTTCAGGAGTTGTTCTCGGCATGGATGGCGCGAAGTAGTTCCGTGACCATGGCGCCTGGATGCGTCAACGGCGCCGCGTGACCGGCGTCGATGGCAACGAGCTTCCACCCCGCCTGTCTCGCGCGTTCTCGCGATGACGTCAGCAACGCCATCGCCGGATTCATGCACGCCACGTAGCAGCGCGGCAACGCCGCCGCGCGCGAATCACGCAACGTCACCGTGCCATACCCCACGTTCAAGATCCCTGGTGTCAGACGCCGATTGAATGCCTCCAGCTGCTCCGGGTCGTTGAATCCCAGCCAATCGAGCGGCATCACCAGCGGGACGCGCCACCCATCGCCGTTCTGTTGAGCCACGTACTCCATCGCTGCTATCAGGCGCGGCCCGACCATCGATGCGAGCGAATCGCCATCGTGTGGCACGAACGCATCGAGGTAGATCAAGTGCGACAGCCGCTCGGGAATCTGCTCGGCGATTGCTGTGATCACGATTCCGCCGTAGCTGTGCCCCACGAGCACCACGTCATGCAGCTCAGCATCGACAATCGCAGCGGCAACTTCGTCGACGTGCGTTTGCAGCGAGACAGCCGGGTCAGCCAGATGCGCGCGGTCTCCGTGGCCGGTGAGCGAGGGCGCTAACACCGAGTGCCCAGCCGCGGTGAGCAGCGGCACCACCCGCTCCCAAAACCAGCCGCCGACCCAGCCGCCATGCACCAACACGAATTGCGCCATTGCTCGGGATTCTAGCGTGCGGCGGCGCGCAGGGTCGCCAAGCTCAAGGACAGATTGGCGGCGATGCGACATTCCACGATGACGCTCCGCAACCGTTACGTGCGCGAACCAACCACCATGACCCATCGCCAGGCGGTGGCGTATCCGCGACGGTTAGCGCGGGAAGCCCTGTTTGCATGCAGGATTGCGCGTTCAAAGTACCGCTCGACTTCAGCGATACAAGCGAGCCGCGCGCGACGTCGTAGACCGTCCCTTCGCCGGCACCTTTGGCTGCATCGGTCCATACCAGGCGCGTGCGCGACATCCAACTCAGCTGCGGTGGCGGCGGCGGTGCGAATGAATCGGCATCTTGCGAGGCGCAGTCGACGCTGTCCGGCGCGCCATCGGCGTCTGCATCAGGTGCCAGTTGCAATTCGATGCGATCGAACGAAATCACGCCGCTGCCGCCCGTATGCCTGTAACGGACTTCCAATTGCGCAAGTTCGCCCGGTGTATCAACCCCCACCGCGCGCAGGTTGTAGCTGACCACTGCATCGGTTTGCGAACTTGCCAGCACCAGTGGGGTCGCATTCCAAGCGCCGTTGCCGAGACGCCATTCGATGGGGGTAGAAGAATTGAAAGTGTTGCTACTGCTGTATTCCACCGTCAGCAGCGCTTCAGGCAACGACACACGTGTCTTGGCACCGAAGCCTGCAAGCTGCCATGTGCGGCCGGCGACCAGGGTGAGCCGGCCATCGCTCGGTACGCGGTTGGTGGGCGGTGTTCCGAACGCGTCGTCGTCTTGCGCTTCGGCCAACGACTCGCCGCTGGAGTCGCCACTGCCGAAGCGTGACGCCAACGCTACGCTCGGACGCGCGGGCGCCTGAGCAGTCGCAAGCGGCGCTGCCCAATGCAGCATCGAGGCAAACAGATCCCACTCACTCTCCGGGTCGACAATCGGGCCAAGCGCATCGTTGTCCCATGCGAAAACCCAATCGCGCGTGCTTCCCTCCTCGACCTCGAGGTGCAAGTTGGGGTAGATCGCGCGGCCGCTTCCGTAGGAATGACGCACCACTGCAGACAAGCCCGGCATGGTTGCGTTGACGTAGGTGGCGCTGGTGATACACGGCTGCGTCGCGGGAGGTGGGAGCGTGAAGTAACCCTCGCCCACGAACAGCGTGGTGTAGGTCTGCACGCCGAATGCGGGATCGTCGACCGCCAGTCCCGTCAACTGGCTGTCGGGAAAAGAAACCAATCCAGGCACCGGTTCGCGCATCGCACCGCGAAACAAATCCAGCGGATAGTCAAACGGCGTGTTGTTGCTGTACACCTTGTCAGCGGCATAAAACGCACCGGCGCTAATGCCTATGTAACCACCCCCGTTTTGCACGAAGCTGCGGAGGGTCGGCTCGAAGCCGGAGAGCATCGTCCAGTAACCTGAGGCGTACCCGCCAGGAATGATCAGCGCATCGAACCGTGTGCGATTGAGATCCGCCCAGTAGACTTCTTCGTCACGAATCGCCAACGGCGTGTCACCGGCGTACTCCACGTTACGCGCTACCGCAGGAAGCAACGCAGGGAATGCACCACCGGTATCGATGCGCGAGGTAAACAGCGCGACGCGGCGGCCTTGTGGTGGGCTGAACGTCAAAGGTCTTGGTTCCGCGTTGTTATCGCCCGACGACCACGCGATCCACGCGGCAAGTAACGCCGCATCGCGTTCGCCATCGTAGCTGCGTGCGATTCGATCGTCCCAGCGCGTCCAATCGTTTTCCGATCGCACATCGAGTTGCAGCACCGGGCCCATCAGCACCACCCGTCCGCTCCCGAAGCTGGTGCGAACCACCGCAGACAGATCGCTCTCCACATCGCTACTGCGGCCGCCGCGATAGCGCGCCAACGGCTCGGCCGATCCGCCGCTAAACGCAGGCGCGTTGTTGGGTATGAACACAGTGTGCGCGAGGCCATCGACGTCAATCACGCCCATGCCGCCGGAGGCAGCGGTCGCTGGCCCCACCGCTGTTCCGTCGAACAAACCCAATGAGCGCGGCTGCGACACGCCGTTCCATTGCTCCGACGTTGCGGCATATCTCGCACCTGCGCCGATCCCCACGAAGCCCGCACCGCTTGCAACGAAGCTGCGAATCGCACTGTCCAGTCCAAGATCGCGAAGCGACTGTTCATACAGGTAGATCTCGCCGCGTTGACCGTCGGGAAGAACCAGAACATCGAACCAGGTACGGCTGAGATAGCCGCGTTGGATGTCGGCAACCACGATGGTTTGCGGTAGATCGCCGGCTGCCGCCACCGTGCGCGCCAACGCCAAGAGTTGTTCGCCGTCGGCACCAATGTCGCCGAAGATCGCGACGCGCAGTCCAGCCGCATAGCCAACGGCTGGCGACAGCAGCAGACAAAGGCACAGCAAGCAGGGGCGGCGCATGGCGAGGGTAATGTACGGTGGGAAGCGACCGCCTACCTCGACTTCGCTGCCGCGTAGATCCCTGGCCTGGCGATCTCGATGTGCGTTTCCCGATGTGCCGGCGGCGACCAACCGAACTTGCTATACAACTCGTGTGCATCGCGGGTAGCCAAGACCCAGCGTCGCAAGCCTTGCAACTCGGGATGCTGCATCACGAAGTCGATCAACCAAACCCCGAGGCCGCGGCCGCGCTCTTGCTCCAACACGTACACATCGCACAGGCAGGCAAACGTGGCGCGGTCGGTCACGACTCGCGCGAAGCCAACTTGTGCCTGGCCTCGATACAGACCGACGCACAACGACCCGCGCACGCCGCGCTCCACCAACTCGGCTTGCTCGATGCTCTACCCAATGTCCAAACCGGGCAGATCGAGGTTGAGCGTAAACGCCATGCCGCTGTGCACCAATGCAAATCGCGCCATTGCTTGGGATTGTAGCCTGCCGGAGCACGCAGTTTTGAAGCGATTCCAGGACAGGATTGGATTCGTAGAACAACCGGTACGCTGAGCGCGAGTTGATGGGACAGAGAGGCGGCCGAGTTCCGCTGGGGGGGCATGAACTCGGCCGCGTGGTGCGGTGAACCCGCGAAGCCCAAGGTGACGATGGTGTCCGGGGGAGGGCTTACTTGGAGACTCGCAGGAGGTTGTGAGTTTCTTTGACGCCTTCGATGGCCTTGACGGTCTGTAGCGCAACGTCGATCAGGTTCTGCGAGGGCAAGTCGCCCCGCAGGCTCACGACGCCATTCGTTGCTTCGACTTCGATCCTGTACGCCCGGAGTCCAGTGTCACCCAACAGGCGTGACTTGATTCGTGTTTCCAAGATCGCGTCGCTGATTTCCTTCTTGATGAGATTGTCATTGGCGCCTGGGCTCAACTCGAGTTTGTTTTCGACAGAGTTGATTCCTTGCACGCTCTTGGCAACCTCGCTGGCAAGCTCACGATCGGCTTTTTCTCTGAGCGTTCCGCTGAGCGTCGCCGTGTCACCTTCAACACTGACCGCGACTTTGAGTGCAGACGCGCCGAGGTGCTCCATTAAGGCGAGGTGAATCGCTAACTCTTGTCGGGCACTGCTGTATCGCGCTTCATCATCGGGCTGGACCCCTGTACTCGGCTTTTCGGAGGAACTCGCCCCCGTCCGTGTGTCACAAGCCGTTAGTCCAAACATGCTGAGTGCTGCGAGCGTTGCGCTCCACTTGATATTCGTTTTCATATGCCTGCCTCTCCTTGATTCAACCCGATTGTCATTGCCTGTTGGCCGGCTCAAACCAGGCAGCGTTGTTGCGCGCCATCGATCCGCCAACATCTACACAGCCGCAGTGGCCGACAAACAGACTGATGCGGCGCTCGGCTTGCTCTGTCGTGTCTCCGTACAGCTGTTTCAGCTTGCCCAAGAGCCGGTCGCGTTCGCCGGCAATTTGATCGAAGTCCTCACCGGTCAGCTTGCCCCACTCGATGAGCGCGGACCCCTTCATTTGGCCCCACCTGCTTCTTACGTCTTCCCAGTTCATCGCTTGACTCTCTATCAGCAGCGATCGCGCGAGCTTCGAACCTGGCAGGTTTCAGGAAGCGGCGAGACGCAGCGGTTTGGCCTACGGCTTCTGATAAAGGCAGGATTCATGCCAAAGACCGCACCTTTTGTCTGTAGGGGGTCTAGGACGTCGATTGTGTGCGCCTGCGCTACACTGTGGCTGCGGCGCACATTCAGGTCTGACTAGGAGGAGTCGCCGGGCAGATCGACGCCTTTCCAAAAGACTACTCGCGTCCACCTACTCGGCTTTCTCATAGGCTTTGATCGGAGCCAGAGCCAGGACCTCGAAGTGGTGCGGCTCTTGCAATTCCAGGAACGCCAGCCAAGGGAGCTCGGCACGCTATGAATATCGAGGAACTATCGACCACGATTCAGTCGTGGGCCATCGAGCGTCCCATCGATCTGATGATTGTCGATGACGATGAGTTGATCATCCTGGCGGTCAGCCGCGTGCTGCGCGACCGCAAGTTGATACGGAACGTCACGATTGCCCACGACGGTATCGAGGCCTTGGCGCTCTTGGACTCGGGTGAGGTCAAGCTCGAGCGGCTAATCGTCCTGGTCGACTTGCAAATGCCACGCATGGGTGGAATCGAGTTGCTGGAACAAATTCGTTCGCGCCCGACCCTCAAGTCGGTGCCGGTGATCATTCTGACAAACTCTCGCGAGGAAGCAGATCGACAGCGGGCGTATGGTTCATGTGTAGGTGGTTACTTCTTCAAGCCTAGCACTATGGTCGAATTCGAGGCCTTGCTCAACGCACTTCAAAACTACTGGACGCGCGTAGAATTCGCTTGAGGTAAGTGCGACGTGCCACCACGCTTGAAACTGCTATTGGTTGACCGGGAACCGGCGGATCGTCACGCGGTCCGCGAAGCCGCTGTCGCCGCGGAACTCGATGTCGAGTTCGAAGAGATCGAGTCGCCTGAGCGTGCCCTCGAGTTGCTGACAGCGAATCGCTATGACTGCGTTGTTCTCGATAGCAGCTTTCCGAGCCCTGATGGTTTGTCGCTGATCGATTCGGTGCGCGCCGCTGGTGATAACACACCGATCCTGGTGCTCACCGGCCGAGAAGAAGATTCGGGAACTGCGTTAGTCGCTGCGGGCGCCACCGACTATCTCTCGAAGAGCGAGCTGACACCGCTTCGGCTGGTCCAGAGAATTCGCTATGCAATTCGGCGCGGCGATATCGAGGGCCAGCTCAGCAACGCCGCCAGCTTGCTGGCGCGCGATCGCCGCCTGTTTTTGGCAGTCCTCGATCAGTTGCCTGCCGGCGTCGTCGTGCTCGCCCCCTCGGGCGAGGTGCTGCTGGCCAATTCCACCATCGACCGGCTGCTGTGGCCGGGTGCCTTTGTCGGTGGATCGCTCGACGCTTCTGGGCCGACTGTTCGGCGTCTGGATGGTACTGTCTTGAGTTTGGATGAGTGGCCCGTGAGACGAGCGCTCGATCGGATCGAGGTCATTCCCGCAGAGGACTTGATTGTCGATGATGTGCGAGGACGACGATACTTGCGTGTCAGTGCAGCACCGGTACTAGATGACTCCGGTCTTTTGATTGCTGCAGCGATGACGGTCGACGACGTTTCGTTGGAACGGCAAGCGCGCAACGAGGCCCTCAAACTCGCTCACGCGAGAGAAAATCTGATGGCTATCGTTTCGCATGATCTCAGAAGTCCGCTCAACGCCATCAGTATCGCCATCGACGAACTCGCCGACCCATCGTTAGAACCCGAAATGCGACAACGATATGTCGACGCGGTCAGGCGCTCGATCGGGCGCGGCGACCGACTAATCCGCGATCTGCTCGATGCGACCACGATCGAGGCCGGAAAACTGGTTATCGCGATCCAGGTTGTTTCAGTTCGCGAGTTTCTCGAGCGATTCGTGTGGGAGCAGCAGATGCTCACCGAACAGGCCAAGATGCCGCTGCGTTTGGAGATCGACGGTGATCTGGGCACGATCCGCGCCGACCCGTATCGATTGCACCAGGCTCTCACCAACCTGCTGGTGAATGCATTGGCACATGCCAAGGGAAGCGGCGTGATTCGTATCATCGCTGGGCGCGACGGTAGCTTCGTCAGCATTGGTATTCGCGATCGAGGACCCGGAATTGCGGCTGAGTCGCTGCCGCACGTTTTCGATCGGTTCTGGCAGGCACGTCGCCACGACCGCGCGGGCGCGGGGCTTGGTTTGGCAATCGCGAAGGGTATTGCCGAGGCACATGGTGGGTCGCTCGATGTATCCAGCGTGCCGGGCGAGGGAGCGTGTTTCCGAATTCTGCTCCCGATCGATGGACTCCAGGGGAGAACGAGGTGAGCGACCAAGTGTTGATCGTCGATGACGATCCGGATATTCGCGAACTCCTCTCGAGTGTCCTGGCTCGGCGTGGCTACACTTGTTCAACCTCGTCCAATGGTCAGCAGGCGATCATGGCGTTTGGAACCCAACGCTACGACGCGGTAATCGTCGATTTGCAAATGGATGGAATGGACGGGCTCGAACTCTGCCGTCGACTCCTAGCCCTGGATTCCGAGATGCCGGTAATCATGCTCACGGCCCACGCGAATCTAGACGTCGCCATCGCCGCTATACGCGCCGGAGCCTATGACTTCATCACCAAGCCAGTCACTCGCGATTCGGTGGAATTCGCTCTGAGCAGAGCGATCGAACATCGCCGGCTACGCTCGGAGGTGAAACAGCTCCGCGAGGTGGTAAAGCGTAGCCAGTCGTTGGGCGAGATGCTGGGCGAAAGCCAGGCTATTCAAGGTGTATTTCAACTCGTTGAAACCGTCGCCGACAGCGGCACGACGATCCTGATCACCGGCGAAAGCGGAACGGGCAAGGAACTCGTGGCCCGTGCTATCCATGCGCACAGCCCGCGGCGCGACCGGCCGTTCGTCGCGCTCAATTGTGCGGCGATGCCGGTCACCCTGCTCGAGAGCGAGTTGTTTGGCCACGTGCGAGGCGCCTTCACCGACGCCCGTCGCGACCGGCCAGGTCTGTTCGTCCAGGCCTCTGGTGGAACATTGTTCTTGGATGAGATCGGCGACATGCCGATGGAGATGCAGGCCAAACTGTTGCGCGTTTTACAGGAGCGCAAAGTTCGACCAGTCGGGAGCGACAAAGAAATTCCGTTCGATGTCCGCCTCATCACAGCCACCAATCGGGATTTGGAGAGCGATATCGAACAGGGCCGATTTCGCTCCGATCTGTACTTCCGGGTCAATGTGGTGGCAATCGATCTGCCGCCGCTACGCGCGCGAAATCGCGATGTGCTGATATTGGCGCAGTCATTCCTAGAGCGCGCGGCGATACGACTCGACAAAGCAGTCAAAGATATTAGCCAAGCCGCTGCACAGCGGCTTTTGGACTACGACTGGCCGGGCAACGTTCGCGAACTGGAGAACTGCATAGAGCGTGCGGTCACGCTTACCAAGTTCTCGCAGATTGCTGTCGAGGATCTGCCTGAGCGCATTCGGGAACACCGCTCCGAACGCTTCGTCATCGACGCCACCGACCCAGCATCGCTACTCTCGTTGGCAGAGGTAGAACTTCGCTATATTCAGCGCGTTCTTTCCGCCGTCGGGGGTAACAAGAGCCGGGCGGCGAAGATCTTGGGGCTCGATCGGCGCTCACTATATCGCCGGATCGCACCCACATCGCACGGCGACGAACAGGTCAAATAGGTCCTAGATCCTCGTCTCGCATCGTGACCGTGATCAAGGGAATCTGTCTGTCCGGGCCGGTCAGCGTGGCGGTGGCGTAAGGCGTAGGTCGCAACCAGGACAAGCATCGAGAGCACAACCACGAGGTAGACCATCGAGTGCCTCCGTTGATCTCACCGCCCTTCGCGGCGCGTCCTTCACAGTGCAGTGTCTGTGCCATGCTGAGAAATAGCGGTTCCCACGCTGCCCTTGAGTCTGCGGACTGTTCTAGGGGCGAGCGCCTGCGCACAGTGTGTCTGATCTGTACCTCGAGGTGCGCTCCGAGAGGGCTCCGCGATGCCTCGCAGGCGGTTCCGCCTCGGAATGCGTTGTGGCCGTTGTCTTGCAGTAGGTCGCTGCGGGGGCTCGTATGCGGCGATGGCCAGCCGCTGCGCCCTCCCCACTCAGCAGCCGCATGTAGCGCAAAAATTCACGCCATCACCCGCATCGATTCGGCGCGTGATGAGGAATGGAGAGTTCGGCCCATGAACCAAACTTTGTTTCTTATCTGTGCATTCCTGGCAGCGATCAGTGCAGCCACTATTGCTGTCGTCGCTGTCATCGCTGCGCTCAAGCTGCGTGAGACGCTCGCGCTGTTGGATGCGGCGATTGTGCGACTTTCACCGCTCGCCGAATCTGTCATCGCTAGTGTCGACAAGATCTCCAGTACGGCGTCTGAGCTGTCCTCACTCCTACCCGCACTCGGATCTGCATTGAATGGAGTCGAAAAAGCGCGCCCGCCAAACTGGTTGACGGGCGCGGCACGTGCCATGAGCTTAATCGCAGCCGTGCGGACCGCTTGGGTCTCGAAACCGCCTAGCTACACCAACTCAAGGGAGAACAACACATGAGTAACCCAATCTCAGCGACCAGCGGGTCTACTGCCGTCATTGGAGCGTTTTTGATCGGTGGCGTCATTGGTGCCGCACTCGCTTTGCTGTACGCCCCAGATTCTGGAGCCGCGACGCGCACTAAAATCGCCGACGCAGCCGACAGCACCAAGCAGCGTTTGAAGCAGGTATTGCGCAGCGCGCGCGAGCAAGTCGAAGCCGTGACTGCCGAACAGGCGTAAAGCGATCTGAAACCAATCGCGTGAGAGATCCTTGCCTCGCAAGAGTTCCCTGCTCGGGGTTTGGCGCGGCGACCGTCGTGCCGGACCCCGAGTGTTTCGCGACGCCTCAACTCCCAAGGCCAGACAGCGCTACGACGGATCAACGGTCAAGTAGATCCCCGGTCTGGCGATCTCCATGTACGTTTCCGGATGTGCCGGCGGCGACCAACCGAACTTGCTATACAACTCGTGTGCATCGCGGGTAGCCAAGACCCAGCGTCGCAAGCCTTGCAACTCAGGATGCTGCATCACGAATTCGATCAGCCAAACGCCGAGGCCGAGGCCGCGCTCTTGCTCCAACACGTACACATCGCACAGGTAGGCAAACGTGGCGCGGTCGGTCACGACTCGCGCGAAGCCAACTTGTGCCTGGCCTCGATACAGACCGACGCACAACGACCCGCGCACGCCGCGCTCCACCAAGTCGCGCGGAATCGCTTCGGCCCAGTACGATCGGCACAGGTAGGCGTGAATCGCATCGATGTCGAGACGTTGAGGGTTATCGCTCACGGTGTACTCGCCGCGCGTCTGTTCCATGCGGCGATGTTAAGACCGATCAGCGCGTTGAGGCCGGCTCCAAACTCGCAACCAGGCTCTGATATGTGACGATGTCCTCGTCCTCGAGCGGGAAGAACAACGACCCGCAGACCGCGCCGGTGAATGGCCCAGGGGTGAGGTGCATCACCAGAATGTCCCCGCGCACGCGCTTGTCACCCACGATCAACTCGGCTTGCTCGATGCTCTGCCCAATGTCCAAACCGGGCAGATCGAGGTTGAGCGTAAACGCCATGCCGCCGGGGGAAAGATCGCGCAGAGGCATGACACAGCGGTGCCCCCCAGGAAACGGGTACCCAAATACCAAGCGGGCCTCGACCTCGGGAGGAAAGTTCAGGCGTTGCTGGCGGCGGCGATTCGGCTTGCTGCTCATCATTGGGAAGCTATGCCGATTGGGGCTGAGAAGCTATCGACATGATGCAGTTGCCATGCGATCGCCGTCCGCCCTCTACAATTCAGCCGCGATGCGAGCGGCGCTCCTTGACTGGTACGACCTGAACAAGCGGGACCTCCCCTGGAGGCAAACCCGTGACCCGTATCGGGTTTGGGTCTCCGAAGTGATGCTTCAGCAGACCACCGTGGCGACCGTGGTCCCCTACTACGAGCGCTTCCTTACCGCGTTCCCGACCACGGACGCTCTGGCCGAGGCTCCGGAGGAGGAAGTACTGCGGCTATGGTCGGGGCTGGGGTACTACCACCGGGCTCGTAACCTGCAAAAGGCGGCCAAAGCGGTCCAGGCCAGCGGCGGGGTAATGCCGCGGAATGCCGCATCCCTGGCTGGATTACCGGGAATCGGCAGGTACACGGCGGCGGCCATTGCCTCGATCGCCTTCGACGAGCCGGTCGCCGTGGTCGATGGCAACGTGGTCAGGGTGCTGGCCAGGGTTTTCGGCCTAGCCGGCGACCCGACGCGCTCCCCTATTAATAACGAGATCGCGGCTCGCGCGGCGGAGCTGGTCGACCCCGTCCGGCCTGGCGACTCGAACCAGGCACTCATGGAACTCGGTGCCACGGTCTGCACGCCGCGCGCCCCGCGTTGCTTGGTTTGCCCGTGGTCCGAAGCCTGTGTGGCCCGAGGTGAGCGCAATCCCGAGCGCTATCCAGCACTGCCGGCCCGGCGCGAATCGATCCGGGTGCTCCGGGCCGCGGCGCTGGTCGCCGATGCGCAGGGTCGCGTACTGCTGACCCGAATCCCTGAGGGTGAGCCGAACCAGGGACTTTGGGAGTTTCCTTCGGCGGAGGTCGAGCGCGGAGAAAAAGTGCCTGTCCCCTTTCGTTGGTCGGCGTCGCTGAAGACGCGGGCTGAAGCGGCGCTGCTTCAGTCGCGATCGTTGAGCCTCTGCTTGGGCGAGGCGGTCGCTACCGTGCGTCACGCGATCACGCATCACCGCATTGCGGTGACGTTGTTCCAGGCGACGATCGAGGGCCGGGCGACGGCACGCGACGGTTGCGCCTGGATCGCGCGGGATGCTGTGAGCCGTGAGCCACTGACCAGCGCAGCGCGGAAGTTGTCGCGTCACGTGATCGAACCGTAATCGCGCTGGAAGGTAATCTGCGGACTACTTTTTGCGCGCTCGCTTGGCTGGCTTCTTGGCGGCACCGTCCAGTTCTTGCCAGGAACTGATGATCAGCATGTAGCCGTGCTCGCGGCCAACGGCCTGGATCGTCTTCCCCACCAACTCTTCCAACACAGGATCTTGGAACGTCGGACCGGCTTCGCGCCGCAAGACCCACTCACCGTCGGGCAGCGATAGGCAAACCGCCTCCCGATCGCTTTTCGATCCGGCGGCCACTCGCTTTCGAATCACTGTGCCGACGTACTTCGTGCCCATCGGTCTATCACCTGACCACAGCCGAGCGCGGTTCGCTTCATGGTAAGTCGGTCTCGCCCTTGGCGCGCGGCCGCTGCGGCTTTTGCCGGGCCGACATGGCACGGCTCACGAGCTTTTTGGAACTGACGATCTGATTCTGCGCGTCGAGCTTAGCCACCACCAACGTGATTGGTACTACGGGGCCGACCCGTTGATCGCGATCCTTGGCGTGTTTGGGATCGGCGCCATAGACCATGTGAACCGACGTGGTCCCCTTCCCCATCACGCCTTTCATCGCCGTACCCTTCGCGCGGGTCGTGGGTTTGGCCACGCGGAAGCTCTCGAACATGGTGGGCTCGACACCGTTTCGGCGCGCCAGCTCGGTGAGCATTCCGCGAACTTGGGCCCCCGACCGGCTCGAGATCTTCGACGACTTGGGCACCGCCGTCGGCAAGCCCTTGCCCTGCGCGACCAAAAACTTTCGGTGCTTGGCGTGACCCGCCGCCGCTTTGCCGCTGGCCACCACCGCTTCGCCTTTGGGCACCACCGGGCGCTGCGACGGATCGCCGAGCAACAGAAACTGAGCGAGCGTCTTGTATTCGGTTTGACTCAACGGTGCGCAGCGTTTGATGTACATCTGCCGTGCTTGCAGCAGCGCGCGGCCGAGCGTGGCGCCACCAAAGACCAACTTCAAGAACAGCTCGCACAAGATGTCGGCGTCCGAGATGTCGCTGCTATCGGCACCGTAGGCAATCGTGGTACTCCCCAAGTACCCAGCAGCGCCCTCGGCCAGGTAGACATTGGCGATGCCAGGGAGCCCTTTCTTTCCAGGGTCGTACAACTCTGCGCCGTAGCAGCACTCGGCCGCAGCAACCGCGCCACGCGGGATCTTGCCGGCGAGGTCGGAAGATTCGTACGACACCGGTTGATCGCCGGACTCGTCCTCACCGTAAAACTGCGGATCGGCCGGACCACCGTGACAATTGATCAGATGCAGCGTGCGGGCCAAAGCGCGCTTGCTCCAAGGCGGCGCCGATGGCGGCGCGACACTGAACTTCGGTTTGCTCGCGCCAAGCGCGTTGTGCAAAACCGCGCCAGTGGCCGCGCTCCAAATCTCTGCGCTGACGGCAAAGTGCGTCACCTTCGAGACCGAGGTCGAAGGTGCTTTGGCGGCCAACTCGAGCAAGCCCACCAAGTACGCGGGATTTTTTCGTCCCGCGATGTCGGGCAAGCGGCCGACGACCCGCGTCGAGCCCACGAACTTGCGTACGTCGGTGTCGTAGCCGGCGCTGCTGGCGTACGGCAAGTCGCTCGGCACCAAGCGATCGGGGTCGCGGCGCGTGACGGGGTTGAGCAGGTCTTGATGCGGCACCACATCGGGGCCACCGAGAATCATTAGGTACTCGGGGTTGTTACGTTTGCGAAACGCGGCGTCGATCGCTTGCTTGACTTGCTTTTGGTCGCTGGGTTTGGTGACCGCACTACTGCCTAGCACTTTCGCGTCGTCGAGCAGAAGCAGCAAGGTTTTCAAACCGCGCTTGCCATCGGCAGCGATGAGCGCGTGAACTGCGCTCTCGATTTTCTTCCAACCCGCACTCTTGTACTTGGCCACCAGCGCCTTGCGATTGGTAACGATTAGCTTGTGCGGCATCAACCCCCCTTAGCGGTTCATCAAGCTCGAAAGCAATTGTGACGCTGCGATGTTGGGCGATGACACGCTTTTCGCGCCGCGCGTGGGCTTGGCGGCACTGCGTCGTCGTAGTTCGGTGCGCAGAGCCGGTGTCGTGGCCAGATGAAACAAGATCTCGTGATCGATCTGACCAAACGCCGCTTTGGCGCGCGGGCTCTTCATGGCAAACATCCCTTCGACAGCATGCAGCGCGCGATCGGCGTCGAGATCGGGAAACAGCTCGGCGACGCGGCCATCGAATCGCTCGCGACGCACCGTCGAGCGGGTGCTCGCCACCGACTTGGGCTTCGACAACTTGGCGGGCAATGGGGCGCGGAGAAGTTTGTCGACATCCAAGATTCCAGCGCCGTAGTCGCTCTTGTCCCAGCCTGAAGGTACATGCGCGGTCTTTTGTAGCAGCTTGAGAAAAACGGCTGCGAGCTTCCCTGCCCCGTATCGCTGCACCAACTGGTCACGGCCGTGATGGCCCAACCACAGCGCGCAGGCGCCGGCAGCGGTGGCCACCGCATACGAGGTGCCCGAACTGCGCTCGACCAAGTACTTCAGTCCCGTAGCGGTCTTCTGCGTGAGCGCGCGCCACACCGATTCACCGGGCGCCGTAATGTCGACCTTGGCACCGCTCGCAGACCCGCTCCACGGTTTGGTCGCACAGTTGTTGGCAGCGACGGCAATCACTGGGTCGTATCGCGCGGGGTACACAACCCACGGCCAAACGTTGCCGGCAGCGGCGAGCACAACTAGCCCGCGGTCGAGCGCATGATCGATGGCGCGTTCGAGCGTCTCCGATGGAAACGGCCCACCGAGGCTCATCGAAACGAGATGTGCGCCGGCAACATCGGCAGCGCGGTACAGAGCTTGTGTCACGTTGGTGAACGAGAAATGAATCACGCTGTCGGAAACGCGCAGTGGCACCAAAGCGGCGCGCGGTGCAACGCCGCTGACCCAGTTGCCCGTTGGTCCGCCTTGATCGCTCATGATCACGCTTGCGGTGCTGGTACCGTGACTCGGATGCTCGCCGGTCAACGGGTCGAGTGCATCGGTCGTGTCTTCGACATAGTTCCAGCTGTGTGACGTGAGAATGCGCAGATCGGCGGCGTCCCAAATTTCATGGTGTGTGGTGTATCCAGTGTCGGGATGACCGATAACGATCCCCACCCCCAGCGGCTGCACGCCGGTTTGTTGCGTCAACGCCCAGGCCCGCTTCACGCCGCAGAAGTCGAGACTCCACTCGGAGTGATTCGAACACGGCAGCAACGCGGAGCTTTTTGTGCGCCTCGACGGCTTACGATGGGTTTGTTCGCGACGAGCGCGCTCATCGGCGGTGAGCAGCTGATTGAGTTGCTTGGGGTCGGGCGTCAAACCCGGGGCTGCGAACAGCGGCTCGGCAGTTTGAACAGCGGTGATCGCAGCGAGCTGTCGCGCCAAGTCCCAAGCCTGCGCCGGAGTGGGCCGCTTGCCTGAGGTGCGACGTGCGAGGAACTCGGGATGCCCTGCGGCGAGCGACTGCACGTGCCAGCCCGCGCCGAGCGCTTGCTCTACCGCCTGCGAGGCGCGCTGGCGCCAACCTTCGGCACTCGCCGATGTTGACTTGACACGAAATGCCAACGCTTCGAACGCAACACCTGCCGGTGACGAGGCGCGACTCTTGGCCATAAATCCCCCGAACGCTTTGCGGGAGTTTGAGCGCGGAGCAATTCGCGAGTCAATCGCCGTTAGAGGTTATTGGTTCGGCGTCTTGGCTGTCGCCCTCAGCAGTTGGCGGTACAGCCGCTCGAGATCTTGCTCATCGGCAAAACGAATCTCGACTCTGCCGCGGCCGCGCGCGTTGATCTCGATATGCACCTTGGCTTCGAGCGAACGTGACAGCGTTTTCTCGGCGGCAACGACATTCGGGTCGCGCCGCTCTTCGGGCTGATCGTCCCCTGCCCCGCCCAGCATCATCAGGCGCGCGCGCGTTTCGACCTCGCGCACCGTCAGCTTTTTTTCCGCCGCGATGCGCGCCAGCTTGAGTTGCGACTCGGCATCTTCCATACCAGCCAACGCACGCGCATGTCCAAACTCGAGCGTACCGGCGGTGAGCAGTGCCTGTACCTCTTCGGGTAGATCGAGCAAGCGCAAATAGTTGGCGACGGTGCTGCGCGGTTTGCCCACGCGCTCGGCTACTTCGGCCTGGGTCACCCCGTGCGACCGCACCAGGTCGCGAAAGCCTTGCGCTGTTTCGATCGCGCCGAGGTCGTCACGCTGAATGTTTTCGATGAGTGCTTCGATCAGCAGCCGATCGTCACCACTCTCGCGCACCACCACAGGTACCTTGGCGAGCCCTGCCTTGCGCGCGGCGCGCAATCGTCGTTCGCCAGCGATCAACGTGTACTTGCCATCGGCATCACGTCGCGCCACGAGTGGCTGCAGGATTCCGATTTCTTTGATCGAGGCCGACAGGCCATCGAGTTCTTCATCACGAAATTGCTGACGCGGCTGGTGCGGGTTGGGACGAATTTGATCCACCGGCACATCCACCGGCACACCAGCAGCAACGCGCGGTGATTGATTTGCAGAAACTTCGGTGCTGCGATCGTCGAGCGTGGGCGAATCGGGAATGAGACTCCCGAGTCCCTTACCCAGCACCCTGCGTTTCGGTTCGGGGCTCACTGTTGAGAATCTCCTTGGCCAAATCGAGATACGCAGTCGCGCCCTTCGAGCGCGCGTCGTAGAGGAAGATCGGTTTGCCGAAGCTCGGCGCTTCACCGAGTCGGATGTTGCGCGGGATTACCGTTTGATACACCGCGCCTTTGAAATACGAAATCACTTCTTCTGCGACCTGTCGCGAAAGATTGGTGCGCTCATCGTACATCGTGAGCAACACACCCTCGACTTGTAACTTTGGATTGAGCACCTTCTTGATGCGACGCAACGTGTCGATCAGCTGTGTCACACCTTCGAGCGCCAAGTATTCGCATTGAATTGGAATCAACACGGAGTCGGCAGCGCTGAGTGCGTTGACGGTAAGAAAACTCAGCGACGGCGGGCAGTCGATGAGTACGAAGTCGATCGGCTTGGTGACGCCGGCAATCAGGTCGGCCAATCGATACTCGCGTTTGGGAAGTGTGACGAGTTCGACCTCCGCACCGGTGAGTTCGTTTTCCGATGGACAAAGCCAGAGGTTTTCCATGTCGGTGGGGAGCAACACGTCGTCGATCGACGTACCCTCGATGAGGCAGTCGTAGATCGACGGGCGGGCAGGATCACGAGCGACACCCAGGGCCCGGGTCGAGTTGGCTTGGGGGTCGAGATCCAGGAGGATCGTCTTGCCGCCAGCCAACGCCAAACCTGCCCCCAGGTTTACGGCCGTGGTGGTTTTGCCAACTCCGCCTTTTTGATTAGCAATCGCAATGACCCGCGGCATCCCCGATCGACCTTTCTGAAGCGGCGGGGAGAATAGCACCGCGAAAGGAATGGGAGCAGTTGATCAGTCGTTTTTCTAGGCAAACGCTGCACGACACCCGCAGTGGAAACATAAGTCCCATTAAATGAGATACTTAGAGAGTATAACCGGTCGTTACTTTCGCCTTACTTTCGTTGTTCCACGTGGAACATTGTGGCGATTGTTCCACGTGGAACATTTCCCCCGAATGTTCCACGTGGAACATTCAGCCACCCCGGAACTCAGAGACTAGAATGCGCGTCCCAAACCCATGAAGACCAAACCACCAGTTGTCGTGATCGGCGGAGGCCATGCCGGTGTTGAAGCTGCGGCGGCCGCCGCACGCATGGGCTGCGATGTCGTGTTGCTGACACTCGACCCGGACTCGCTCGTCCGACTGTCTTGCAATCCGGCGATTGGCGGGATCGGGAAGGGGCATTTGGTTCGCGAGATCGACGCGCTTGGCGGAGTGATGGGACTGGCTGCCGATCTTGGCGGGATTCACTTCCGAGTGCTCAACAGCTCACGCGGGTCGGCGGTTCAAGGCCCGCGTGCTCAGCAGGACTACGACCGTTACCCCGGAATCGTGCGCGGAATCCTGTCGCAGTACCCGAACCTCGAGATCGTGGCAGGAGAGGCCGGGAGTTTGTCGATCGAAAACGGACGGGTTGTCGGCGTGCAGACTTGTAACGGCCAAAATTACCCCTGCGATGCGGTGGTCCTCACCACGGGGACCTTTCTTCGCGGTCGTATGTACCAAGGCGAGCAGGAAACCGAAGGTGGAAGAGTAGGGGAGACCGCTGCCGCAGAGATGAGCCACTCGCTCGTGGCCTGCGGCGTTCGCCTCGATCGATTCAAGACCGGAACTCCGCCACGCCTCGTCGCCGAGTCGATCGACACCTCGCAGTTCGAGCCGCAGCCTGGCGACGAGTCACCAGTTCCATTCTCTTTCTCGCACCTGGCCTCCGAATTCCAGCCCGCCCTGCCTCAGACCTTGACGCACTTAGCCAAGACCGGTGCCGCCGTACATCGAATCGTGCGCGAGAACCTTCATCGCTCTCCTCTCTATACAGGCCGCATCAAATCGCTCGGCCCGCGATACTGCCCGAGCTTTGAAGACAAGGTCGTGAAGTTCTCCGACAAACCAGGCCATTTGCTGCACCTGGAGCCAATGGGCCTCGAGCATCCGTGGGTCTACGTCAACGGACTCTCGACGAGCTTGCCGCCTGAGGCTCAGACCGAACTGGTCGCGTCGATCGAAGGACTCGAGCGCGCGCAGATCGCGCGGTTTGGTTACGCGGTGGAGTACGACTACGTTCCCCCCACTCAGCTCACCAACGCACTCGAAGTTCGTGCGCTGCCCGGTCTGTTTTTGGCGGGGCAAATTTGCGGCACGACCGGGTACGAAGAGGCCGCGGGGTTGGGTCTCATCGCAGGAGTAAACGCGGCCCTGTCCGCGATGGGGAAAGGCCCGTGGATTCCCGATCGCCTCCAGTCGTACTTGGGAGTGATGGTCACGGATCTCACGACCACCGGTGTACTCGAACCGTATCGAATGTTCACCTCGCGTGCCGAGATGCGCTTGTCGCTCTCGGCCGATACAGCCGACGCACGGCTCACATCGCTGGGAGAGTCGCTTGGGTTGGTTCCGCGTTCTCAAGCGGAGCGCTCAGAACGTCGATGGGCTCAGCTGAATGACACGCTGGCTCTCTTGGAATGTGGGGCGTTGTTGCGAGGTCCACGATCCAACACTCCCGCCGACCGGATTCGCAAGGGCGAAGCAGGGGACGACTATCTCGCACACATTCCGCTCACCTCGTTCGACAAACGAACCGTGCTCTCGTTGGTCCAGTACCGCGGTTACCTCGAGCGCGAACAGCGCGAAACGGCACGGCTGCGTGATCTCGAGCGAGTGCGCGTCCCGGAGGAATTCGCCTTCGAGCTGGTGCCTGGACTGTCGCATGAGGTGCGGCAACGGCTTTGCGAAGTGCGGCCAACATCGCTCAGCCAAGCCGCGCGCATTCCAGGAATCAACCCCGCGTCACTTACCGTCTTGGCCGCCGCCATCGTCAAACAACGCCGGGCGATCTAGCCACGACGCGTCACCGCCGGCGTTCGCAAACTCGCGGATAATCCCCGAATGCCACGACTCCTGACCGACGAAGAACTTGGCTCCGCCGTGCTCTCTGCCTGCCAAACCATTGAATCTAAGGCACTTGCAGACGCAGCCCTTCCAAACCTAATCAAGCACTTTCGCCTTCTATACGCCTGGAATCAGCGCATCAACCTGACCTCGATCCGCGATCCAGTCGACGGCATCCGTCGCCATCTGGTTGAAGCGGTCGCCGGCGCGCAACTCATCACACCCCGGCCCAACGATCACTTGGTCGATCTCGGGTCGGGCAACGGTTACCCCGCGCTCCCGCTGTTGATGATTCATCAGAAGTTGCGTGGCACGTTGGTCGAGAAGACGGCACGCAAGGTCGACTTCCTGCGCGCCGCGCTTCGGCAGACCAACATGCTCGATCGCGTCGAGGTGAGTGAATCGCGCGTCACTTTTACCAACGATGTTCCACGTGCAGCAACGCTGGTGACGATGCGCGGATTTCCTGAACCGCAGAAGTGGATTCGCGAACTGCTTGCGACGCGCGACGTGCGTTGTGTGGTGTCGTGGCTCGGTAGCGATGACGAGCGCGCCCTTCGCAGCGAATACGAAGGCACCAGTGTCGTGCTCGGAGAAGGGAAGTTGGTCGCGACGTTTCTGCGTGATGCGTCGCGCCGATAGCAATTCAGAGCGTCATCGCCAATGCAGTTCGCGCTATTGCTTTGCCGGCTTCACGCACAAGCACGATGAGGCGATCGGCACATCGGCACGTGCCCACGCTTTCTTCTGACGCTCCTCAACCGCCCGCGCTTCGTCGGCCTTGCCTTGCGCGCTCAGTGCGCGCGACAGCCCAAGCAGCGCCCATCCGTTCTCGGGATAGCGACGCAAATCATCGTCATAAACCGATTCGGCTTCGGCCGCCTGATTGGCTGCCAACAACACAGCCCCCAACGCATGCCGCGATGGTGTGGTCCACGGCGGCGGCTCGTCGTACTTCAGCGCATCCTCCATGCGTGTCGCGGTGCGCAGCTGTGTAACGGCATCGTCGAGCTTGTTTTTTCGATAAGCGATCTCGCCATCGAGATATGGCACAGCGACCGCCAACACATCGGTCGCACTGTTGCTGCCCCAATACGCTTCCTTCGGAACCTTCGAGAGTGCTTGGAACAGCAACGCGCGTTCGGCGTCGGCATCGGCGACCTTGTCGAGTGCCGCAAACGCTACGCCCCGCACGAAGTGCGAGTACGCCGTCATTACCGGCAGATCGGCAGGTGGTGGCGGGTCGTCGAGGATTTTCTGCCAACTGCCGAAACGCTTGAGCGCTTCTAACTTCACCGAGAGATACGCTTCCAAGAAGAGGGGATTGGCGCGTACGGCTTCGAGTGGCAAGCCCTCGACCACCTTCGCAGCGTGCTCGACGGCGACAGCGGTGCGCCCCTCCATCATCGCGGTGTACGCCAGGAAGTGTTGGTTGTGCGCGATGTACACCGCGTAGAACCCGATCTTCGGATCGGTCTTCAGGTAGCGTTCGTCGGCCTCGATGGCGCGCTCGTTGGCTGCGGCGGCGGCGGCCCATCGGCCTAGCCGTACATCGATGTGCGCTGGCATGTGTACGAGGTGACTCGAGTCGGGTACCAAGGCGCGCAACGTCGTGGCGGCCGAGTCCGCCAATTCGGGATGCGGCGAGGCTTCCAGTGCGTGCACCGTCAGATGCAAGGCGCCAGGGTGAGTGGGGTCGAGGCGGCGAGCGACTTCGAGTGCGGCGAGCACATCGTTGGTGCCAGGCTGTGGCTGACCATCGGTTGTCCATTGATCCCACGGCCGCGTGTCCATTAGGCTTTCGGCATACAACGCAGCGACATCTGCATCTTGCGGAAAGCGGCGGTGCACGTCGGCCATCGCTTCGGCATAGCGCGCGTCCAGAGCTGTGCGATCGGCGGGTTGCGGCCAGGCATAACGCGAGCCAAGCGCCTCGATCAACGCGCGCTCGACCTCCGACGCACCACCCGACAACGCGCGCGCCTTCTGAAGCGCGTCCCAGGCCGCGCGCGCATGCGTTTCGTCGACGATCGGATTGTTGATGTGCGGACCGTTGACCAATGCAATGCCCCACGCCGCCATCGCGAGTTTGGGGTCTTGCCGCTGCGCCTCCTCGAACGCGCGAATCGCTTCGTCGTGATTGAAGGCGTAGCTCCAGATCAACCCTTGATCGAACGCCTGTTGGGCAGCGGCCGACTGCGTCGAGACCGCGCGATGATGCTGCCCGAGGTTGAACGGCTTCCAGTTCGTGGGCGCGGGGGAAGGTGAGGCACAGCCTGAAACCAGCGCGAGTATCAGCAGCAAAGCCACCACGACCGTCAAGCGATTCCCCATGCGCGCCTCCGTCGCCCAATGGTACGACCATCGAGGGTTTTTGGATGAGGGCGGCTGGTCGCACCAATCGGTTGCAACTCCCGGCAGGACGGTCCGTTCTGAGCCAGACTCAGTGGCTGTCAAAGCAACCCAGACAAAGGCACTCGCATGAAATCCTTCTTCGAACCCACGCGGCGCCGCCTCCTGCGCACCCTAGCCATGGCGACCGCCGCCGGCTTGGCCCCGCTCTACGCTCACGCTGAAGCAATCCCAATTGCGGTCGACCCGCGCATCGAAGCGGCCTCGATCGTCTCCCGCCTCGCGGGTCTCAACGAATACAGCCAGCCGGGGGTCGCGGGCTACGACCAAGCGGTGCACGAATGGTTCGCGCCGTTCGTTCATCACCCTGCTGTCACGCTGCTGGGACGGCTCAACCGCAAACAGGGGATCGGCAACGATGGTCCGGTCGCGTTGGCCTTGGTGCTCGACCCGACGACCTTCCTGCCACGTGTTCCTTTGAAACCGCGCCCCTCGTTTCTGCCCGAGACATGGTCACCCGCCAGTGCCACGCAATTTGCCGGCGCGTTGGCGAGCTTCATCAAGGACACAAATCTCTCGGGCTTCATCACCAAGACAGCCGACCTGCAGCGCGATGTTGAGCAGGCGCTTATGAAGAGTCTCGGCGATGGCGTCGACCTCGACTGGTACCGTCGTCAGTACAACGTGCCGTCGAACTCGCGCTTTTCCGTGGCCCCCGCGTTGCTCAGCGCCAAGAACAGCTACGGCCTGCACGTCACACTCCCCGACGGCCGCATCGAAGTGACGATTGTCTTGGCCACGCCCAGCATCGACGACCCGGCTCACTTGGATTATCCCAGCGCCGCGATCATGGGGCTCTTGGTGCACGAACTCTCGCACCCGTTCGTCAATCCCTGGGTCGATGCCAACTCCAAACAGCTGCTTCCGCACGCCAAGAAACTATTCGCGGCGGTCGGCACCAGCATGCAACGCAACGCTTACGGCAACCCGAAGTACATGCTTTACGAGAGCATCGTCCGCGGTATGGCTGTTCGTTACGCACGCGACCACGCGCAGCCCAAGGTCGAGCATTACAGCTTAGACGACGATCGCTCGAAGGACTTTCTATGGACCGATGCTCTCGCCACGAGTTTGACGGCTGATCCATCGCAACCTTTTCACGCCCAAGGCGATCGCATCGTGAAGTTCTTCGCCGATTGGGGCCGCGAGGCCGCCTCACGTGTGACGAACGCGCGCAGTGCCATTGCAGCGGAACAGGCCGAGCGTTTGCGGCACGGGCCGCAAATCACGCGCTTGGTACCAGCGCAGGGCGACATGGCAGTCGACGCGGCGCTGAGCCTGATCGAGATTGAATTCGATCGGCCGATGCAGCCCGGCATCAGCATTTTTGGCGAGGTGCCCGAGGTCACTGGCAAGCCGACATGGAACGCCGAGTTTACGGTGCTGCGCATTCCGGTGAGAATGTCGCCCGGCCGGACGTACGTCATGCAACTCAACACCGACGCCGACGCCGACTTTGTTTCCAAAGACGGTGAAGTGCTGGTGCCGCGTGAGTGGAAGTTTGGGGTGAGGTGAGGGGAGCGTCGTTGTCTTCGCACGATGCGTGTGGGGGACGCAAGTAATGGGGGCGAACCTGTGTCTGAACTCGATGCCTATCTGGCCAAGCACTACAAGAACACCAGCGAATTTGCCGAGGCGTGTGGCATCTCCGTCGATCAGCTTTCCGAGCTGATCG
>JANNUT010000126.1:0-3500 GCA_031395565.1 Acidobacteriota bacterium | reverse complement strand
TTGGTTTGTATTGGGGCTTTGTGGCGTGTCGCCAACCATGTGCGTAACGCTTACCTACAAACGCGACATCTTTTTTGCATGCCAAAAACGGCCGCCACTTTGGCCGGCAGCTTACGCTTGCTGTTAGGCGGCACGAGCGATGTCGACATGGAATTCGGCAAGCAGAGAAATGCGACCACGTTGGATCTTCTTGATTGCGTTTTCGTTCGTGTTCTACGGCACCGGCGCAGCATTCATTGAGGGGTTTGTAAACTATTCGAGTTGGCATCTCATCGGAGCTAATGAGTTCATCGCATACCATCAGTTCATCTCGCCGCGAGTGTTGACGTTCTTGGTTGCGCCCTTGCTTCTTGGCACCGCGTTTACGATCCTTATGCTGTGGTCGCGCCGGCTGCGATTCCAGCCTGGGCCGTATGGATAGCTATTGCGGCGCAAGCAGTGGTGTGGGTCTCCACCGTGACGATACAGGTACCGATTCAACTCCAACTGAGTGAGCATGGGCTCTCGGTCGAGCTTATTGAGCGCCTGATCAAAACCAACTTCTGGCTACGCAGGATTCCGTATGCGGTTTGTGCAGGTTTGTTTCTGTGGATGGCCGCGCGGGTGATGGGTGCTGGTAGCGAGCAGCGTGCCGCCTAACAAATAAGGATAGGTCGTGCGCAGCCGCGACCTATCCCAGGTTGGACAAGCCCGGGGATGTGGCAGCGGTGCTGTCTACAGGGGATATCTCTGCGGAGGATGCGCCGTCGTGAAGCTGTTGGCGTGACGTGGCCGATGTCGGAGACAGCGAGGACGGTGGACCTCGCGAAGGAGGTCCGTCATGGATCGGCCGGCGCTGTCGGAAGCTGCTTCAGGTCTCCTGTGTGAGTGAGCTGAACGACGTGCAACGTCGCCGTCGTGTGTGGCAGGTCAGGTGTGCCAACCCCGCGCGATCACGTGACGCGTGCAGGACGCGGGATGAAGGCCTGCACCCGCATCGCCGCGCCACAGAGCGGACAGGCGAACGGACGCGCGGTGCGGGTCGGCGCTGGCGCGATGTGAACGCGCAGGACGATCTGCAGCAGCGTCAGCAGGCGCTTGGCATTCGCCTGCAGGAAGCCGTAGTCGCGCACGCGGCGGAAGCCGCTCGGCAGCACATGACGCAGGATCTGCCAGAGAAAGTCGACGAGCCCCATGGTCCGGAAGGCGGAGCGCCGGGTCTTCGCGTCCTCATAGCGGAAGGTGACGGTGCCGCGCTCGCGGTCGTAGTCGACGAGGTTGTGCTCCTGGATGACGCCGCGGTAGAGATAGCGCGACAAGTACTGCATCGCCGGCAGTCCCTTGCCGACGCGCGTGCAGTGAACCACCCACTTTGCCGGCAGCCCGGCGGGCAACGGCACAGCGGCGCGGTTGAGTGCATCGATCAGCTTGGCACGGAAGACCGTGGCGAGCTGTCTGCCGTTGAACAGATAGCGTCCGGCGAGCTTGCGCCACTGCCGCCGGCGCGGCTCGATGCCACCACCGGGCATGACGACGTGCAGATGCGGGTGGTAGTCGAGGCGGCGGTTGTGGGTGTGCAGCACAGCGGTGAAGCCGGTCTCGGCATGCAGTTGACGATGGTTCAGGCCGAAGCGTTTCAAGGTCGCTGCCGCCGCCGTGAACAGGGCGTGATAGACCGGTGCTGGCTGCTGTGCGGCGACCGCACGCAGACCTTGCGGCAACGTGAAGGTGACCAGGTAGTAGTCGAGCGGCAATAACTTCGCCTGCTGTCGCTCGAGCCAGGCCGACGCTGTGTGATGCTGACACTGCGGACAACTGCGGTGGCCGCAGGAACGCGGGCTGCAGAGCCGATTACTGCAGTCGGGGCAGTGCATGACGCGCTCGCCGAAGGCGCCGGTGCGACAGCCGAGGATCGCGTGCAGCGCCTGCCGGTGTGCCTGCGTCAGGCGCGCGCCGAACTGCGCCTGCAGAGCGGGCAGACCGTCGCGCACGAGATCGGCGAGTCGCAGGCTGTGCGATTCATGATCTCCGGTGTGGGAGTGCGGCATGATCAGGCCTCCCGCACCGTGAACAACGGCGCCAGCACTTCGACGAGCTGGTTCACCAGAGTGCGGTTGTCATGCTTGGCCTGCTCGGTCATGCGCACGTAGCGGGCGGTGGTGTTCGGGCAGGCATGGCCGAGCTGTTCCTGCACACCACGCAGGTTCAGACCGGCTTCGACGAGGTGAGTGGCGTAGCTGTGACGCAGACTGTGGATGGACACTTGCTTGCGGATGCCGCAGTCGGCGACGACGCGGGCGAAGGCCTTCTGGGTATTGCCGCGATCCATGACGTTGGTTGCCGGGGTGTCGTCCGGACCGGGGCGGCCCGGAAAGATCAGGTTCGGATGCCGGTGCGAGCGCCACTCACGACGCAGCACTACGAGGGTGAGTTCGGGGAGGATGACGAAGCGATCCTTGTTGCCCTTGCCCATGCGCACGTGGACGAGCATGCGCTGGCTGTCGATGTCGGCAACGGTGAGCCTGAGCGTCTCGCCGAGACGCAGTCCCATGCTGTACGTGACGAGCCAGAAGGTCTGGTAGCGCTGCACGTCCGTGCGGCGGATGATCTGCGCGATCTCGTTGCGGGTGAGCACATCAGGCAGCGACTGCGTCACGGGTGGCTTGACCATGCCGACCCAGGGCAGCGTCTGGCCGAGCACCTGCTCGTAGAAGCAGCGGATGCCGTTGCGGTCGATCTTCACTGCGCTCCACGAGTGCGAGTCGATCAGATCGGCGAAGTAGCGCTGCAGTTCGGCGACCGTGAGGTTGTCGGGGCAGCGATCGAAGTAGTGGGCGACGCGGCGCACGGCATGCCCGTAGGCCTCGATGGTCTTGCCGGCCTTGCCCTGCAGCTTCAGGGACAAGAGGTGCTGCTGGTAGGAAGTGTCGAAGCGAAGCTGTTCGTCTGCGTTCATGGCGGGATTCCTGCGTTGTTGATCGCGCCCGGGATCGGGCGCGCACAGCGAGTTTCCCGCTCCTGGCGAGGATCACGTCATGATCTTCTTCTGCCGCGTAGCGGCTTCGTCCAACCTTTCGTTGCAGCGGACCCAACAGGGCATCATCAAACTTGCATGCGCAAGTTTGCCGCCGCCCAGCCGGGCCGCTGAACTCAACCGTTAGGCGGCACTGGCCGAGTTCAACGTTTGACCGCTCGTATCCGTACGGATACACTGCCTGAGTGTACCAGCTGCGTCAAACCGATGGGTTCGCGAAATGGCTAAAGGCCCTGCGGGATATCGGTGCGCAGGCTCGCATTCTGGCAAGGCTCGAATCGGCGCGGCTGGGGAACTTGGGTGACTGCAAGGCCGTCGGTTCCGGTATCCGAGAAATGCGAATACACGCGGGACCCGGATATCGTTTGTACTTCGTGCAGAGGAAGGAACAGATCCTGATCCTATTGTGCGGCGGCTCGAAGTCGAGTCAGCGCAGCGACATCGCAAAGGCGAAGCGCATTGCCTTGGAGATTGAGGACTACTGATA
>JANNUT010000125.1:0-2681 GCA_031395565.1 Acidobacteriota bacterium | reverse complement strand
GCGCGACTTCCAGGCGCGGCACCAGTACAACTTGATTTTCGTCCGCGATCGGCTGCTCAAACACCAGGCGTGTCAGCAGCGGCTCGCCGAATTCGAGCGGCGGGGCTCCATCGGTCTAGGCCAGTACGCGCGCAACTTTCTAAAGAATGTCCGCTGGATGCTGGGCTTATCCGAGCACACGGTACCGCGCGGCCGATGACGTGACTCGTCGTCATTGGGGTCCGGGGCGCAGTGGCACAGAAAACCGGCACAGAACTCCTCCGCCAGCCGTCGTCGCTCTTTCGACGCGCGTGCGCCGATGCGCATGGCTGCTGCCCCCGTTGCGTAATCCTGTTGCGAAACGGTTTTGATTTTCAATCGAGTTTTGCAACGCGGAAACAGGCGAAAGCCTGTTGGCACGGCGGGTGGTGCAAAACCGGTCGTTTTTGCACCAAGGGAGCGCGAATACCTGGGCGCGCTTGAGGTGCTTCGCAGGGCGAGAGCTACGACCGGTTCCCGGTTTTCTGTTCCACTGCGCCCCAGACCCCGGGTTGGAGCGTATCGGAGGATGCGCGCATCGCCCTGACGTGGCACGCGAGCGAAGGCTCCTCGCGGGCGTCAACCCGGTCCAGTCATCGTGCGACGAGCCCGGCTCGTGGCGTGCGACGCAACAGCATGGTTGAAATCTACTGTCTTTCGATTCCAAAAATGGACGTGCGGGCCTAGCAAGAAGACCTAACGATTTCGTACGAACAGACTCTGGTGCGCGTATTGCTAGCGTCACGGACGCCAACGGTTGCGCGTGTCCCTCTACCCCAGAGCGGTCACAGCTAGCTCCATGGGTAGAAAGCGGTCCAAGATGGAATTGGCAGTTCCCCTGCGCACAGCGCTTGTATGCCTATGGCTCGGTGCGTGCGCCGACATCGCCGGCCCCGGGGATTCTTCCACGACTGTAGACCGCCAGGAACAAGATCTTGCGGGCCTCTCTACCAAATTTTGGTGGCCGCGAGCCGGAGACACAGTAACCAACATCCCGGTTTGCTTTCGAGGGGGCTCCAACACACAGCGCACCGCGGTCAGTGGTTTTGCGGCGGCATGGTCAGACATGGGTGGCGTGAACTTCACGGGATGGCAAGCCTGCGTCGCTGGCGCTGCCGGCTTGCACGTCAGGCTCAGAGATGCGCACAATCCGTCCGGCCTGCTTGTCACCACAGACTGCGGCGCATCCGCGAGCTGCACCAAAGGCCTCGGCCGGAGCCTCAACGGCATGACGGATGGCGTCGTCATCGACCTTCCCGTCCGCAGGTATGACGTGGTTCACGAACTCGGTCACGCTTTAGGATTTGCTCACGAGCACAATCGCTCCGACGAAACGAATTGCATTCGGGCGAACCAGGGCCCGGACCCCGATCTGGGCCTTACGAGTTACGATCCGCTCTCCGTAATGAACTACTGCGGAGCCAACAACGGGGTGCTATCTGGTCTCGACCGCGATGGGTTTCGCGGCATCTACGGCAGCAAGACTGTCTACTACGGACACAACCTTGCAGTACGCACACATACGGGCCAGTTCGTGACGGCCGATGACGGTGAGCTGAGCGCTACGACCGATCACATCTGGAGTTGGGAGAACTTCCGCATTCGCATGCATGCGGACGTCGCCGGCACCGGTATCGTAAACTACGGTGACCGCGTCATGCTCGAGACCCACGACGGCGAATACCTCAGCGGTAAAAATGGGAATAGCGGGTGGTCTGTCACCTCCTCGCCCACGATCGGTAGCTGAGAAGGATGGGTTATCGTCAACTCCAGAAACCTTTCCGCGACAGGGCCTGTCCTGGTGAACGACGAAATCGCTCTCAGATCGGCTCATGGCACGTACCTCACGCGCGCGAGCGATGGCGCGCTCCAGGACCACGTGACTAGTATCAACAGCTGGGAGAGATTCCGCCTGCTTCGCATGCCGACTGGAAATCGCATCAACTTCTGACGTGGAATTCGGCCAAAATGACAACCCCGGTCTAAGTCGTTGGCGATAGTCCAAACAAACCGGGGGGCTGGGCGTCGCGAGGGGGCCCGGCAACCGTCCTGATGCCCGGATCAGCTTGCTGCCCGACGTGGAAGAGACAGGCAGCTGCGCCAACAAGCCGTCGCGAGGCCTCCCGGCCGTGCAGCGGACGCACGGGCGCAGGGCAATGATTCGCCATCGACTCGTCCCATCAGTCACGCAGGACCGGCGGGGTGGTGGCGCTGCCGCGCGTCGGTAGCCTCCATCATCGCGACCAAAGGCTCGAGCTAAGTACCGCCTGCGCCTCTTCATCGAGCACGGCTGCCACTCGGAACCCGGTCGGTGTTTACACCCGCAAGCGGCTCGATGGAGCCGTGGCAGGCCCGACGAAGGTCGAGCCGTTCAAGTCACCCGTGCGCGTGCAGCGTCAGGTCGCGTAAAGCCCAAAGTCCTCGCGTTCGAGGCGGTGGATGGGCGGCGGATGGACTCACACGCGGACGAAGTGGCGACGACCAGGCTCAAGCGTGACACTGGCGTGGGCACCCACCCAAAACCTTCCTGAGCGAACGTGGCTTTCAGGTTCTCACTCATTCTTTCGTTCTTGCCATATAACGCCTATGTTTCGATAAGTTATGGGCAAGATGGTCGCAGATAGCGATGTTGCAGTGTCCAATATTTGGTTGACGATTTTGAC
>JANNUT010000124.1:0-6259 GCA_031395565.1 Acidobacteriota bacterium | reverse complement strand
GAGGACTTCGAGGGCGAGCACGACGCTATCGTGGCGACAGCGGTGTACGAGCAGGTGCAACAGATCAACGAAGGCAACCATGTCTCGGGCGGAGCGACGTCTCGCAATCAGCACGGCGCGCTCCTGCGTGGGCTTTTGCGCTGCGGCTCGTGCGACTGCGCGATGACGCACCTGTGGACGAAGCGCGGATCGCGCACGCATCGCTACTACCGGTGCCAGCGCGCCCAGAAGCTTGGGAAGGATGCCTGTCCAACCGGGTCGATCCAAGCTCGTGCGATCGAAGATGCCGTGGTCGAGCGCATCGCGCTGATCGGACGCGATCCCGAACTACAGGCCGAGACGCTGCGACAAGCCACGGCGCAGATCGCTTCTGAGAGACAAGCGCTGCTGCAGGAGGCTGCTCGCCTCGAACGCGACCTGACGCAGGCCCGGAAACAGACCAGCAAGCTCGCGGCCGCCGTAGCGAAGGCCAAGGGTCACGCCCAGGGCGCGTTGATCGCCGAGCTTGAGCTCGCGCAGGGGAATGCCGCCAAGCTGCAGGCACGACTCAACGAGATCGCCCAGCGAGTCGCCGCGCTGAACTCCGCGGTGATCGATCCCGACGATCTGGCACGGGCCCTCTCGGATTTCACGCCGCTTTGGGATCAGCTTGTGACCGCCGAGCGCGAACGGCTGCTTCGACAGATCGTGCGCAGCGTGAGCTACGACCGGCCGAGTAAAAATCTCGTGATCGACCTTCACGTGGTCGGAATCGCTGGTCTCGCCGAAGACGCGGTCGAGGCGGCGGTATGACAACGCTCACGAGCAGGATCACGTTCGGCGCCAAGCGGCGTCGCGTCGCCGAGATTGGAGCGCCACCATCGCGCCCCCCGCGTATCGCACGCCTCCTAGCACTCGTGCATCTGATCGACGAGAAGGTTGCAATTGGCGTGATTCGTGACCACACACACGCAGCCAAAGTGCTCGGCATCTCCTGCCCTCGGCTGTCGCAGCTGCTGAACCTGCGGCACCTGCCGCCGTCGATTCAGGAGCAGATCCTGGTGCTTGAAGCCAACACCAAGGGCAGACAGCGCATCACCGAGCGCGCTCTGCGGCCGATCGTCGCGATGGTGGGTTGGGACGCTCAGGTCGAGGCATGGAACGACCTGCTGAAGGAGAAACACTCGTGACGACGCAGTCCCAACGGTCTCTAGCTGGTACCTCCCCCGACGATCGCCGCGTCGATGTCCTAATGCTGGCCGCGTATCGCCTGATCAATACGCTGGAGGGTTGGCACGCTGAGGTGCTCGCGAGTGATGCCGTGCTCAAGACCGCGATCGACGACGCACGACGGGCCGCTAACGCGCTGATCGACTGATGGCATTCCTCGCCCCAAGGACTCTCACGCAACTCGAAGTCGACGCTGTGCTGCTGGCGACTGAAGGCAACGTCCGCGATCACGTGATCATCTCGGTGGCACTCGGTACCGGACTTCGCATCGGTGAGATCGTCGGGCTGAACGTCGGCGATCTGTTCCATCCGGACGGAACTCCAAGAAAGCGGTTCCAGGTGCGCGCCGAGATCGCAAAGGGGGGTCACGCTGCAGACGCCTTCGTGCCGGACCGGCTGCAAGCCAAGCTCGTGCGCCTGCGGGAACACAAGCGCCAACGCGGCGAGGGCCTCGATCCGAACGATCCGCTATTTTGCTCACAATCGCGGACGCGCCTTTCGATCCGACGCATCCAGGTTGCCTGGCATCGTTGGCAACGGGTCGCAGGTCTGGGGCGGGCCCATCCGTTCCACGCGCTGCGCCACACGGCGGTGACCAACGTCTACCGAGCCTCGCAGAACCTGTTCCTGGCGCAGCGGTTCGCGAGGCACTCGTCGCCCCTGACCACGACGATCTACACGCACCCGAGTGATGACGAAGCATGGGCACAGGTGCGGGGACTTGGGTGCTGAGGTCGGCGTGATATCCTCCGCGTGCTTCCAAGAAAGGAGGTCGCCTTGACCAAACTTTTGAGGATCCCGGCAACACCCCATTCGCGGGGATAACCACGGAACCGTCCCGGGGCCTGGTAGGGGGCAAGCGCGGTTCGAGGTGGACGTGGTATCGCCGCAACGCATGGCATCGCGACTTGGGAGTTCTGCCGCCGCCTATCCGGTGGTCGTTCTCCTACTCGCGAGTGTTTTTTGGTTGTGAGGTTCGAGCTCAATCAGGATGAGGTGGCGGCGATCGGCGCCAGGCTGCCGGACAACACCCGAATACTCCGGGTTCGGGCGCTTGCTCCAGATTTCTTGTCCTCCGGGCTACCGCAGGATTCACGCCTTGGCGTCGCATGCGTTCCCTTCCACGATACGGTGCGGATGCTCAATGAAGCGCGCTTTCTCTTCAGCGAAGCGTTGAGTCAGCTGACTTGGTATCGCAACCACCACGATCCACCATGTGAGATGGAAGCGGTGTTCTTTTCCAATATCTTCCTGGACGATGTATGTCTTCGACTGTTCGCCGCGTCTGAACACCTGGGCAATGCTTGCTTGGACATGTTCGATATCGACCCTGAGACTCCTCGCAAGTTGCGGGGTTTCAAACGTGCCGGTTGGCTCAAGCGTGTCATCGGCACTCTCCGTGATATCGATTCTGCGAGGCCAGTCTGTGACGGCGTTGCTCGCGTACTCGATACCGACGCATGGGACCGAGCGATGACGATTCGCCACGACTGGGTACACAATCAACCACTGCGCCTTGCGGGGCGCGGCATCAGCTATGAGCGCGGCATGCGCTGGCAGGGTAATACGCTCGCGGTAGGTGCAGGAGACCTAACGCCGATCACTATCGATGAGTACGTCGTCGTCGCAGAGCAAGCGCTATCGGGGATTTGGAGCGCCGCCAATACCTGCGTTGAGTGCTATTTTGACCTGCTTGAGTCCAAGGGTATTTGCATTGACAGGAAGTCTGGGAGCGCGACGATTAGCCTCTAGCCTGTGACTGCACTCGGCGTCGACGGACGGATTGGACTCTCGCGAACTCGCGAATCACGATCACTGGCGGCCAGCTCGCCGCCCAAGAGCGAAGGCTAGTTGGCGTTTGCCGGCGACAGATTCTCGCCACGAGTTCACACCTGCTTGGACGGGGTTGTGCGTAGGGACAGGTGTATGCCACCGTCACTCGCTCGATGCGTTCTCGTTCGAGCAGTCGGACTCAGGTTCCACGGTCTCAAGCGAAGGGCTGATATAGTCGGGGCGGAGTGATGGGGCTAGGGCACGTTGCCACTCCGGCATAGCCTCAACCTCCCTATCGATCCTCTGAGCGAATCGTTTGTACGCATCCCGGTCTGCTATACCTAACGACATCGCGCCTCCTATCAAGTCTTGGGAACTATAACTTCAATCGGCTTCTCTGGGTTCTGAAATCCTTGACGAATAGAGCTTCACCCGTGAGATACGAGACTAACTCCGTCGAGCGCGGAAGTCGCGGCGAGCGTAGGAGATCGCTGGCGGAGCGAATACCTTTTGACGTCGTCCGCTGGTAACTACTGAACAGCTCGCCGTAAATCCTTGGGCCAACACCGTGAAACGGTACCAAGGAGATCTGCGCTTCAGGGTGCAGGAACTCCGCAAAACTACGAGGATATGGGTCGACATATACGACACGCCGAATCCCTGCCGCAATGGCGTGTTTGAAGCAGTTCTGGCATGGGTAGGTAGTTGTGTAAAGGGTCATTCCCTGGACTATCACCCCTATCCGCGATGCCGCCAGCATCGCTGCCATTTCAGCGTGAACGGTTCGACCATATTCGCCGCCCCGCATCAGCCTCGTTTCCGCAAGGGCTGGAACTATTTGGTTGACCAGTTCGGCCGCTGGCAGTTTCAAGTATTTCGGGCCTAGCCATGGCCCCTGCTGCAATCGCTCTATCACCTCCTGCAGTCCGCTGAGACGCATTTCATGCACTCTGTTCGTCTCGAGCTGGAAATCACGCCGATCAGGATCATCCCCAGCCCAATACAACCCACCGCCAGGCTTCGGTACTTCGTTGGTCCCAACACTCAGCACATCGCCAGACTGATTCGCGATCACGGCGCCAACCTGTCTGGAAGGGTCTGCTGACCGCATCGCAGCGACAGACGCGAGCGACATGCAGTACTCATCGATTGTTGGTGTTTCAAATGGTGCGCCGAACAGCAGATCTATGAACCGCTTAACTGCTGCGTTCAACTGCCCTCGATCTTGCCCGTCTAAGAACACATCAGATTGCGGGAATGTCTCAGAGATTTTCTGCCCAAATCTATCTCTAGGTTGGTTCTCGTCATCTGTTACCAACTGCTCTGCGCGTGCCCGAAACGGAGAGCCACTCACTTGATTTCGACTCTGCGCGATCGAATGGGCAAGTGCGTCAACTCGAAGCGTTCTCGGAAGTGAGACTCCTACAAGGAGGAATGCTGAACCGTAAATTCTACGAAGCGTCGTGACCTCCTCCGGGTGCTTTAGCGAGCGGAGCAACGAGACAGTCGCCGGGAGCGGGGCGCCTCGATGGCCGTCGACTGGGCGATTCATCGCGATCTCCTCGATCGCCAGTCCCGCAAGAGCATCACCGCGGCCGAAGCGTTTTCTGAGCTGGTTACCCTCCCTCTGGAGGGCCGCGATCCGTTCGTCCTCTGGCTTGATTGCGATGAGTTTGCGCTTGCCCTTCAACGCGGCCATCAAGCTGCTTAGTCGAACGAGGCGAAGTTGGTACCCTACGCGCTTCAACTCCGTCGCGAACTGATCCCCTACGTGATGGAGGTCCACTCCCACCGGTGCTACTAGCCCTATCACCAATTCCGGCGGGGCGACATTCAACGGGACCTTGGAGTTATTCCTATTCACGGTATTCCTCTCAGGAGAGCGTTAAGTCTCGTCAACCGCGGTTCTGTTGACTCCGCGGGCGCCAGCAGAAGTTGGCGAGATTCTATGCGTACAGTGGCAGGAGGCAGCAAGGCCACGGTCGGTGGGCTCGCGAGTGGATCGTGAATTCGCCCCGACGCATCGCGGAGTGGCTGCTCCCGTACGTGGTGCACAACAGACGCAAGCGCGATCAATCGGCAGGATTTGAGTTCCCCGATGGTCGTCGACTGGAGTCCCAACTGGATCAGGCCGTCAGCGGGCGTCGGGCGAGATTTTGGCACGAGCCAGTTGACCGAGACCGCGCCTCCGACCTAGCCTCTCGGGCCCTATGGACACCTCGCGCCTGGAAGTCGGTTTGCAGACTTTTGTTGACTGGACTTCTCAACTCCGTGGCGACGAGAAAGGGGAAGCTCAGGTCTTCCTGGAGCATCTCTTCCAGGCTTTCGGACATCCGAGTCTTGCTGAGATTGGCGCGGTACTAGAAGACCGCGTTCGCGGCGCTCGTCGCGCAACGCAGTTCGCTGACCTTGTTTGGAGACCCCGGGTCCTCATTGAAATGAAGAAGCGCGGCGAACGTTTAGATCGTCACTACCACCAGGCATTCGAGTATTGGATGCATCTCGTTCCGAACCGCCCTCGCTACGTCATACTCTGCAATTTTGACGAGCTTTGGGTCTTTGATTTTGATCTCCAACTCGACGACCCGGTCGATGTAGTCCTCACCAAGGAGCTTCCGCATCGCTGGAATGCACTTGGGTTCCTTCTGCCGAAGGAGCGGAAGCCGCTATTTGGCAACGACCGAGTCGCCGTAACCAGAGAGGCCGCAGGCAAGGTAGCTCGCGTGTTTACCGCTTTGATTCGTAGGGGTGAAGATCGTGAGAGGGCGCAGCGGTTCATCCTCCAATGCGTTGTCGCGTTCTTCTCGGAGGACTTTGGGCTTCTGCAGCGCGGGTTTTTTTCGGAGCTACTTCGCGACTGCAAGGAGGATGGCGACTCCTTTGACCTGGTCGGTGGACTCTTCAGGCAGATGAATGAACCAACGCCAGCCCGGGCAGGGAGGTACAAGGAAGTCCCCTACTTTAATGGGGGCCTGTTCGCGGCGGTCGATCCGGTGGGCCTGAAGTGGGAGGAGGCTGCCGCGCTTGCCGATGCTGGCTCCAACGATTGGAGCAAGGTCCACCCCGCGATCTTCGGAACGCTATTCCAAGCCAGCATGGACCAGAAGAAACGGCACGTGCATGGCGCTCACTTCACTAGCGAGAGTGACATCCAGAAGGTTGTACTCCCCACGATCGTGCGGCCCTGGCGCGAGCGGATCGAGGCGGCTAACTCCCTTGCAGAACTCCGTCGTGTTCACGATGACCTTCTGACGTTCAAGGTACTTGACCCTGCCTG
>JANNUT010000123.1:0-18499 GCA_031395565.1 Acidobacteriota bacterium | reverse complement strand
GCGGTGGCGGTGGCGGGGGTGGAGGTCTTGGAGACCGCGACCAGGATGCGCGACAGATTGCCAGCCGCCGGGTTGGTGCCGGCATTGCCCACCGAGTCTTGAGCGGCGACGTAGTACTGAATCGTGTCGCCGGCCGTGGTGCTACCGCCGGTCACGAGGCTGTAGTCGATCAAGCAGTTGTAAGTACTGCCGCCCATGAACACGCACTGACTCGAGACGTACGGATCCGTGGTGCCCTTGCGGAAGTAGACGACCGGCAAGCCGATGCCGGAGGTCGGAACCCCGGAAACGTCCGTCACCGAGGTCGCGAGCGTGCGGCTCGACGTGCTGGTCGTGTTGAGCAGCGGCGTGTAGGAGATGATCGGAGCGGCCAAGTCCGCAGCAGTTTCGTAGGCACCGATCGTGGGCGTAGCGACGTCTCGAGTCGTGCCGACCAAGTCGACAGTGATGCCGCCGGCCGGTGTTCCAGCCAACAACAGCGGCGATCCAAGTTGCGGCTGCAGGTTGGTAGCAGTGTTGAACAACGGATCGGCCGCCAGCGAGTTGGCGTCCTTGCCGGTTGCCGTTTGCCACCCAGCGAGCGTGGTGCGCGCCGTCGACAGGAAGCCGAGCGTGCCTTGCGTGCCGCTGGCGAAGTAGTCGTTGTAATTGATGTCAGTAAACGCGGTGTTGGGTGCATCCGAGTAAATCGCGTAGCTCTTGGCAGTGGATGCGTTGCTGTTGACCAAGTTGGTGGCGAAGACGTTATCGCGGATGTTCAGCGCGGTGACGGTCGACGCAACGTACAGAGCCGCGCTGAGCGTACCCGACGTGTTTCCGGTGAACGTTCCCGAACCCAAGTTGACCGAGTTGAAGTACAGGTTGATGCCGCCGGTCGTGCCGACGATACGGATGCCGGCGATCGAATCGGAGCTGAAGGTGTTCCAACCGTCGCCCCTAATGTTGGAGACCGAGTTGTTGGCAATCGTCAGGCTGCTGCTGGCGTTGCCGGTGTCGATGTTGATACCACGGCCTCCGTAACCGCCGGTGCCGAGATACAAGACATTGCGAATGGTGTTGCGCGTCACGCTCGAGGTGGTGACTCCGGTGCCGAGCGACAGACCTACCGGATCTCCTGTGGCCCCCACATTGCCTTGCACGCCGTCGATCGTGTTTTGCGTAATCACGTTGCCGGTGGAGGCGGTCGCAAGTGTCATTCCCGCCGGTACGCTGCTGCTACTGCTTTGCACCGACGTAATGCTGTTTTGGCTGACGGTAGAGTTGGTCAGCGTCGACATCGATAGGCCGACCGGGCTCGACGTGTCGCCGCTCAGGAACAGGTTCTTGATCGTGTTGCCGCTAATCGTTGCGGTGTTCGCGGTCGAGACCAAGACGCCGATGCGACCGATCGAGTTGGCGACGGTGTTGTCGCCGACGAGGTTGTCGAGGATCTGGGCGTTGTCGACCAGACCGGCGGCGGTGCCGACGATCTGAATGCCGGTTCTCGCCAGATTGATCTGGTTGTTCTGAATCGTGAGGTTGTCGTTGTCGGCACCCGCCGAGGCGCCGCCCGTGTCACCGACGAAGATGCCATAGGTGAAGTTGGCGGTGGTGCCGATGTTTCCAGCTCTGATCAAGCAGTTCTTGACGGTGTTGTTGGTGGCGCCTGCTCCGGTACCGAGGCTGGCGATGAACAGCACGCCGGTGCCATTGGCCGTGTTCGTGTTGTTCAAGGTCAAACTACGATCGGTTCCAACGCCTCCGACCGAACCGTCGATCGTGACGCGATCGGCGCCGTTGAGTTTCATCAACGTTGTGCCGCTGCCGGTCCCAGTCACCGAACGTGCGCCACCGGTCGGGTAGAGCTTGAGGGTGTAACCGCCCGTGCCTTCCTCGGCCCACTGATTCAACGCCACCGAGCCGGTTTCACCCGTCAAGTTGTCGTTGATCTCGAGTGTCGTATCTCCGGTGAAGACACCGTTGTTGAACGATTCGAAGGCACCGCCTGTATTCGTCAGCGAGGTGTAGTCGCAGCCCGAAGCGCAGACGGTCTTGTTGCCGGTGATCGCCGCAGCGACGTTGTAGCTGTTGGGGGTCGTCGGCGGTGTGCTGGCTGCAGGCGGGTTGGCCGTGAAGCCACCGGCGCCAGCGGACGGATTGGTTGCCGTGTTGTTCGCGGTGTCCTGCGCGGCGACGTAGTACTGGATCTTGTCACCAGCCACTACACCACCAACGGAGGCGTAGGTGAAGGTGCATTTGTAACTCGATCCGCTCACCAAGGAGCACTGACTCGCCGAGTAGGCACCCGCAATTCCCTTGCGGAAGTAGAGCACCGGCAGCCCCGCGCCTGCGGTCGGAACACCCGACGGATCCGTCACAGAAATCGTCAAGTTGCGGTCCGCCGTGCTGGTGGTGTTGACCAACGGCGTGTAGGTGATGGCCGGCGGCTGCAGATCCAAGCCAACGAAGTTGCCCGCGTCCGCGCCGATGTCGACAGGGGTCAGCCCGCTGCGCGTCTGGCTGTCGAAGTCTTCGACAACACCAACGTCGGCGCCGTTACCTTCGATCACAGTCGTGAGCGTCGGGCTAATGTGTAGGTCGGGCGTGGCGTTCGTCGGGTCGAGGTACTGTGGGTCGGACGAATAACTCAAAGCATCTTGCCCGGTTGCTGTTTGCCAGTTGGCCAGCGTCAACTGAGTCGCCGCGTTGAATCGCCCGACCGCGCCACCCGCGCCGTTGGCGAACAACACATTGTTGTTGCTCGTCAGCCCGCTCGGATTTGGGGCTGATCCACCGACCTGCATTGCGTAGTTCGTCCCGGTTCCGGACGCGTTGCTCCGCGCGTTGAAGAAGATGTTGTCGCGGTAGTTGCGCACGTTCGTGGTGACCGTGCTGTTGAAAGCGAATGTATTGACCGCGCCGCTGACAACGCTGGCGCCGCCGATGTAGATGCTGTTGTGATAGAAAGTGCCGTTGCCGAGCGGCTCGTTGACGCCGTTGATCTGCGCGCTGTTGGTCAGCCCGTTGCCCAGATCGATCATGTTGTTCGAGAACGTCGTCGTGCCAGCGGTGACGTTGATGCCGTTGATGATTCCCGCGGTCGATGCGTTCGTCAGCGTGTGGATGAAGTTCTTGGCGATGGCGTTCGTGCCGCTCGTCGGCCCGGAATTGAATATGCCCGTCACGATCAGCGCCGCAGTAGCGTTGTTGTTGGCGACTGAGCGGATGGTGTTGCTCGAGATCGTCAGCGGCGCCGTGGAGGACGTGCTCGCAATACCGATGGCCGAAGCCGAAGCACTCGTTCCGGTCGCATTCGCCGCAGTGGTGAGATTCCTGACCGTATTGCCGGTAATGGTGGCCGCACCGGACGACGCGTTGTTGAGAACGCCCACCAGCACGTTGCTGGTCACCGCGCTGCTAGGCAGATAACTGTTGGTCAGGTTGGCGATGGTGTTGTTGGTGATCGAAATGGTGGCGGTACTCGTGTTGTTGATGCCGCGCACGATCTGAACCGTCGTCGCGGTGGCTCCGGTATTGACGTTGATGCTGTTGGCCGTCGCCGTGCTGCCGATCGTGTTGTTGTTGATCGTGAGCGTTGTTCCCGACGTCGTTGAAATGCCCTGGAATCCTTGGCTAATCGTGCTTGCCCCGAAGCTGATCGAACCGATCGTGTTGTTCGAAATATTCGAGACCGTGCTCGACGCGTCGCAGAAGATCCCCGACGAAAGCGATCCTGAGTTTGAGAGGACAGAGATCGTGATCGACCCGTTGCCGGTACCGGAACCGATCGTGTTGCCGGTTACCGTTCCGATGTTGGCGCTTCCGGCGGTCAGGTAGATTCCGGTCCAGGGGCCGCCAGAGGTCGTCGACGAACTGTTCGAGGTGAAGTTGAAGTTGGCGATGGTGTTGCCCTGAACGCTCGAGGCCGTCGTCGAACCGACCGACAGGCTGATGCCGCGGAAGCGATTGGCGATCGAGCCGCCGATTGTCCAGGCCGTTCCGCCGGCGCTGGGTGCGGTGCCGCCAATGAAGTTGTTGGTCACGACGAAGTTGTTGCCGGTGCTCGACGAGATCGTGATGCCAGACTCCGTCGCCGCGCTCGTCTCGGTGCGCGAGGCCGTCTGATAGAGGCTGTTGCCTGTGATGGTCCAGTCGGTATTACCAGTGGAAAGGAAAATTCCGTTTTCGGAAAAACCGGCATTGAAGAAGTTGAAAATGTTGTTGTTCGAGATCGTGTTGCCGCTGTTGTTCGTCGCTGCGGTGGTGGTCGAGCCCGCCGAGTAGACGCCGTTGTTGGGCGTCGTGGCGCCGTCGCGAATGTCGCAACTGGTAATGGTGTTGTTGTCGTTACCGTTGGATCCGGTTGTCGTGCTGAAGAACACGACGCCGTTGGACGTCGACGTGTTGACGCCCCTCAGCGTACAGAACCGGACCGTGTTGTTGCTGGCCTCGTTGATGAAGCGCATCGCGGTGCCAGTGGTCGATGTGTTCTCGATCGTCAGTTGCTTGATTCCGCCGGTTCCGCCCGGCTGGCCGTCCCAAGTGACGAAGGATGAACCGGCCATGTCGATCGTGGCGGTGGTGTTGGAACTGCCGATCGAAAGCGCGGTGGCGCCGAGGGCTGGTTGAATGGTGACCGTGTTGGTCGCGCTGGCGGCTGGGATGGCACCTGGGGCGAGCGGGTATGTCTCGCTCGTGCTGACGTAGGTGCTCTGCAGTTCGAGCACGACCGGACCGGCGAGGCCGTTGGCGTTGAGGTCGGCGAAGGCGGCCGTCAGCGTGGCGTAGTCGCAGCCAGATGGGCAGACCGTTTTGGTGCCGCTAATCGTCCCCGGTTGCGAGGTAACGGAGATTTCGTCTAACGAGACGACGGCGGCTGGAGAAACACTGTCTGTCTTCCAGGAGAAGACGAGCCGCTGCGTCGTGCCGGCGTTGCTTGCCGAAAGCGAAATGTTGACTGTGGTGTAAGCAACTCCCGTGTCGATCGTGGTGCCGACCTGGCCGCTGGTGAGCTGCGTCCCTGCCACGGGTGTCGTAGACGTAGGGACGAGGAACACCTTGAGGAGGTCGAACGTCGCGTCGGGCGCAGCAATCTTGTACTTGAAGGACAGCTTGATGACCCCCTCACCCACCGGGAACGTCACGTCGCGATAGAAGTGATTGACGCTGGCAGTTAGCTCACCTGTCCAACTCGCGGCGCTGACGCCGGAGAAAGCTGAGTTGGTACCGGCCGAGGGAACCGCGGTTGCTCCGACCCAGAGGCGGTTCGCAGAACCCTGCACAAGGGTCCAACCGTTGCTCGGGAAGTCGGTCCCTAATTCGAGCCCGCCCCCTGTGGTTGGATCAACGAGCGTGGTGGCGAAGGCGGGAGCGGCCAACAGCATGGCAACTGCCGCAGTAGCGAACAGACGGACAAGGCTGGCCCTCGAGGTATTCATGGACGGTCTCCATTGCTGGACTGAGTGGGGCTTTGCAAGCACGTCGCGCCGGTACACAACGCAACAACCAAGACAGACGACAACGCCCTCAGGCTCTTCATGGTTCTACCCCTCAGTTCGCGACACGAACGTTTCTAGCCGCCAACCTCACCGCTCGGAGCCCTCACCCCGATGGCAGCGGCCACCCGTTTTTGCGCTTTTGTGCAGACATCAGTTGGCAACGCCAGACCGGTGGCACACCCAAGCGCCCATTCCCGACGAGACCTGTTTTGCCCCGTGCCCTCTTCGTAAGCGGGTCCCCACCCGCTACTGGCGCGCCACCAACGCAATCCAGAGAACCATGTAATCTACCGCTATCAAGCGCGTCGGGGGCCTCAGTGGAGGCCCTTTTTTTGACGACAGTTGTTACTCGAATCACAGGACCGAAAACCACTTGCTGGCCCGTCTCAGTGCCTCGATCAAGGGCAGGCAGGGAGGTCAATGCCTGCGAGCCAGCGCGCGAAGGCACCATTCGCGAAGATCGTGTCGGCGCGGGGCTCGCTCGTTGGTCCGCCGGGCAGCGCGAGAAGCTCGGCCGCAGTCCATGTGTCGTAGGGGAACTCGGTGAGGCCGTCGGCGCCGGTGCTGATCAGCGCGTAGTAATGACCATCCGACCAGTAGCGAAAGGAATAGCCCCACGTATCGACCGTCGGCATGTGTCGAATGTAGATCGGCTCGAGGTGGGTCTTTAGATCATTCGCGGAACCCAAACGGGAGTCGGTGTTGGGATAGAAGTTGTTGTCGATGGAGTACGACTCGATTGCGATGCCGATCGAACGCATCGCGCTAAGCACTGCACGTGAGCGCCCGCGTGGCGAGAACGGTCCCTGCCAGATCTCACCGCTGACGAGTGCAATGTCCTGCTGCGGTTCGGTAGTCATCACGTCACGAGTCAACGCACTGAAAGGGAGCGTGTCCGGTTTGTAGCTGACGTCGGGGAGCCCATCGGCACCGTAGCTGACCAGCATGTACAACGCCGTGTTGGACCAATACATGATCGGCCGGCCCCAGGCGTCGGTTGTCGGCGTGGAGATCTCGCGGCTGAGCGCAAGTACAGGAATCACCGATGCAAGTGGAACAAGACCATCGGTTGGGCCCGGAAACTGAAAAGTCTCATCGGCGTAGCTTTGCAGCAGTTGCGAAGCAACCATGAGTGCCAACTGTATCTGTTTGGCTGATGCGTCGGGCGCGTCGATCGGGACCGGCGACGGCCGGGTTGCTGCGAAGCCCACCAGGGAGATGGCTACGACGAACACCGCAACGAAGAGACGATAGCGGGTCATGAGCCGAGCCTCCCTGTGTTTTGCAACACTGAAGTCAGGATTGCAGCTGCCGAGGCAGCCCCCGGCAGGCTACACGATCCGCTGTTTCAACGCCTTGCCCACCGCCTCGGCCACGTTGTGGACTTGCAACTTGCGATAGATCGAGCGCACGTGTGTCCGCACTGTGTCGAGACTCACCCCGAGGTCGGCGGCCGCGATCTTGTACGACGCGCCCTTCACCAAGCAGCGCAGCACATCGAGTTCGCGATCGGTCAATAGGCCGCCGTGCGGCAGCGCGGGCCCGCTGGGTGTCGAGTCGCGCAACAGCGACATGACCGTACGCGCCACACCCGGCGTCATCGGGGCACCGCCAGCAATCACGGTGCGCAACTCATCCAAAATTTCTTCTAGATCGGCGCGCTTGACGATGTAGCCGTCGGCGCCCGCCAAGATTGCGGCCAAGATCCGGCCCGGCTCTTCGAACGATGTCACGACCACGACATGCAGGGCCGTGAAGAGCGACTTGAGTTCGCGTGTGGCGTCGATACCGCTCGCACCAGGAAGTTCGATATCCATCACGACCAGCGACCACGGTGCCGATTCACCACTGCGCGCTGCTTTCTTTGCCATCGCCAAGAGTGGTTCGGCCGAGTCGACGCAGGTCGTTACCTCGAAGTCGGCCTCATTGCTGAGCAGCAACTCGAGCCCTTCTCGGTAGTACCGATTGTCTTCGACGATCGCGACGCGTTGCTTCATGCCCATCCTCGTGCCACCGGCGCCAGGCGGGATTCGCCCGCGCTACTGCAGAGTATGCAGCGGTCGCGCGCACCGGTCCCTCGCACATCCATGCGATCCCTCGCCGTTCTCTGGTGGCTAGCCCCGTTTGCCTTGTGGGTGAAAGTCGAGTCTTAATCGAGTCCCGCTCGCGGGCTGCGAGTCCCATTCGATCGCCGCGCCAATCGCAGCGGCGCGGCTGCGCATCGCTTCCAGGCCAAGTCCGCGACGCCCGCTCGCATCGGGAGTTCGTGAGAGCCCTCGCCCGTCGTCGTACACACTCAACCGCCAGAGGTCGCCGAGCGGCTGTATCGACAGCGTCACCGTGGCCGCGTTCGCGTGCCGCGCCGCATTGTGCAGCGCTTCGAGCGCGATCAAGAGCACGTTGCGTTGGACCGGGAGCGTGAGCGCGACATCCGGCCAGACTTCCGGGAACACGGTATCGAACTGCGCCCCGTCGGCGAACAGCGGCCGTGCGCGGCTTTCGATTTGCGCGGAGAGCGCCGCCAAGTTGGCGGTACCGGGTCGCAGCGACCACACGATATCGCCCAGTGCGGCAGAAAGATCTTTTGTGGTGGCGGCGATGTGCTCCAGCGTTTGACTGGTGCGTGTTTGATCGCCACGCAATCCGACCCCGGCCATGATGCCAATGCTGCCCAGGCCCGAGCCGATTTCGTCGTGCAAGTCCATCGCGATCTGTGTGCGTTGCCGCTCCAAGAGCAAGAGGCTCGCAACGCGTATGCGATACGCCACGTACGCCACCACTGCGGCGAGGCCCAACAGTGTCGCGCCGAACCAGAGTTGCAAGTACCACGGACGCAGGACTCGAAACGAGATCTTGGCGGGCATCGTGGTCCAGTGTTGGTTGTCGATCGACGCGGCGACCTCGACGTCGTAGTGCCCAGCGGCCAAATCGACGAAGCGCACGGAACGATCGCGGGTGGGCGCCGACCACGCGTCGTTGGGACCGATCCGCACGCGATAGCGCAGTTGCGACGGATCCTTGAACGAGAGCCCGACGTAACGCAACTCGAGCCGATTGCGCCGAAACGGCAACTCGAAGTCATGCTCCGAAGAGAAGCGCTGACCATCGGCCAAGACATCGGTAAGCACGACGTCGGGGACTGCGCGCGGTGCATCGCGCACCGAGGCGGGCACCATGGTCAGGCCGATGTCGGTGCCGATCCAGAGTGTGCCATCGGGGTCCTCCAGCAGGTCGATGATGTTCAACGAAGGAAGTCCATGCCATGCCCCGATAGTTTCGAGTACGACTCTGCGCCCCTCTGCGGCGGCTTGGGTGTCGACGCGAATCACCCCCGGCGTTCCTGTGAGCCACAGTCCGCCGCGTGGCGAGGGCCGCATCGCGCCCCACCATCCGCCCGGGCTAAACAAGGCGAGCGGTGATGTCGACCAGCCCGCTTGGTTGTGAATCAACAAGCCCACAACGTTTGTGATCGCAAGCATCGACCCGCCGGGCAAGCTCGCGAAATCGTGGATCCTTCCGGCGTTGGGTAAGTCATCGCATTGCCACGCCGTCGAGTCGCCGTGCTCGATGGCAGTTGCGCGCGCGCGACAAACGCGGTCCAAGCCGCCCAGCCACAATTCGCCTGTCGCATCCTCGTGAATGGCCGTCCAATAGGCGCGCGATGTATCGGCCGGATCGGCGTTCTGCGGCAGCGCTGTCACCTCGCGGGGCCAGGTTTCGCCGGTGCGCCAGCGCAGCACTCGTACGCCTGCCGGGATCCAGCGCCCGCCGGTGCCGGCCTTCGCGCAGTGAAAGACGTCACCGGCTGGCGTTGGGGGACGCCGTCGCACGGTGTGTGAGCCATTGAAGCTGGTTTCGAGCGCGCCGAGCAGCAGAGTCGTGCCGCTTTCGTTGGTGCACGATGCGCCTGAGGAATTTGTGAGTGGCGTCATCACGCCGCCGGGAGCGGCAGGCTGCAGTTCAAACATGGCATTCCATACCCAGATAAAGAGACGATCGCTATGCCGCGAGAGGCGGCGCACCACCGCTTGCGACTGGTTCCAGATCACAGTGTCCGGCTGTGGAATTTGCACCAGGCCGTTGAACGTGCCGATCCACAACGAGCCCTCGCGATCGATCAGCGGTGTTCCGCCACTGGTCAATGTGCGATTGGTTTCAATCATCTCGCTGCTGCCGTCGGGACGGATGACCGCGACGCCGCCATCGAAGCCGACCCAAACTCGCTGGCCGTCGAGTGTGACGCTAATGGCACGGGCTCCTTTACGAGTCAGCAGCGTGCGCTCGATTCCGTTGCGAATTTCAATCGCTCGAGGATGTGGCCAATTTGAGATGGCAACCAAGGAGCCGTCAGGGCGTGCGCGCAGATCGGCAATGTAGTGGATTTCCGAATGAAGCCGATGCTGGCCGTTGACGTCGACGTGATGCACACCGAAGCGTGTGGTGACGTACACGCCGCCGCGTGGGTCGGCGTTCACAGCGCGGCGTTCGTCGTCGGTGACGATTTGAAAGGTGTAGTCGTGCCATGTGCCGGTGGGATCGCGATAGAGCAAGGCGTCGGGTTTCAAGCTCCAGATGCCGCCCGAGAGATCGCGCGCCGCGCTTCGCGAGCCGCGCAGAGGTTGGCCGTCTGGGCCGAGGATCGGATCGACGCCGGTGCTGTGCAGCAAGACGAGCCGGTCACCCTCTTGCCCCAACAGCTCGAAGCCGAACGTTGGGCCTTGCATCACGCCACAACCGGTCTCCGTAGCGCGGCGAGCCTCGACCCCATCGAGACGAAAGCACCCATTCGTCGAGCCAACCCAGATAAACCCTTCGCGGTCCAGCGCGAGCGAATACGCCGACGTGAGTTCAAACCCGTTGGTTGCATCGAACCGCCGCATCAACCGATCGGTCGCCCACACCGCAGGCGCGATGAGCAGCACTACCCCAACCATCACTCCCCGGCTTCGCATAGGAATTACGTGGACGGTATACCGAACTCCCGCCACCCGAATCTCGGGTGGCGGGAGTTCGGTATACCGTCCCCGTAATTCCTAGACGGTCATGGGGGGGATGGGGGTGGTGACGATGAGGGGGGGTTCGGTGAGGGCTTGCACGTCGTTGATGGAGACGCCGGGGGCGAGTTCCATCAGCTTTAGGCCGGCGCTCGTGACGTCGATGACGGCGTAGTCGGTAATGATGCGATGCACGCAGGCGGCGCCGGTGAGTGGCAGGTCGCAGCGGCGCAGGATTTTCTTTTCGCCCTTCTTGGTGATGTGTTCCATGGTTACGACCAAGCGCTTGGCCGAGGTGACCAGGTCCATCGCGCCGCCCATGCCTTTGACCATCGATCCCGGCACCATCCAATTGGCGATGTCGCCCGCTTCGGAAACCTGCATCGCGCCCAAGATCGACAGGTCGATTTTGCCGCCGCGAATCATTGCAAACGAGTCGGCCGAGGAGAAAAACGAAGCACCCGGCAACACCGTCACGGTTTGCTTGCCGGCGTTGATCAGGTCGGCGTCGACATCGGCATCGGAAGGGAAGGGACCCATGCCGAGAATTCCGTTCTCGGATTGGAAGATCACCTCCATGCCCGGCGGAACGACATTGGCCACCAGTGTCGGCATTCCAATCCCGAGGTTGACGTAGTAACCGTCGCGCAGCTCTTGCGCGGCGCGCGTGATGATTTGCTGTCGAGTGAGCGGCATCGCTTCTCCGGGAGGTCGTAGTTACTTGCTGACCGTACGCTGTTCGATCCGCTTGACGCGCGGCGCCACCACGACGCGGTGCACGAAGACACCGGGCGTGTGAATGTGATCGGGGTCGAGCGCGCCGACGTCGACCAGCTCTTCCACTTCGACGATGCAAACCTTGCCGGCACCCGCGGCCATCGGGTTGAAATTTCGCGCGGTCTTGCGAAACACGAGGTTGCCGTACCGGTCGGCCTTCCACGCGGCCACCAGCGAGAAGTCAGCCACGATGCCGCGCTCCATCACGTAGTGTTTGCCGTCGAACTCGCGCGTTTCTTTACCGTCGGCGACGACCGTGCCGTAGCCCGCCGGCGTGAAAAACGCAGGGATTCCCGCACCACCAGCCCGCATCCGCTCGGCCAACGTGCCCTGCGGCACAAACTCGACCTGCAGCTCGCCGCTCAAGTACTGCCGTTCGAACTCAGCATTTTCGCCGACGTACGACGAGACCATTTTCTTGATCTGCTTGGTTTGCAACAGCAACCCCAGGCCCCAGTCGTCCACGCCGGCGTTGTTGGAAACGCAGGTCAAGCCGGTGACGCGCTTCTTGACCAACGCGGCAATGAGATTCTCTGGGATCCCGCAGAGTCCAAAGCCACCGACCACCAGGGTCATGTTGTCCCGGATGTCTGCAATCGCTTCGTCCGCAGAACTGACGACTTTGTCGATCACTCGCGCACCTTTCACAGACTCGACCCGACGCGGCATCGAGGGAATTTGCGGGCGCGATCATACCGCTGCGGCACGCTGCGCGTCGAAGGCAAGTCGCTCCTTGATCCATAGCGACTCCCGCGTATCTTCCCTGCCTCGCGGACCGCGCCGGCTCCGCCTTCGCTTCGAGGTCTTGCGATGACGCATCGAGCCCTGATCTTCTGGTCCACTCTCGCGACGGTCAGCTCGTGCTGGTTCCCGGCCCACGCCCTAGACGCGCGGCCCGCCGCCACTCCGAAAAACCGCACCCTCGTCGTCGGCGTCGAGGTCGATCGCACCCAAGCGACGGTCGTGGCCTACACCGTCAAAGACCGACCCTGGCGCGCCCCGGACCAAGAGCCAGCCCCGCGCGCGATCGAAGCGGGCGGCGCGATCCAACTCGAGGTCCAACTCATCGGTCCTAACGCCGAGGCGGTGACACGCCGGCTCGAGATCGCAGGTCTTTGCTTCGACCACGGCCCCGAGGCGGCCGCGCACATCGAGGGCGATACCGTGCGGCTGCATCGCGAGAGCTTCCTGGTCGAACTTCCGGAGTGGACCGGGTACGATCAGATCGAGGTTTCCTACCACCGTCAAAAACGCGGCACGCTCGAGCGCATCGCATTGGGCCGTCTGCCGCTCACCGCCGCCTTGTTTACGCCGGCGGGCAGCGATGCGCTCTACAGCGATCTCGCGTTCGCTTCCTCCAGTGTCACGCCGGGCGACATCGATCTGTTTACCGCCGGTACGGTTCACTGGCCCGAGGAATACGGCGAGACCGAGCGCTACAGGATCTATGGCAATCCACTCGAGACCGAGCAGCGCGTCAATATCGTGCTCGTCCCCGATGGCTACACGCACGCCGAGAAGGCTCTGCTCGAATCGCATGCGCAGAGCCTGGTCAACTACTTCCGGTCCAAGACGCCGTACGCCGAACACGACCCGTTCATCAACTACACGCTCGTCTATGCCTACTCCACGCAAAGCGCCACCGATCAATGCGACTGCAGCATCGTGCGCGACACCGCCATGAACACCCGCTTCCCGCAAGCCGGATACCCCTGCAGCGACTCCGGCAACCGCTGCCTGTACTACGGCACCGGCAACGGCGGACCCAATTGCGATCCCAACACCTCGTCGGCCAACATCGTCGCCGCCGAGCTTCGAGCGCCGGCCAAAGACGTCACGCTGATCATGGTCAACACCACACGCTATGGCGGGTGCGGCGGAGCACGTGCGGTCTACGCGGCGGGCAATTCGTCGGCGACCGAGATTGCGGTTCACGAGTTGGGCCATTCGCTCGCAGGCTTGGCCGATGAGTACGAGTCGTACTCCACCTGCGGAACCAGTGCCGGCGAAATCAACTCATCGCTCAACGCCTCGCAAGGCGCGTGGCCCGAATGGATCGGCGAAATAGGGACTCCGGTGCGCGGCGCGCAGTACTACTCGCAGTGCATCTATCGCCCGACGTTCAATTGCGACATGCGCGCGCTCAACGTCCCGTTCTGTCCCGTCTGCAATCAGCGCTTCTCATTGACCTTCTTCGGCCACCCACGCGTGGCGCCCACCGCGCCGATTCTTTCGGCCTCACCCGCACCCCCGGTTCAAACCACCGTCGGCAAAAACGTCGACTTCTCGGTAGCGACGCGCCTCGCCATCGGCGGCAACGTGACGAATAGCCTCACGTGGCAACTGCAGGGCCCGGGCTTCCCAACGCCCACCACGATCGCCACCGGCTCGCCGCTGTTGACACGTTCGTTCACCGACCCCGGCGAGTACACGCTGTCGTGCGAGGTCATCGCCGACACCAACTTCATCAAACCCGTGAAAACCGCGGCAAATCGCGATGTGACCAGCTGGACCGTCTCGGCGGCTGCGATCGCCGAGGTTTCGAGCGGTCCAGGCGCGCCGCCGTTGACCGTGACCAAGACCGGCTCGACCGTGAGGCTGACGTTTCAAGACGTGGGTGCGAATAGTTACAACGTCTACGTCTCCAACACTCCCAACACGGGACCTTTCAAAGTGGCCAACGCAGCCACGGGAAAGAAGGACTGCGCGGTTGCGGTCACCACATCGGCGCCTGGTGTGTTGCAGGTCAACAGCTACAACCCTGACGCCGGTATCAGTGGAGATCGATCGCTGCTCTCGATCTTGGTCACCGCCGACAACGGCCCGAACACCGAGGCAACGCTCGGGTTGAACTCCAGCGGGGGAGTGCGTGCAGCGGATGCGTACTGCAATCGCTGAACGATCCGAAGACGGCCGCAGTTGATGCCGCTTGGCCGGCACGCAGCCCTGACCGTCTGATCGCCCGACTCTACAATGCGCGCCAAGAAATGCGCAGGCCCACCGCAGCTCCTCTGGTGCAGTGGGCCCGCGAGACGACATGCGACTACTCGAAACGTTGGCCGACAGCGGTTGCGCAGGCGGTTACCAACAACCTGCCGGCTGGATCGAAAAACTGAACCGAGGCATCGCTGTCGAACGTGTCCGGGTCGTCCCCCATTCGGATCGACTGTGTGATCTTCTGAGTTCGCGTCAGCACGCCGTCGACGGTGAGAAACGCGGTTGTAGCAGCGTCGTAGCTGCGCCCCCGGCCACTCGCGGAGCCGGCCTCGATACGCTGGGCTCCCCAAACGCCATGGCCGGGACTGCGCACGGCGGGGAAGAAGCTCGGGTTGGCGGTAGTTTCAGTAACCGTGCCCCCGCGGGCAAAGCTGAGCAACGAGCGGAACGGATTGCCGAGAGGCGAGCCCGCCTGGCAATCGCGCAGCGTCACCGTGACGGTCCATGTGCCTTCGAGTCCGCGTCCCGCGGAAACGCGCGCAGGGCCATCGGCCAACGCAATGCCTGCGCTGGCAGCGACGAGGGCTGCGGTCATCAAGACTCTGGCGGTGACTGATACTCGATCGATCGGTGTGGTCGTCATTGTCTGCTCCTTCTGTCTGATCGAACCCGGACCCAATTCCGGCTTCCAGGTTCGACTATCTGTTCAAGGCTCATGTCCAGTCCTTAGAATGCCGCTGACAGTTTCTGAAAACTCCTGACAAAGGGGGGCGGATGGACCACCCGGAACCGGCCTACCAATTCGACGATTTCCTGGTCGAGACCGGGACGCGCCGGCTATCGCACCGCGGCGATGCGGTGGCGCTCACATCCAAGCTGTTCGACGCGCTGGTCTTTCTCGTTCAACAGCGTGCCCGCGTGGTCGACAAGAGCGAACTGATCAACGCGATCTGGGCCGACACGATCGTCGAGGAAAATAATCTCAACCAAACGATCTCCCGGCTGAGGCGTGTGTTGGGAGATACGCGAGGCGAGCCGCGCTTCATCGTCACCGTGCAAGGGAAAGGGTATCGGTTCATTGCCCCCGTCACCGTCCTCGGAGCTGCGGCGATCGAAGGTTCTCCCACCACGACGCTGGCGGTGCTTCCGTTCGAGAATCTGATCAACGACCCGGAACGCGAGTACATCTCCGACGGTCTTACCGAAGAAGCGATCGCCTCACTCGGGCAGATCGATCCAAGTCAACTCAGCGTGATCGGCCGGACGTCGGTGATGCGCTACAAACGCACCACCAAGACGGTCGCAGAAATCGGTGCCGAGTTGCAGGTTGGATACCTCTTGGAAGGATCGGTGCGCGCCGAAGGGAGCCGGTATCGAATCACCTGCAGGCTGCTGCGCGTGAGCGATCAAGTCCAGCAATGGTCTCAGTCCTACGACAGCGAACCCGCCAGCATGCTCGCGTTCCAACGTGAGCTGGGCGCCGCGATCGCCGAGCAAATTCGCCTGACGCTCTCGCCCGGCCACGCAACCGCGTTGGCTCGCCGCCAAGCACACAACGTCGAGAGCTACGACCTCTACCTTCGCGGACGGCATTCTTGGAATCAGTTGACACCGCCCACCACGCGACGCGCGATCGACTACTTCAGCCGAGCGACAGCACTCGACCCTCACTATGCGTTGGCCTGGGCTGGCCTGGCAGACGCCTACGCGGCGAGCCCGGTGACCGGTGATGCTCCGCCGCTGAGCGTTTGGAAACAGGCGCTCGATGCTGCCGAGCGAGCGGTTCAGGCCGAGCCCGAGTTGGCGGAGGCACAAACCTCGCTCGGGTTCGTCAGATTCTGGCTCGATTGGGATTGGCCGGCGGCGCTCGCCGCGTTTCGCAAAGCGATCCGCTTGGATCCTTCCTACCCCATGGCACATCGCATGTTGGGAATTTGTCTGGCGCACATGAACAGCCCGCTGGAGGCGCGGGAGGCGATGCGCCGCGCGCGCGAACTCGAGCCGCTCTACGCAATGCATCAGGCGTTGTCAGCGCAGGCCGCGTTCGCAGCTCGCGACTACGAGTCGGCGCTGCAGTTCGCGCGACAGTCGATCGTGGTCGACCCGGAGTTCTGGATCGGCTATTTGCAACTGGCGCAGCCGCTGGAGCAGCAAGGCCATGGTGAGCTTGCGCTGGAAGCGCTCGCGCAGGCGGCGCGCCTGTCGGGTGGCAACAGCAAGGTGCTGGCGCTGAAGGGGTACATTCTGGCCCGGCACGATCGTGAGTCCGAAGCGAGAGAGGTTTTGGCCACGCTCGAGGCGGTGGGACGTGAGCGCTACATCCCGCCGTACGCGGTGGCGTTGGTCTACGCCGGACTCGATCAGGCGGAGCGAGCGCTGGACTGGCTCGAGCGGGCGCATGAGGTACACGACGTGCATCTGATGTTCCTGCCGGTCGACCCCAAGTGGGATCGACTGCGATCGGCTCCGCGCTTCATTCAGTTGTTGCGTCTCTGTAAGTTCTGATCGCCAGGCGCCAGACCGTCGGGATCGAAGGCCTCAGCGAGTGGCGCGGCGGACTGGGGGGACGGTCTCGGCTGTCTCAAGGGTCGGACCTCTAAACAGAAATTTCGCTTGCGTCGGCAGGGCAATCCGGGTTTATTTGCGCGGCTGAGGACCGAGTGACGTGCTCTTGCGCGCCGTTTCCTTGCTGCCCGGAAACCCGATTCGTAGGAAAGGCTCGGATCCATGGCGGAAGACGGCCTAGCGAAACACCGCGTAGAGCGGCGCAGAACGGGTTCGCGGGCAGACTTATCAAGAGCCTAAACCAGATTTCGTCTCGACCTTCGTCACGCCCAACGGACGATTACGGGTTGAGACAACCATAACCGGGACGACCACCAGAAATTGGAAGTCCTCTGCGCCAGGAGTAAGGGAGCCAACAAATGTGCAAGGCAGCGATTTTGAGAGCTATGGGCATCGTGCTGTTGCTGGGGGTCGGTTTGTTCGTTGCCGCTCCAGTGGCCCACGCCGGTGAGACCTGCGTGCAAGCGTGCGCCGATCAGTGGAGTGTAGACAAGCAGGCCTGTCAGGATCGGCTCGACGCCGATCTAACGCAGATTGCGGCCGACGAGGCTACCTGCATTTCGGGCGCAGCGACCCCAATTGCGCAGGGTCAATGCATTCGCAAGGCCAACACCAAGCGTTTCGTCGCCCGGCGCAACTATCAGACCTGCGTTAGCCGCGCCAACACCACGGCGTACAACTGCTACAGAAATTGCCAGGTCAGTGAATCGCGACCCAGCGGTGCTCGACGGGGACAGTGAGCTGCTGAACCTGCTGGTGCTTGCACCGCTCAGCCGCCATGGAGTTTGACAAAGGGTCCGGCCCGCGCCGGGCCCTTTGTTTTTTCACTCTGCCGTCGCCGCGCTCGACAGCGAACCTAAGACGTCACGCCACGCTCGCGCAGTCCGCGATCGCGCGCGCTAACTCGACAGTCGCGCGCCGTGTTCACGCGTAGCGTGAAACTCCACCTTCGGATAATTCTCCATCGCGAGCTTCAAGTACACGCGATCCGGCGCGAGATAAACCCAGTTGCCGTCGACGTCGGTGCCCAAACGCATCGACTGCGTGCGATTGAACTCGGCCCAGACCGCAGGATCGTCACACGTCAGCCAGCGCGCGAACACAATCGACGATGGCTCGAACACAGCGTCGACGCCGTATTCGCTCTTCAACCGCGCCGCGCCCTCTTCGCCAAGTTCTCGAAGTCCTTTGGCAAGCTGTTTGGTCTTGATCGGTTCGCGCAGATGCGGGGCTCGAAATACCTCGGGGGCGAAGTAGGGGATGCCGGTGAAGGCCAGTCCCACTTCATCGGCAAGCGTGTCGCACCGCGCAGAATGATTCAGCGATAGGGCGGAACTAGCCAGTGTTGCGCCGGCCGCGGATCCTGGCCGCCTCACCTCGTCCCTCATGGGCGTACACTCTGGTTGCCGTTGTGACGCCGAGCGACAGTCCGGGGAGGCGACGATGAACGGAGAGAAGAGAATCTTATTGTTCGCAAGCGTTCTGATTTCCGCGATGGGGGGGGGCTGGCGTTACCGCTGCCTGATCGCCCGGTGGATGATGTCGTCGTCAAGGGACAGGCGTTTGTGGACCAATTCAATGGCTTCGATATCAATCGCCTGGCGCTCTTCAAGTGGAGCGGTTCGGCATTCGAGCCGATCCCGTTCCAGATCGACGAAGTGAAAAAGCAGGTGGATCTACTCGCTCCACTCAGCAGCCGTGTCACGGGTCTTCCTCCAGGCACAGCGGTCTGCGAATCGAACTATGCGT
>JANNUT010000122.1:0-25536 GCA_031395565.1 Acidobacteriota bacterium | reverse complement strand
GTTGCTGTTGAACTTGATGCCGTAGGGCGGGTCGAAGTAGATGCACTGCACGCGCCCGCGCAGGCCCTCGCGCTCGGCCAGGCTGGCCATGACCTGGAGGGAGTCGCCGAGGATCATGCGGTTGGACCAGTTCTGGTCGTGTTGATAAAACTCGGTCTTGTCGATCCCTTTGGGGATGCCGTTGAAGTCCGCGAACAAATCGGCTTGGAATCCCGGTTGGGTCGCCTCTGATTTCTCTGTCTGACGGAGCAGATCGTCAATCAGCACCTTCGGATGGATCTTCTCCTGGATGTACAGCGGCGGTGCGTGCACCACCAAATCGCTCCAATCCTGCTCATCCTTCCCGCGCCACATGAGCTGCGGATCAAGATCGCGATTGCGTCGCTCGTAGGCGATGCCGATCGGTGACCGGTCTTCTTGCTTCAATACCGATTCGTGCTCGGCCGTCGGGATGTTCTTCCGCGTGGCGTCTTTGTGTTTCAGCGTCTCGACGATCTTGCGGGTCGACTTCTTGGCCATTGGACGCGTCCTCAGGCCGAGCGGGGAGCAACAGCGCTCTGGATCATCTTGTTGAACCTCTTGTCGATCTCGGCTTTCAGATTGGATTCGATCTCGTAGACATCGGTGAACTCGGCGAAGGCCCAGCGGCCGTACGACCCCAGATTGTTCACGCCAGGAACCCAGTAGGTATCCATCGTCGCCTTCTTGTCCTGCGCATCCGCGCCTCGATAGCCCTTGATCTCGACCACCAATTGCAACGGGTTATCCGCGCCGCGGCCGTCATCGACAAGCACTATGAAGTCCGGGATGTAGCGGCGGCTCTCGGAGCCATATCGATATGGAACCTCAAACCCCAGGTTGTGGTTTTTGACGTACGCCCTGACCTTAGGGTGCTGCTCTGCCACGCGGCAGAATTCAGCCTCCCAGTCGCTGTCGAGCACAACCCAGTTGAGGTGGCAGTGGTTTGGACTGGTTTCGTAGCGCTCACGTTTCGAGGTGTTGAAGCGCACGTGTGCTGTGGAGCCGGAAGGGTTGTACGGGTCGAGCACAGCCTTGATCGCTCGCTCCCCGACATGCGCCCGTGTGATCGCGGCGGCGATTCGCTCACACGCCATATCGGCGAGCTGTTTGTACAGCAGTTGCGCTGGTACGGTGCCGCCGCTGCAGACGAGGCATGTGTCGAGCCACTGCTTGGTAATCCGCTTGAGTTGACCGAAGAGATGTAGTTCAGGATCGCCACCGGAATCGCGCCACTTGTTGTTGAGCAAGTGCTCGGTGAGGCGGTAGAGGATCGTGGACATCCGCACTTTGGTCTGCTCGTCGAGCGTGAGCGTGACAGTCTTGCCGATGATTCCCGCGTTTTGAGTTGCGGTAGGCCCGACCAGATCGGGGGTCAACCGCAGGATCGAGTCGGCATTGAACGACGCGGTAAGGCGCTCGTTCGGTAGCACCACTCGGTAGCCAGCGACACGCGGAAAGCGGATCTCAAGCGAGTCACGTTCTGGGCTGATCGCCTTCACTTGGATCGTCTCGCGGGGTGGCTGTGGCGGCGAGACGACAGGCGTCGCGGTGAAGTCGAAGGGAATGCCGAAGATGTCGGCGTACTCCACGTTGAACAGGTCCTCGTCGTTGAGGTCGTACGACTGCCGACGCAACGCTCGGCCAATGACCTGTTCACACAATAACTGCGTGCCGAACGCGCGGATGCCAAGCACGTGAGTGACCGTCCGCGCGTCCCATCCTTCGGTGAGCATCGCGACGGAAACAACACAGCGAATCGCACCACCCAGTTGGCCGGGCTTGCCGACGGTGTTCATCACTTCGCGAAGAAGCTCCTGGTCGGTGATGCCATCGGCGCGGCGCTGGTCATGCGTGCGCTCGATGATCTCCCTTCGGAACCGCTCAATTTCGTCGGCGGCAATCTCACGGAACTGCGAGTCGAGCGCGTCTCCTGCCTCGAGCTGCTCGCTGTCGATCAGGAGCGTGTTAGGGCGTGCGAGCGGATTGCCGGTTGTTTCATCGAAGTTGCGAAACAGCGGCAGCTTTCCAGGCACGGGCGTTTCTGAACCATCCTCCTGCTTGCGCGTGAAACCGGCGACGTAGTCATAGACCAGCTTCGAGATTGACGTGTTTTGACAGACGATGATGAAGCATGGCGGGACTTTGATTCCGCTCGCTTCCCACAGCGCGTAGGTTTTCTCGTAGTGACCGTAAAGCGCATCCATGGCGGTTTGCAGCTTGATGGGTAACTTCAGTGGATCAAGATCGCTGCCGCTGCCGCGCCCTTTTTTGGGCATGTCCTGGCGGATGTTCTTCCACAGGTCGCGGTACATCGGCATTTCTTTGCCTGGGATGTTTTCCGCAACCGGCACGCGCGGCAGCTTCACGATGCCGCATTCAATCGCGTCCATAAGCGAGAAGTCGTTGACGGTCCATGGGAAGAGCGTGCCTTCCGCGTATCCCGAACCGCGCAGAAAGAATGGTGTGGCCGAAAGGTCGACCACCCGAAGCACACCAAGCTTTCGTTTCACGGTTTCGATACCCGAAATCCACAGGCGCGCGGCCTCGTTGTTCTTCTCGGCTTCCTTGCGGTCGTCCCCTTTCAACTGCTCGTCATCATCGTCGCTGGGCTTCTCGCGGTAGCAGTGATGCGCCTCGTCATTGAGGACGAGAATGCTCTTCAGGCCCATGAGGTCGGGCATTATTCGTTGGAGCATCTGCCCTTCGGTTTCTTGCGTATCGAGTTCCGCGCCGCGCCCTTGCAACAGCGATCGCCCGCCAGCGGAGAGCTCGACGCGCTCGCGGCGCTTGAAGGCGTGGTAGTTGGTAATCACGATCTTCGCGCGGCGGATTTCATCGAGCATGTCGGTTGGAACGAGCTCCATGCCGGTGTAGTAGCTGTCCGGGTGGTTCGGCTGAAGTACCTGGAGCCGGTCCCTGATCGTGATCCCTGGCGTGACCACCAGGAATCCGCGCGTGAAGTTCTTGCTCGCTGGACGGCGCGCGGCGTTGATGGTTTGCCACGCGATAAGCATTGCCATCACGGTGGTCTTGCCCGAGCCCGTTGCGAGTTTGAGCGCCAGCCTCGATAGCTCGGGGTTTGCTTGTTTGTTGGCCGCGTCGAGTTTGGCCAGCAGGTCGCGCCCTGCTTGTGTGTGTGGCGCCACCTCGGTCAGCCAGATCGTTGTCTCCATGGCCTCGACTTGGCAGAAGAACGGCCGGACCCCGCTGAACTTGTGATGACGCCAGTGTTGGAGCAGCCGCGCCGTTTCTGCGGTGACCTGCCAGAGCTTGGTGTCGGGCAAGGCGCGCCAGCGCTCGACCTGGTTGCGGACTTCGTTGATGAGCGAGGTCGGGTCGTACTGTTGCCGCGCGGTTGAGAGTCCCGTGCCTTCGTCGAAGACGATCGCGGCCTGCACCGGGCCAGCCGTACGTCTTCTGGGCTTGGGGATCGGCGTGATGAATGCCGCTTTGCGCCGGCCTTCGCTGATTCGATGCGTGGGCTGGCCGTCCTTGTCTAGCTCCCAGTGCCGCTGTGGACAGTGGTAGGGCGAGTTGAGGATTGGTTTTTCGAAGAAGGGGTTGCTCGTGGGAGCTGATGTTGGGGGTTGGGAGTTGGGGGTGGTGGTTGCTGGTTCCGTACCCTTGGACTTGCGATTGACTGGCGGCACGACACCCCCCGCTGCCGATGGTTTCCGGTGCGGCGGGAGTTTAGTCGGGTGTGGGGGATACGGGAAGGAGGTCCCATTGAGCATCACCACCGCGTAGCTGATTGCGCCGCAATGGGTTTTCGCGCGTTAGATGCCAGAGTTGCGCCGGTGACGACGACGAGTGCCCACGCGTCTCAACGATAGACCTGTCGTCGATGCGCCACGTTCGCGATGCTGACCAAGCGTAGATCGTCGTCAACTTGGTAGACGATTCGATAGGCGCCTTGTCGAACTCTGTACTGGCCGGTCCTGCCAACGAGCGCCTCACAACCAGGTGGCCTTGGGTCGACAGCAAGTTTTCCAATGCGCGTCACTACGAGCCGTCGGATGTCGAGCGGTAGGCTTTCAATCTGTTTCTCAACGGGCTTCGCCACGACTAGCTGATGCTCGACTCGTGCTTTTCGTTGCTGGGTTCTGGCTTTTCCCTTTCCATTTACCGGAGGTGCCTTCGTATCAACCGACTCGTTGGATCGCTGCCTTACGGCAGGTCGCTTTTTCATGTTGTCCCCCGCCACCGACTTTGGGTCGATCACGACCCTTGCGTGAGTTGCTTCGGATCAATCGGCTCAGGAAGACCCGAGGAGTCAGGGCTGAGCCTCATCAAACAAGTCGTGCTAACGAGCTTCCAGAACTCGGCGCCGCCAAGCTCGAATGCCCGTGTCAGTTGCTCGATCTCGGCTCTGGAGAGGCAAGACGCCACAGCCTCAAACTCCTCCTCCCGGTCGTATGGGTTCCGATCATGGATGCCTCCATCAGGGTCGATATGGGAGACCGTTGGGTTCACCATCTGTTTGGCGAGCAGCCCAGCGATGCCGTAGAAGTCGAATTGCGTGGGAGAACCTGTGTTAAGCACGTGCGCAGCACGCTCAAGGCTGGCCAACCGGATGAACTGCGCCACCGACTGGCCCTGCCGTGACGCGGCCTTCTCCAAGAGTTTTCGCTGCGAGTCATCGAACCTCGCACTGTAGCTGATGGGGGGGGACGCAGGGCTGAATGCGCCAGTGCTGTCAATTGCCCGCTCACCTTCAGCCTCGCCCGTTTTCGCTGCTCCCTTGCTCCTTGACCGCGCCATGTTGTTCATCCTTTTGATTCACAAAGATACACTTGATTCCTTTTGTGTCAAATGGTTTCTTTTGTTGTTTTGAAGAATAGACCCCCTGCCCTCTGCGGGCGATACGACGCCTTGACGTCACAACGTTCTGACGCTACCTTCCTGTCATGCCAGCTGAATCTCGCCGCGTAACGGTCTACTTCGACGCCGAACTTCACAAGGCCCTCCGTCTCAAGGCGGCAACGGAGGATCGAACGGTGTCGGACGTTATTAACGACGCCGTGCGAGCACAGCTCGCAGAGGACCTCGAGGATTTTACCGCACTCGATCAACTCCCCAACCAGTCGACTCGGCCCTTCGGGGAGTTCGTCGCCGATCTCAAGCGTCGCGGGAAGCTTTGACCGGAGACGTCCGGTCATGTCTCGGTTCGGTCGCCTTCGGCAGGCGGTAAGCCAGACTCGACAGCGATGGGCGGGGCAATTCGCCGGGAATCGCCCAAAACGGCTTGGCGGATTGGCGTACGCGACGTAACCTCCGGGCCAGTACCTTGCTCTGACGCTTCAACTTCGTGAGCGGCACACCCGACACCGTGACGCAGTCGAAGTAGGAGATTCCTCATGAGACAAATCTGGCAACACGTGGTCATCGCCGCGGCGGTGCTCGGCGTTAGCGGCGCATTCAGTGCACCGGCCTTTGCTGACGACGAAACCGATGAGGTGGTCGTCAAGGTGGAGGCACCGCTCGAGCAGGTCGACTGCACCGCGATGACCGTGACGGTGCTCGGTCTTGTCGTCGACATCAAAACCGCGCAGATCAGCAGCGACGACGACGGCGATGACGAGAGCGATGGTTCCGGTCAAGCCACCGCCGGGTGCGACGCACTCGTCGCTGGCCGATCTGTCGAGCTCGAACTCACCAACGACTCGACCCTCACAGCAACCAAGGTCGAGCAAGAAGAAGCGGACGACGATGATCAAGAAGTCGAGATTGTCGCGCCGTTGCAAGGCATCGATCCGCTGACGTCCACCATTCAACTGCTCGGACTTTCGATTGACATAAGTGACGCGAAGCTCGATGGCTCTGGCGATGACTCGGAACACGACTGCGATCTTCCGGACAGCATTGCCGACCTGATGCTCGGGCAGTTCATCAAGGTCGAACTCGACTCGAGTCAGCCGCCGCTGCGCGCTTCGGAATTGCGCGTCCTCAACTTCGCAAATCAGGTGCAGGTAGTGGTGCTCGCCCGCAACGGCCAACCGATCGCTGCCGGTGATCTCAACGGTATCGCGCCGGATGAGTTTCGCGTGGACATAATTCAAAAGGTGCGCGTGCAGAAGCAAACCAAGAGTGGGACCCGCCAAGTAGTCCGGCGGCTCACCTTCCGCAGTTTCGGTGCCGAAACCATCATGCTGAGCGGACTGCCGACTGGCCCCGCGAAAATCGTGGTCACGCGCCGCAACGCGCCTTCAAACCGTGGCCAGGCTCGTGTCGACGTTGTCGCGGACACGACGCAACAGGTCAACGTGCGATTGCGAAAGAGCGCTGCTCGCTAGTGCGGTAACGCGATCCAGCGGTTGGTTTGTGAGTCGTTAGAACCTTTCAAGAGCGGTCGTCCATTCCACGGGCGACCGCTCGTGTCTTTGACGGGTCACCTGAAGGGCGCTGTTTGACAAGGATCAAGGCTCCCGTAGGCGCGCCCGACGCAACATCGGGTCGCTTACACCGTTCTTCTCGATGACCATTGGCAAGACATGCGCGGTTTCTAACACCCCATTGATGCGAGGACTGGGCTCATGAAACGTCTCGTCATTGCGAAACTCCTTGCCGTCGCCCTGCTCGCCCCAACTACGATCGCGATCGGAGATACCGCAAACCAGGATCAGTGCTGGAACTTACTCAAGAGCCACCAAGAGCAATGCGCGGCGCTCCCCGCCAATGTGCAAGACGCGTCGTGTTTCATCGGAGCGCTAGATAGTCACGGCGCCTGTCTCGAGATCCAACTGGCTTCCGCTTCACGGCTCAACAGCAAGCCGTTCATGAGCGGGGTCGCCGTATTCGACCCGGGCAATCAGTCGTTGCCTGCCGCGATCAAGCAGACATTCGAGAACCCGGGTCCTGCAGGGACGTACCTGCTTACACTCCTCAACAACTCGGGGAATCCGGCACAGAAACTCAGCCATGTCCGCGTAACGATCAACAGCGCGGTTGTGTTCGACGACACGAACTTCTCTCAGGCCGTCGCCAAGGAAGTTTCTGTGTCACTCAACGGTTCCACCAACACGGTGCTGATTCAGACCGACGGAAAGACCGCAGGCGTTGTTACCGCTTGGCTGACCAACGGACGGATCGCGAGCGTGGACGACCTCGAGTAGCGGCTTTGTTAGCAGGCTCTTCCTATCTGGTGGTACTCGTAGTCACCGGCCTGAGCTACAACACAAACGCATACCCAAGCTTGACGAAAATCGTGCGCCCCGTCGGCTCTAGGTTCCCCTTCTCAAACTCGAAGTAATCGCCCGTGTACCCAACGTACAGCGCCGTAACCGGATTGATCTTGTACGAGGCCAAGAACTGCCCCAGCAAATCCCGGCTGCGTGGCTCGACTGGGTCATCGAACAACCGTTGGTTTGTCGCAATGTTGGTGCGCTGTGCGACCAAGCGCACAAACAAGCGCGTGTCGAACTGCCAGACCAAGCGCAACTCGGTGAGGTTGGCGCGAAACAACCAACCGTCGGTGTGATCGAGCACGCGATACAGGTGCGCTAACTCGGCGTTGAGGTGACGGCCCACCTTCCACGAGACGTTGTTGCCAATCTGCACACGCTTGCCGGGGCGCACCTGACGAAAGTCGATGTCGTCACCGAGCGACACGTCGCCTGACAATGTGAGTCCGCCTACCGGTGTCACGCCCCAGTCGATTCCAAGGAAGTTCTGATTGAACGTCACGCCGCCAAACTGACGGTCGCGCGTACCAATGTCGATGACTCCATACGATTGCCGGGGGCCGTTGAACTCAAACCACGACTCCCACTCTTCCTCAATCTTGATGCCATCGTGTTGCTCGGTGCGATCCCAATCGCCGCCCCAGTGCAAGCGCGAATACCAGGTGTCGCTGTCGCCGCGCCATGTGTAGCCGCCACCGGCGACGGCGCGGCGTAGGTCGGCTTGCGGTTGAAATCCCAGGTCGGCGCGAAAGTCTTTGCCGTTGTCTTTGTAGACGGCGTAACTGCCCCAGTGACGCGATTGATGTTCGTAGCTGGCCACGAACGACGAGCCCGTGAAGTCCCCTTCGGGCTGCGCGAAATCACGAACGACACTGCGTGGATAGCGCGTCGATGACGTTATCCATTGCAGGGCGAGCTTGTCGCTGTCGGAAAAGCGCAACAGCGAGTCGACGCCTATGACTCGGTTCTCGTACGAATCGCCGCGTCGATCGGTGCCGATGACGCCGAGCGTCGACCCCTTGCCGATGTCGCGACGATAGCGAAGCACGGCCAAGTTGGCGCTTTGATCGAGCGACGTGTTGCCCGAACCCTGTGGTCCGGGTATCAGCAAGTTGGTGACGTTGTCGCGGGCGACAAACACGCCCAGCGCGTTGTCGCCCAGCTTGCCACCGAGCTTCACGCCGTAATCGGGGTTGGCAATCGTGCGCGTGTAGACCGCGTTGATCGGGGTTTGAAACAGGTCGGCGCCTTCCAAGAAGAACGGCCGCTTCTCCGGATAGAACAGTGCGAACTGTTCGTTGACAGCCAACTGCAACGAGTCGGCTTCGACTTGCGAGAAGTCGGGGTTGACAGTGCCTTGCAACGTAAGGTTGGGGGTGATTCCCCAACGTGCGGTGAAGCCGGCGTCCACGTCGTTCTTGCGTTTGCCCAACGCGCCCTGCGCGTCGTCGAAGGACTGCGTCGACGACGTTACCAATGTGGGGGTGAGTTCGATGTTGCGTCCCGGCGTGGCGGCTTGAAAGCCAACCACTTGATCGATTTGACACAGGTAGCAGTCTCGGCTGCGGTCGCGCGGTGCCAAGCCAATTTGATACCCCTTCTCTCTTGGAAAGTTGCGCACCGCGTTGATGCCCCAGCGCTTCTCGCCGCTGCCTGACTCGAACCTGAGCGATGAAAACGGAATCGCCATTTCTACCGTGTATCCGGCGGCTGTCACTTTGCCGGCAGATTGCCAGATGGCGTCCCACGATTCGTCCTCGTTGCCGCCATCAACATCGTTGACGGTGAGGTCCATTTGCACTCCGAGTGGGTTGACGAAGAACTCCACCCCGCGGCGTTGATCGTTGAAGGTGTCGAGCGAAACACCGACAAAGTCGTCGTCAAAGGCGCGGTCGCGATCGGTGAAATGCGCACGGATTTTCGAGGGCTCGGGGTCGGCCGCCTTGAATGCGACGTAGACATTGCTGTCGTCGTGCATCAAGAGCAGCTGTGTCGACACCGGCGGCGCGCCGTTTTCGGTTTGCCGGGTCTCGTACTTCAATTCGACCGAGAGGGCCTGTTGCCATTGAGGCTCATCCAGCAACGCATCGACGTGCACGCTGCCCGTCACCGCAGGGATGTGGTGCTCGACGGCGGGGCGACCATCGGCCCACGCTTGGAGCGCGGCGACGATCAAGAAAAGAACCAGGGCCACGAGGGCCGTCCGAAGAATGGTTGTCATATCGCTGGATCAGACGCTTTGGGCCCCTGGTTTGTTGGAGGGGCCGAGAAAAATAGTTCAGTCCACTGCATTTGTGAAACGGCGGCCCCCGCGGCTCAGCCCCACCGAAGCGACCAGAGGAAAGGTCTCGAGGAGGAATGATGCGAGGGTCATTCATCATGTTGACAGCCGCGCTGGCACTGGGCTCGGTTGTCCAGGCGGCCGATGCGCGGATGCCGGTCTACCAACCGACCACCATCACGGTGCCAGGCGCCTACTACCTGACGCGCGACATTAGCGGCAGCGGACCCGTCATTACGATCGCAGCCGATGGGGTTGATCTCGACCTCAACGGCTTCGCGGTGAGCGGCGACGGCACGGCCGACGGCATTTCAGTCTCCGGTCGCACGAACGTGCGCGTTCGCAATGGACTCGTTTGGAACGCGCGCGTCTCGGTCTCTTCCAGCAAGGCTGTCTGGCTCGAGAGCATCGAGGTCGCCATGCCGCCGGGAGGTGGGATCTCCGTGAGCTACAGCGACGCGGTCACGGTTCGCGACTGCTCCGTCTTTGCTTCAGGAACTGATGGTATCGATCTCAGTGGTGCCGGCCCCTACCTGCTCCTCGGCAATCGGGTTCTCCTCGCTGGGGACGACGGTCTTTCCCTGTCCAATATCGCGGGGTCGATCATCGAGGGGACAACGATTACCGGTGTCGCTGGGTCGAGGGGGGCGGGCATCGTCGACTTCGGCAGCAACGGCGTCCGATATGCAGGCAACCGCATCGTCGAAGGGTTCACAGACGGCATGCTGTTCTTTGGTTCATTAGGGAATCGGATCGCAGGGAACAGTGTCTACAACGCTGCGCAAGATGGATTCAACGTTTACGCACCGGGCTACGACAACCTCGTCACCGGAAACGCTATCCACGCCGGCCAGAGCGGACTGGTGCTCTACGGCGACCGAAGCGTACTGGTCGGCAATGTCACCAACGACAGCCTCGACGGCTTGCTGATCTTCGGCGACGACAACGTCCTGCGCCGCAATGAATCGCGCGGCAATGGCGACGACTATTCCGACTACGGCACTGGCACCGCCTCAGCCGGCGACAACTTCATCCCGACCCGTCAATAGGCAACTACAAAGACTCACTGGAGGAATCATGAGTAACTTCAGTCCATGCTTCGTTCTGCTTGTGCTGGCTACCGCCTCGTCCGCGCTCGCGGCTGAAGCTCGCATTCCGATCTCTGGAACAACCACGATCACGAGCCCGGGTACCTATTTCCTCAGCCGGGGGATCACCGGTGCTGGCCCTTTGATAACGGTGCAAGCGAACGACGTCGACATTGACCTCAACGGCTTTACGTTGACGCCGACAAGCGGCGCCGGTGTCTTCGCCTCCAACTTCGATCGCGTCACGGTGCGCAATGGGTTCATCGTCGGTGGACAATCGGCTGTGCGATTCGAAGGAGTCGAAGGTGCACGCGTCGAGCGAATCGCCACGTCCGGCTCAACGGGGGCCGCGATCCACACCATCGACACCACGGGGCTTGTGGTGCACGACACGATCCTGCGTAACCCCGGCGGCGAGGGCGTGCTGGTCAACGCCAGCGGCTTGGCCGAACCGGCGCAGGTCGAAATTACGAGCAACCAAATCGTGGGGACCGGCGGGAGCGGGATTTCTCTCACAAACACGGGCGGTTCAATCGTCGCGGGCAACACGATCAACCTCGTCACGGGCCGTGGTGTCCTGCTCGACACGTCCCGCGGCGTCCAGGTGACGGGCAACGCCATCCGCGAGACATCGATGGCCGGTATTGCGCTCGTCGGGTCCGATGGCTGCCAGATTGCGGACAACGTCATTCGTCTCGCAGCGACCGACGGCTTGATTCTTGACATCAATTCCACCGACAACACCGTCAGCTCCAATCAATCCACCGAAAGCGGAGGGAACGGGTTGCAGGTGGGCGGCGATCGAAACGTGCTGACGTCGAACCTGCTGGGCGGAAACGTCGGCTGGGGTCTGTACTTCAACAGCAATAGCCAAGACAACGTCTTCCGAACCAACGTCGCGCGTGGCAATACCGGTGGAGCGTGTGCCGGTGGAACGGCGAGTTTTTGCAACGTTGGAGCGAACAACACATCCGGCGCCGACAACTTTGCGCCGAATCTTCTCTGAGCGTGCTGGCGCTCGCAACGGAGACACGGCCATGCGCACGAAACTTTGCCTACTTGCACTGCTATCCGTCACCAACGCCGTTGCAGGCGTGCTGTATGTTACGCCGGACACGCCCGCCGACTTGTCTGGAAACCTCTTCGCCGCGTCCGACATTGCGCGCGCCGACGCCGCTAACTACACACTGGAGCGCGCGCTCCCGAGCAATGCACGCATCGACGCCTTGCAACGCCTGTCCTCCGGGGACTGGCTGGTATCACTCGAGGCTCCGACGTCTCTCGGTGGCGTTTTGTACGATCCACGCGATGTGCTGCGCTACAACGGTGCGGCGTTCTCGCTTTACTTTGGCGGCGCAGCCAACGGCATTCCCGCAGGCGTGAACGTGGACGCAATCGCACTCAACGGCAGCGACACAGGGCCGTTGCTGCTCAGTGTCGACGTCCCCACGCGCATCGCAGGCCTCGATGTCGAACCGAGCGATGTGCTGCGATTCGCTGCGGGTACCTACACGCTGTTCTTCGATGCGTCGGCGGCAACACCAGCGATCCCGGCGTACTCGAATCTCGTCGGGCTCGACAAACTCGCCACTTCTCTACTGCTGTCGTTCGATGTCCCGACGACACTCGACACCGAGACGTATCTGCCGGGCGACATCGTGGAGTGGACCGGCACGAGCTTCTCGCCGTTTCGCCGCGCGACCTCCAACGGCTGGGGAATTCAGCACGAAGTCGCTGGGTTCTCCACACCTCCGGGCGCGGGTAGCGCGGACGATCTACGAATTCAAAAGTCGGGCAATCAGTTGCTGCTTCGTTGGGCGCAGAGCTGCAGTGCGTGGGCCACCGACTACGGCATCTACACTGGGACGCTCGGCAACTTCGCGAGCCACACGGCAACCGACTGTACGGACGACCTGCACGACCTTCAAGAGAAGATCGCGATGCCGCCGGGGAATCGTTACTTTCTCCTGGTGCCACTTACCGCCGGCAGCGAAGGGTCGTACGGCACCAACTCGTCTGGCGTCGAACGCGCGCGCGGCGCAGCGACTTGCCGGGTGTCGCAGGCTCCTCCGGTTTGCCCGTGAAGACCAGGCGATCGGTCGCCTGGCCTTCGCCATCTCAGAAACGCATCGTCGCCCCGACGCGGATTTCATACGCGTTCTCGAGCTCGATGAAGTCGCCCGGATCGGAATCCGCAGTCAGTCTGCTGGTGTCGACCTTGTCGCCGAAGAAGTAGTACAACCCCTCGGCGCGCAAGCTCACCTTGTCCCATGCTGCCCACTCGATCCCCGCACCGGCGACCGGTCCGGCTTGATTGAAGTCGACGCCACCGTTGCCATCGCCTGGATCCTCGACCGCATAGTCTCCTTTGACGTACGCCAGTCCAACGCTCCCGAAGATCATCACGCGATGGACCGCGACACCCGCGCGCGCGCGTAGCGAAACGAGCCAGTCGGTTTGGGCCATCGACTTTTCGGAACCGTCCTCGGGCTCTAGCGCGCTCTTGTTGATCGAGACCGAAGAGAGGTCCCCTTCGATGCCGCATACAAACGAACCCCGCTGGTGATTCCAACCGCCGTGCACGCCGCCTGCAAATCCAGAGTCGTCGAGCAGCGAAGCTGGAATGTGGGAATCGGCCGGGATCTCATCGAGATCACTGCTGTCGTAGATGCCGTCGTAGTTAGCGTTGGCTTGCCCTGCGTGGACACCGACGTACCACCCGGACCAATCGCTGGTGGAGGGTGCGGTCGCCGACGCTGGCGACTGGGCCAAGGCTACTGCCGATACGCCCAGTGTCATGGATACGATGGTGAGGATGAAGCGCTTGATTCGTGACGTGGTGATCATCGATTCCTCTCAACGACCGGCGATCGCCGCGATCAATCGGTGACCGGCGCGCCTGAGTCTCAACAGAGGGACACGACTCGCGCGTCCGTGACTCACCCGCCCCGTGGAAAATCGAGTATCGTCGGCCCTTGGGCCGAATCCCGCCCCCTGCACGCGATCGCCAACGCCCCAGCGGACCATGAGGTGGCAGCATGCGACGACGAAGCCGAATCATGCTTTCGATTCTTGTAGCAGTTGTGTTGGTGATCGTGGGCGCCGCACTTGTCGTGCGACCGCCGTCCGTCGCCGCACGGCTTGAGAGTTCCAGCAGTCAGCCGGCTCCGCAACTCATCGGAACGACGGCAGCGAAACCGCTTCGCGTGTTGGTGATCGGCGGCTCGAGCGGCATTGGGCTGTCCACCGTGAAACTCGCCACCGCGCGCGGCCACGCCGTCGTCGCGATGTCGCGCAGCGTGACGCCAAGTGCTGCCGATGCCAATCCGCGTCTGGTGCGCGGCGACATTCTCGATGCCGCGGCGGTCGCCGCAGCGGTGGACGGCGTCGACGCGGTTGTCATTTCGATCAACGCGCGGCCATCGCGCCAGGAAACGACGCTCTTCTCGCAGGGGATGCAGAACGTGCTCGCGGCACTCGCCTTGCGCCCGGAGGTGGTCGTGATTTCGGTCACCGGTATCGGTGCGGGCGACAGCCGCGGGCACGGCGGCTTCGGTTACGACAGCATCATTCAACCGATGTTGTTGAAGCAGATCTACCTCGACAAGGATCGTGAAGAGGCGGTGCTGCGCGCCAGCTCGGTGCCCTATCGAATCGTGCGCCCCGGCTTTCTGACCAACGACACGAAGTCCACGCCTTACCGTGTTGTCACGGAGATCGGTCGGTTGCGTTGTGGCTCGATATCACGCGCCCAAGTGGCGGAGTTCATTCTGGCGGCACTCGAGCAGGATTTGTATGCACGCGAAACGGTGCTGCTGACGCGTTGACGGTGGCGGGCTGGCAGCACGAGGATCGCCTCACCCTTCCGGCGGCAGCTTGTCCGGATCCAACCAAACCAGCGGCCCGCCATCGATCAACAGTCCTTCGCTTTCCATCGCGCGCAATTCACTCGCCACCTCCGACCGCAGCGATCGCTTGCGCGCTAACAATCCGCGATCTTCGGCCACGGCGCGCAGCAACGCCGCGCGAGACATCTCGCCTTGGTCGCGTAGCAAGGCAATCACGAGTTGCCGAATGTCGTCTTGCGATTCTTCGGTCACGCTCGCGATTGCCCGGCGCGCATCACTTGGCCGCGGCGGGGACCTTCTTGGAGTCCTCGATGAACTTGGCCAAGCCTTGCTCGGTGAGTGGGTGCTTGAGCAGTTGGTTGATCACGCTGAATGGAATCGTGCAGACATCGGCGCCAATCAACGCGGCCTGCACCACGTGCATCGGGTGACGGACGCTCGCGACCAAGATCTCGGTCTCGAAGCCGTAGTTGTCGTAGACGGTGCGGATTTGCTGAATGAGTTCCATGCCGTCGGTGCTGACGTCGTCGAGGCGGCCGACGAACGGGCTAATGTAACCAGCGCCGGCTTTGGCAGCGAGCAGCGCTTGCAGCGGACTGAAGCAGAGCGTGACGTTGGTGCGAATGCCGTTTTGCGTGCACCACTTGATCGCCTTCAACCCCTCCGTAATGATCGGGATCTTTACCACCACGTTGGGATGGACTGCGTGCCACACCTTGGCTTCGGCGATCATGCCCTCGTAGTCGACGGCAAAGACTTCGGCGCTGATTGGGCCATCGACAATCTCGCAAATCTCCTCGATCACCTGGCGATACGGGCGGCCGGTCTTGGCCACGAGCGAGGGGTTGGTGGTGACGCCGTCGAGCACGCCCATTTGGGCGGCGTCGCGGATCTCTTTCACATCGGCGGTATCGATGAAGAACTTCATGGGGCCTCCGGTCGGTAGGGAGTAAGGGGGGTGTGTGGCGGTGAATCTAGCGCAAGGACCGCGTTGAGGGTAACGGGTTGTCGGACTCCCCCATCGCCGGGGCCGCTTGTCGGTGGCTGGCCGTGTACGGCGCGCCTGTTTGAAGGCGATCTAGAGCGTCGACCACATGGCGTGAAACATGGTGTCCATCTCGTCGGGGGTGTGGGGCAGGTCCTGTTCGATCCACCGAAAGAGCAGGGTGAACAGCGCCCCAGCCATGGCGTGTGCTTGGACTCGAAGGGGAATCGATTGGGCGTTGTGGCCATGCGACCTTCGCGCGAGCCGGCGTTCGATGGTGCGGCTCATGTGCCTGACGCCTAGCTGGAACTGGCGGTCGAGGACGTGCGCTCTGGCCAACGCCTGCTGAAAGTCGCGAAGCTCGCCGACGTGCTGAAACAGTTCACGTACGGGAGCGACACGTTTGCTTGCGGGGTCGTCTTGTTCGATCTCTTGATCGACGAGATCGAGCATGCGTACGAAACTCTTGAGCAAGAGATCGTCCTTGCCTCTGAAGTGCGAATAGAAGGTCGAGCGTCCAACATCCGCGCGGTCCAACAGGTCCTGGATGGTGATGGAGTCGTATCGTTTCTCGAGCACCAGTTCGACGAGCGCTTGCACGAGTGCTTGCTGAGTTCGACGCACTCTTCGATCGTCGGTGCCCTTAGGGGCGCCCTCGCGCTGCCGAAACCGAACAACTGGGCCCTTTTTGTTCATAACCGGACGATCCCCCACGAGTTGGTTGTTGACCTGCAATGGCGCGCTCCGCAGACTCGCGACGCATCGTCCCCCCAGACTGCGAGGGTGCGCAAGATGAAACGTGACGTGGTGAGCGGAACGCTGCTGATCGTGGGCGCTGCGGTAGGCGTGGTCGTGATGGCCTTCCACCCGACCGGCCACAGCCTGCTTGCGCCGGGACAGTTTGCGCACGAGGCGTTCGTCAACCGGCTCGTGCATGGCTTGGCGATCGCCGCGCTGCCGCTTGTGTTTCTCGGGCTGTTGGGCCTGACGCGACGGCTGGAATCTACCGATCTATCTGTCGCGGCACTTGTGATCTACGGGTTCGGAGCGATCTCGGTGATGTGCGCGGCGGTCGCCAGCGGCTTCGTCGCCACGGACGTCATGGAGAAGATGCTCGAGAGCGATGGTGCTACCCGTGACACCTATCACGCGTTGCTGACGTATACGGGTGTTGTCAACCAGGCGTTCGCGAAGGTGCACGTCGTCGCGACCTCCGCGGCGTTCATGCTTTGGGGGTTTGCGATCGAGAGGTCTCGAACTCTCGGCCGGGCCGTGGGCGTTGCAGGGCTTTGCATCGGTGGCGCGGCCCTATTGGCGTTGCTCTCCGGCCACCTTCGGCTGGATGTCCACGGGTTTGGAATCGTGGTCGCGTTGCAAGCGGTCTGGCTGATCTGGATCGGCGTACTGCTTTGCAGGCGCGCATGACAGAGAGCGGCGGTGGATCCAAACGCGCGCTCTACATTGCCGTGGGCGTGATCGTTTTGTACTGGGTGATCTTCGCGATACGGCGTGTGACTGGGGCGCCGGAATTTCCGAGCAGTGTTGCTGCGATTGCGTTCAACGTGAGCATTCGCACGGTCATTTCGTTAGCGATCGTATGGGTCCTGTTGCGCGCCAACGGCGAGGGCCTGGGAGACCTTGGCTTCGCACCCGGCGGCGCGGGCCGGTTCTTGCTTCGCACTGCGCTGTTCTCGGTCGGACTGTTCGTGCTTGCGAACGTGGTGCTCAACTCGTTGCTTAGCGCGGTCCTCGGCCACAGTGGCGCGCCACCGATCGCCGCGCTGTTTGGCGATACGCGTGAGCTTCCCTACTGGATCTTCTGCGCACTTGTGGGCGGCGGCTTCACCGAAGAACTCACCCGAGCTTTCACGCTCACTCGCTTCGAGAAACTGTTCGGGCGCTCGGGGCTCGTCGTGGCGCTGATTGTCGATAGCATCGTCTTCGGCCTCGGCCACTTGTACCAAGGGCGAGCCGTTGCCGTGTCCAGTGCCATCACCGGACTGATCCTCGGGTTGATCTTTCTACGCCGTCGCCGCGTGATCGACGCGATGGCGGTTCATGCGCTCTTCGATCTGTTGGGCATTGCTGGCGCGTATGCGCTCTATGCACGTTAGGAGTCTGCGCACCTGAACGTCGCAACACGGTTCTATTAGGTATACCGTCCCCGAAATTGGTTGCACTTTCGATTGTTGTTCGCGTGTCTTCCTTGTACATTTGCAACACCTCAAGGAAGCAGCGTGTCGCGTACATCGATTGGTTCAACACAACACTCATCGCTCTCTTCGTGGCTCGCTGCCGTGCGAGCTGATCAGGTGGCTTGTCGATTGGCGGGCGACACGGTGCGCGTGTTGTTGCCGTTGGCCAAGGTCGCGGCGGCGGTTGTCGATGGCGAGATGTGGCGCGGGTGTGGGTATTCGTCGGTGCATGACTTCACGCGGGAAGAGCTAGAGCGCAGCAGCAAGTGGTTGCGGCTGCATGCGGCGTTGCATCGCGCGGTGGTGAAGGTGCCGGGGTTGCGGGGTGCGGTGACGGGTGAGGATGGGGGCGCGCCGATTGGAATGAGCAAGGCGTTGCTGGTGGCGCGGGTGGCGTCGGTGGAGACGCTCGCTTCGTGGGTAGAGCGCGCTCGAAAGCTCACGGTGGATGAGTTGCGCTCGGCGGTGAACGGTGGTGATGGTGAGGTCGAGGCTGTCGCGCTGAGCTCCGACGATATTGCTGAGGTGCCGGGTGTTTTGTGGGGCTTCGCGGCGCCGCCGTCAGTGCGCGCGGCGTTCGACAGTGCGCTCGATTTGTATCGCCGGCTGGAAGGCGGTGATGCGACGGTGACGTCGTTCATCGAGGCGCTGGTCGCCGAGGACTTTTCCAGCGACCAACCCCCGGATGTTTTCCAAGAGTGGTTGCGCGCGTCCGAGCCGCGCTTGGATTCGGTGGAGATTCCCTCTGGCAATGAGCTTCCAGCGATGATGGTGGCGCGTGAACTGCTTGCGAAGCTCGACGAGACCATTGAACGCGCAGGCGTTGGGTCGGACCGCGAAGTGTTGGGGCAGTTGCAGTGGTTCGTGACGGCTGCCGATCTGATGGAACGCCATCTGGCGTCGCTGTTGATGGAGATGAGCGCCAGTGGATTGGTGCGCGAACTCTGCTCGTTGAGCATCGGTGCCTACGCCGAGAACCGCTTGGGACTGTCGCGCACGAGCATCGAGGATCGTGTGCGTGTAGCGCGATCGCTGGCCAAGCGGCCGCGCGTGCAGCGCGCCTATGTCACCGGCGCGATTGGTCTCGAGAAGGCGTTGCTGGCGGTGCAGATCTTGGGTCCGGGGTATGTCGATACCTCGTGTGAGAACGAGTGGGTGACGCATCTGAAGGAGTGCACCGTCAAGCGCTTGCGCGATGAGAAACGCGCGTTGTTGTTTGCATCGAGCGTCGAGGGGCGCGCTGGCGCGCCCGCACCGATGACCGACGAAGAGTGGCTCACGTCGCTGCGCTGCGCGCCCGGCGACACCGCAGTGGCGGTGCAACGCGCCGGTCATGTTGCCTGCACTGATGGCCCGTTGGTTCCTGTGGCAGGCAGCGTGCTGCGCTGGCGCTTGCCGGTAGAACTTGCCCGCGACTTCGGCGCCTGCATTGAAACCCGTTGCAAATACCTCACGCTCGATGCCGCCGCCTGCGATTGGTCGCAACCGATCAGCGATGAAGACCCGCCGTCGTGGCGCGCTGCCCGGACATTTTCCACCGCGTGTCGCCGGCTGCCCTCGTGGGTTGGCCTCTTGGCAATGCTCGAGGAGTTTTGCGCGCAACACGATCAAGCGCCGAAGCGTTCGGCCTCGCGTTCCGAGGTTTTCGTGCGCGCGCGGCATCGCTGCGAGGCCCCTGGCTGCACCAGCCGGCGCGTCGAATGGCATCACCGCCAGTACAGATCACGCGGCGGCAGTGATCATCACGACAACGGCGATGCACTGTGCCCGACACATCATCGATATGGCCAGCACGGCGGATACATGCACGTCACCGGTGACACGCCGATCGAGCGCACCTGGCGATTGGGTCCCGCACGCAACGGCGTTTGGTATCGCAACGAGCGTCGCATCGAGGTGAATAGCTAGGGGCAGGCGCTGCTCACGCGCTCCACTCCATCGCTGCTTCGGCCGTAGCTCCCCAAGGCACAGCTGTTGCGCCCGCGAACCAAGTACCACAATGCCGATCCACTCGCAGGTAACGCGGCATCGCTAAAGCTGGCCGTAGGTGTTTGCGTCGCCACGCAACTCGACGACGCCGTGCTCACCGGCAACGCGGCGACGTTGCCGCGCAGCACGTCGTGCGTGGTGGCAGTGCCCGCGGCGAACGAGCCCGAGATCCAATTCAACGTCGTGCGGTCGGCAGCAATTTCCAATTCTTCGATCTCGCGCGGCGGTCCGTTGACGCCCGCATTGTTGGGCGCGCAATCGCAGCTATCACCGGCGCCGTCGGCATCGCTGTCGATGCCCCAATAACCGCCATCGCGATAGTAGCTGCCGCCGCGGCCGCCCCACACCAACATCTGTCCGCGGGCCCACACGGCACTCGTGTTCTCTCGCCTCACCGGCGAACCGAACTTGGTGATCGTGGTCCATTGATTGCCGATCGGGTCGTACAGTCGACCGGTGTTGGCGTTGTCGCTCTGAACGCCAGGTCCCCAAGCGATGAGATGCGTGCCGGTCCACAGCGGCGGGTTGCCGAAGTAACCATCGCTCGCGCCGCTGGGTGTCATCGGCGTCCAACGATCTTTGCCTGGTTCGTAACGCGCGCCGGTGGGAATGTACCAGCCGGTGTAGGTGCTGCCGCTGTAGATCAACACGTGACGACCCGTCCACACGGCCCACGCACCTTGTCGTGCTTCGGGTGCGCCGCTTTGAGTGATCGTGCGCCACACACCGGTGGCAGGGTTGTAGAACGCACCATCGTTGAGATAAATGCCGACATCGCGGCCGCCCCATACAAACATCTCGTTGCCAACCCACGCCGCGGCCGGATTCGCTCGGCCGCGCGGTGCGCCAATGGTCGATGTCGCTTCCCAACTATCGGTGCCAGGATCGTACAAACCTCCCGTAATCAAACCGTAGGGTGATCCATCGCCGCCCCAAATCAACATTCGCGATCCCGTCCACAACGCAACGTGTGCGCTGCGCGCTTCGGGCGCGCCGCTCGTCGTAATGGTGTGCCACGTGTCGGTGATCGGGTCGTAGCGATTGCCGTCGGTGTACTCGGCGTTGGTCCACTTGCCGCCCCAAATCAACAGCTCGCTGCCACTCCACACGTTCGATCGCGCGTAGCGTGGAAGTGGCGGCGCATTCGTCGTCGACATCGGCAGCCACACACCGAGCGTCGGATCGAAGCGTCCACCGCCCTGCAAGTACTCGAGCCAACGCTCGCCGCCCCACACCACCAACTGAGTGCCGGTCCATGCGAATGCCTGACTGACGCGGCCCGGTGGCGCATCGCCGATGTTGATGGGCAGCCATGAATCGGTCGACAAGCGATAACGCCCACCGGCGTGCGGATATCCGGGCTCGCCGGTGGGCAGCACGCCGTAGCCGCCCCACACCACCATCTCTTGACCGGTCCACACCGCGGTTTGATCGCGGCGCGACGTCGGTGCGTTGGTTGCGGTGATTGCAGCCCAACTGTTGCCGGCAGGGTCGTACACGCCGCCGGTGCTGAATTGCTGCGCCGTGTCTTCACCGCCCCACACGATCATGCGCGAGCCCGTCCACACCGCACTGTGATTTCCGCGCGAGGTAGGTTGGCCGACCATGCTGGTGGAGCCGGTCCAACTTGATGTCGTTGGGTTGTAGCGCGCCCCGGTGTCGAGCAGCTCCGACATTGGGGCACCTTTGCGCACACCGTAACCGCCCCACACGATCATCTCTTGACCGGTCCACACCGCGGTGTGGATGTAGCGCGCGCGCGGCGCACCAGTGTTGGCGGTTTGCGCCCACGAGTTGGTGGTAACGGTGTACACACCACCCGTGGCTTGCAGTCCATCGTTTCCTTCGCCGCCCCACACCACCATCTTCTTGCTTGGGCCGGTACCGATGGCGGTGTGATACGAACGGCCAATCGGTGCGTTGAGTGTGGGGAGCGTGGTCCAGGTGTCGGTGGCAGGGTCGTACGAGGCACCAGTGTTCACGAATTGAATCGTGGCGTTTTCAAACCCGCCCCACACGATGAACCGGTTGCCCACCCATGTCGCGGTCGCGCCGCTGCGGGGCGAGGGCGCGTTGATCGACGACATCGGTTTCCAACTGTCGTCGAACGGATTGTAGATTCCGCCATCGGTGCGAAAGCCGTTCGCGTCGGCGCCGCCCCAAATGAGGATGCGCGATCCGGTCCATGCGGTGAGCGCTTGCCAACGCGCACTCGGTGCACCGACGCGTGTCATTTGCAGCCACGTATCGGTGGCGGGGTCGTAGCGATAGCCGGAATCGTATTGGCCGTAACCGGTGTAGTTGAACAAACCTCCCCACACGAACATGTGAAAGCCGGTCCAGATGGTGCTGTGCCCTTCGCGTCCTTCGGGAATGTCGTCAAGTGTGCGGTTGTTCCACAAGTCGTCAGGTGTGCACGAGGGCGCATCGGCGTTAGCTGCGGCGCGCGATGCCGTCGACGGCGCATCTTGATGCGGCGCCGGCAAGCGTGCGGGTACGGTGCGAACTGTGCGCACATCGTTTGGGCTAAAGCGCGATGCGTTGAGCTGCCACCAGGCGTCGAAGCTTTGTTTGGCAACCGCGAAGCGTGCGACCTCGAGCGCTTGATCGGAATTGATAAGCACGACGGTGGTCCCGAACGACTCTTCTGTTTCCAGCACGTCGCCGATGCGGGGCAGAGGCAACCAGGCGGCGCGTTTGGCCTCGAACTCGCTCGGTTGCAGCGGCACGATTCGTATATCGCCTTCCCAGGTTTCACGTTGGGTTGGCGTGGTGCGCGGCACGAAGCGCACGGCGATCCGTTGTGACTGCGCGGCGTGTGGATCGAGGGCGCCCGATATCAACCGCGCACGAAGCGCTTCGGCTTGCGCCCGCGCCGCGGCGTGAATCGTGCTGTCGTAGACAAAGGCGCGATGCGCGAGCCGTTGCACGAGCTGTGGGCGAACCAGCGCTTCGATCACCAGCGTGGGGTCGTTGCCGAGCGCGTCGTACAGCTCTTGCAGCCGATCGGGCATGCGTGTTTCGCGCGCGATGCGCTCGAGTTCGCTGTTGAGCATCGCGTCGCTGACATCGATTCCCCAGCGGCGTGCGAGTGCCGCGTTTTGTTGCAGTGCGCTGAGCACCTGCGCTTGGATCGCGGCGGCGGAGAGCGTTAGCGCGCGCGAGCCTTCGGGTGCGGTTTGGTGCGAAAGGTAGACGCGTTGAATCGCGGCCTGTGCCGCGGTGCGTTGCTCGAGTGAAAGCTCGGCGGCCGCGGTGACCGTAATGGCCAACGCCATCAAGGCCGAGAGCGACACAGCAAGCGACAACAACCGACGCAACCCGTGGGCCTGGACACTCATTCGAAAACCCTCCACTCGCCGCGAGTTATACGCCGACGCCCGGCGAATCGGGCAACTGTTGCATGCGCTACGGCGCGTGAATGGGGACGGTTGATGATCGTCTTGGGGACAATTAGGCAGCCAACCTACTGGGACTTTTTGGGGGCTGAGTGAGTCAACGAGCTGCCAGCGGTGTCTCTCGATCCGCACAGAGGAGAACCCTGCAATGTCGCTGACTGCCCGCCGCTACTCATCTCGTCCAAGCTTCATGAGCTCACATGCGCTCTTGCTCGGCGCACTCGCTTCGATCGTTCTATCGGTAGGTGCCTCGCGCGGCGATGACGATTGGCTGAGCCAAGCCAAACAGGAAATTCTGCGCCAAGAGTATCGCTTCGAATCACAGGGCGACCGCCTCGACGCACCCAACCGCGCACAGGACTTGCGCACCTTCGTCACCCGCGAGGGTGTGCGTGTCGAAGCGCGCGAGGCCAAAGCCGATGTGTCGCGCGGCGGATTCACGCTGGCGTGGAAGACCTCGCAGTGGGGACGCGCGGGCGCCATGGAGCCGGTGGGGTTGGTGGGATTCGATGCGCAAGACGGCGCTGCAGCTCTTACCTTTGGCGCGCTCGTCGAACGCTTGAGCAACGATGATCGTGGCCTGAAACAGAGCTTCGATGTTCCCGCGCCGCCGCGCAGCGATCGCACGCTCGGCCCGTTGGTGATCGAAATGTCGTTGCGGACCGACTTGCGAGCGCGTCTGTCCGAAAGTGCGCGCACGATCACCTGGCTGACGCCCGACGGTCATCCACGATTGACGCTGAGCGATTTGCTGGTGTTCGATGCAAGCGGCGCGCTGTTGACATCGCACTTCGACGTGTCGCCGGGAGCGCTGTCGTTGGTGATCGACGATTCGCGGGCGGTGTATCCATTGACGGTCGATCCGCTACTGGCGAACGCGTCGTGGACTGAGGACTCCAATCAGGCCGGTGCGTTTTTTGGACTCGCGGTGGGAACCGCGGGCGACGTGAATGGCGATGGGTTTTCCGATGTGATCATTGGCGCCTACGACTTCGACAACGGCCAGACCAACGAAGGGCGTGTGTTTTTGTATCTGGGCGACGACAAGGGTCTATCGGCCAGCCCCAGCAAGACGTTCGAGTCCGATCAAGCCGACGCGAAGTTCGGTTGGTCGATTTCGACGGCGGGCGACTTGAACGCTGATGGATTCGACGACTTCATCGTGGGCTCGGAGCGCTACGATGGCGGTCAAGCCGATGAAGGCCGTGTGTATGTAATCGTCGGCGCGGCCGCCACATCGGGAATTGTGGTCAACACGACGCTCGAAGCCAATCAGGCCAACGCGCGCTTTGGCTATTCGGTATCGAACGCGGGTGACACCGATAACGACGGCTTCGACGACATCGTGATTGGTGCTCCCCTGTGGGACGGCGGTCAAACCGACGAGGGTGCGCTGTTTCTCTATCGCGGCGACGGAACTTCTGTCATCGCTGCCGGTACTCCCTATCGCTTCGAGGGAAATCAAACGACGGCACAGTTTGCAATCGCTGTGTCCGGCGCTGGCGATGTCAATGCCGATGGCTTCGATGATGTGATCGCGGGTAGTGAGTCGTTCGACACTGCGAGCGGCGCCGACTTCGGGCGCGTGATTGGACTGTATGGCTCGACAACGGGTCTGCCTGCCGCTGCGAGTTGGACCGAGGACGGACCGCAGGCGGCAGCTGGGTTCGGGAATTCGCTGGGTCAAGCCGGTGATACCAACGGCGACGGTTACGCCGACATCGTGATTGGCTCACCGCAGTACGATAGCAGCGCGCAGAGCATGGGCCGCATCTACATCTATCGCGGCAGCAGCACGGGACTCGGTGCGTCAGCCTCGCGGTCAATCATCGGCGACCAGGGCGGCTCGCAGTTCGGCGACACGGTCGGCACGGCGGGCGATGTCAACGGTGATGGTTATTCCGATGTCTTCGCTGGCGCCAATGCCTACGACATTGATGGCACTGCGAATCGCGGCCGCATGTACGTTTATCACGGCTCCGCCAGCGGCATCCCCGCAACCGCAAATTGGACCGCCGACGGAACACAGAGCAACGCAGGGTTTGGCGAACACTCGGCGACGGCTGGTGATATCGATGGCGATGGCTTTTCCGATTTGCTGGTTGGTGCCGGTGGATACGACGCCGGTCAGACGGATGAAGGGCGCGTCTACTTGTATCGAGGCTCGGGCGATGGATTGGCCACCAACGCGCAAGCGACGTTCAACATCAACGACCCGTCGGGCAGTGGCACGCTCGGTTGGTCGGTGGCCAGTGCCGGCGACGTGAATGGCGATGGGTTTTCCGACGTGATCATCGGCGCACCGTTTCATCGTTTGGGTGGGCGCGCGTGGGTGTTCCTTGGATCGTTGACAGGGGTGAGTACTACGATCCATGCCGAGCTAGTACCCGACGTCGACGACGCACAGTTTGGCTACGGCGTCTCGAGTGCCGGCGACGTCAACGGCGATGGCTACGACGACGTTGTGGTGGGCGCGCCTGAGTACTACTACGACACGCAGCGTGACTTTTTTGCCGGGCGCGTGTTCGTGTACTACGGCAGCGCCACAGG
>JANNUT010000121.1:0-4258 GCA_031395565.1 Acidobacteriota bacterium | reverse complement strand
TCCCCGACCTCCGAATTTCGAAGCCATGTCTCCGCAAACCGGAGGGTTCAGGTGGTGCGACGGCGAGCAGCCGAGTGCCGAGGGGCCCGATAGCCCGTTTTTAGGAAAACTTGATCGCTATGCTACCGAAACAACTCGGCTTTTCGACCACGCACCTGTTCAGGTACTGGGCAGTCGAGCAGCTTCAGCGACCGAGGACTTCGTCGAGCGTGCCGGCATCTAGAACGCGGTCGGCCATCGCGTCGAGCTCCTCGACCGACGCCGCACGAACCGCTGCGACGGCATCGTGTTGACGATCGCGAGGATCCGTAGAAATCGCAACATGGCTGCCGCGCGACTGGTGGTGGACCAGCAGCGCGCCGCGATGCGGCGCGCTGGGTCGTTGCTTACGGCGTGTGTCGACACTGAGTTCAAAAAGGCATGCGTTGGTCGTCTTGCCGTAGTCGCAGCATGGCTTTTCTGTAGCGAGTGAGGGCCCCTCGCGTTGCTCTTGCATGGTCGATCACAGCCCGTGCCGCGAGGGTTGTTGCGGAGTAGTCGCAAGGGTCGTGAAAGTATTGGAGCTCGGGATAGATGGCCGTGAGCGCGAGGACAGCCGTGTCTGCAGCGGCTTCGAGAACAGTAAGGATGGCCAGCTCAGGAGCGAGCCCGAGTTGGTCGGTTGTGAGGCGGGTCATCGGCTGCGCCTCGCTGCTTTCTTGGCAGCGGCGAGACGCTTACTCCTCGGAGCAGCGAAGGGCTGCGAGGGTGGCGCAGGGTCGGCACGCTGACGCCATGAGTCACCATCAATATCGAGGATCTGACAATGCTGGGTGAAGCGGTCTACGAGGGCGACGACGCAAGCAGCGCCCGGGAAGACAAGCCCCCAATCCTTAAAGGCGAGATTGGTAGTGATGATCGTGCTTGCTCGTTCGTGTCTGCGGCTGATGATGCTGTAGAGCAGGTCGCCGGAGCGTGCATCGCATGGGAGGTATCCGAGTTCATCCAAGATTAGAATGTCTGGCGTGGTGTAGCGCTTCATGCGTCTCTCGACTGCGGGCAGTGACTCCTGTTTCAAGAGGTCCGCGAGTGCTTCATTGACGGTGCAAAAGCAGACGGACAAACCTTGCTCGAGACCGGTCAGACCGAGGTTCTGTGCGAGCATGGTCTTGCCGACGCCGCTCGGTCCGCGCAGAAGGATGTTGTGTCCGTGGTTGGCGAAGGCGAGCGAGAGGTGCTGCTCGTACCCTGGGCGGTCGATGACCCGTGGAAAGCTCCAGTCGAAGCGGTCGATGGGCTTGAACGTGCCGAGAGCCGCACTCTTGGTGCGTGAAGTGAGGTTTCGGGCGTCGCGCTCCCGGCGCTCGAGCAGGACGATGTGCTCGACGACTTCGGCCGGGGATAGGCGGCTCTTGGTGGCGTGTGCTACCAGTGCGAGCAGAGCCTCTCGTGATGCGCACAGGCCGATCGCCTGAAGGCCCTCTGCGATGTCGACAGTCATGATTTGCTCCGGGGTCGGTCGTATTGACTCAGGTCGTGTGGGGTGACGTTGCAATCGGGCACGTGTGCTCCGAACTCGAGGACAACTGGTATCGGAGCGCCTGCAGCACGGCGCGCTTGTTCGCAGCGCAACGCGAGCGCACCAGGGTCGTGCAGTCCACATGCGAGGACCTCGGCGACGGCCTTTGTGAGGACCTCGGCTCCATAGAGGTCGAGGAGTTTTCCCGTGCGCGCGGTCATGAGCCCGACGTTGCGGCCGGCGTCAACCCAGCTCGTATAGAGCGCGTCTACCCCCGTGACCTGAGTCAGGAGTCGGTCGCGCATTTTGGGAAGGCGCCCGGCGCGTTTTTGTTCGAGGAGTTCACGCCGATGCTCGGGGTCCTCGATGCGCTGGTGCTTTCCCCAGCTGCGCTCGTGCTTGGCAACGACCTCTGCCCCGTCGAGCAGACGCACCTGACGGTCGCTGGCGACGAGTGTGAGTGTCTCTCGTGCGTAGCGCGATGGCACCGAATATTGGTTGGTGCCAAAGCGAATGAAGGCGGTGGTGTCGACGTTGGCGGGCGCTACCAGGTCTGATTCCGGCAACGAAGCGGGCAGCGAGAGGAGCCGCTGCTGCTCGTCGGCGAAGACGTCGGCGACAGTGCGGTCGCGAGAGTGTGGGTGGGGGCGAACGTCCGCGATGTCCCGGATGAAGTCGAGCAGCTGCCGGTTACCATCCTCGATGCTGGTGATCGTGCGTGCCGCGAAGAACCGGTCGTGAAGGAAGCGGTTGGCGCGCTCGACCTTGCCCTTGTCCGTGGGGCGCCTGGGCCTGCACAGCCGCGGCTGAACCCGGAGTGCACCTGCGATCTCCAGCAAGCCGGGGTGATAGCGAACGGCGTCGCCGTGGCGTGCCAGCACGACTGTTTTCGGATTATCGAAGAGCCATTGCCGCGTCACACCACCGAAGAACTCCGCGGAGCGAACCAACGAGCGGCGCAGCGATTCAACAGTCAGATCGAAGACGAGTTCTGCCCACATCGCACGCGAGTAGGCCAACACCATCACGAAGACCCACAGGGGTCGCTTGCCCCCGGTGACGGCAAGTTCCCCTACGTGAGCCCAGTCCACCTGCGCCTGCTCGCCGATCAGCGGCTCGGTTCGCAGGTACACCTCGCCCCGGGGGACGGGGCGCACCTCGGTCACGTGACGACGCAAGATGGCGATGCCTCCCTCGTAGCCGCGCGTGCGGATCATATCGAACAGACGGGTCGCACAGAGGCGCGGATGGGCCCTTAGTGTCTCGTCGATGAACGCTCTGTATGGGTCGACAAAGCTCGGTTTCGGTGCAGCGACGAGTGCACGCTCGGCGCCGCGGTCCAGCACGCGGTCCACGACATCAGCGTGTACGTGGAGCTGCGCAACGATCGTTCCACGTTTCCAATTTTCGACGTCGTGAAGACGCCGGATCTCGTTCTCTTTGTCCAGGTCGATCGTCATTGGGACACCTCCTGCGAGGAGCTCTGGCACAGCTCAACGCGGTCGCGGTCGCGGCGGACCCGAGGGCGGTCGCGCAATGCGTGTGCGACGTCCTCGGCCGCGGTCGTTGCTCCGAACCCGAGCAGGTCGCACCTCCGCGTCACGGATAAACTGGCCGCGACGTCCGCACACCACACAACAGATATCGTCTGCCCTTGCTTGAGGGACACCCCCCGCACATACCTGACCGCGCTGTGCCGCTGACTCGCCGTCGCAAGACCCAGGTGAGCCCACCTCTCGTCGTATCCCCGCGCAGTCACCGGCCGCGTCTGACGCGCCAGAGAGTGCAGCATTGTCCATGTGTTCCGTTCCATCGTCGGTGCTTTCCGCGTCGACGACATGCCCCTCCATCCCGGAGGAGAACGCGTCGACGCGCACGCACGAGGAGGCTTCAGTAGGCAAGTTATTGGAACGGGTATCCGTCACGATTTTCGACTGCTCCCTCAAGGCAGCTTGCCGAGCGCGGTACGCAACATTGCGCGCCGCATGGTCAAAGCGACCGTTCCGACTCCGTTGATGACGCGCTCTTGCCGCCCGTCCGGCACCTCGTTGACAGCCTGGGCCGCAGTAAATCTGGCCGCGATAGTCCGTCTTACAAACGTAGAAGCTTCGCGCGCAGCCCCCACAACCGATACGCACAAAAATCTCGCCAGTATCCACGCGCCCAACGCGACGGCCGCACTCAAGAACTTGCCCGCCTGGGCGCCTTCAGGCACTCTCGCCTGCGTCAGCGCCCACGCGCGACACGAGGGCTCAGGGCTCTACTCCCTGGGCCTTCATCTTTTCGCGGCTCCGCACCATCTCTACGTGACCCGGCCAGCAGTCGCCAATTTACGGCCCGACGCCTGCCAGCTACCCAGGATGCGCAGATTTCTCCGGATCGTGGCGGTCGTTAACACCCATCTCATCCACGCTGATCAGGATACGGTGCGGCTTCGCGCTCGCGCTGATGTCCTCTGTGTGCCCCTCAAAGCGCAGGTGAAACGTGGGCCGGTCGCCCGGTAGATAAACAACGAGCTGCCCGTCAGGTGTCATCTCGCACAACTCGATCGCCTCGTCGCCGCGCAGAAATGGCAGCACCAGGGCCGGCGACGCCGCGTTGAAGAGGCAGGGGTCGATTTCGGGAACCCCGTCCTGATCCATGCGCCGTACCTGTTGAGGCTGTACGATCTTCATCTTCACCTCCCACATCCCGCTGTCGTCGTCCGGAACGTACTCGGGCAGCACGCCGAAGCCATTGCGTCGGTCGGTGGCGTCCCGG
>JANNUT010000120.1:0-50061 GCA_031395565.1 Acidobacteriota bacterium | reverse complement strand
GTGCGCCTGTAGCTCAGTGGATAGAGCAGCGGTCTTCGGAACCGCCGGTCGGGGGTTCAAATCCCTCCGGGCGCACCAACACTTTTACAGCGTGCCGCATCTCGTCGCCCCGTGACCGCAGCCCCCGACTGAAAAGTGCCTGTCCCCTTTTTAGGGGCGGGCGTGGAGCAGAACCGGGTCGCCGGGCGCGCGCTGCAACAACTCGTCGATCAGCGCGCGTGCTTGGTCGGTCTGACCGCCCTGCTTGAAGATCGCGAGCGCACCATCCAATGCGTCGCGCGCGGTCGGCTTGATCGTGAGCGCCTTGCGCAGCGCGACGAGCGCCGGCGCTTGCTGTGATGCGGCACTGTAAGCAAGACCAAGCTGCGTCCAACCTTCGTAATCATCGGGGTGAGCGGCAGTGTAGGTCTCCATTCGCGCGATCGCTTCGGGCAGCATCCCGGCCGCAATCTCAGCCCGTGCCGTCCGGGTTTCGATACCGACGTAGCCCGGCAGCAAACCGGCCAAGCGCAGCCAAAGGCTGCGCGATTCCTTGGCGCGGCCGCGTTCCTCCAAGAAGCTGCTGTAGCGCCGCACACCCAACAAGAACGTCGGATGCCCGTCGAGCAAGCGTTTGTAGGTGCGATCGGCGTCGGCAATCTGCTTGGACTGCTCTTGAACCAGCGCGAGCTTCAACAAAAACTGCGGATTGTCGGGATCGGTTTTGGTCAATCGCGTCAGCAGCTTGATGGCAAACGGCAAGTCGCCTTGCTGCAAGGCGTCCTGTGCGCGATCGAATGTTTCCAGATCGTCCAGTGCCTCGCGCGGGTTGCGTCCTTCGACCGACGGAAGCGCCGCCTCCCCGGTTCCGCCCGTGGCGCCGCCACCGGCGACATACCCCAACGATTCCAGACGCGCGATGGTCTCGGGATCGCTGCCACCATCGAAGCCGGCTGCCGTCGCCAACCGCTCTGCGTTGACCAAGCCGCTTGCTTTGGCCTGCAGTGCTTTGGCCATCGCTGAGGTTTTGAGTTTGTCCACGCTCGCGAGGTTTTTGCCTTCGCGGCGATCGGCGGCAAGATCGTAAAGCTCGCGCGTGGGCGCTTCGATCAGCTTGCGATCTTGCTCGCGCAGCGCATACAACGCCGACCAACCGAACTCCTCGAACGGATACAGCGTCTCGGCGTAGATCGTGTGTTGCGTCAAATCCGCTGATGGCGAAAGCAAGTCGATCCCCTGCATACCCGGCGGCCCCGCGATGCCGAGCAAGGGCAATACCGTAGGCACGAAGTCGACAATGCTCGCCGGTCCGGCCACGACAGTGGCGGGCGCAATTTTTCCAGGCGCACTCATGACGAACGGGACGTGCAGCACCTCTTCATAGAGCAGAAACCCGTGCTCCTTCTCGCCATGCGTGCCAAGCCCTTCACCGTGATCGGCGAGTGCCGCCACGATGGTGCGCGGCCCGGCGCCACTGAGATCGAGTTCCTTCAACAGGCGGCCCAACTGCGCGTCGGCGAACGCAACCTCTCCGGCATAGGCGTTTCCGCGCGCCGCCTGCATGTACTCGGGAGGCGGACGATACGGTGTGTGCGGATCGTAGAGGTGCACCCACAAGAAAAACGGCTTGGCCGAGTGCCGGCGCAGCCAGTCGAGAGCCAAGTCCATGGTCTCGTTGCCGGGACGTTGCGAGCGCGCGGCGCCCGATGGGTCGTTGCCAAGATCATCGAGAAAGTCGTCGAAACCCTGCGCCAGACCGAATTGCCTCGAGGTCACGAAGCTCGACACCACGGCGCCCGTCGAGGCGCCCTGCGCGTGCAACATTTCGGCGAGCGTTTGTACGTCGTCGGGCAGGCGGAATCGGGCGTTGTTGCGCACGCCGTGACCGGGCGGATACAAGCCGCTAAAGATCGACGCGTGCGCCGGAGTGGTGAGCGGGATCGGCGACCAAACCCGATCGAAGCGTGCGCCACGCGCCGCCAAGCCATCCAGGTGCGGTGTCTTGACCGGCGCCTCGGGGTAATAGCAGGACACGTAGTCACTGCGAAGCGTATCGATCGTCACGACCACGAGCGAATCAAGCCGATTTGCTGGTGGCAACTTCGCCGCCCGATCGTGACCCGCGTTGTTGTTGCCGCCGCCGCAGCCCACGCTCGCCGCGAAGACCACGAGCGCAACGATCCACTCGCGCTCAGTGCGAAAGATCATCGAGCACCGCTGCGAGCAAGTTCCAGTAACGCGCCACCGTGCTGATCTGAACCTTCTCCCCCGGCGCATGCACACCCACCAGTGTCGGTCCAAAAGAGATCATGTCCATGCTGGGATAGCGCTCTCCAATGATCCCGCACTCCAACCCCGCGTGAATCGCCGTCACCTCTGGCTCACGGCCGTAGACCCGCCGGAACGCACCCTGAGTCACCTTCAACGCCGCCGAGTGCATGTTCGGCTTCCAGCCAGGATATCCGGCCACGATTTCGACCGTCGCTCCCGCCAGCCGGCCAGCACCGCCAATCGCGTTGATCAAGTCGATCAGCGCCGGCTGATTCGAGGTTCGTGAAAGGTTGGCCACTTCCAACTGCGTTCCGCGTGACGTGAGCACACCGACGTTGTTGCTGCTCTCGACCAGACCGCGAATGTCCTGACTCACGGCCCAAACACCGCAAGGCAGCGCGTTGACTAGGTCGATCACCCGCAGCGCATCCTCATTGCCCCACGCATCTTCAGGATTCTCTCGTTGCAGCGGCGTGATGCTGAGCGCCATGCCGTCTTCGAGTCCGGTGTACTGCTCGCGCAATCTCGCAAACGACTGCTCGATCGATGTGCGCAGCGCCGGCTCCTCCATCGGCGGCACGAACACCACGGCGCGCGCCTCACGCGGAATCGCGTTGCGCTTGTTGCCACCGTCCAGCGATGCCAAGAGAAAGCGCGCGACATCCCGCGCCTCGCCGAGCACGCGCGAGACCGCCTTATTGGCGTTGAGACGGTTCTTGTCGATATCGATACCCGAGTGGCCGCCCTTTCCGCCCGAGATCTTGATTTCGAGTTTGACGCGGCTGTTGGGCGGAGTGATACGAGGCATGTCGAGTGTGAGCACGACGTCGGTACCGCCCGCGCAGCCCACGAACAACATCCCGTCGTCCTCGCTATCCAGATTCAGTAGGACTCTTCCCTTCAAGACCGTCGGGTCGAGATTTTTGGCACCCGTCAGTCCACGCTCCTCGTCGAGTGTCATCAACAGCTCGAGCGGGCCGTGCGTGAATGACGAGTCGTCGGGCAGACCAAGCATGGTCGCGATCGCGATGCCGTTGTCGGCACCGAGCGTGGTACCTTCGGCACGCAGCCAGTCGCCGTCACGCACCACCTGAATCCGCCCGCGCTCAGGGTCGTTGGGGCTGTCGCTGTCACGCTCGCAGACCATATCGAGGTGGCCCTGCAGCACGACCACCGGCGCCTTTTCGCGGCCGGGAGTGGCCGGCAGATCGATGACGACGTTGCCGACGGCGTCGCGCCGGGATGCGAAGCCACGCGACTTGGCCCAGTCCAGCACGTACCCGGCCATGGCTGCTTCTTGCCCAGAGGGGCGAGCGATCTTTGTAATGGCGGCGAAGTGCCTCCACAGTGGCGCGGGCTCGAGCCCCGCAAACGGATCTGACTGGCTCATTTCAGTTTGTCCTTTCCCAACGGGCGGTTTGGCAGCGGCAAGGATACCGAATTCCACCGCGCACCCCCCAATCTCCGACCGCTCGATATCGCGGCGGATGGACTGCGGACGGGTCCGGTAGACTGTGGCGTCCAATTTGAGAGGCCAGAGGGCCGTCTCAGGGAGTAATCAGCTATGAAAGTAATCGTGGCACTTTTGGTTTTGGCAGCCCTCGTGTTGGGGGTTGTCTTTTGGGGTATCGGCGTCAACAACAACCTGACCCGGATGGACGAGTCGATCAACGGCGCTTGGAGCGAGGTGCAAAACAACTATCAGCGCCGGTCCGACCTCATCCCCAACTTGGTCGAGACCGTCAAAGGCGCCGCCAACTTCGAGCAAGGCACGTTTACCGCCGTCACCGAAGCTCGCGCCAAGGCCGGCCAAGTCACGCTGACCCCCGAATCATTGAAAGACCCGCAAGCCTTCGCTCGGTTCGAAAAGGCTCAGGGCGAACTAGGCTCGGCGTTGTCGCGTTTGTTGGTGACGGTCGAGAACTACCCCGACCTCAAAGCCAGTGCAAACTTCCGCGACCTTCAAGCGCAACTGGAAGGAACCGAGAACAGAATCACCGTGGCCCGTCAGCGATTCAATCAGACCGTGCAGGGCTACAACGCTTCGGTGCGAGTGTTTCCGGCCAGCGTAATCGCTTCGATGCGCAACTTCGCGGCGCGGCCGTATTTCCAAGCCAAGGAAGGTGCGGATCAAGCGCCTGCGGTGAAGTTCTGAGCGCCGCGAGCGATCGATGACGCCAGTGCGTCCTCGGGTTTGGGCACTGTTGCTGTTGGCGCTGGCCTCGCCAGCCAGCGCCGAATTTGTCGCGCCGCCGGCACCGGCCGGCTTTGTCTATGACGGCGCCAAGCTGCTCGATGCAGCGCAGCGCACGGCACTCGAGCAAAAAGTGCTCGAGCTCGATAAAACGCAAGGGCTTCAAATTGGCGTCGCGATTTGTCCGTCACTCGAGGGCGAGGCGGTAGAAACCGCAACGCTGAAGATTGCCGAGGCGTGGAAGCCAGGACATCAGGGCAAAGACGACGGCGTGGTGTTGGCGATCTTCATGGCGGAACGCAAGGTGCGCATCGAGGTTGGCTATGGCCTCGGTGGTGCTATCCCGGACGCGATCGCGAGTCGCATCATTCGCAACGTGATCGTGCCTGCATTTCGCGACGGCGCCCCTGCAGACGGGATCTCCTCCGCCGTCGATGCACTGGCTGCTGCGGCGCGCGGAGAAACGCAGCCGGTGCCTCGCGGCAAGCGTGGCACACCGGTACCCGCTCTGTTCGTGCTGCTGCTTCTGATGTTTCTCGGCATCTCGGTGCTTAGCGCTATCGCACGGCGCGCGCATGGCGCGCGCGACTATTCGCGCAAGGGCGCGCTCTCCAGCCTCCCCTGGTGGTTGCTGCTGCTTCAAAGCACCGGCGGTTCGACCCGTTCGCGCGGATCGGGTAGCGGAAGTCCTTGGCTTGGTGGCGGCGGCGGGTTCGGCGGGGGTGGAGGCGGGAGCTTCGGTGGCGGTTCGTTCGGCGGTGGCGGCGCTTCGGGAGGCTGGTGATGGAATCCCGTTTGTCTGCCACTTCATGGGCGCTGATCGGTGCCGGCGTACTGCTCGACATTGCCGGCGCGGTGGTTTTGGCGCTGTGGTTTCTCAACCCCGCGCACGACAGTTGGGCTTATACGCGCCTGGGGCTCGGGTTGACGCTGTTGGTGGCCGGTACTGGACTGACAGTCTGCGGCGCGTTGTGGCATGTGCGGTCGTTAGCACGGTCTCGCAATACGCCAGCGACGTTTCTTACCGGCGGTGAAGAAGCGCGCGTGCTCGAGGCGATCAAGAGTTTCGAGCGTCGAACTTCGGGCGAAGTGCGCGTGCACCTCGCCGAAGCTTGTCCAGGCGACATCATCGACGAAGCGCGAAGCGTCTTCGAGCAACTGCAGATGACCGCTACATCGCAACGTAACGGCGTCATGATCTTTGTCGTCACCGGTCAGAATCGTGTCGCCGTACTCGGTGACTCAGGCATCAATGCCGTCGTACCCGAGGGTTTTTGGAACTCGGTGATCCGCGAGGTCACGGCTCTGTTCGCCGCCGGTCGACATGGCGACGGACTGGCGCGTGGCGTCGATATGGCCGGCCGCATGCTGGCCCAGCACTTCCCGCCGATTCACGGCGATGTCAACGAACTCCCCGATACGATCTCGCGCGAGGACTGATAGTGAGCAGCGACCGCACTCTTCCTGGACCGTCTCCCGCCGAGTACGCGTTGCGCCGCCAACGTGTTCTGGCTGCGTTGAAACAAAGCGTGATGATCGTACCGGCCGGCTCACTCACGACGTACGCCAACGATTGCGACAACCGCTATCGGCCCGACGGGAATTTTCGTTATCTGACTGGGTTCCCGGAACCAGGTGCGATCTTGGTGTTGCGGCCCGACGCGGAGTATCCCGTGACGATGTTCGTTCCTGCACGCGACGCGCAGCAGGAAGTCTGGACCGGGCGGCGTCACGGCCCCGAGGGAGCGACGCAGGTCCATGGTGCCGACGCAGCGTATCCGCTGGAGTTGATCGCCGACAAGCTGCCGGCGCTGATCGACGGTTGCGACACGCTCTACTACTCGCCGTGGCGGCACGCCGATCTCGATGCTCGCCTATCGAGCATTCTGAAGACGCTGCGTCAGAAGGAGCGGTTTGGGCGTCGCGCACCGCACACCATTGTCGAACCGGGTGAATTGCTGTCCGAAATGCGGCTGACGAAAACCGCTGAAGAGGTCGCGCTGCTCGAACGGGCCTGCGCGATCAGTGCCGAGGCCCATCGCGCCGCGATGAGCGTGGCGCGACCCGGTGTGGGTGAGTGGGAGATTCAATCCGAAATCGAGCGCGTCTTCCGCCAGCAAGGCGCGGCCGGCCCAGGCTACGGCACGATCGTGGGCTCGGGCGCTAACGGTTGCATCCTGCATTACGTCGAGAATGAATCGGTTGTGAAGGATGGCGAACTGGTGCTGGTTGATGCTGGCGCCGAGTACGGTGGCTACAACGGTGATATCACGCGCACGTTCCCGGCTTCAGGCAAATTCACAGCGGCACAGCGCGCGTTTTACGAAATCGTGCACGACGCATTGGAACAAGGTCTTGCTGCTGCTAAACCGGGCGCCACGATCGATGGGATTCATGCGCTGACGCTCAAGCTCTTGTCGCAAGGCTTGATCGAGTTGGGCCTGATCAAGACATCGCTGGATGAAGCGCTCGAGCGCGAGTTGTACTTGCCGTACTACATGCATCGCACCTCGCACTGGCTTGGTATCGATGTCCACGATGCTGGGCGCTACCGGCAGCTTGAAGCCTCACGTCCGTTGACGGAGGGAATGGTATTCACGATCGAACCAGGGCTGTATCTGCAGTCCGGCGACGAGACGGTGCCCGCAGAGTTGCGCGGTCAAGCGGTTCGCTTGGAAGACAACGTGGTAATCACCGCCACGGGCGCCCGCAACTTGACGCGCAGCGTACCGGTGGCAGCTGATGAGGTCTGCGCGCTGGTCGGTCGTTGAATCAGTCAGACAGCGCACGTTGGGGCGTTACCGGCGCAATCGCGGCGCTCGTCGCAAGTTGGTCCGGAAGCGTCTTGGTTTCTGGAGCCTTCGCCCCGTTTGTCGCCCCAGGTGGAACAACTGCCCCTTTGTGGGTGCGGTACGGTTCGTTTCTCTCCAGCCAGCTCATGACACTCGGGTGTGCGCTCGGCGCCGTTTGGTTTAGCAGGGCACCATTCGCCTCACTCGGATTGACCAAGCCGTCGGGCCGCGGTCTTTGGGAAGCGCTATTGAGCGCGAGCGGGCTGGTGGGGCTGACAGCGCTGTACGGATTGTCGCTTCAACACCTGTGGCCGAGCGCGTACCAGCAAATGGTCAATGAGCAGACGTTCCAACTGGCGTGGCTAGCGGCGCCGTGGCCGCTGCTTTGGTTTTCAGCCGTGGTCGTCGCGCCGATCTGCGAAGAGGTGATGTTTCGTGGCGTTCTGTTTGGCGGCATGCGTGGTTCGTGGGGCGTTCCGTCCGCAGCGATCGCCTCAGGAGTACTGTTTGCCTCCGTGCACCTGATGCCGCTTTCTCTGGTGCCGTTGTTTGCGATTGGCCTTGTATCGGCGCTGCTTTATGCGCGGCATCGCTCACTCGTGGTTTCGCTCGTGCTGCACGCCGCCTACAACGCGCTCTCGTTGCTGCTCGGCTAAGAATCAACTCTTCACCGAAATGTCGACCTCGCCGGCGACGAACGAGACGTGCTGCAGTGCCGGCAGGCCGCATGCCTGGCCCCACTTCTCGGCAATCTCTCGCGCCGCTTCGACCACCGGCAGAGGCGCTGCAAACGTGAACCGGCCGGCAGGCCTGGGCCTGGCTATCACGCGCAACTGTCGCAGTAGCTGCCGCGCCTGCGTATCGGGACGCAGCACCTGACCGCGACGGCAGCACGCGCAGGGCTGCATCATCAGGCGGGCGAGCGAAGGACGGCGGCGCTGACGCGTAATCTGCGCGAGGCAAAACTCGGTCAAGGGAAGCGTGCGCAGTTTGCTGCGATCGCGCGTGAGTTCGAGCGCCAGCGCTTCATCGACGCGCGCGCGATTTTCGGGACGGATCATGTCGATGAAATCGACCAGTACCATCCCGGCCAGGTCGCGCAGAAGAATTTGCCGCACGATCTCGGGGATTGCTTCCAGGTTCGTGCGAGTCGCTGTTTCCTCGAGCGTCGCGGAGGAAAAGTCGCTGCCTGAATTGACATCGATCGCGGTGAGCGCTTCCGTCGATTCGATGATCAACCGGCCGCCGCTAGGCAGCGGTACGTGTGCGCTCAGCGCTCCACTCAATTCGCGATCCAGATGCATCGCTTCGATCGCCGGCAATGGTCCGCTGAACGACTCGATCGGCGGCAATCCTGTGATTCGCTGCAACGCTTGCTTGCGTTCGTCGGCGCCCGGCCCGTCGACCACGATCCGTTCCGGCCCCAAGGCCAAGTGATCGCGCAGCCATGGCACGGCCGGATCTTCATCGCGATGCACCAACGCGGGGGCACGAACGGCCGCGGCTTTGGCGGCGACTACTTCCCAACGCGCCAGCAACTCGTCACGTTCAAGTTCTAGTTCTTCACGGGTGGCACCGACCGCGCTGGTACGAGCGATCAAGCCGGTCCCCTCTGGCGCCAACTCGTCCAGGATCTGCTTGAGCCGGTCGCGCTCTTCCAGATCGTCGATGCGACGGCTCACACCCGAAGGCCCCACCGGCGCAAACACGAGCGACCAGCCGGCGAGCGTCAGGTGACGTGTGGCGCGCGGGCCTTTGCCACCATCGGCCTCACGCACGATTTGAATCAGCAGCTCGTCGCCGAGTTGTGGTGGATTCGCATCATTGGCGCGCCCGTCCATCAAAAACGCATCGCGCGCCGAACCGATTTCAATGAACGACGCGCCGACAGCGCGTGCTTGACCACTGACTCGGCCTTTGAAAATCGCCCCCAACAGCCGCGATTGCTCCTCACCGCGCAGGATCAACTCGTAGGGGCGATCCTCCTCCATCAACGCCAGCCACACCTCACCCAGATCGGACGCGACCCACAGCGATATCGGACCGCGTTGTGCGACGTTCACGGCGGCATCAGGCGAGCGACGGGCGCAGCGTTCGACCCGCCACGAGCGGCGAGACCAAGCGCTCGGCCAGGGACGAGAACAGTTCCAGGCGCTCCACCTCGGCATCGGCGGCGCGCTCCTCGCCCACCAACACGCCGAGCAACTCGCTGTGTTTGGGACTGCCCAACACGTCGAATTTGAGTGAGAACGAAAGCGCGCCGTCGGCTTCGACATGCGCGGTTTCGACCACGGCGCGCAAGTCGAAGGTCTTCTCTTTGCCTTTTCTAACGCGCGTCACCAAAACGCTTTCAGCTCGCAAGAACTGCTCGACGCTGCGTTCGAGTTCCTCACGGCTGACGTTGGGGATGCGCGCGCGGTATTGGGCCAAGGTGATCGACTCTTGCAGCGCCATCGATTGCAGCTCGATCGGAACGATTGCTATCAAGCGCAATCCTTCCGGCATCTTGTCGTTGACGGTCACCAAGAAGCTGTCGAGTTCGATCGGCGCCGCCATGTCGAAGTCGAGGTATTCGGCGTGGCTGGCCACACCCAACGAAAGCGCTGGCGACAACGCCACTTTGGGACGCGGCTTGAATCCTTCGGTGTAAAGCACCTGCACGCCGGCACGACGCAATGCCATCGTGAGCGCGCGGACCATATCGAGGTGCCCCAAGAACCGGCTGCGGCCGAGCTTTTGGAATTTCGCGCGATAGCGATAGATCGGCGCCACCATCGGCTTCTCACTCTTGCTGAGTTCCTTCACTTCGAGCAAGAGCGCGTTGAGCTGTTCGTCGGGCGGCAACTCGAGCGCCGCTTGCGTCACGATATCGCCCGATGTCGGGCAGCCGATCGGCTTGGCCGCAGGACCTGGGGCCGACATCGAAAGGTCTTCACCGCGGCCTTTCGGCGCCTTGGTCACGTTGAACGCGGGCAGCTTCTTGCTCGACACCACGCCGAAATCTTCCCAGCGATTGGCGGCCACCTCACCCTTGACGCACTCCACCGAGAAGGGCGCACAGCCTGTGCAGGCATCGACACAGGTCGCCATCGTGCCGGCTTCGAGGGCGCGGTGGTACTCCACTTCCAACCACTTGCGCCGGATCAACGGGTCGATGACTTCCCACGGGAGTTCGGCTTGCAGCGAGATCGGCTGCGTCGCCAAACGATCGGCATCCACGGCGCACGCCTCGAACGCCTCGCGCCAGATCGATTGATGAAAGTGCTCTCCCCAACTGTCGAGCACGGCACCCGCGCGGTAGGCCTTCAAAATGACAGGGCCGACGCTGCGATCGGCGCGCGACAACACGCCCTCGAGCCAGGATTCGCCGTGATGGTGGTAGCGATACTCCACACCGCGCGGCACCGAGCGCTTGATGTGATCTTGTTTGGCGCGGAAGGCCGCCTCGTCGTCCATTCCAAACCACTGAAACGGTGTGAACGGCTTGGGCACAAACGTCGATGCCGAGAGCGTCACGCGCACCTTCGCGCCGCCTGACTGGCGCCCCTGCTTCAGGATTTTCGCGGTGAGGTCGACGATTCCATCGACATCCCCCATGACCTCTGTCGGTTGGCCGATCATGAAATACAGCTTCATCGACTGCCATCCCGCTTTGTAGGCCAAGCCGGTGGCGCGCAGGATGTCGTCCTCGGTGAGGTTTTTGTTGATCACGTTGCGCATCCGTTGCGAACCCGCTTCGGGCGCAATCGTGAAGCCCGTCTTGCGCACGCGCTTGACCTGCTCGACCAGCGACTCGGTCATCGTGGTGGCATGCAACGACGACAACCCTACCGCGATCTTGCGCGGCTCCATTTGATCCATCAGCTCTTTCAATAGCGGCAGGATCGAACCGTACTCGCCGGTGTTGAGCGAGGTCAGCGAAAACTCGTCGTAACCCGTCGATTCCAGCGAGCGCAACACGCCGTCGCGCACGTCGCGCGGATCGCGCTGGCGCGTGGGGCGGTAGATGTACCCTGCCTGACAAAAGCGGCAACCCACCGGACAGCCGCGCATCAGTTCCCAACTCACGCGGTCATGCACGATTTCAGAGTGCGGCACCACGATGTTCTCTGGAAACGGATACTGATTGAGGTCGTAGACCACGCGTCGTTGCACGCGCACAGGGACGTTTTCACCCGGAGCAGGGCGCGGAATCAGAAAGCCCATGACGGGTTCGGTCTCGAGCGTGTACAGCGCGGGCGCATACCAACCGCCCAACTGAGTGATCGCACGGACGATGTCCAGCCGCGTGGCGCCGTCGCGTTTCATCGTGCGTTGCAGGGCGAGCATCTCGGGCAGCGCTTCCTCGGCATCGCCCACCAAGATCAAATCGACGAAGTCGGCAAATGGTTCGCTGTTGAAGACAACAGGGCCACCTGCCAACACCAACGGGTCGCCCTCGGTGCGCTCCTTGGCCAGCAGCGGAATGCCGCCTTGCTCGAGCATCGCCAGCATGTTGGTAACGGTCAGCTCGTATTGCAGAGAAAAGCCGACCACGTCGAAATCGCACAATGGCTCGCGCGATTCCAGCGTCACCAACGGCAGGTCTTGCGCGCGCAGTTCGCGCAGCAAGTCGATCCACGGCATGAAGGCTCGTTCGGCCGCCACCCCGTCGATCTGGTTGAGCATCGAATACAAAATCCGAAACCCAAGATGCGACATTCCTATTTCATAGACATCGGGGAATGCGAGCACCACTCGGCAGTCGACGCTGGACCGGTCTTTGACCACCGAATTCCACTCGCCACCCACATAGCGCGTCGGTTTTTCCACTTTGGGCAGAAGACGATCCAGAGCATTCAGATACTCAGCGCGGTCGGGCCACATGTCGGTCCTCACCCCCGGAGTCGAACCGGGCAGGCGCGGGAGGATACGGGGAGCGGGGCGAAAGGACAATGCGAGATCGAGCGCCGGAGGTCTACTCGCTGAGGAGCCGCAGGGGCTTGATGCGTTCGCGGCTGGTTCGGTGGTACAGGGCCGGACCGCCACGGAGCCGCTGGCCGGGTAGCACGCGTGTTTCGGGCGGATGATTGCGTCCGTCGGAGGTTCTTTTGGAGGCACTTCTGGAGGGCCGCGATTCGGTCGTTAGCACTGCCGGTGTCTGGGTCCGCAGGTTGCGATCGATGCAGACACGGCCACTGCGATGCACCCGTAACGGTACAGCGAGCCCGAGCCGGCGTGCGCCACGGGGCCAGCCACAGGGCCAGCCACAACGCCGCGGCATCAGTGGCGCCGGCAGCATTGCAGCGGAGGCTGCGCGTCGTGTCCTTGGGCAGTTGCCAACAACCGATCTAGTGTCGTGTTGCGGCGGGTTGGCGAACATCACGTTGGCTCTGGCCCACGCGACCTGGTCACGTCGATGCGCCGCTCGTTGCGATACCACACACCGTTGCGCGCCGGTCCCAAGCGCCAGGTACGTTCGAGCGGCGTGTCGCCGGTGACCTGCATGTACCCGCCGTGTTGACCGTGGCGGTGATGCGTCGGGCACAGCGCATCGCCGTTCTCGTGTTGATCGCTGCCGCCGCGGGACCTGTACTGCCGATGGTGCCATTCGACCCGCCGGCAAGTGCATCCCGGCGCTTCGCATCGATGCCGCGCCCGCACAAACACCTCGGAGTGCGAGGCCGAGCGCTTCTCGGCCTGATCGTATTGCGCACAAAACTCCTCGAGCATCGCCAAGAAACCAACCCACGAGGGCAGCCGGCGGCACGCGGTGGAAAATGTCCGGGCAGCGCGCCACGACGGCGGGTCTTCATCGCTGAGCGGTTGCGACCAATCGCAGGCGGCGGCATCGAGCGTGAGGTACTTGCAACGGGTTTCGATGCAGGCGCCGAAGTCGCGGGCTAGTTCTATCGGCAAGCGCCAACGGAGCACGCTTCCCGCCACAGGAACCAACGGGCCATCATTGCAGGCAACATGACCGGCGCGTTGCACGGCCACTACCGTGTCGCCGGGCGCGCAGCGCAGCGAGGCCAGCCACACTTCATCCGACCTCGGCGCCGGTGCACCGGCGCGCCCCCTCGACGCTCGCCGCAAACAGCAGCGCCCGCTTTTCATCGCGCAAGCGCTTGACGGTGCACTCCTTCAGATGTGCCGCCCACTCGTTCTCACAGGAGGTATCGACATACCCCGGGCCCAAGATCTGCACCGCCAGTAACGCCTTCTCCAGACCAATCGCTCCCGTGACATACGCGCGCTGCACGCGCGGACGCTTGGCCAGCGATCGCGCTACACGCACGCGATCCTCGATGCTCGTGCGCGACAAGCCCAGACGATTCTCGGCGTAGGCGCCAATGCTCAGGAAACCGAGTTCGCGCACCAAGCCGCTGGCGCTCATCTCAACTAGCAGCGAGGCCAAATGACGCTCCATCAGATCGACTGCAGTTACGAACCACTGCAGCTGCCCGAGCACTTCACTGCCCGATCCAACACCCGCGCGCTCAATGGTGTCGTCGAGCTTTGCGAGCAGCTCACGCGCGACCACCATGGCGGGAAGCTCGTTGCCGGAGGGAATCTCAACCGTATCCAGACGTGGCTCAGCGGCACGCAGCCACTCCTGGAAGTCGTCCGGGGGGCGGTCGCTGGAATAGTCTTCGGCCACCAGCGCTTCGATGAACAAGGTCACTGTCGCATCACCACCTTCCAGCTGCCGATACAGATCGAGCGCACTGTCGAACGCCGCGCGCACCGACGGCGGCGCTGGGAAGCCCCACAAAAATACGCGGCACTTCGGCGATATCTTCGGTACCGGGCACAGGCATAGCGGCCTCGACCTCACCGCCACCGCTCACCGCCTCGCGCAACTCATCCACCGTGAGCCTGCGTGCCCGCTCCACCCACAATCCCAGCGTCTCCATCGAAGCCACGCGCGCCACCAACAACGCCTTGCTCATTCCAATTGGCGCCCCGCCATCCTCACCCGTGACCGCACCACGCAACCCCGGCACCTTCACCACCGCGCGATGCAACGCTGCATGCATTCGTAACCACTTGCTGCTGCGCTCCAACTCCTCGCGCGTGAAGTCATGCACCGGCGAGTACCCACACCCGCGCCACAACTCCCCATCGATCACCGCTGCCGCCACCTTCGCCAGCGGCAACAACACGCGCACCGTTTCGCACGCCAACCGACACGCCACCTGATCGGCTTGCACGGCAGCGAGCCACGAACTGCTTGATGACGGTTGTGTTGGACCAAGCGATGAACGCGACACGCTGCTTCCTTGAAGTTCTGCAAATGTACAAGGAAGACACGCAAACAACAATCGAAAGTGCGCACGTTGATAGAAATATTTCGCGCACGCGCACTCTAATTCGGGGACGGTTTACCTAATACAACCGAGTTGCGAGGATCGAGTGCGCGGGTCTCGCTGCTGCGTGATCGACTCCGCTCGCACTCGCGCGCACCCCGCGCTGCTCGCTTGCACGACAACTCTCGCAAACAAGACCGATCGTCACTCACACTGCAGAACGCTACCCGCCACCGACACCGCAGAATCCACGCGCCGCCAGCTAGCCGCGCCAGACCGATCGCTGACCACACGCTCCGAGCCGCGCTTCTCATCGCTCAGGCGCCTTGCCGGGCAGCAGCGGAGTTTGCTGCGACTCCGAGCTTCGTTCCGTGGAGAATGCGGCGTACGCTGAACACGCGGCATCATGACCACGGTAACCCTGTCCCACGGGTGGCCAGAAAGAAACTGCTGGTCAAACGAAGTCGGCAATCGACGCGAAACGCTCGCTGGGCATGCGGCACGAGCAGCGGCGCGTCCCTTCCCGCGGCCCGCATCACCGTTGGCAGGCGGCAGTTTTCGCGAGAGGCATGAGGTGGGGTGGCTCACTCAGCAGTTCGAACTACGACGCGGGGGTGACCGACACAACGTTCGCCCCATGGAAGGCTTGCGCGGTTTCGCCGTGTTCCTGGTTTTCCTGGTGCACTACGTGACACTCGTTGAACCCTGGGTGGCAGCCAGCCCCCACCTCGCCGTTGTTATCAGCGCACTGCACGGCATTGGGACAACAGGGGTGGATCTGTTTTTTGTTCTCAGCGGCTATCTCATCTATGGCTCGTTGATCTCACGGCCTCAACGCTTCGTCCGCTTCATGACGAGACGCATCGCGCGAATCTACCCAGCGTTCACCGCAGTGCTTGCGGTCTACGTCGCACTGGCGTTCGCCTTCCCTTCTGAAAACAAGATTCCCACGCCCGCCACCGCCGGGCTGATTTACCTGCTCCAGAACTTCCTGCTTCTCCCCGGACTCTTTGCGATCGAACCGCTGATTACCGTGGCGTGGTCGTTGAGCTACGAGATGTTCTTCTACCTCTGCATTCCCCTTGTCATCACAGTGTTCCGATTGCGTGACCGCAACCGCTTCTGGCGCGCCTGCTTTTTCTTGGCGGTCGCCGCTATCACCGCGACCTACTGCGCCGCCTTTGGGGGGCCGATCAGACTGATCATGTTCGTCTCGGGGATCGTGCTTCACGAGGCGATCAACAGCCGCCGCCTCCCTTCCCCAAGCAGCTTGTTCGGACTGGCAGCGCTGACACTCGGACTCTTGGCCACGCTCATACCCATGGCGGGGTATGGCGGGCTGACGTTGAAGATCAGCGCCCTCTTCGTCTCGTTCTTCGTGCTGTGCTTCGCCTGCTTTCGGGATTCGTCAGGCTGCTTGCCGCGTGCCTTTTCGTGGACTCCTCTGCGCTGGCTCGGAAACATGAGCTATTCGTATTTTCTCTTGCACGGCCTGGCGCTGAAGGCCGCGTTTCTCACGCTCGCCACCATTCTTCCGGTCGCGAACCACGGCGCTTGGTTCTTCTGGATGCTCTTGCCCGTGATGTTCAGCTTTACGCTGATCCCATCGGCAGTGCTGTTCACGGCCGTTGAACGCCCCTTCTCGCTTTCACCGCGAAGCACCGCGCAGTAACACCAACGTCCGACCACGCGGTGCTATCACTCACATCGCCGCGAGCCGTCGCGCCATCTCCTCGGGCGAGACGTCTTCTTTGTGCGTGGCGATCGACCACTTGTGACCGAACGGGTCGCGCAACTTGCAGTAACGATCGCCCCAGAACATATCGGTCGGCGGCATCTCTAGGGTGCAGCCCGCGCTCGTTGCGCGATTGCAGGCGGCGTCGACATCGCCGACGTAGAGGAGCAGGCCGACGGCCGAGCCGCCGATCGTCGGCGGCGCGGTCGCGCCCATCTCAGGCGACTCCTCGCCGAGCATCACGATCGAATCACCTAGGCGAACCTCGGCATGCATGACTATTCCACCCGGCCCAGGCATTCGGAACAACTCCTCGGCGCCGAACGCCTTTGCATAGAACTCGATTGCCGCGGCGGCGCCACGGATCGCGAGATGCGGGGTCACGCTGTGATAACCGTCGGGTACTGGCTTGATTGAACTCATCGTCGTCTCCTCATTTCGTTAGAACGGTAAGTTTTTCGCCGTAGCGCGCGGTTGCGTAACCAACGATCAGCCCCACGAGCGCGCCAGGCACCATGATCTGCGCGTAGTAGTGTTGGCCTGTAGTCGCGTCGGGCTGCATCGCCACGAGGTAGGCCAACAGAAGCCCGACCGCGAGACCGAAGAAGGCGACCACAAGGCGGTTCTTCACGAAGCACGCAAGGATGCCGATCAGAATCCCCGCGAATACGCTCTTGAGTGAGGACAACATCACGATGGTGCCGATTTGCTCTCGCACCGCAGGTTCGAACCAGGCCGTCAGCCCATCGAACGCGCCCAGGATCGCCCCCAAGATCACCGCCAAGCCGATCTTCTTCATGTTGTTCCTTTCGCAGGGTCTGCCGCCCCACACCCAACACATTCACCGTTTCTGCCCGATCCTTTAGCGTCCAGTGAGAAAAAGAAGCGAGCCCCGCACCAACAGGTACGCGATGACCAGCCAGAACGCGATCTTGTGCCGTGAATACAGCCGCACAGCCTTGTGGCGCAGCCCTTCCGGATACGCCTCGACGCGTCGCCCGTCCAAATAGCGGGCGATCTCAGCACCCATTTCCAAGGCGTTTGCGTAGCGCGATGCAGCAGCTCGCGTCATTGCCTTGCGGCAGATCGCAAGCAACGGCTTGGGGACGCCCGGCACTGACGGCGGTACAGCGTCGGCTGGTGGCACCTTCTGCGTCAGAAGAAAGAACATGACGGCCCCAAGCGCGTAGACATCGGTTCGAGCGTCCAACGCGGTCAGCTCGCCGCGTGCCTGCTCGGGCGCCATGTACCCTGGCGTACCAAGCACAGCGCCGTGAGCGGTGTGAACTGTCTCCTGACGGATGCTGGTCGAGTCCATCGCCTCCTGCTCTGCTGTGGCCTCAACGCCAGCGTCGAGCGACTTGGCAAGGCCCCAATCCATCACGAGCACCTCACCGAACGGCCCAACCATGATGTTCTCGGGCTTGAGATCGCGGTGCAGCACGCCCCGATCGTGTGCAAACGCGACCGCTTCTGTAATCCGTTGAAACAATCGCAGTCGCTCGGCGAGCGTCGCCTTCGAAGCCGCGTAGGCATCGAGGCGAGGGCCCATCACGTACTTCATCGTGTAGTAGACGCGGCCGTCGGCAAGCTGACCGACCTCGTGGACCGGAGCGATCCCAGGATGCTCGAGACGCGCGAGGACTTGCGCTTCACGGGTCAGGCGCAATGCCAGCTCCCCGTTCGCATCAGGAACATCGAGCACCTTCAACGCAACGTTCCGGCGCAGGGTTGGATCTTCGACCAGAAACACCGTACTCATCCCGCCGCGCCCGATCTCCCCCAGCAGTTGGTAACGCGTACTCGCAAGATCGGGCGCACTCGCCGCGAACCGCAGCCGGTCGAGCGCGTCGTCGGACAGTCCGCTCATTGCGGTGAATGCCCCAAGAGCGATCGCGCCTCGCGCCGGAACTCCGCCTCGCTCGCTGTTGTCTCGCGCAGCAGCTCGAGCGTGATCCGGCGAAACTCGCGCCGCGCCGCGGCGAGATGGTTCGTCACATCGGTCGGAGCGACAGCAAACTCTCGTGCGAGTTCGGCGTAGGTCGGTCGGGGCAGCGCATCATCGAGGTCGTAGCGCTGAAACAGCGTGAAGTGGACGTGTTTTCCGTGCGCCTCGCACTGCACGCGAAGTTGTTCGACAGCCGCGGAAAACAGGCTGCGGATCCACTCCTTCTCGAAGTACTCTTCGGTCCGATCGGGCGCAGGTATCCCGTAACGCGCGAGTTCCCCTTCGGCCAACTCGAACTCCAACGAGAGCGGTGCCTCGCCACCGCCGCGCTTCAGCCGCTGCGAATCGCGCTCGAGGTTGGCGACGAGCCCATCGACGCAGACTCGCAAGAACGTGCGCAATCGAGCGCGGGAAGGATCGTATTTCTGAAGTGTGTCGCGGCTGATCAACGAGGTGAAAAACTCCTGCGTGAGATCCTGCGCATCGTCGGTCGTGCGGCGATGGCGAGTGCGCAGGTACTTGTACACCGGCTTCCAATAGACCGAGACGATCCGGTCGAGTGCGCGGCGCCGCTGTTCAGGATCGGTGCTCCGCGCCGCCTCGATCGCAGACCAGTGCGTCGCAGGGAACAGTCCGCCGCCGGGTTGGTTGGATTCATCCGCCATCGTCGATCAACCTGTCGCTTGAAGGACACCGCGAACGAAGTCTAGCAGCACGCGCTCCCGCGGCAGGTAGCGCGGTGATCATCCGCCGGGTCTGACTCGGATCTCCACGCGCGCTACAAGCGTTGCCACTTCGGAGCCGTGTCGACTCTCCAGAACGAGGTGCTTGGCTCAGCACTCCAAGAAAACAGAGCCAGCGACGGCCGAACCACCGAATCCCCATTGCCTTAGCCTCTCGGTCGGCGTCTAATCCACCCGTCACCGCGGCCGAGGGGGCCGTCTAGATGGTCAATATCCGCCGGTCCATCGTCGTTATCGCGCTGTCTCTAGGCGCGGTGTCGTACAACCAGGCTCAGTTTGCCGACACCGACGGCGACGGCATCGCGGACGTTTCCGACAACTGTCCCGCACTCGCCAATCCCCTGCAGGCAAACGCCGATGGCGACCGGCTTGGTGATCTGTGCGATTCCTATGTCGATCGTCACCTTTTTGTTCGCGCGGCGACTCCGCGCTACGTACTCGCGACTCGCCCGGCACTCGCCGAGTTTCGACTCGAGAACGAAGCAGGAGTTCTTCAAGACGACTTGACAGGCGTCCGGTTCACCGCGACGGCCAGCGCCAGCGCGCAGTTCGCCTTCGTCGCCCAGACCGGCGTCGTCATCGAGGGGGCTGGAACCAACCAAGTAGTCGGCGAGTTTGTGAACGGGCTGTTCAGTATCGAATTGGAAGACACGCAGTTTGAGTCTTCGACGCTCTCGATGATCGACAGCGCGGGTCTTGGCGTCGAGTCGTTCGAGAGTATTTTCGAAAACTTCGACGTCACCAACGGCGGGTTCGAGCACAGCGGCATCAACGACTCGTGGAGTTGGGGCAAGCCACAGAGCGGTCCACGTGGCGCGTACTCGGGCGAGCGGGTTTGGGCGACGAATCTTACTGACCGCACGCCGCACGACGTCGACGCCTCCTTGGTCACCCGGGAGGTTTGGTTGCGACCTGGCACGAGCCCGTTGCTGTCGTTTGCACAATGGACTCACCTCGAATTCGGGAAGGACTTCGTGTCGCTCGAGATCAACGAGTCCGGGAAACCAGGCTGGAGCACGCTGGTCCAGTTCAACGGCGATATTCGCGCCTGGGCGGTGACGTCGCAGTCACTCAATCAGTGGATCGGAAGCACGGTTCGATTCCGGTTTCGCTTCACCTCCAACGCCACGATCCAGCGCCAGGGTTTTTACCTAGACGACTTTCAAATCACCGGTCTCGCTCCAGTGATCGGCTTTCTCGATCCCGACGCGGATCCGGACGGCGATGGCCTCTCGAATCGGCGTGAACTCGAGATCGGCACCGATCATCTGCGAGTCGATACCGATCTCGACGGCCTCACCGATGATCGCGACAACTGCCCGCTGATCCATAACCCAGACCAGGCCGACACGGTCAGCCGCAATGGAATCGGCGATGTCTGTGACGACACCGACGTCGACGGTGCCTCCGATCGCGTCGACAACTGTCCGCTGATTGCCAATCCGGATCAGAGCAACCCCGACTTCGATCCGTTCGGTGATCGCTGCGACAACTGCCCGTTCGTTTCCAATGCCGATCAGCTCGACACGATTCATGCCGGCAACGGGGTCGGCGACGCCTGTGACGATCCGGATGGCGACAGCGTTGCCGACGTGGCCGACAACTGCGCCGATCTCGCCAATGTCGACCAAGCAAACGGCGACGCGGATCCGCTTGGCGACGCGTGCGACAACTGTCCGGCAATCGCGAACCTGAATCAAAGTGATCGGATCCATCCAGGCAATGGGATCGGCGATGCCTGCGACGACCCGGACGGCGATGGCGTGCCTGATCTCGAGGATAACTGCGCCGATCTCGCGAACGACGATCGTTCGAATCGCGACGGTGATGCACTGGGTGATATTTGCGATCCTTACCCCGACATCCGGTTGGTATTGCGACCAGATCTGCCGCGCTACCAGACCGCTGGTCAGGAGACCACCGTCACTTATCGATTGGAGGATGTGCAGGGGAACGCGCTGCACGGTTTTAGCGCAATCCGGGCGCGCTTGACGCTCGGAGGGCCTGCCATCTTCAACTCGATAAGTGAGGGACGCATTCTCGACGGTGAGGGATCGCCCTCGGTGTTGGTCGAGTTCAACGACGGCCGGGCAACGCTCTCGCTGCGAAACAGTCAACCGGGAGTCGTGTTCCTAGACGCGCTCGACGTCGATCGCATTGGCCTGGAAATCTGGAACGAGTATCAGAGCGACTTCGAGCACAACCCGGGGGGATTCACGAGCGCTCAGAGCGAACCGAATGGAATTGACCCTTGGCGTTGGGGAGCCGTCGATCGCGACACCACCCCGGCACACTCGGGTCAGCGTGTCTGGCAGGCGCGACTGCCTGTGGGGTCGAATGGGCTCTCCGGTGGTTACCTCTACTCGCCGATCTTCGAACTCGACCCGAGCCGTCTGCACGAGCTCGAGTTTGTGTATTGGTTCAGGGCCTCCACCTACGTCCCGTTGGCGAGGCTACAGATGCGCCTCGATCGAAGCGGAAGCTTCGAAGATCTCGAGTTTTACCAGGCCTCCACCTCGAGCTGGGAGCTGCGGAAACTCGCGGTTGACGCCAGCGGCGCCAATCGATCGATCCAGTTTCGATTTGCATCAGCCCCCGAATCCGGGGTCGAGAATGACGCCTGGTTGCTCGACGATCTTCGCTTTACGGGAGTCTCATCCGTAATCGAGTTTCTCGATCCGAACGCAGATCTCGACAACGATTCGCTTCCCAACTCTCGTGAACTCGAGTTAGGAACGGATCCACGACTCGCTGATAGCGATAACGATCAGGTCCCGGATTGGCTGGACAACTGTCCGACAACGTCGAACATCGATCAGCGGGACCGGATTCACCCTGGCCGAGATGGTGATGCTTGCGAGGACCGCGACTCCGACTCGGTCAGTGATTTGTTCGACAACTGCCCCGACGCGGCGAACAACGCGCAGTCCGACCGCGATCGAGACTTGATTGGCGATGAGTGCGACAACTGTCCAACGGTCTCCAACAGCACACAAGACGATACGTTTCATCGCAACGGAATCGGCGACGCTTGCGACGATCCGGATCATGACGGTATTGCCGACGACCTCGATCTGTGCCCCGATCAGTCGATCCGTTTCGACCGCGACACAGATGGTGATGGCCTCGGCGATGGCTGCGATCCTTACCCATCCGTGGGCTACGTGGTGCGCCTCGCCAACGACGCGCTGGGATTCACCGATCAGACGGCCTGGATCACACTGGTGCTCGAGGATGAGTTTGGTTCGCCATACCGCACCGCTGGAGTTCGCACGACGATTCGACTGTCGAGCCCGGCCGTGTTTGGCGATGTAGCACGCAACGGAGTACTGCTGAGCGGAAGCGGCACGGCCGAAGCGCTGATCGAGTTCGTGAATGGGCGCGCGACGCTGCCCGTGATCTGCGATCTCGCTACCAGCATCGTGCTGACCGCGATCGACTCAGAGCGGGTCGGTATTCGCATGTCCGGCGACGTGTTCGAGAACTTCGAACGCGACAGTGGTGGGTTGAAGTCGGAGAAGATCGAGCCTGACTCTGTCGATCCTTGGGAATGGGGCAGCCCATCGTCCGGCCCTCAATCTGCCGCCTCCGGGATCCGCGTTTGGGGCACGACGCTCGACGGCGACTACCCAGAGACCGCTTCCGGCATCCTGGTCACGCCATGGTTCCAGTTCCCTGGAGCATCACTGGTTGAGTTGACGTTCTCGAGTTGGTTCCAACGAGAGCGTCCAGGGAGCGCAGGCAGAGCTACGGCTGTTGTCGAAATTCAGACCAGTGCCAGCGCGGAATGGCAGAGCCTGCTGAGCGTGTCGCCGGAGTCACGCTGGACGCGGTTGGGTGCGACGCTGTCGGACTACTCCAATCGATCCGTTCGATTGAGATTTCGTTTCACCAACTTTGCGTACTACTTCGAGTCTGTCGCAGAGACCGGCGCAGGCTGGTATATCGACGACCTGCGGATTACGGGTCTTGATCCGCGGCTGCAGTTTGTCGTGCGAACGGACGACAGTGATCTCGACGGCCTCTCCAACGAGCAGGAGATCGTGCTCGGGACTAGTCCATTCCACACCGACAGCGATGAAGACGGCGTTGTCGACGGCATCGACAACTGCCCGTTGATCGCCAACGGCGCCCAGTCCGATCGTTATGGCTCCGCGACGCGCGGTGATGCGTGCGAGGATAGCGACGGCGATGACGTGGTCGACGCCGCAGACAGTTGCCCCCTCGACGCGAGCGATACCGCTAACGACTCTGACGGCGATGGACTCGGCGACGCTTGTGATCGCTACCCGAAGTTGCGGTTACGCGCGCGGATCATGGCGCCACGACACCTGGTGATTGGGCAGGCCGCACCGATCGAGATACGTCTGGAAAACAACGATGGCGAACTGCAATCAGAGCTTGCGGGGGTTCGGCTGACGCTCGTGGGAAGCGCACCAGTGCGATTCAGTCCGTCGGCGGGACGTGCACTGGTGACAGGCGAGAACACGAATCGGGCCGTGATCGAGATTCAGTCTGGACGCGCGTCGCTGCAAATGCGCGTCGACGAGTTCAGCCGCTTCACGCTGTTTGGCGAGGACGCGGGCCGCGACGCCGTGGATGCGTTCTTCGAGGTCGCACGTTGGGACTTCGAGCAGGACGATGGTTCTGCGCTCGCCATCCGGTCCTGGAAGTGGACGGCGCCACCCGAGGAGATGCAATTCGGGGCAGAGGGCCACCACGTTTATTGGACCGATCCTGGGAATCCGCTGGTCAAGTACGATTACGGCGCGCTAGGCACGCCGCACTTTGGCACTCGCGACTTGCAAGACGTTCGAGTCCAAGTCCGCTCGTGGTTCGACGGTGATCAACTGTCCTCAGGCGCGATCCGTTTCCAACGACGGCATGCAGAATCAACGAACGATTTGGGATACGCCCCGCTTACGCCTCGCTCGTGGGAAACGCTCACTTATTCGGTTCCCGATGCGGAAGATGTCTGGCGAGTCTTGTTCATTGCATTCCCAGGCGCGAACCTCAAGCCGTCCTGGGCCATCGACGAGGTCGAGGTGACGGCGAGACGATTCGGGGGCTCGGTCGATTTTCTCGGAACCGACGGCGACTATGACCGCCTCACGCGCGAGCGCGAGCTCGAGCTGGGACTCGACCCGGAGAACAGCGATACCGACTGGGACGGCGTGCCGGATGACGTCGACAACTGCCCGAAAACACCAAACTCGAATCAGTCCGACGCACTTGCTCCCTTCGGAATTGGCGATGCCTGTGTCGACAGCGACCGCGATGGCCGGGTCGATTCACTCGACCGTTGCCCGAACAACGTCGATTTGGTATTCGGGGATCGTGACCGCGATCTCGTGGGTGATTCCTGCGATCCGTTCCCGGATCGAGTGCTGATCGCTCAGCCGAGTGCCCCGGCACGTGCGCTCCAAGCTGAGCCGATCGAGGTTGAATTCGAGTTGCAAGATGACACTGGCCTGGTCCGCACGGATCTGACCGGGATCCAAACGACGCTGATCGTCGAGGGGGGCGGAGTGTTCGACCCGGCTCCGCTAGCTGGGAGAATTCTGTCTGGAGCCAGTAGCGATCGAGTCTTGGTCGAGTTCGTGAACGGCTACGTCAGGCTGAAGGTCGATCCGCAAAGCGCGACACAACTGAGTTTCGCGGGGCTCGACACACAGCGGATAGGAATTGTCGTTCCGCACGATCAGTTTGCGGACTTCGAGTCGGGTCATGCCGGCTACGTGGAGTCGCACGAAACCCCGAGGTACTTCTGGTCACCACCTACCGATCATTGGGGCCACGGCACGTCGCCAAATGGATATGGTCCGGTTGAAGGCCAATACCTGTTCCACACGTTTGCCTCGGGCAGTTACCCCAATGAAAGCGAGGGAGTGCTTGTCGCGCCCGCGGTCTGGATCCCGAGACAACGCGTGTGTGAACTGTCGTATCGAAGTTGGCGATTGGAGGACGGGTCGGCGTACGTCGTCCTGAAGGTCGACGACTCTTCGCGATGGCACCAACTCGCTTACGCTCGAAAAACTGGCCGCGCATGGATCGATGAACGGGTTTCGCTGCGTGGATGGGGTGGTTCATGGGCGAACGTTGGTTTTTCGCATCGAAACTACTACTCACTCCCATGGACTCGACCGGGCTTGGGTTGGCAGGTCGACGACGTCCGGATCTCGGGCTTGTCGACCATTGTCGAATTGTTCAGCCCCCAAAACGACGACGACCTCGATGGCCTCAGCAATCGCACGGAACTCCAGCTCGGCAGCGATCCACGCTCTCAGGATACCGATGGCGACGCGGTCCTCGACGGTCTCGACAATTGCGTACTCGAGAAGAACGCAGAACAGCGCGACGCAATTCACCCTGGTGGAAGCGGTGACGCTTGCGACGATCCTGACGAAGACGGGGTTGCCGACGTTATCGATCTCTGCCCTGACGCTCCCGACCCTGGCAATCTCGATCAGGACGTCGACGGGATCGGTGATCCGTGCGACGTGTACCCGCAATGGCGTCTCAAGTTCAAGTCGCAGCGAACCTGGTGGGCGTTGGCGGGTAAACCGATTGAACTCCAGATGCAGCTTGTCGATCAGTTCGAACAGCCACATCCGGAGTTGCTCGGTGTCAGCGTCTCGCTACGGTTGACCGGCTCGGCACGGTTTGACGACGGTTCGCAACAAAAGCGTGTCGAAGTTGTCGCATCGATTGTCCGGGTCACGATTGCGAGTGAGACCGTGGAGAGCGTTCGTCTGACCTCGGAGGATACGGATCGACTTGGGATCGAGCCGTTGGATCAATACTGGGAGTCGTTCGAGGAGAGCGATGGCGGCTCCATCGTCTACACATCGTCACCGGAGTACGGAGACGGGTGGGGCTGGGCCAATGCGAGCGCGGGCAGCACTAAGCGGGCTCACTCTGGAGACAAGATCTGGACGCTCACACCCCGTGGCGCACCGACCCGCGGACTCGGTAGCACGCTCAATTCGCGGCAGTTCGAGATTCCGCTTGGATCCAGCCCGCAGATCGAGTATGCGAGTTGGTACGCGCCAGAATCGCTATCCTCCTACCGGAGTTTGACGCTCAGGGGCAGCACTTCGAGCCGCGTCGACGGTTTCAGCGCGCCCTCAGCTTCGTGGCAGATCGAACGGGTCGTCTCGAATCTCGGCGGCCCCTTTCTCTCATTGAGCTGGAGATATGACGGTGCCAGTTTTCAACGCGAAGGAACGTGGGCGATCGACAGCGTGCGAATCAGCGCAGTGGCACCCGCAATTTTGTTCCTCGATGGCGCCGTCGATAGTGACAACGACGGACTCACCAACGCCGACGAGATCACGCGTGGGAGTCTTCCCTACTCTCGCGACACCGACGGTGATCTCCATCTCGACGGAGACGATAACTGCCCCTTGGTCCGCAACGAGGACCAAGCCGATCTCGCCGTGCCCGGAGGGGATGGAGACGCCTGCAGCGACGCCGATGCTGACGGAACGCTCGATCGCGACGACCTCTGTCCGCTTCTGGCAGGTGATCCCGGCGAGGATCCCGATGGTGACCGACGCGGCAATGCCTGCGACCCGTATCCGCAGTTGGCGTTGTTCGCCCGGCCGGTGTCTCTGCCGATCGGTGTTGCCACAGGTGTGCCGCAACGGCTCGACTTCGTGCTCGAAGACCAGTTCGGCGCAATCCGCGCTGAGTTGACGCACGTGCGCGTGACGTTGGTGGCAAACGGTAGCGCAGTTTTCGAGAACGGTGCCAGGCAGACTCAGATCGAATTCGTGAACGGACGCGCCGCAGCGGTGATTACCGACCCCGCAGCAGAAGCCGTGAGATTGGATGCGATCGACACCGAGCAGATTGGAATCGCGTACGGCGCTGACTACGTCGAACGATTCGATGGCTCGGATGGCGGATTCACTTCGCGCGGGAGGCCTTCTGGCTGGAAGTTCGGGACACCGACGACCGGCCCGCTGGGCGGTTACACCGGTTCCACTGTTTGGGGCACACCGTTCGATGCTCCGCTAGCGACACCGACCAATGCTGAGTTGGCGGGGCCGCTACTCCGTGCGCCTGATAAACTCGCGATCACCGCGACCGTTCGTATCTACGGCACAAGTCAACAAGGATTCAATAGCTACGTCTCGGCTTGCCTCCAAGCAAAAACCGATGACGACAGCTACATCGCTGTTGACTGCCTCCACACGTTCTTGCCCGAAGACAAGTGGCCGCTAGTAACGGTTCGGACTCGTCCTGACAACAAGGGACTGTACTTCAGGCCAGTCTTCGGCGTCTCTACCCAGGGCACCGTTACTTCGGCTGAGAGTTTTTATTTTGACGATCTGCGAATTCAGGACATTTATCGCGAACTGCGGTTCTTCCGGCCGGATGACGACAGTGACGGCGATCACGTCAGCAATGCGGATGAGCTACGCGACGGAAGCGAGCCGAACAACGCGGACCCCGATCGCGATGGCATCGCTGATTCACTCGACAATTGCCCCTTGACCTACAACCCGGCGCAACGTGCCGCCGTGCGCCCCGGCGGACGCGGTGACAATTGCGCCGATGACGACCGCGACGGAGTCGTCGATCTCGAAGATCTGTGCCTGGATGTCGCGGATCCCCTGAATGCCGATCGCGATGCAGACCTACGAGGCGACGCTTGCGATCCATTCCCCGATCTGGCCATCACGATCGAACCGGTCGTCTCGCGCTTCGGTCTCGCCGGTGAAGTGCTAACCGTCGTGTACCGCTTGATCGACCCTGCGGGTCGGCCCATCGAAATGCTCGAAGGGGTGCAAGCCACGCTCACGCTTTCCGGCTCTGCGCGATTTGCTGCAACAGCGCGCCGCGGGCGCTTGATCCAAGGCGGTGGTACCGAACGCGTGCTCGTCGAGTTCGAACAAGGACTTGTCGAGATCGACATCGCCGACGACCGTCGCGAAGGCGTGACACTGGGCGGTGAGGACACGCAAGGGCTCGGCGTCAGCTTCGGTCTAGAGCGCCGCTTCGACTTTGAATCGAGCGCGCAAGGGTTCTCTCATCATGGCGAGTACGATCCTTGGCAACACGGTGTTCCGGCGTCGGGCCCCAAGCGCGCACACTCCGGCCTGTTCGCAATGGCGGCCGTCGCCGCAGGTGCCAATCGGCGTGAGGTCGACGGCACCCTCGTCTCGCCGCCGATCGAACTCAACAGCGCGGGCCGCGTTGAATTGTCGTTCTATAGTTGGCTCTATCTCGAGAGAAGTAATCTGCGAGCCGGCGTCGATGTTTCGAGTGACGGCGGCGCCCACTGGACGTCACTCACTCATTTGCCGCGCCTGCCCAACGATTGGGAACTGCGGCGATTCGACATCTCCGATCTGGCCGGTCAAACGGTCTTGCTCAGATTCACCCTCGAGGGCACCTTCGACTACTACCGACTCGGCGATGCTCAGTGGTTCGTGGACGACGTAGTGGTGCGCGGCCTCTTACCCAGCGTTGAGTTCGTGGATCCACACGCCGATCCCGACCAGGACGGGCTGGCCAATCGTCAGGAGATCGTGCTTGGCACCAGTTTGTTCAACGCCGACAGCGACCTCGATGGGATTGCCGATCTCGTGGACAACTGCCCGGTCGTTTCGAACGCCGATCAACGCGACCGCGTGCATCTCAACGGCGTTGGAGACGACTGCGACGACCCCGACGCCGATGGAGTGAGTGATCGCTCCGACGGCTGTCCCGATTCTCCCGATCCCGCCCAGCTCAATCTCGATCTCGATCGCTACCCAGACGCCTGCGATAACTGCCCTTCGGTCTGGAATCCGGGCCAGCGCGATAGCGACGAAGACGGTCGCGGAGACGCATGTCAAGCCGATCCAGGCCGTGAGTTAGAACCGGGAACAGCTTGGCAATTCAGCTTCATTCCCGACGACGTCGTGTTCGATAAACACGCGCCACGACTGTACGCCATCGATCGTGCAAGGTCGCGAATCGTCTCGATGTCGCTGGAGTCTGGATTGCTCGAGCGTGAGTGGGCCTTCGAGTTCGAACCGGTTGCCATCTCTCTCGCACCCAGTGGCGAACGGATGTTCATCTCGCTTCAGACGCAGCACCCCAGTACTTTCCGCCTCAATCGCCTGGCGGGGCGCCATTCGCTGATCGCCACCTTCGATACTTCCACTCAGACGCGAACCGAGATGGTCACTATCGAGCAAGATCCGTTCGACATTGCAGCGCTCGACGAGCGAAACGTGATGGTCAGTCCAGCTTCAGGCTGGCCGAGCTACAGTCGATTCGGATCGTTCGACACGATGACAGGCACCACCGGCAGAGTCGGCCTGTGGGGCGGCGCCCGCAGCAAGCTCTCGATGAGCCTCGACGGTCGCCGCCTATACTCTTCCTACAGAGTGATAATCTGGATCTGGGAGTTCGAGGTGCTTGCGGAAGTGGGACTTGATGAGGATCCGGTTGTCAACTACTTCGATGACGGCCTTGACTGGTGGGCAAATCTAGCGTCCTCGGATCACCGACATGTCGCGCTCGCGGCGGGCAATCTTGGCGCGGTTTCGGGGAGCGGCGAGTTCTTTAGACGAGCCCGAGTCGACTTCAACGGACTACCGTTAGTCCGGATGCTGGATGTGGCAGCGCCGGTCGTCGATCTGTTCAACGATGAGAGCGCCGAAGAGTTCTGGCTGGTCGATCAAGCCGAAGCGCAGCTCTATAACGCAAACACACTGGAACGGTTAGCGCGGTACTCCTTGCTCGGCAAGCCGCTGTTCGTTGGCCGTTATGGGCATACAAGCTACGTCATCAACCAGCAGAGTGACAGACGGGCCGAGCTGCAGCGGCTGGTCTATAACCACACACCTGTGGCGGAGGCCGGCGAGAACGGCGTCGTCGAGTGTCAAGCAGACGAGCGCGCCACGGTTGCGCTGAATGGTGCCGCTTCCCGGGACGCTGATCGCGACTCGTTGACGTTCCGTTGGACCGAGGAAGATCGATTGCTGGCAGATTCTGAAACCGCGACTATTTCACTCGCGAGCGGACTGCACCCACTTGTGCTGACGGTGAAAGACGAGTTGCGGGCGTTCGATCAGGACCAGGTCTCGATCGAGGTTGTCGACACGATTGCCCCTGCCGGCAGAGTAACAGCACCGGCGCCGGGTAGTTGCTTCGGGCCTGCTGCCGCTCCGATTGTGATTCACGATGACTTCAGCGATCGCTGTTCCACGTTAACTCGCAGTTATCTGCCGTTCGGGCCGAGCTTCAGCGAACATGGCGACATTGACGTCACCGTTACCGGCACGGACCGAAGCAGCAATAGCACAACTTCGCACACGTACTTCACCATCGACAAAGTCGCACCACTGACGAGCGTCACCAGTGACCTGAAGATCGTTTCGACCGATGACGACGGCGCCGCGGGCGACGTATTGCGTGAGCAAATGTTCCTCGACAGCTGCCTGTTGTACGACGGTGCCACCTACGGAGATGGCGACGGATTGCTTTCCGACGAGTCACTGTCGCTCGATCACACCGCCTTGTGCCGCGCGGCATCGCTCTGCGGTGTCACTCAGTGGAACAGGCCCTTGATCCGCGTCGAGGCCCGCGACTGCGGCGACAACCTTGGCGTTGCCGAACGCCGGCTGCCGGGCAAGCACGGCGTAAAGCCGGGGACTTGTCCGTGACAGTCAAGCTGGGTTGCCTCACAACAGCACCTCTGGCGGAAACCGCCCGGGGCCGGCCCCAGTCACGATGACGCTAAGACTTCACCGGCCCGCGTAGCGCCTCGACGTCTCGCCGCAACGCGCGGACCTCTTCGAGGATCACGCGGGTGTGCGCTTCTCCCTCGTCCTTCAGATCTTCTGTGACCTGTGACTGCATCGCATTGACGACCACCGCAATGAACAGGTTCAACACCATGAACGTCGCGATCAGCAGGTAGACGACGAAGAAGATCCACGCATACGGCGACTGCGCCATGACGCCGCGTGCAATGTCGGGCCAGCCTTCGACGGTCATAACCTGGAACAGCGTGAACAGCGACGCACCGAGGTTTCCGAAGTGCTCCGGATCGAGGGCGCCGAACAGCTTGGTGGCCATTACCGCTGAGACGTAGAGCACAAGCCCCATCAGCCCAATGATCGACGCCATGCCTGGCAGTGCTTTGAGTAGAGCACCCACGACCCCGCGCATCGAGGGCACCAGCGACACCAGCCGGAGCACACGCAGCACACGCAGTGCGCGCAACACGGCGAAGGCGGCCCCCGCAGGAACCACCGCGATTCCCACGACCACGAAATCGAACACGCGCCAGGGGTCCCGGAAGAAGCGGTCACGGTGGACAAAGAAGCGCAACAACAGCTCGATCACGAACACGGCGAGGACCAGGCGGTCGAAGACGTAAAGCCAATCGCCGAATCGAGCAGCGACCTGTGGCGAGGTTTCGATTCCGAGCGTCACGGCATTCGCGATGATCAGCGCCGTGATGGACCTCTCGAATCGCGCGCTCTCGATGAGGATGCGGACGCGCTCACGCAAGCCCGGTGCTGGATCAGTATTGTCAGTGTTCACAGTGTCTCTTCCATGGATACCCGAACGATGTCTTGTGCTACTTGGTTCTTTCCGTCGTAGGTGCGCTCAACTCAACGCGGCCCGCCATCCTAGCGGCATTCCCGCGGAGCTTCACGGAAGCCGTGCCTCGTGAGGCGCGTTGGATGGACGACTCGCCGCTCAGAACTGGATTCGTTGCGCACGCCCTTGGGCTTCCCCACCCCCCGCGACTGGCCCTCCACGCAGATCGAAGGCTTCGAAGCGGATGGTCGATGTGAACGTCTGCGCCTCGGCCGAGAGCGTGATCCGTTCGGTCAGCACGCCACGCCCCAACGGCAGCCAACCAGCACCGCTCTTGAAGGCTTCGGCGGCTGCCTGCGCCGTCGAGAAGAACTCGTACTTCGCTTCGAATCGATTGGGTGCGACTTCACGCCAGACGCCGTACGCAGGGGGCACCGGTGGGGCGGCGTCGTAGTTCGAGGATTCGGTCAGCGTGCCGCCTGCGTTGAACACGTACATAAACTCGAGATCCTTGATGCTTGCGAGCATTCCCGACTTGAACTGCACTGACGACCGCCATGCGCCGACGAGCGGCGCGGGCTGAGCCGGTTGAGGTGCAGCGCAACCGAACGCGAGCAGCACCAATGTGAACACCGCGACAAAAGCCAATGTGCGAGTCACCTTGACCTCCAGTACTTCCTGCATGGCTGCATGTGTTTCCAAGTGGACGCCACGACCCCTCGTTTGCGATGACGCGCATGATGCCTCGGCGGTGTCGCGCCGAGTTCCACACCCTGGGCATCGACGTTTGCCGTGTACGAAAGGTGCACGACTGCCATTCGAGTGGGATCGTCACGTCGAATGACCCAATCGCTTCAGTCGAGCCGGGCCACTTCCTTTTGGAGCAACGGAAATCGCACGAAGATTGCCGCATCATGTCCGGGAATTATGTAGCGCCGCGCAGCGGCCAGGGTGCCCATGCGGTCTTGGGCCGCGAGGTTTGCCGTCGCGTCGAACGTGGTGCCGATCGGCACGTGGCGATCGAGGTTCTCGTATAGGTAAACGTTGTCGGACGCGATCACGATGCGGCCGACGCGAGTGTCGACTGTTGCGTACTGCGACGCATAGGTGTGACGACCGCCGGTGTAGACGCGAATGCCTGGGATGATTTCGAGCGCATCTCCCTCAACCAGCTGCACCCGGCCAGCTGCACGTAGCCGCGCGAGCATGCCGGCATCGACAAGGCTGATGTCTTCGTGCAACGCCTCGCCGTTTGGCCCGACGTAGTATTCGTACTCGGCGCGCTGGATCCACACGCGGGCGAGCGGGAATAGGTCCGCTCCATCCAGATGATCCCAATGCACGTGAGTAATGACGATATCCGTCACGCTTGAAGCGCGGACGCCAAACGCCTCGATGGCAGCGGACGGCTTGCGGAACCCCTCCAACTGATACCTCTGAGTGAACTCGTCTCGATAGAAACCGGCGTCCACCAACACCGTGCGTTTGCCCGGCCCTTTGAGGAGCCAGACCATCATGGCGGCGTCCGTGCGGCGGCTGCTATCGGCGTCGGGGATCAACTCGCTCGTGGGATACGCGAGGAGGGTTCCGTAGCGGACGGCGTAGACCTCATAGAGCGGCGGTGACGTCGCCACTCTCTCACGGTTGGTGAGGCAGCCAAGACTGAGAACGCAGATGAGTGCTGCACAGAAACCGAACCCCGCTTGTCGTGCACCACCTGCCATCGTCATCTCTTGGAGAAGAAGGTACCGCTCCGTCGAGCACTGCCATCGAGCGGCGGCGCTCAATCTGATCGGCTGCAGCCGCTACGAAACCGCCCGCTTGACCTAGCGAATCAACAGATCCAACAGGTGCACATCGAGACCGGCCTCGCGATAGTACTCTCGTGTTAGCTCGAGAAAGGTGAAGCCATCCTCGTAGGCGGCAAATCCTCCGTTGACCGCCTTGTCGAGATAGATCAGGCCACCCTCGACGGTGAAGAAAATCAGCGCTGGTTCTGGTGAGTCGTCGCAAATGACCAGCGTATGAGCCTCGCCAGCGGGTTCGTAGATAAACGTTCCAGGTTTTGCAACCCAGTCATGTTCCAGATACCGCCAATGCCCGCTCATCGTGTACCCGTTGACGGTGCCCACGTGGTAGTGAGTGCCGAGTTTGGCGCTAGGGAGGCCTTTCAGAACAACGCTGAATCCCCCCGAGGTAACGTTGAAGCAGCACGGCTGGAGCCATACACCCTCTGCATAAGGAACCCAGAGGCGCGCGTCCTCGACGTCGATGTTGGCAATGAAGTGTTCGCGGCTCCTTCGACTTGGAGCGAGGCCATCGGCGAAACTGTTGAAGGCGGTGATCGGCATAGGTTCTCCCTTTGTTACGTTTCAACGATCGAGACGCAAACACTCGATCGGCGAGACCGTGCGCGAGCCGTCATCGCAGCTTCAAAGCCAGGGTGCGCACTCACTGCTACGTTGCGAGGCTCACACTAAGCGCCAGTCCTGGTTTAGGTCCGCTCCGAACTGCTCCTCCTGACGTTGGACCAAACGTCTGCTTTCTTGCGGCTCGGATTCGAGCGACGATACACGTTTTTCAAGGGTGGCGGTTTGGACTCTCTGCTTGTCGATCGCAATTTGTTGAGTGCAGCAACGGCGTTTGCCCATGACACTGCACTTTCTGCAGGCTCACCTTGGCAACGGGATCTCGCTCCCGTCACCGGCGTGACCGAACTTCAGGCCAAAACCTCGGCTGAATTCAGACAACGCGAACTCGCCAGTGCAGTGCCCCGCGGCCACGCGCTCGAGCTTCCACTGGTCGCGAAGGCGCGCGACCATGCTGCGAGTGTTGTTCTCATGACTTCTCTTCTTGTGGTGTTGCTCAGTGGAATACCGATCGAAGCCACGTGCCCTCCGCCACGCTTGAACCCAAGCCGCGCCCAACGACGGAACGTCATGCCTGATGGCGCTGCAGGCCACTACCACTGCCGAAACACCACGCACACCGTGGTCGAGTCGAGCACAGCAAACTCTCGCGCGCCCCATGGCTTCAATTGAACTGTCCTGGAGTTCGGATGGAGAACCTCTGGCGCTCGTGCCTTGATCTCCTCGTAGATCCCGGCAATGTCATCCGTCTCGATCGCAAGTTCTGGACGGTCGAGGGCAGCGAGTTCCGCGTTTTCCATGAGGTAGAGCTTGGCTCCATCTCTTCCGAGAACCGATATCGAGGCATCGCGGTGGAGAACCTCGAAACCCAGGCACCTGACGAAGAGGTCCAGACCGACGTTGATGTCGGCGTAAAACAGTTTTGGAATCAGTCGAAGCAGCATGGTGGAAGTCCCTGGTCGTCTTCTGTGCGTTGGTTTGGAGGTTACCCCAGTGCCGCGAGGCACCGCAGGGGTCTCACCGTCGGTGATCGACGGAACTCGACTCGACTCATTGTCGCCGCTGTGCGCAACAAAAAGACCCAACCTGTCACGATTCTCTAGTCGTCGAATGTCGGCTCGACGCGAAGGGTCTCGGTCGCTCTGAGCGTTGGATTGCTGTTCAGAACCCGCGCGCAGGTGTTCCACCGCAGCAGCGCCTCGTCGTTGCCCGCCGGCCGGATCTTCTCAGCTTCGGCGTAGTGCTCCATCGCCTCGCGATACCAGTCGTAGACCTGCGCGGAGGCGCCCATTGAATGGCTCTTGAGTTGCGCGTGCGCCCTTCGCTCACAGATGAGGCCCGCGTAGTAGGCGCGTTCGTACGGATCCTGAAGGCGTGGCAAGACTTCACGCGCGAGGAGAACTGCGTGTGCTATGCCGGCACTGATCAAGTCGGTACGCGCCAATAACAGCGTGACCACTGCTTCATGGTTTTTGGGGTCCGCCTCGAGCACATCCAGACAAATGCTTTCCGCGGCATCCGGCTCGTTGAGTAACCGATAGCGATTGGCCCGCTCGAGTGCGGCGGGGATCGCCGTTGTGGAGATCGGTTTTAACTGGAACATGGGGAACCTCATTGCGGTTCGGGGTGGGGGGTTAGGGAAGGCGATCCCGCGCGACTCGCCTCACCGCGACGCCCCTTGCGTTATGGTCCAGGCACCTTTCCGGTGAGCAACCGCGTGAGCTTCGCGATCGGATCGAAGGCGTCGTCCATGACGCGCTCCTTGATCGGAATGATGGCGTTGTCTGTGATCTGAATCCCTTCCGGACAAACGTTCGTGCAGCATTTCGTAATGTTGCAGTACCCGATGCCGTGCGCGCGGCGGAGCTCCTCGAGGCGATCCGTAGAGTCGAGCGGGTGCATCTCGAGCGCGGCCACGTAGAGCACGAACCGAGGGCCGATGAATTCTTCGTGCAGGTGGTGATCGCGCAGCACATGGCAAACGTCCTGGCAGAGAAAACACTCGATGCATTTGCGAAACTCCTGCACGCGATCGACATCCTCCTGCTGCATTCGCCACGTACCGTCGGGCGCATCGGGCGGGCGGGGATTGAATTTCTTGATCCCCTTCTTTACCCGGAAGTTCCAGCTGACGTCGGTAACAAGGTCCTTTACGTGTGGAAATGCTTTCATCGGTTCGACGGTTACGGGTTGAGTGAGGTCGAGACTGTTGAGCCGGGTCATGCACAAAAGCCTTGGCCGACCGTTGATCTCAGCAGAGCACGAGCCGCATTTGCCGGCTTTGCAGTTCCACCTCACCGCCAGATCGTTGGCGTGCTCGGCTTGAATTTGGTGAATGGCGTCGAGTACTACCATTCCCTCAGAGACCTCCGTCACGAAGGTCTTGAGTCCGCCACTGCCTCGCTCGCCGCACCAGACTTCGAAAGTTGCTTGGGCCATTCACTACTCCGATCAATCTTCAGTTCAACTCCTCAACAATTTTCTTCAACTCATCACGCATCGGCGCGATCGGCTCCTGGTGGAGTGTCATTGCGCCAGCGCCATCCTGCCGGACGACGTAGTTGAACAAACCGAACTCAGGCCGCTTCTCCGGGTAGTCGTCGCGGAAGTGTCCGCCCCGGCTTTCCTTCCGAGCGATTGCGCTCATCACGATCGCCTCCGACACAACAAGGAGGTTGGTTAGGTCGAGCGCGGTGTGCCAGCCCGGGTTGTATTCCCGATTGCCGACAACACCCACCAGCGCCGCGCGAGCGCGAAGCTTTTGAAGTGCTTCGACCGCGCGTAGCATTTCGTCTTCCTGCCGCACGATGCCGACGAGCTCTTGCATCATCTCTTGCAGGTCGTGCTGCACGGCGTACGGGCTCTCGCCGCCGCTTCGGTTGAATGGCTCGAGGGCAGCACGCGCCGCCTCGTCGACTTCACCAGCGTCGGGAGCCGATGCCGAATTCTCCTTGGCGAACTTTGCGGCAAATTCGCCCGCACGCTTGCCGAACACCAGCAAATCCGAGAGCGAGTTTCCGCCCAAGCGATTTGCGCCGTGCAAGCCCGCGGAGGCCTCGCCCGCGGCGAACAGGCCAGGCACCGTGCTCATCTGAGTGTCACCGTCGACGCGGATGCCGCCCATGATGTAGTGCGTCGTCGGCCCGACCTCCATGGGAGTCGTGGTGATGTCGATGTCCGCTAGTTGCTTGAACTGGTGGTACATGCTCGGGAGCTTTTTCTTGATGTGCTCGGGCGCCTTGGAGATTTTCTCTTTGATCCAGGCGATATCGAGGAACACTCCGCCGTGCGGGCTCCCACGGCCTTCCCGCACCTCGCGCACGATGCAGCGTGCGACGTGGTCGCGCGTTAGCAACTCGGGAGGACGGCGTGCTTCTTTGTCGCCCAAGACGTAGCGCCAGCCTTCCTCCGGAGTGTCGGCTGTCTGCTGTTTGTAGTTGGCGGGGATGTCGTCAAACATGAATCGCTTGCCTTGGTTGTTGACCAGCACTCCGCCTTCGCCCCGCACGCCTTCCGTCACCAGAATCCCCTGAACGCTCGGCGGCCACACCATTCCGGTTGGATGGAACTGGACAAATTCCATGTCTTGTAACGCTGCGCCCGCTTGATAAGCGAGCGCCTGTCCATCCCCGGTGTACTCCCAACTGTTGCTCGTGATCTTGAACGCCCGGCCGATGCCGCCGGTCGCGATGACGATCGCCCGGCCGCGGAAAAGCCGGAAACGGCCTCGCTCGCGGTCGTAACCGAGTGCCCCCACGACACGGTCACCACGCTTGAACAGAGTGAGGATCGTCACTTCCATGTGGACGTCGATGCCTTGATGAATTCCGTGGTCCTGAAGAGTTCGAATCATCTCGAGACCCGTCCGGTCGCCCACGTGCGCGAGGCGCGGATAGCGGTGCCCGCCGAAATTTCGCTGGAGGATTTTTCCGTCCGAGGTGCGGTCGAACAGCGCTCCCCAAGATTCGAGCTCGCGAACTCGGGCCGGCGCTTCCTTCGCATGCAGTTCGGCCATTCGCCAGTTGTTGATGTACTGACCGCCGCGAAGTGTGTCCGTGAAATGCACCTTCCAATTGTCGCGGTCGTCGACGTTTCCCATCGCGGCCGCAACACCGCCTTCCGCCATCACCGTGTGCGCCTTGCCGAGCAGCGACTTGCAGACGAGGCCGACGGAGACACCACTCGAAGCTGCCTCGATGGCGGCGCGGAGGCCGGCACCGCCGGCACCAATCACCAGCACGTCGTGATCGTGAGTCTGGATCTCGACCATTAGAAAATCCTCAGGTCGTGCACGATGCCCATCGAGCAGAGCCTGACATACACATCGGTGAGCGCGACCGTGAACAGGCTCACCCACGCCCACCGCCCGTGCACGCCGTTGAGACAAGTCACGCAGTTGTATGGCGACTTGAAGACGGGCTGCTTAGAAAACTGGTCGCGAAAGCCACCCAGGATGTGTCGCATCGAGTGGCACCCGAAGGTGTATCCGGCCAGACAGACCACGTTCACCGTAAGCACCAGCGTACCCACACCGATCCCAAACGAGGTCGTGCCAACTGCGGGGTCGGTCCACCAAAGCGCCTGCCACACATCGAAAGACAAAAACCCCAAGAACATCACCGCGAAGAGCATGAAGTAACGATGGACGTTCTGAAGCACGAGTGGGAAATAGCGTTCGCCGAGGTACGTCTTTCTGGGCTCGCCCACCGCGCAGGCCGGTGGGTCGGACCAGAACGCCTTGTAATACGATCCCCGGTAGTAGTAGCAGGTGACGCGGAACAATGCGGGGAACGGAAGAATGATCAGCGCCGGCGAAAACGGCAGCCAGGCAGGCCAGAAGCTTGGCTTCGGCCCGAACCAGGCGTGCACCGAATCGCCGAAGATCTCTGGAGAGTAAAACGGCGACAGGTATGGCCCGTAGGTGTAGTGCGCGTTTTGGAACGCGGCCCAAGTGGCGTAGATCAGGAACGAAGAAAAGATCACGAAGACGATGACTGGCTGGATCCACCAAGTATCGCGTCGCATTGTTTGGCCCCACCGACGTCGGGTCAGTGGGACAGTCGCTTGCGTCATGCGAAATGCCCTTTGGCGGTGGGTAGCGTACGGGCCCCGCCCGGAGAAACCGTGGCACGATATCTCATCGGAGCATGCGGAGATAGAGGGTCGGGTTTGTCGAGCCCGGGGTCTCGCGCAGCAACAGGGAAACTCGCTTGGCCCTGGTTCCGGGCGGGTTCCTCGCTTGAAGTCTCCTGCTGCCACAACGGAACTCGCTCGAAACAGTCACACCTTGATCCGGCCGCGAAAGCCTCGGGCGGCGTAATACGATTCAGCGCCGTTGTGATACACGAACACATGGTCATAGCGACGATCACAGAACAGCGCGCCACCGAGCGCTCGGATCTTGGCTGGCGTTTTCACCCAACTCGACGTTTTCCGATCGAATTCTCCGAGCTCTTGCAGCTCTCGATATTGCTGTTCCGTGAGCATTTCAATGCCGATCGAGAGCGTCATCTCGCAAGCGTTTCCGTTTGGCTTGTTTTCTTTTCTCGAATCGAGCGCCTCGCGGTCATAGCAAAGGCTGCGTCGGCCTACGGGACTTTCGGGCGAGCAATCACAGAACACGAGTTCGCTGGCCTTTTCATTAGAAGCAACGACATCCGGTTCGCCGCCCGTGCGCTCCATTTCAAAGAGCACTTGGAGCTTTTCTGGATTCGCCTCCAGTTTTGCCTGCACGGTGGTCCAGTCGAACCCTTCATGGCGGCGCATGTTTTTCGCGAACCGCTCTTTGAGGGTATTGATCAACGCGTCACGAACCGCTGCTTTCATGAAACCGTCTCCCCTACGCAACTGGCATCTCGATCACCCAACACACGAGCACCTGTCACAGCGCTGCAGGCGCATTCAATAACTGACGCCGCCGATTATCAAGGCCCGAAGCCACTCGCTCGTCGTTGAGCAGCGGGAGACTTCGTCGATGTCGCCGGACACGTTATGCCGTTAGGCGGCGCCGTGCGCTTTCTCGAAGATGGAACTCACCAGGCACTTACCGCTCGGCAGCCCGGCGCTCCGAGCACGAACGAGGTGAAAGCCCGTTTGCTCTGCCAGGCTCGCAACTTCTTCGGCGCTTCGCAGAGACATTCGCCCCGCAAGGAGTTGGAGGCTTTGGTAACACGTAGCGGTGACGGTCGAAACGCCAGCAACCGGTTCTTGAGTAATCACCGAGCAGATCCCGTCGGAGTCAAGCCATCGGTGTATCCGCCGAAACAGAGCGATCGGATCGACATATTCAAGCAGCAGCGCGACGTGAATCAGGTCGAACGCGACCGTCGGCAGATCTACCTGCAACACGTCACCTTCGATCGGTGTAGACCTTGGAAAAGAACTCGCGGAGCACCGCAGACTGGCCGATCGTCGCCATGTGCGATTCGTAGTCCTCGGCAGGGATTTCTAACCAAGGATTTGCTTCGGTGTCGGTCATGTTCCGCCCGCCGAATGCCCGCGTTCAGTCGCGGCGCGCATCGCCGCGTCGAGATCAGCCCAGAGATCGTTCGCGTGCTCGATGCCGACACTCAGTCGTAGAAGCGACGGCGGAAGATGATGCTGCCCTGGAATCGCGGCCCGTCGTTCGATGGTCGATTCCACCGCTCCGAGACTGGTGGCGTGGCGGATGAGTTGGACATGCCGGCAGACAGCATCGGCAACCTCGGCCCTCCCATGCATATCGAACGAGATGATGGTCCCGAAGCCTTTGAGTACACGCTTGGCGACAGCATGAGTTGGATGTGAGGCCAGGCCTGGGTATCGGACGCGAGAGACTAGCGGATGCAGCTCCAGTCGCTCGGCAAGCAACATCGCAGTTTGCTGAGCACGCTCTAACCGAAGCGCGAGAGTTCGGACGCCACGGACTGCGAGGAACGCCTCGAGCGTTCCCGGTGTGGCGCCGTTGAGCTCGCGAGATCTCCTCAGGGCGTGCCAGAGCGCCTCGTCCTGCGTCGTGGCGACGCCCGCCAGGAGGTCGGAATGGCCGCCAATGAACTTTGTTGCCGAGTGCAATGAGACCGTCGCACCAAGGGCCAGCGGTTGCTGATTCAGTGGCGTCGCAAACGTATTGTCCACGGCTACGATCGTCGCTTGCTTCCGTGGCGCTGCGCAGACCGCGTCGAGATCCGCCACGGCAAGTAGGGGGTTGGAGGGAGATTCAAGCCAAATCAGGTCCGCGATGCCGCACGCGCGAATCCAACTGGCTGTGTCGTCAACGGGCAACCGCTGCACGGACCACTTCCGTTTGCCGGCTCCTGCTTCCGCGAGACCGGCAACGCCCTGATAGCAGTCATCGGGCAGTACAACGACGCTCCCCACGGCAAGCTGATCGAACACCGCGGCAATGGCGGCCATGCCGGAGGCGAACGATACCGCCTTGCCGGACTCGAGTCCGCCGACCACTTCCTCGAGCGCTTCCCAGGTCGGCGTACCGTCATCGCGCGAGTACTCGCGCCCACTGCCGATGATGAAGTTCGACGCTGGGACCAGCGGCACGTTGAGCGGCGCGCCGGGCACAGAGTCTCGGCCGGCCGAGACGAGCCACGATTCGAGGTTGAGATCGCGTTTGTTCCCATTCATTGGGTCTGATACCTACACGTGAGAGTTGTCGGCTGCGGAGCCGCACGCTGAGGCAGTCTCCGGCAGTGTCATCCTCCGGTATTCCGTGAGCAAAACTACCACTTTGTTCTTCCGCTTGAAGTCTGTTTCGACTCGATTTCTGTGGCCGGTGCTGTGGTCAGGGCGCGGCCCATTGGAAGCAGATGCCGTAGCCGTCAGGATCGCGAAAGAAGAGCTGACGCATGCCGTATGGAGCCGTCTTCGGCTCGGTGGCGGAGATGCCGCGCGACCGCAGGAATAGGTAGGCAGCATCAACGTCGCGGCAGCCGAAGAACAAGGTCATGTCTGCGTGAGCCGCAATGCGGGTTGAATCCGGGGATGGAGGACGACACTCGGGCTCGTAGGCAGTGTTGAGCATGAGCTCGGTGTCGTTGAGACGAGTCCAGGCCCAACCGCAATCGTCGATGGGTTGTGAACTCTGGATCACCTGAAAGCCGAAGCGGATCGTATGTCTCTCACGGTCCGTAACTGAGGGTTCGATCGAACGCTGCGAAAACCGCTGCGTCTTTTTTGGTCGGCGCGATGATGGAAATGTGCACGTCGACCCATTTGCCGCTGAAGGCGAAGTAGTAGTTGACGTTGCGCTGCCGGATCGGCTTGCCTTGAAATTTTGTAACGATGTCGTACTGGACTCGGACGTACGTCGATGTCTCTGACATCTCTACCGTGTCCGTGGCGATCATCGGGTTTTGGCTGGCTTGTGGCCAGTAGAACCGGTAGCAATCCTTGTGAGAGTCTCCGGCCCCGTGAGGCTTCTCAACGAACAGCGAGATGTTGAAACGGTCCGAGGTGGCTGTGAAGGCATAGTCTGCATCGCGCCTTGACTCCTTTTTCTCAGACAAGCGAGGCGAGTCGAACGAAATGGACCAAGGCTCCTCGGGGATCTTGACCTTCACTTGTTCCAAACGCGCGTCCGCGTGCGGCTGGGGCGCGCTGGGTGCTTGGGCCACCGACACTCCAACCGAAAGGGCTAGGGCCGTTGAAATCACCCTCGCAACGAAGCAACTCTTCATCGGTACTCTCCTCTCTTCGTGCTGGCTGCTATCTAGTCATCTCTCGACGGCCTGCTCTACTGGTCTCGTCGGGATGGGAAATCGATCCCCACCTGTCGCAGCCGTAACAGACCGCAATTCCAGCCGCGAACGCTGCAATATCGAGAGGGTCGTACCAGCCCGAGAAGACACCTTTCGGCCAGTAGCGCTGAGACAACTCGGTGGCCGCGCTCGCCAGGAACAATACCGCCCCTGCGCGCTCGGGAGTCCCGCCGAACCATCGACGCAGAAGCGTGGGCCGGTACTCCACTTCGGCAAGACCTCGCAGCATGACATACAGGAGGGCAGGCACTACGAGATCTGCAGCGTAGTTGGTGAAGAAGCCCACGCGCACTTGGAGCATGTTCATAGCCGCAGTCGCCACGAAAGCAATCCACAGGGCCCAGTATACGAACCGCCATCCGCGCGACCCTCTCACGCAGGTAGGTCCCCTCGACCTTGTCTCCAGGCCGTCGAACACTCAGCATCAGTGGCGCCGCGAAGCGCCGTCCGCAGCCAGCGGTTGTTCGACAGCAGGTTCTCCCAGAAATGTTCGGGCATTAGTCCGTACTCGATGACCTTTACGTCGCCCCTTTCTTCAGCACCTTAGCGATCGCGGTGATGGTACTCCAGCTGCGTGTGGTGACCGGGACCCCGGAGAGCCGGTCGCACGGGCTGATCCGCGAAATGACTCTGAGAGATCAGACTCAAAATCTCGCGACACTGGCAGATCATGATCTGGGCATCGAAGGGAAGCCGGCGCGCCAGTTCGGCGCGGAGTTGCGCCTGGGTGACTGGCCGTCTGATCACGAAGGTGCCTGCCGCGCCGATATTGACGGCGTCGAGGTGCTTGAGTTGTTCGGCCAGTGTCGTAGGACGGAAGGTCCGGTGACCGCCGACGTTGACCCCTCTCAGAGGAACCACGAGTGCCACGTGTTTCCTCCTACTGGTGCATGCCCCGCGCCATAGGCATCAGCGGCGGGGCGACGCCGCGTCGGTTACATCGCCAAGTGGAGCGGCATGCCGCGATGCGAGCCATGTCGCCTTCGCGTGCGAGCGCGCCAGGAATGCTCCAACCAGCAGAGCTGCACCCACGAAGAACCCTGTGTAGTGAATTGATTTCTGGCCGAACAACGCCCCGATCAGATACGCCCCGCCTGCCACAACGACACCGAGGACGCCGTACAGCGGCGTTCGGTAGACCCACTGGAACGGAAGGAAGTGACCTCCCACCACCGCAGCGAACGCGACGGGGACATAGTTCGGTGCCAGGCTCCAGACGATCATGACCGCCGGTATGGCGACGATCTGAACGAATAGGATTTGCAACGTGAGTGGGAGCAGCGGGTCCGGCCCGGTGACGCGGATGTAGCCCACGCGTCGTTCGAGGGCAATGGCCAGTGGCGCAGCCGGAACGCCCCCCAGCAGATAGAGCCACGGAGCGAAACTGCTTGGAACCACGTAGCTCAGGGCACCGGCAGCGATCCAGACGAAGGAATAGATCAACAAGAAGGGAAACCCCGCCAACGAGGACAGGATCGCTTGTTGCCGTACAGCGTCGATTTCGCTTGACTGCATTTAGTGGCACCTCATGCGGGACTCACGCGCCCGCCGATCGTTCGAGCTAACCCTGGGGCTTTCGCGTCACCGTCACTGAGCTTCCCGCAAGATCTCACGCTTCAAGAGGTTCTTGAATCGCCCCTTGCTCACATAGTGATCCGAAAGCAACCGCCCATTCCAGATCAAATTAAAGACACCGTAGTAGGAGGGGGCGTTTTGGGCTTCGCGAGCGCTCTTGAGCACGGTGACGTTGAGTTTCAGGCCGTGCTCAGCTGCCATTTCCGAAAGGTCGTTCACCGATTTCGGTAGCATCGGGCATTGAGCGCAGTACACGAGGTGCAATCCTTGGTACTTCTGAATGTTGCCGCTGATATCGCGGAAGCGTGGTTCGGGGCCGTCTCGCAAGCGATGGATGACCAACTGGAATCGGTCGACCTCTCCGATCTGTCGGAAGCCGTTCCTGAGGAAGATCTCTTTGCTGGCCATCCATGGTCCATCGCTCACAACTGCCGCCACGCCGATGGCCTGTTTCGTTCTGGCCTCTTCAACGCAGACCTGCAGTAGACGGCTACCCAGCCCACCGATCTTCTGCCCTCTCGGATACACCCATAGGCAATGCACGAACAACCACCCGCTGGCATCGACGGGCCGCCAAGCAGATTCACCTGGCACGTACTCGAGGAAGGCCAGCGGCCTGCCTTCTGCATCGCGCCACAACAAGAAGCGAAGGCCTTCCGTGAAGCGCTGCTGTAGCCACTCGACCTTGGGTTGAAATCCGACGTTCTTTGGGCTTGCGAGGCAGCCGATGCCGCACTCGGAGAGGTTTGCAGGTCCAACGCTTGTCAGCGAAACCTTGCCCCTGTCCATTCGCTTCCCTTCAACGCGCCCAGAAACCGATCGTACTTCATGAAGCGCTGGAGGGACTCGTCCTTTCCTGTCGCAGCCGTAACAGTTCGCAATTCCAGACGCTTTCGACTGTCGAACGTTTGAGTTCGCCGGCAGGCGGCAGCCGAAGCCCGACGCACGTCCGGTTCAACGAAGTGTTGGGCGTCGTGCTCACGGTGCGACAACACTGCCGCAAAGCTCCAGAAGTCGCCCATCGCGCAACCGAGCGCCGAGTGTGTGCTCTTCATCCCACGCGACGCTGTACCCGAGCTCTGCAGTGAGCGTCCCGTCGAGCGGCGTCACCGACACGAACAGCAGCGAGACGTGAGGCCAGACGTTGTCGGGCGATGTGATCAGCGGAAGACCGGCCGCTGGCGCCGGGGGTTCACCGTCGACAACCGCCTCGGCGTAGGGTTGGTAGTGCTCGAACAGCGCTTCCGCGATCGCGGGCCGGAGACGCTGAGCGAGTTGCGGTAACTCGTGCGCCAGCGACAGTGCCTGCGTGTCGGGTTGCGACCGATCTCCAGTCAGAACAAGCGGTGCGGCGGAGTTCGCGTCAAGGGTCAACGAACCTCGCCAATGCCCGCGAGAACGTACGAATTCACCGAGTTGCGCATCGCGGAAAGGCTGAGACTTGAACAGGCTGAACACCCTGCCTCCTTTACGGCGCGCAACGTTCCCGATTATCGGCTGGCGGAACGGGCGCGCAGCGTGCGCAAGCAAGGCGCGTGACCGGACGGACCGTCACGTTGACGCGGTTGTTGAACAGCGTGGTCACTTGGTGTTGTCCTTAGGGACCTGGAACTCGTTGATGCTGAAGATCCAGTCGACTTGCTTCCCGTTCTGTTGGGCGCCGAGCCACGTAACAAACAGCTCGACGCGTGCTCCTGAAGACACCTCATTCTTGAAGTACTTGAGGACGCCCGTCTGGATTGGCAACCAGTAGTCTTCCAGGCCCTCGCAGCAGAGGACTTGATACGAGTATTGCGATACCCATTCCGGGTGTCCCCGGAACTTGCCCAAATACTCATCTAGGAATTTGAGGCGAGGTGCTGGAATCGGCTGGATCTTCCCCCGATAGGTCACGGTGGCTCGAGTCGGGAAATTGCTGGCGGTATACGTGACGTCGCCAGATAGTTGCGTCCGGTTGGCGTCGATAACGGACTTCAGCGTCCGAGGGACATAAGACTCCCACGCGGCGAACCCTGCACCGACGCTCACAATCGTGATCAACGTGATTGCCGCCCAAGATCTCAAGATGCCGCGATGCATCAGGGTCACCGATCCTCGTTTGTCCAACGTCCGCCTGATGCGGATGCCAGGCCGATCCGCTCGAGATATGAATTGAACAGCGCGTGGCCTGAACGAGAACGCCTGCTTCGCGATTCGCTACGTGCTGACAACGCTGCAGGAAAGAAGATTTCCGTAAATCTCCTGAGCGCTCTAGAGACCCGTCGCAACAAGCGGCGCCGCATCGATGGTGGTGACGACACTCGGTCTTGCCAGAAGATCTCCTGAGCGATCTCTACACACTCGTTGCAGATCAGACTCCCTGAACGCGCGAACATCCGTGCAACGTCAGCCGTGCTCTTGTTGCAGAACGAGCAGCGTGACGACAATTCGTTCACGTCGCTCCAAGCAGGAGATAGGCCGGCCGGCCGATCGAGCTCCTCCGCACACCGGTTGCAGAGGTAGACACTCGGACCCGCGATGAGTTTCTCAACGACTCGCTGTTCCATCCCGCAGAACGAACAACACAGTTCAATCACGGTCCCTCCCCTAGCTCTGGCTAATCAACGCTCGCGATAACCGCGGGACGCTTGATGCAAATCCTTGGTTCAGGTGGTCGGCGTCACTTACTTCGGAACTGCTTCCTTGTCTCTCAGCGGGACGGCGAAAACGAGCAGTCGATTCTCACCTGCTTGCATTGCGCCGTCGCCGATGTAGAGCCCCGTGAGAGACATGCATCTGTGGGTTGTGCAGCCCATCGAGACACGGAAGGACTCCTTCCCGGTGAGCCGAAGCGGGCCGACAACTGCTCTTCCCACAGGATCTGTCTGTACCGTCCCCGTCCGCCGCTGCGACACCTCGGTCTGCATGAAAAGCGGGACGCCCTCCACGGGCGTCGTGCAAAGCCGCTCATCAACCTCCTCATTCATGAGAATTGAGATCTCCTCGGCTTCGCAAACCCAGATTCGAAGGGTGACTTCTTGGGGTTTGGTCGCGCCGCTCGCAGCACGAGCAGCGAGCAACGAGAACACGGCGACACCAAGGATGGCAAGGCATCTCGAAACGACTAGATTCCGACGCATCACTCCTCCTCAGGGGCCGGTGCGCCCTTTCCTGTCCGCCGAAATCGCAGATCAGCGACCCGGCGCCGATGAAGTTCGATTGTCAAACTGAGCGCCATCGCCGGGTTCGCTGCATCTGGCTTGTTAGGAGCCGAGGACCGCGATTGCTGGAATCGATTGCCCCCAGGAAAACTCATTTCATTTTCCCTTGGTGGCGTCCGCAGATGGTGGCACAACCGTGAACTTCTTCTCGACGAGCACCGCAGTGCCCTGGATTACGGAAAGGGACCACTCGCCCGGAACCAGTTCAAAATCCTCGCGCAGTGTGTACCAAAGGCTGCCTGTGATCGTGCCGTTGCTACTTGTGATATCTCGGTCGAAGGTTTGTCTTTCCACGACGGTTCCGTCGGGCTTCTTCATCTTCGGATGTGTAGTGAGGTGGGTAAGCCGGACAGGACGATCGGTGGGCGCTCCATCAATAAGAAAATCGAAGCCAAATGTCGTTCCCTTCGCTAACACAACATTCGTGGTCGCCGATTGGAAAGTCCTTCCGCCCTCAGTAACGTAGCCCGTGGCCGATCCACGCTCGGACATTTTGTCTCCGGAACCTGTCATCACGTAAGTTCCGGCTTTTGTGATGTGCCCCGTGAGCGGCGCCGTTGAGTCTGCTGCGGCTAGCAACCCGATGCCTGCCGTGATTACGGCGATGGCAAACAACGCTCTTGAAACTTTTCTTCCGATCATCGGCTAAGTCTCCCAAAGTTGTGCGTCAGCGGCGGGGTCGCGCGGCGCGGCGCTTGCGCTTTCGATCGAGCAGCGTGACACGCGAGACCGTCCGCTGCAGGAGCTGGTTGGGCTGCCCGTAGGATTCACTTCTTCACCGGAACGTCGATCGCTTTGAACTGCTGTTCCAAGATCATCTTCTTCTTCGAGACCCGATCTGTAAGTTCCAACCGCACGGAGTAAGTGCCGAGCTCGTCGTCGGGGTCAACGACGAGACCGAGATGCTGGTGACTCAGCTGCAGTGCGTCGCCTGTCGGCGGCGGCAGGCCCACCCAGATTTCTGCGTCGAACGGGTCGCCCCATGGCTTTCCGGATGGCGTCGTCAGAAGAAAACGTCCCACAAGTTCGCACTCGCCAGCGGCATTCGCAGCGCAGCCGGTGAAGAACACGACGCCGACTATGGGGATTCCTCGTACGGCGGTGGAGGTACGACTCCATTGGACCCCCGGACTCGGCTTCTCCCAAGCTTCGTAAAGCTCGTCGGGCTTGTCCGTGAAGGCGAACATCGCACCGAAGTCGCCGTCGGACTTCGACCAAGGGGCATCAGGAGCGAACTTGCCATTCTCCTTCCACTGCGCGAGGACGGCAGGAGCACACACCATCAGGACGGAGACTAGGACGCTGGCTCTCTTCACCGCTGTTTTCGTTTCATGTCAGGCCAACGATGGCGATCAGGGGCGACGCGAAGCATCGTCCGATGCATTGGCTTGTTGAGCAGCCTTCTCCGCCAAGCACTGAAGCAGCGGATCCGCGTAGCGATGATCCCTCAGCCACCTGAGCAACTCGTCGTGGCTCATGTCCGCGATTTGCGCGCTGAACCTATCGCGAGCCTCTCGCATGCTCTGCACGCAATCGAATGTCTTTGAACGAGGCTCACTCATCGCCTGAGACCTCCCGCGGAGTTCGAATCTCGAGGAGAGGATAGCCTCTCTTGAGGTTGACCGCGTTGTACGCGTGGATTCGCTTCAGGTTCACGATGTGCTTGAAATTCCAACTGACGAGCACATCGACTCGGGCGACCGTGGCAAGAGCGATGTGCAAGGCGTCCGCGCGCATGTTCGCCCCGATGGCGCCATCCTGAATGTAGGCAGCTGCAAGCTCCTCGGCCTCTCGGGAGAGCGCAAGGCCCTCGACGTGCGCCGCTGGAACCTGCCCGAGGGCCACTCTGACTCGCTCTGGAGCGGTCTCGAGTTCCCGGACCGTGAGCTCGGACAGCACCAGGGTCAGCTCTCCCCGCTGAAACGCCTCAAGCAAGCGACGGGAAGGCTCGCGAAACTCCTCGTCCTCGCAGCCACCCAGGACCGAGGTGTCCGTGTAGATTCGAGGCTTCATAGCCGCATCCTAACCGCAGCCGCGGCGTGCACCAACTGTTTCCCGACAGCCCCGTTCCCCGCCTGCCCAACGAAGAGGTTTTTGTCCGGCGTGCTTTTGCATGCAGGACAGAAACCGTTGGACTGAGCCGCGTTGTCTCATGAGTACGGGGATTCTACGCCTGGATCATCGGGTCTTGGGCAGGGCCGAGGAGCAGTTTCGTTGTGTTGACGCTGTCGCGGACGGCCGTGCCGATGTCGTGCGTCCGCAGCGCGACGCCCGGAGTGGCTCGCTGGGCGTTCTAAGCGCAAGTCGGTCTCGCCTGCGGACAGTGGATCTCGCAGTCGTCAGGGTTTCTTGACTGGACACGACGTCGATCATGGCGGGCCCCGGCTAGTGGCTGATCGTGGTGGGCGCACGAGCGGCCCGCGTGACGTCATCTGACCGACTCGACAGACAGGGCAGCGAAACGGATCTTCGCTGCAAACTCTGCGCAGGAATTCTTCGGTGGAGAGTGTGATGCGAGTAGGCGGCGGAGCGCGCGTCGGCAGCAACGCGCGGCATCGCGCCAGCCGCTCCTTTTTGTCACGCGCGGCGAGCAGTCCGTAATGGCGGATCCGCACGAATCGTCGCGGTACCACGTGCTGCAGAAAGCGACGAAGAAACTCC
>JANNUT010000119.1:0-69263 GCA_031395565.1 Acidobacteriota bacterium | reverse complement strand
TATTTAATTTTTTGGGTTTTAACCAAATTATTTTTCTTACACCGACCCCTAAATACCCCCCCCTAAATACCGCGGGAGGATGGCTACACGAGCTTGATGTGCAGGTCGGCGAGTTGAGCGGAGTCGACGTCGGCGGGGGCGTTGGTCAAGGGGCAACTTGCCGAGGTGGTCTTGGGGAATGCGATTACGTCCCGGATCGATTCCACGCCCAAGAGCAACGCTGCCAAGCGGTCGAGACCCAACGCTAACCCCCCGTGCGGTGGCGCACCGAAGCGCAGCGCGTCGAGCAGAAAACCGAACCGCGCGCGCGCCTCCTCAGGATCAATCCCCAGCGTATCGAACACCAGTTGTTGCACGTCGGGACGATGGATACGAATCGAGCCACCACCAATCTCGGTTCCATCCAAAACGATGTCGTACGCGCGTGCACGGACCTTGCCTGGATCGCTCTTGAGCATCGACATGTCGGCAGGTTCTGGCGACGTGAAGGGATGATGGCAAGCAAACCAACGCTGGCTTCCCGCATCCCACTCGAAGAGCGGAAAGTCGAGCACCCAACACAGCGTATGTTTGTCGGACGGGATCATCCCTTCGGCTGTAGCAATCGACAAACGCATCGTCCCCAGCACCCGGCGCGCGAGATCCAACGGCCCTGCAACGAGCAGCGCCAGGTCCCCTTCTTTCGCACCGAGCCGATTCAGCAAGGCCAACGATGCCTCAGCGCCAAGTGCTTTGACGGCCGGGCCGGTAACTCCCTCAGCGGCGCTTTTGAACCACACCAGACCGCCAGCCCCCAACGCCTTGGCCTGTTCGCCCAAGCCATCGATCTTGGCCCGTGCAAACGCAGCGCCTCCGGGGACGACAATGCCACGCACCACGCCCCCATCCGCGACTGCTTTCTGAAACACGACGAAGGCGCTGGCCCCGGCTTCCGCCGTGACATCTTCGATCTCCAACTTGAATCGCAGGTCGGGACGATCGACACCATAACGATCCATCGCCTCTCGCCAAGAGATGCGCGGATAAGGCGTGGGAATGTTCCACCCTGCCCGTTGCGTCGCAGCGCTCACGACCTTCTCGACCAACGCGATCACGTCGGGCACGTCGACGAACGACATCTCGATGTCGACCTGCGTGAACTCGGGCTGGCGATCGGCGCGCAGGTCCTCGTCGCGAAAACAGCGCGCGATCTGGTAGTACTTCTCGCAGCCCGACACCATCAACAGCTGCTTGAACAGTTGCGGCGACTGCGGCAGCGCATAGAACGCCCCGCGATGGACGCGCGACGGCACCAGATAGTCGCGCGCCCCTTCGGGCGTCGAGCGGGTCAGGATCGGCGTCTCGATTTCCCAAAATCCTTCGCCGTGCAAGGTGTCACGAATGGTGCGCGTCAGCTCAGAACGGAAGCCGATCGCTTTCTGCATCGTCTCGCGCCGCAGATCGAGATAGCGGTACTTCAAGCGCATCTCTTCGCTTGGCAGTTGCGTGCTTGCCGGCTGCAACGGCAAGTCGTCGCACTCGGCCAGCACCTCGAGAGATTCGGCGCGCACCTCCACCCCACCGGTGTCCATCCGCGCGTTGATGTTGGTTCCGACGCGCGCGATCACGGTGCCGACGATCTCGACCACCGTCTCGGGCCGCAAGCCGCCGGCACGTTGATGCATCTCCCCAGAACCCGGATCGAAAATGACTTGAACCAGTCCCTCACGATCACGCAAATCGATGAACACCACTCCACCCAAATCGCGGCGCCGATGCACCCAGCCATCGAGACGGACCGTTTGCCCAACATCAGAGACGCGCAGCGAGCCGCAGTAACGGCGCGCGACATGACTAGCAGACATCGTCGACTCCTAGAACGCTCATGGCGAGTTACGTTTCATTCCGTGGTTCCAAGTTGGGCCGCCAGCCGCACCGCATCGAACGGAGCGTCGGCCTCGACACCGTTGGCTAGATCGCGCAGCCGCACGACACCGCGCGCAATTTCATCGTCACCGACGATCACCGCAAAGCGCGCCCCGCAACGATTGGCGCGCTTCATTTGTCCAGACAATCCTCTCCCGGCCGGATCCCAAAGCGCAGCCAGGCCCGCCGTCCGCAACGCCTGCACGAACGGCAACACTCGTTGTTGAGCTGCCTCGCCGAGCGTCACCACGAACAGATCGATCGGAGGTGCCGCTGCGGGCGCGGCGTCGCCTGCGGCCAAGAACAGCCGCTCGATTCCGGCGGCAAAACCGATTCCAGGCATTTGCGGCCCGCCCAGTTCGGCCACTAGGTTGTCGTACCGGCCGCCTCCCAACACCGCGTTTTGCGCCCCGCCGGTGTCGGCCGAAACCTCGAACGTGGTGCGCACGTAATAGTCCAGTCCGCGCACCAGCTTGGCGTCGATACAGAACGGAATGCCGATCGAGGTCAAGCCTTCGCACACACCGCTGAAATGAGCGCGTTCATCGTCTCCAAGGAAATCCAGCATCGCCGGCGCAGACTGCAGCGCGCGCTGCGTCGCCGGGTCTTTACTGTCCAAGACGCGCATCGGGTTGCGCTCGATGCGCGATCGACTTTCGGCGTCGAGTTGATCCTCACACTCGCGCAGGAACCCAACCAACGCCTCACGATAGCGGGTCCTGGATGGCACGTCTCCGAGCGTGTTGATCGAAAGCGCTGGACTGCGCACTCCCGCCGCTTGCACCAAGTCCCACGCCACGGCAATGGTCTCGACATCGGCACCCGGCGCCGGCTCGCCGAACCACTCCACACCGATTTGATGGAATTGACGCAAGCGACCCTTCTGAGGGCGCTCTTTCCGGAACGCTGGGCCGAGGTAATAGAGCCGCGTGAGCCCAGCCCGATCGAGTGAGTGCTCCACAAACGCACGGCAAACCGAGGCGGTAAGCTCGGGCCGCAACGAGAAAGACTCGTCGCCCGACTGCATCGTGAACATTTCCTTGCCCACGATATCGGTCGCTTCGCCGACCGTCCGCACGAACAGCTCGGTCGGCTCCAACATCGGCGGACGAATTTCTCGAAAGCCGTAGCGACGCATCAGAGCGCGGGCCGACGCCTCGAACGCCTGCCAGCGTTCGCTCTCACCGGGCAGGATGTCGCTAAAGCCGCGCAGGCTGGTAAAGCGGGGAGCCACGGGAACCTCTCGAAGGCAGTGCCTTCGGTTGAGCCCGCGATTCTGCCACGCCGTTCTCAGCGCGTCAGGAGCACGTAGCTCAGGTAATCTCTCTTCATGTTCCGATTCGTCTTGTTGTTCGCGGCAACGACTGGCCTGCCCGACTCCGGGCAACCGGCTCCCCCTGCCGTCGTCGAAGCGACCACCGCCTGGGAGGTCGAGCTTTCAGAAACTCCGGCTCAACCGGTGCGCACCATTTCACTCGAAGGGGGTGTGAGCGGTCTGTTGTTGGCCTACGAAAACGCGATCGAAGCGCGACGCGCTGCCGACGGCGCGTTGGCCTGGCGTCGCGAGGGGCTCGGTGCGGGCGGCCTCATGAGCGGGCCGCCCGTCGTCATCAAGGGAGTTGCTACCCTCGGATGGAGCGGCGTCGATGCGGCCGGTGACGCTCGGTTTGTGTTGCTGGCAGTGAGCGACGGCTCGGATCGCTCCCAGACGCCGATGGATAGCGCTCCGCTCGGCGCACCGTGGCCACAGTTCGACGGCGCATCGAGCGGGCCGCAATGGTACGTGCCGCTCACCGGCGGCGTGGTGCTGGTGATCGATCCTGAGGGTCGCGGCCAAGAGAGACTGATCGCGGGGCGTGGCGAGATTGCCCCTCCCTTGATCGAGATCGAGGGACGTGTCTGTGCATTCGTCGGTCCGCATCGTCGACTGGTGGCGTTAGCATCCGCTGGACGGCTTGAATCGCCGCGACTTCTGTCGTCGATCACTGCGGTGGCTGGGAGACGCCGTCTCTTCGCCGCACAAGCGGCCTCGCTCGTTGCCTGGCATTGCCGCGCGTTGTCGCGGGGCGGCTTACGCTGCGGAACGGCGTGGCGCCAAACCGCCGGGGCGCTGGTGACCGCCGCGCCATTGGTGGTCGACGATCTCGTCTTCGTTCCGTCGTGGGACTCGTTTCTCTACGCTTTCCGTCAAGACAATGGTCACTTGTTGTGGCGCGTCGCCACGCAGGGGCGACTCTCGGCCACGCCGTTGGCCTGGGACGAATTGCTGGCTGTGGCGCCGCAACGGTCGAAGGCGATCGGGTTTTTTCGCGCCCGTGATGGTGCGTCCGCCGGACAGATCGATGCTGGAACTGATGAGGTGTTCTTGTCGGCGCCAGGGCGAATCGACGATCGCTTGGTGCTAGCGGTTTCATCGTCGCGCGCCGATCGACCGCGGGCCTTGCGTGCCTACTCGCTATCAAGGCGCCAGGCACCGGCCAAGTGACCTGCCGTTAGGACGTGCTGCCCCGCACTGCCGCCAGAAATCTGTCCTCCAGCTTGCGGTACGTCGCCTCACTCGGTTCGTCGCCCACGAGCTGTGGCAGGTTGGCTAGCGGGAGCGACGCCTTGGCCATCGAACGCCGGCCTCCCGCCGAACCAAATTCCGCGAACGCGGTTTTGGCCAAACTTCCCGCCTTCTGAACGAACCCAACATTGCGAATCGAAATCGAGAGGGTTTCATCAACCACACCGCTGACCACCGACCACTCCACGCCTCCTACCTGCATGCAGAAGTCGGCGAGCTGCGGTACGACGTCCTCGCGCGTAACGCGGCCGAGGTGGCTGAAAACCACCTTCTCTTCGATCCGCGCGGTGCGCAGGCCCTCGGCGAAGGCCGCCAACATCTCGGGTGGGAGTGATGGCCGTTCGATACGGCGCAAGTGGTTGATGTTGGCCCGCGGAAACAGCCACGTGAACGCTTCGACGTCTGCTTCCGATACCGGCTGCTCGAGCCACAACGTATCGGTCCGAATCGCGTACAACAGCGCCGTTGCGAGCCGCTCGTTTACCTTGATTCCCTCCGACCGCAAGTACTCGACGAAGATCGTCGCCGTGGCACCGTACGAGGTGCGGACATCTTTGTAGCGCGACTCGTAGCTGGTTTGTGCCGGGTGATGATCGATTACCCCATCGATGCGCGGCAGCAACTGCTTCAGATGCGGCGGCTGAGTGTCCACCATGAAGATGCGGTCGTATTCGGCCAGTGTCGGCTCATCCAGTTGCAGGACCGGAAGATCGAGGACGCGCTGCATCTCCAAGTTCTCGGGGCGTGTCACTTTTCCAAACGAGGCCATCGGCATCGTCACTCGATTTCGCCCGAGAAGCGTGCGCAGTGCGAGGCCGGAGGCCAGCGCGTCGGGATCGGGGTCGTCTTGAAGCACGATCAACGCGTTCTTGGCTCCCTCCATCAGCTCGCGCAGCCGGCGCGTGTAGTTTTTCGCGCGTGCCAGGCGCATGTCCGCCCGCAACGTCGCCGCAAAGCGTTCACCGGCCGGAACGAAATGTGCCCACGGAAATTTTTCGGGAGGAAATGGCAAGGTCTCGACGCCGCCGATCGCCAACACGGCCACAGGCGTGTCGCCGCGTTCACGGCCGGCCGATTCCAGGACTCCGCGTAGCCGGCGTGGATCGCGCAACGAGACGATCAACATTGCCGCAGGCAACAACTCACGATACAGCGCGCGGTCGCGCAACGAACCGCGCACCGTGGTGCAGCCCAGTCGCTTGAGCAGCCGCTCCAACCCCACGGTGTCGACAGCAAAAACAACATCCTCGGGTGCATTACCGAGCGCTTGCATCAGCAGAACCGCATGTGAACGGGTCTGGCAAACCACTGCGATTCGCATTAGGAGGCCGGTACGCAGACGTTACAGCGCCAGATCAAGACACCGGCTAAAAAAGCTCCGGCGAGATCGGCAAGCCAATCGATAACACTGCTATCACGACCGCTGACGAACGACTGATGCCATTCATCGCTCGCGCCGTACAGCGACGCGAGCACGGCCGCAGCAACGGCACAACGGCCCGCTGAGAGCCGTGGTGCAAGCGCCCAACCCCATGCGCCAGCGAGCACCGCGTACGCCCCGGCATGCAACAGCTTGTCTGGACCGGAGGGGATCTCGATGGGCATCGTTCGTGAGCTTCCCAAAAAGATCGTCGCCATCACGGCAAGCGGGACGAGTGACCGCCAGACGATGCGTGCCGCAGGATATGGCGCTTCGTTCATGTGCTGAAGGGCGCCATGAGCAGACCGAGCAAGAGAGCGCCGCCAACAACCGAGCCCCACAACACCAACCCGACTCGCCAGTTGGGCCGTTTGCCTCCCAACAAGAAAGCAAAGAACAAACTGACGATGGTTGCGAACAGCACTAGTTGCAGCAGGTGACGCATCCCCGACGCTCCTTATTCCTTGCGGCGGATCGCAATATCCCACGCGTCGAGAATCAACAAGATGTTCATTAACCCGGCGGCCATCATGTAGACCGATCCATAGCCACTCCAGGTTCGAAACTCGCGCTGTTTACGCGCTGCGATGGCAGCCACGACCGTAGGATCGGGCAAGGCATTGGGCGCCGGCAAGGCGTAGACAGTCTTGCCATAGAGCGCTCTGCGCAACACCGGTTCCCACGGACCGACGCTCAGGTTGGCTCCCACCTGCAGGGCCGAGAGCCACGGCGTGCGCGAGTCGACCATCGAGAGGTTGCCGTCGAACACGACTCCTAACGCCACGGTGCTCAGCAGCAGCATAGCAAAGACCGCGCCGCGCAACCGTGCGCCGAGGTAGAAGTGACCGCCACCCGGAACAAACCACGCCAAGAGGCCGGCAAGCAGCCCCTTTTTGACGAGATCGGGAGAAAGTCCGCTCGATTTTTTCTTCGGAGCGGCGGTCATCGGTGGGCGTTCACTCGCTCTCGCCCGGCTCCACTTCCACCACTACCTCAACCTGCACTTCCTTGTGCACATGGATCTTGACGCGATGGGTGCCGACACGTTTGATCGGATCGGCCAGGCGAACCTGACGCTTGTCGACAACGACCGACTGTTTTGCCAGCGCGGCGGCGATGTCCGCCGAAGTGACCGAACCGAACAACGTTCCACTCTCACCTGCTCGGCGGAACAAGCGCACGACGGTGAGTGCGTTGAGGCGCTGAGCGAGGTCCTGAGCTTCCTGCGCCTCCCGCACATCGCGCGAGGCACGTGCACGCAGTTCGGAATCGACCTGACGCTTGATACCGGGGGTCAAGAAATAAGCCAGTCCCTTGGGAACCAGGTAGTTGCGGGCATAACCAACCGCTACCTTGACGATGTCGCCGCGGCGGCCCAGGTGCTGAACGTCGTCGCGAAGAATGATCTGCATGGGCGCCTCCGATCAGTCCGCGGTGTATGGAAGTAACGCCAGGTGACGAGCTCGCTTGATCGCGAGTCCGAGCTGACGCTGATGACGAGCGCACGTACCGCTGACGCGGCGCGGAAGGATTTTGGCGCGCTCGGGTATGTAGTTTTGCAGCGTACGAATGTCTTTGTAGTCGATCGGATCGACTTTGATTTCGCAGAACTTGCAGTACTTGCGACGCTTGAACAGAAAGCGTCGCGCGCGGCGACGCGGAGCTTGTGCGGTCATTCCAGGTCCTCCACGACACGGCCGCGACGACCGGGCAGGTCAGCGTCATCGTCCTCAACGGCTTCCCAATCGTCGCCGTCATCGGCTTCCGTCTCGACACCCGGAACAGGCAAACCGGCTGCCTCGGCAGCAGCGCGTTCGGCGGCTCGCTTGAGGTGATCGCGACGCGCCTCTTCCAAGGCGACTTTCTCTTCGGCAGTCGGGACCTTCTCGTGGTCCGCACGAACCGACAAAAACCGCAGTACGGTGTCGGTCAGCTTGAGACGGCGCGTCAGTTCTTTCTCGACGTTCGCCTCGGCCTCGTACATCAGGAGGCTGTAGTTCCCTTCCGGATGCTTGTTGATCGGGAATGCAAGTTTTCGACGTCCCCAGCGGTCGACCTTGTGCACCGTGCCGCCCATCTCGGTGATGAGCGATTCGAAACCGGTGACCTGACGGTCGGCCTCTTCTTCGGTAAGGACAGGGGACGCCACCATGACGAGCTCGTAGCGGCGCATTTTCCCTCCTGGTCTTCGGCCCCGGTCGTTACCGGGGCGAGGGTGGTTGTGTTCCGCCGGGCGATGTTGCCGCGGCGGGGTGTTTTGAGCCGCGGGAGGCTAGCAGAGTCATCGGACCCGCGCCACCGCAGGTCTTCTCACTCAGACCGGGCTCGTGCGATTGATCTCGTTCATTGCCATGGTGAGACCCCGGGCCAGGATCGCCTCGACGGCGTCGGCGGCTCGCAGTTCGGCCTCGCGAAACAGTGCCGCTTCCTGGGCGGACGGACGCGAAAGCACATGTCGCGCCATGTCCCGTCCACCGGTATCCGGCCTTCCGACGCCGATTCGAATCCGCGCGAACTCTCCACTCCCGGTGTGCTCGATGATCGAGCTGATCCCATTGTGGCCACCGGCCCCACCCCCCTGCTTGACCCTCACGGTTCCCGCGGCAAAGTCCGCGTCGTCGTGAATCACGATCAAGTGAGGCAACCCAATACCGTGGAAACCAAGCAGCGGGCGCGCCGCCTCCCCCGAAAGGTTCATGAAGGTTTGAGGCTTGGCGAGCAAGACATCCTCTCGTCCGATTTTGCCTCGACCGTACAGCGCGAGATGTCGCTGTTTGGACAGATCGATGCCGTGGCGAGCGGCGAGGCACTCGACCACGGCAAACCCGACGTTGTGACGCGTACCGCGATACTCAGACCCGGGATTGCCCAGGCCTAGCAGCAACCACACGACCGTTCAGCCTCAGCCCTTGGCGTCAGGGGCCGGTGCCGCGGGTGCAACGGCGCCAGCGACAGGCGCCGACACCTCAGCCGCCGGTTCTGCGGTCTTTCCGACCACGGTCACAATCGTGTCGTGCGGCGACATCACCAGGTCGACGCCCGCCGGCAATGTGAGCTCACTGGCCTCGACGTGCTGACCCGAATGCAGCGGGGTGACGTCGAGTTCAATGAAGCTCGGGATCTCGGCCGGCAGCACCTTGATTCTTACGGTGCGATGGATGAGTTCGAGCAGGCCGCCCTCGCTCTTCACCCCAACGGCAGTGCCGACGATATGTACCGGAACCTCGACCACGATCTTCTGATTCATTTCGACGCGGGCAAAGTCGGCGTGCAGCAATCGGCCAGAGGTCGGATGCACTTGGATCTCTTTCAGCATCACCATCCTGCTCAGCTCGCGATCACCGATCTTGAGATGGATCAGCGAGTTCCGGCCACCCTCGACGGAGAGCATTTGAATCACCGGGCGGGCGTCGAACTCAATCGACTCGGGCGCGACGCCGCCGCCGTAGACCACGGCGGGAATGCGGCCCTCGCTGCGCATGCGGCGCGACTCGGCGCTTCCGGACTTTCCAACGCGGGGCTGAACTGAGAGATGGACTTCACGGGTGGTCATAGTTGTCTTCCTTCATTGATGCGAACTCTGTAAAGGGACGATCTTAACGGATCGTCCGGCGACTCATACGAACAGCGAGCTGATCGAGGAATTGGTATGGGTACGTCGAATTGCCTCTCCGAGCAGCGCCGCGACCGACAAGACCTCGATCTTCTTGCAGCTCAGTTGGTGTTCGGTCAGCGGAATCGTATTGCAAACCGCAATGCCGCTGACTTCGGATTCGTTCAATCGTTCAATCGCCCGTCCGGACAGTACCGGATGAGTGAAACAGCCGCGCACCGAGCGAGCACCCGCCTGAAGCAGGGCTCGGACTGCCCCGGAGACCGTCCCTGCGGTGTCGATGATGTCGTCGACGATGACGCAATCACGGGCCTCCACATCGCCGATCACGTTGACGCTCTCGGCGACGTTGGGACCGGTGCGGCGCTTGTCGATGATCGCCAGACTGCCACCGGTTCGCTTGGAGAAAAACCGGGCGCGCTCTACGCCGCCCGCATCGGGCGACACGATCACCGGGTCGTCGACCCCTAATGTCTCCAAGTACTCGATCAACACGGGGCCGGCAAAAAGGTGATCGACCGGCACGCTGAAGAAGCCCTGAATTGCCGGTGCGTGCAGATCCATCGTGAGAATCCGGTGGACTCCCGCAGCTTCGATCAAGTCAGCAATGAGCTTGGCGCTGATCGGTACGCGCGGTTTGTCTTTACGCTCCTGGCGTGCGTAACCGTAATACGGGATGACCGCCGTAATTCGTGCCGCGGACGATCGCCGGAATGCATCGATCAGCAGCAGTAATTCGAGCAATGTCTCGGCCGGGGGGTTGGTCGGCTGCACCACGAATACATCGGCGCCTCGAACATTCTCGAGCACCTGGATGTAGACCTCGCCATCGCTGAATCGTTCGACGCGCACTGCCCCGGCTTCGATTCCGAGGTAAGCGCAGATCTCCTGCAGCAATTGCGGGTGGGCGGTGCCGCCGAACACTTTTATTTCGGCCGAACTCATCCTGTCCTCAGTCCTCAGAGTCCTGCACCCGGTTGTGACCCGGGGCGCGACGGAGTTGGAACGTCTATCGAACGATCGAACAACTGATCGGCATCTTCCTCAGCCGCCTCGCGCGGCCTTCGCAGCTTCCGTGGTTCGGCTCCGGAAGCCAGAGTCGACTCGTATTTGGCGAGGATCTTTTCCTCGAGCATGTTCCGCGTTTCGCTGTTGAGTGGATGAGCCAAATCGCGGAAGGTTCCGTTCTTGCGGCGCTTGCTGGGCATCGAGATGAACAGCCCTTGTGTTCCGCTAATGATCTTGATGTCGGAAACGACGAAGCACTGGTCCAGCACGATCGTCACGAAGGCCTTGAGCTTTTCCTCATCGACCGGAAAAACGCGGATGTCGGTGACTTCCATCTCGAGCGCTCCCTCCTCAATTGCCTACGCCAATCCGTCTTTGAGCCCGAGCCGCGTCACGCGGCAGCGTCCTTGCTTGCCTGACCCATGCGGCCGGTTCCTGTTGCCGCAAGGCCAGCGCCGCCAAACCAGCTCGCCGCTCATCCTCGAACAACCCGAACACGACGCACCCACTGCCGGACATCGCGGAGACTCCGCCAAGTGCGGCGAGATGCCCTAGCAGCCGGTGAACTTCCGGCCGCAACGCCACCGCCGCCATGGTGAGGTCGTTCCAAACGGGGGGCAGCCTGGGGCTCGCCTCCTGGAGATGTTCCAACAGCCGCGAGATCTTAGGGGTCTGCTTGTGGGCCGTCAACGCACCACGCGCACGTTGGAAAACCGCGGCTGTCGACAAAGGCGGTCCAAGCGCTGCGAGCACGACGGAACACGGGGGCAGATCAGGCCAAACGCTCAGTTGATCCCCTCGCCCCTCACCCAGCACCGTTCCAAGCTCTAGGAAGTAAGGAACGTCGGCCCCTAGCTGGGCGGCCCAACGCGCAAGCTGGGCTGGTTCGATGCCACCGGTGAGCTCCGCCAACGCCCATAGGACGGTCGCGGCATCGCTGGACCCACCGCCGAGGCCGCCCCCGGCCGGGATCTGCTTGAGCAGTTCGATCGAGACCCGGTTGGTCAATCCCCGATTGCGAAGAAAGATCTCGGCGGCACGCCAGCAAAGATTGGTCTCCACCGCTCCCAGTTCGGCACCCTCAACGGAGAGTTCGATCGGACCAGCGGTGGCGTGCAGCGTGAGCGTGATCTGGTCGTGCCAGTCGATCGACTGAAATACGGTCGAGATTTCCGTGTAGCCGTCGTCGCGAAGTCCCAACACGTCGAGCGCGAGATTTATCTTGGCGAACGCCCGAAGCTTCAGCGTGCGCGACTCAACGGGGGGCGTTGGACTGTGGGTCACGAGCGGGAGCCTCCGGTGCAGAATCGGGCTGACTATCCTCCACCAACTCGAACCCCTTCGGTACGCTCGGCCATTCAGGCTGCCTTGGAAGCGCCCCTATCTCGGCCAACGTCAGATCCAGTCGAGCCGATTCGCGGGTCAACTCGACCTTTCGAGGAAACGCGCCGGACCTCGAGACGTCGATCGAACGCACACGCCAGCCGGCAATCGTTCTAAGACCTGTCTCGTCGCGGTTCGGGCTGAGCAGGAGGCGCAGCAACTCCCCCGACATCGGCACGCCCGTGAATTTTGCCCAGAAACGCTCATCGTCCAGGCCGTCGACGACTCGGCGCTCACTTGCCAACACGATCCGCGCTCGGCCGTTGGCCACCGCCCCCACGAGCACAGCTGGCCCTGCGAATCCTCGCACCTCGAGCAGCAACAGTTGATCCGGCCCCAACCCGAGGCGCACACGAAACCGTCGTGACTGTGGCGCATCGTTGGCCATGTATTGCGCACGGTAGTCGGCTTGAACGCCGAACGGAGCCGAGTGGGGCGGCGAAGATCGGACCGAAGCGCAGCCCAGACCGAGCGAGCACACGAGCGCGACACCAAGCCAACGCGTCAAGGTTGCGGAGCTTTCTGCGCGCTCTCCATCTCATCGAGCTTTTTCTGGACTCGTTCTCGCGACAGCGCACCGAGGCTCAAGGCCGCGCCCCATTCCGCTCGCGCCCGCTGGTTGTCGCCCAGGGCGAAGTAGACATCGCCCAAGTGCTCACGAATTTCAGGTTCGTCGCGCTCGACTGCACGTTGCGCCGCGCGGCGTAACAACGTCAGCGCTTCCGAACTGCGACCGGCCCGATGCAAAGCCCAACCCAAGCTATCGAGATAGGCCGGTTCTTCGGGACGCTTTTGAACCGCACGTTCGAGCAGCTTGATCGCTTCATCGAGCGAGCGGCCCTCTTTCGCCAACAGCCAGCCGAGGTCGTTGAGCAGCACATCGTTGTCCGGCTCGAGTACCAAGAGCCGGCGGAATGCAGCTTCCGCTTCACCGACGCGACCGGCCGCATCGAGTGTCGCAGCGCGGATTCGCAGCACATCGTTGCTCGGGTCTTCAGGCAAGCCCACGGCATCGAGCAGGCGGGCCGCTAGCTGAGGCCGTTCCAGCGATATCAACCAGCGCGCGACCTCGGAGGCACCTGCCACGCGATCGCTAAAACCGTGCAGTGCGCCGAGTAGAGGCGTGAGCGCGGCATCGGTCGCCGAGGCGTGATCGACATTCGGATCCCAGGCGGCGGCGAGTGCGATCAACGGGGCGTCGCCGCTTTTTGCGGACAAGCGTTGCTTGAGTTCGCTCTCGACCTCGGTTCGCCTGCCCAACGCGTCGAGCGACGAATACTTCAGCCGAAGCGCGGTGATGTCGTCATCGACATCACCGACCAGCGCCAATACACGCGCGTGATTGCCTTCTTTGAATCGATTTTGCGCCGCGCGCAAGCGCACTGCGGAACCAAACGAGGCACGATCTTCGTCACTGAGTCTTGTGAGCAGATCTTCGAGTTTGTCGGCAGCGAGTTTTGGGCGAGCGGCCTGTTCTGCCGCCTGAGCCCACAACAGCACTGCGTGTGAGGAACGGTAAACCTCAGGCAGCCCGTCGAGCAGTGCGAGCGCCTCGGCGCCACGGCCTAGCTTTACTTGAGCGCGCGCGAGATCGCGACGAACGATCGCATCGGCAGGACGCGACCGCAGCGCCGACTGCAATGGCTCGAGCGCGCCGTAAGGATCACCCAATTCGAGTCGCACTGACCCGAGCCGTTGCGCCACCTCGACATCATCGGGTTTCAACTCGCGCAATGAAACGAGCGTCGCTTCTTGACCCGCTAAGTCACCGCGCGATCCTTTGAGATCGGCGAGCGTCTCCAAGACCGGGATCGCGCCACGGCCGGTGACGTGAACGTTGTCGAGCAGACGGATCGCACGCTCGGCTTCGCCACGCGCTAACAGCACTCGCGCCAACGCCATCCACAGCGGGGTGGGGTCGGCGCCTGGTACGGCAGCGGCGCGCTTGGTGATCTCGACCGCCTGATCGATTCGGCCCTCGCTTCCCAGCAACCGGATCCAAGCGACCCAGGTGGGCGTATCGCGCGGATCGATGCGAGCGGCCGCTTCGAGCTGTGTCAGCGCTCCGGACAGCGCTTGAGGATCGTTGCTGCGCCGGTAGCGGCCGATCAGGATCTCGGCCAAGACGCGGCGCGCGGTGGGCTCATCGGGATCGAGTTCGATCGCCTTGCGTGAACGCGCCTCGGCGCAGGTGAGGTCTTCCTCGCGCAGGCACAAGCGCGCGAGCGTGGAGTGAACCTGGACCGCGCTCGCATCGAGTTCGATTACTTTCTCGAGCTGCTTGCGGGCCTCGCGCCATTTGCCCTGTTGCAGCAAATCCTGCGCATCCAGAAACAACAGATACGCTTCCGCGCGGTTGGCGGTGGACGGTCCTGTTGGCACTTCGGTCGGCGCAGAAAACGCAGCACCGGCGAATAAGAGGGCAATGATCGGGGCGATATAGGGACGCATCGGGGGGCTGTTTCCTCGCAAGGATTCTATGCGCCGGTCTGCCGCGAGGCCCGCTTTTCCCATGAATTCACGTCGCACTCTCGCCGCGACTCACGGTTGCTGTTCCAGCCGCCATTTCGGATCGGGCCCCACCAAGGCCCAACGCTTGGCGCGGAATCCGCCTGAGGGCCAGCTGTCCGTCCACTGCTGACTGACGTCAACGTGTTCACTGGCCGACAGGAGCGAGATCGAGACCCGTTGATCTCCAGGCGGCACGCGAAACGAGGCAATCGCCGGTGCTCCTTCGGAGACGCGCACCAGGGCGACTCGGCGGCCTGCCACCCGAACCTCCATGAGGCCCTCGCCGAGCGAGTGTGCGATCTCCACGACAGCGCGGCCAAACCGCGGCGCAGACTCCGGTTGCGGTCGTTCCTCGGCTAGCAGCGCGGAACTCGAGTCGGTCGGCAACGGTTCGATGGCCTGCCTGTTTTCCGGAGCAGCGACGACGGTGGCAACGGTGGAGTGAGCTGGCGGCGGTAGGGCCTCTGGTCGGGGATCAGCGTGCTCAGCAGTCACGACGAGTGGAGCCTTCGTGGGACGAGCCTCGCTAGCGGGTGCCGAGTGACGTTCATTCGGGGTCACCCAGGCCACCGTCTGCGGAGTCGCCCGGAGGGCGGCACGCTCTCGCGCAGCTTTGGCGTTCGTGGTTCGAGTGCGAGCAGACGCGCGAACCAGCGGCGCAGGCCCCGAGTGGTTGGTTACCAGCGACGTTTTCTGCTCGGGCGCGACGACCGCAACCTGAGACGGTGCTGGAGGATCGAACTCGATGGCCATCGGCGGCGGCGCTGGAGAGACGATTCCAATCGACGCGATCTCCGGAGTTGAGACGAGCGGTGCTGGACGCAATCCGCCGGCCAGCCACGAGAGCGAGGCCACCATGGCGACGGCCATTGCAGCGCCAATGACTCTCTGCCACGAAATCCGTCGCTGACGCGGCACGCGGCGAGTCTGAGCCAAGGCATCGTCTGCGATTCCCCAGCGACGTTCGGCGGGACGCCACGTTTCTCGCGTGCGCGGAATAGCGATCTCTTCCAAGGCGCGCGCGAAACCCTCGCCATCGGCGAAACGTTGCGCAGGATTTTTCATCAACGCGCGCCGCAAGAACGCGACCAATTCTGGTGGCAGTCCTGGACGGATCGATGACGCAGGTAGCGGCTCGTCATGCAGGATCCGGCGCGTCAACTCCTGAACCGAGCGCTCCTCGAAAGGATGTTTGCCGGTGAGGCCCAAATAGAGCACGACTCCTAGTGAGTACAGATCGCTGCGTCCGTCGAGCGGCGAACCACGCAGACGTTCGGGAGGAAGGTAGGCCGGTGTGCCCCACAAGTACTCGTCGGCTTCGATGTCCTCCCAAGCCTCGATTCCTGTTTCGCCTGCAACCCCGAAGTCGGTGATCTTCAATGTTCCATCTGATGAAACCAACAAGTTCGCCGGCTTCACGTCGCGATGAACCACGCCTTGCGCATGCGCGGCATGCAGCGCGCGCGCCGCTTGCGCGACAAGTGACACGATCTCAGCGGGCGGCAGCGGACCACGATCCCTGAGCAACTGTTGGAGTGAGACGCCATTCACGAACTCGGTGACGAGATACGGAAGTTCACGCTCACTGGCTGCATCGAGCACATTGACCACGCCCGGATGTTTGACGCGCCCGAGTAGCGACGCCTCGCGACGCAGGCGAACTCGAAGTGGCAAGCCGTCGGTGCGCCCACCGTCGTCGCGCAGCAACTTGACGGCGACGACGCGCCCGGAGCTGCGCTCTCGCGCCCGGTAGACCACACCGCTCGCCCCGCGCCCTACCTCTTCAAGCAGTTCGAAGCGGTCCAGCAACATGACGGCATCTCACTGCTCCCCGGTGTGCCCTGAATGTAGGGCCGCACGGAGAACGGCGGCCAGAGACCGGCAAAGACACACAGGCACAGAGCGGCAGAGCGCGGACGCAGACAAGACTCGGCGGCGTGAGGCGGACAGCCGAATCGAGGCGAGAAAGCCGAGATTACGCTGCCGGTTTGGCAGCGACAGCGGCAACCGAGGAACGCAGCAGGCGAATCGTCTCGTCCAAAAGTGGATCGCCGCCGACGGCATCGTCATCGATGCGGGCGTTGCCTGGCGTCACGATCTTGTCCGGATCGATCCCCTTGCCCGCCCACGAAAAACCGGTCGCTGTTTTCATCTCACGAGTCGTGAGCAGCAACGAGCCGCCACTACTCAACGGGATCAACTCAGGAGTCGAGCCCAAGCCGAAACTCTGACGACCGTAGAGCGTGGCTCCGGTTTTTTCCTTGAGCAGAATCGCCAGCGCCTCTCCGGTCCCCGCGGTACTGCCATCAATCAATACCGAGAGCGACGGCAACCCAGCGCGCGGTGTCACGGGCGCTTCGATCTTCTGTGTTTCGCCTTGCCGCGGGTTGAGCGTCAGCAACGAACCACCGTCGTAGAGCACTCCCGCCAACGGCACGAGAATTTGGGGATCCAAACCGACGACACCGCGCAAATCGATAAGCCACGGCACCTGCGCGTGCTCGGTCGCCATGCTTGCAAGGTCACGTCGCAGGGCGGCAGCATCGAGTTGCTCGAGGTCCATCACCCGCAGGTAGACCAACCCTTCGGACTTGCTCTCCAATGAAAAGCCCTTACCGCTGCGCGCGGCCAGCGTGATCGTCTTGTCTTCCAGTTTGAAGTTGTCGCCGTTCAGGACTGTCAACTTGAGCGGAGTGCCGATCGCGCCGCTCAAGCGATGCCGCAGTTGCGGCCAGGCCAGTTGCCGCGCCGGCCTCTCGCCGATTCGCCAGATTTGATCACCCACCCGCAGCCCGGCTTTGTCGGCCGGTGAACCGGGATCGATGCGCACCACGACCGCGACACCACCGGACGGAAGTACTTCCATGCCGGTGCGTCCTGGCCCAGGCAACGTTTGCAATTCCTTTTCTTCTCCCGGAGCGAGATAGGTGCTGGCGACGTCGAGTGAGGACACCATTCCGCGATAGGCGCCTTCCAGCAGCACCGCGTCTTCGGTAGGCTCGACGTAGTTCTGTTTGGTCAGCCCGAGCACTTCGCGGAAGACCTGCAGGTAGCTGTAAGTCTTTCCGTCGCGCGGACCCGCGGCCGAAGCCGCCACCGTGACGAACGCTGTGACGACCAAGACGAGGGCGGCGGCGCGGGATCGGCTCATAGGCTGGAGAGGATAGGGCCAAGCGCGCGCGCTGGGTAGCAAAAGGCACGTAGACCGCGCAAGCCTGCTCCGCATCAGCCGCCTTCACGGCGCATTCGGGCCGGCGCCCGCCGATCGTCGCTACTCCAAGAGTCCATGGCTGGTGATCTTTTGGAGCGCCTCTAGATAGCGCTGACGGGTCCCCTCGATCACCTCGTCCGGGGGCATAGGGGCTGGCGGGTTTTTGTCCCAACCGGTGGCTTCCAGCCAATCGCGCATGAACTGCTTGTCGAACGAAGGCTGTCCACCTCCTGGCTTGTAGCGATCGCGAGGCCAAAAACGCGATGAGTCGGGGGTGAGCATTTCGTCACAAATCGCGATCTTCCCGTCGATGACACCAAACTCGAACTTGGAGTCTGCAATGATGATGCCGCGTGACTCGGCATACGCGGCTGCCTTGGAGTAGATCTCGAGTGTCAGGTCACTCAGCCGCCGAGCCGTGTCGGCTCCCACGATCTCGGTCATCCGGGCAAAGCTGATGTTGATGTCGTGCCCGCTCTGTTCTTTGGTCGCAGGTGTGAAAATCGGCTCGGGGAGGCGGCTGGACTCGACCAGACCTTTCGGCAGTTCGATTCCACAGACAGTGCCGTCCTGCTTGTATTCCTTCCAGCCGGACCCCGATAGATAACCGCGCGCCACACATTCGACCGGGAACATCTCAGCCTGGCGGACCAACGCGCTGCGGCCCGCTAGCACCGCTCGATGCACTTGCAAATCGGCGGGAAAATCGGCAATCCGGTCGGCGACGTTATGGTTGCCGACGATCGGCCGGCACCAATCGAACCAGAAACTCGAAATCTGGTGCAGCACCTTGCCTTTGTCAGGGATCGGTTTGGGCAACACCACATCGAACGCCGAGATGCGATCTGTGACCACGAACAGGAAGTTCGATCCGTAGCGATAGATGTCGCGAACCTTCCCGCGTGAAACGAACTCGAGTCCAGGAAGCGAGGTTTCAACGATACCGTTCATGCCAGTGACCTTTATCGGGCGTCGTGCACGATGCGGCCGGCGACGATGGTCATGACCGCCGCGCCTGTCGTGCGCCACCCTGCGAAACAGGTATTGCGTCCTTTGCTACGAAAGCGTGAAGCATCGATGGTCGCTTCGCGCTCCAAGTCGAGCACAGAAATGTCGGCCGTTTCGCCTGCCGCCAGGCTGCCCCCTGGAACGCCGAGAGCTCGCGCCGGACCACACGAGAGCAACTCGACAAGTCGCGAGAGCGGCAGACCGCCCTCGTGCACGAGTTTGGTCAAGAGCACGGGCACGGCACTGTCCAGCCCCACCACACCAAACGGTGCGCAGCAAAACTCCGTGTTTTTTTCATCCTCGGTGTGAGGCGCGTGATCGGTCGCAATCGCGTCGACGGTGTCGCGCAGCCCCTTGATCAACGCCAGCCGGTCGGACTCGGGACGGAGCGGCGGATTCATTTTGTAGACCGTATCGAAGCTGCTCAGAACCGCATCGGTGAGTGTGAGATGGTGTGGCGTCACCTCGCAGGTGACATTCACGCCGCGCTTCTTGGCGGCTTGAACCAACGCCAGCCCGCGCGCGGTGGTGACATGTTGCACGTGCAGCCGGCCGCGCGAGTCCTCGGCGAGGATCACATCGCGCGCGATCATCACGTCTTCGCCTGCACCCGGCCATCCGGGCAAACCGAGTCGTGCCGAGACCTCTCCTTCGTGCACGACCCCTCTGCCCACCAACTGCTCGTCCTGTTCGTGAACCAGCACTGGGATGTCGTAGATCTGCGCCCATTGGAGCGCGCGCCGCATGACGCCGGCATCCCCGATCGAGCGTCCGTCATCGCTGATCGCCACCACACCGGCGGCAACCATCTCGCCAATTTCTGAAAGCTCCTTGCCTTCCATCCCCTTGGTCACGGCGCCCACGGGGTAAACACGCACCGACCCATGACGCTTGGCTTCGTCGACGATCAACTCGGTGACCGCACGACAGTCGTTGACGGGCAACGTATTGGCCATCGCTGCAACCGCAGTGAAGCCGCTCGTAGCGGCCGCGGCACATCCGGCCGCGATGGTCTCCTTGGCTTCCTGCCCAGGCTCGCGCAGATGCACGTGCATGTCGATGAAACCAGGACAAACCACCAGGCCATCGAGATCGATGGTAGTGCCGCTGCCACTGCGTGTGAGGCGTTGTCCGACTCGTTCGATGCGCCCGTTTTCGATCAGGATGTCGCGCACCGCATCCAGCCCGGACAACGGATCGATCACGCGACCGCGGCGTAACAACAGACTCTTCATGCCGCGCCCCCTTCACCACCCAGCAGCAGATACAACACCGCCATGCGCACCGCGACACCGTTGGATATCTGCTCGGTAATCACGCTGCGCGCGCTGTCCGCGAGCGCGCCGTCGATCTCGACACCGCGGTTCATCGGTCCAGGGTGCATCACAATCGCGTCGGCCCGGGCCCATTCCATTCGTTCGGAGGTGAGCTTGTAAGCGCGCGCGTATTCCTTGAGGCTCGGAACATACCCGCCCTGGATTCGTTCCAGCTGCATCCGCAGCGTCATGACCACGTCGGCGTTTTCGAGCGCGCGCTGCGGCACGATCGTGGCTTTGCATCCGAGCGCTTCGATCCCCGGTGGAAGCAGTGTGGGCGGCCCGCAGACCCACACCTGACTCCCCATCTTCGAGAGCAGGTGAATGTTCGATCGTGCCACGCGGCTGTGTTGGATGTCTCCCAAGATCGCGACCTTCAATCCCGAGAGCCTGCCGTGGTGATGACGGATCGTCATCGCATCGAGCAGCGCCTGAGTGGGATGCTCGTGCCAACCGTCTCCGGCGTTGATCACCGAGGCCTCGACCACGCGGGACAGCAACTCCGGTGCGCCCGATTCCGGGTGGCGGATCACGATTGCCGCCGGGTGCATGGCCTGAAGCGTGCGCCCGGTGTCGAGCAGTGATTCGCCTTTGACGAGGCTGCTGCCCGAAGCCGAAATGTTGAGCACGTCGGCCGACAGACGCTTGGCCGCTAACTCGAAACTGGTGCGCGTGCGCGTCGACGGCTCGACGAACAAGTTGATCACCGTGCGGCCGCGGAGCGTGGGGACCTTTTTTATCTCGCGTCCACCCAAATCACGAAAGCTCTCAGCGGTATCGAGAATTCGCGAAATCTGTTCGGGCGTGAGCGACGCGATGCTCAAGAGATGCCGCGCGCCACTCACCGGCGGCCTCGCTTCGGGCGCGCTTTTCTTCGCAGCGCCGCTGCGGGTTTTCCGGCCGGGGGTGCGTTCCGGCGGCTGGGCGTCGTGGGTTGGATCACCACCACTTCGTCGACCACACCGTCGATCTCGGTCAAGTGCACCTCGACCACGCAGCCTGTGGGAGCCTCGATACGCCGGCCCACAACGTCGGGTTGGATCGGCAACTCGCGGCCGCTGCGTTCGATGAACGCGGCCAATTGCACGCGCGCTGGACGTCCGAAATCGGAAAGAGCGTCGAGTGCGGCGCGCACGGTGCGGCCGGTGTGGAGCACATCATCGACCAATACGACCGTGCGCCGATCGATGTCGAACGGTATCGAGGTGGCGCGTAGGAGCGGTGCTGCTGAGACCCTCGTGAGGTCGTCGCGATAGAGGTTGATATCCAACATGCCGACCGGCGGACGTGGCGCTCCGGCAGCAGCGATACGATCGGCCAAGCGAGAGGCCAGCGGTGCGCCACGCGTATGCACGCCGACGAACGCGATCTCAGGGCCGCCCGCCGCGGCCTCGAGAATTTGGTGCGCCATACGCGTGAGCGTGCGCGCCATCTCCTCCGCGGTCATCACTCTTTGGGGCCGCGCCACAAGACACCTCTCAAGTTTCCCTAGTGAAGGCGCGGTTGGATATCACGGCCCGTCAGGGGCGTCAATGCGCACCACCTCCAGACGCGCCGAAACTCGGCACGGCAACCACGGGCCGGCGTTCCAAGAAATCGGCCGTGAACGCGCGCGGCACGATTGGCCCCATGTTTTCTGCTGCCGGAAGCCCTTGCGACCAAAGCAGCGTGGGCAGCAGCGATGTCACCGGCAGCGGCTCATCCCAGGTGCGGCCCGCCACGACGCCTTCGCCTCCGAAGATCACCATTCCAAGCTGCGGCCCGCTCCAGGTCGCGGTGTCTGTATCGGCGCCGCGGAGTGCCTCGAACAGACGGCGCACATCTTGCCGCGGTACGAGCCCCTGTGGGCTGATCAACATCACGCGCGCTTGCCGTCCGACGGTATCGACGAGCGCGCCGATCGGGGTGTCGAGTTCGCGCAAGACACGAATCAACGTGCGGCCATAGGCGGCGAGTTCACGTTCGGAAACGGCGCGTGCGATGCTCCCCTCTTGGAGTCCACCGAACTGCCGCGCCAAGCGCGGAAAGCCGGAGAGCCGGACCCACAACACGTCGACGTTGCCGGCGTTCGCATAGCGCTGGGCCACAGCCAAGGCGCAAAGATCTTGGCCGAGTGCGCGCTGCAACAAACGTTCAGCGTCAGGACGAGACGGCAGCTCGTCGGCAGTCGCGCCGAAGAATCGATCCCCCACCGTGATCGGGTCGGGACAAGCCACCGACCCAAGCGGCACCGGCAACGAGATCTCCTTCGGAGACTCGAGTGCTTTGTCGTCGAAGGCGGTTTGAACGCCATTCGAGGGCCAGCGCAGCGGATCGCCAATCAGGACCAACCGCAGCCCGAGCGCCCGCGCGACGCCAGGCAAGGCCACGGTGCGCACAGCATCGTGGTCGTTAGGAACGGTTTCCCACAGCGCCGGCAACATCAGCTTGCGCAGGAACAGGCCTCGCGGCAGCAACGCAAACGAGACGTTTCCACCGCGAGGACGATGGCGGGCCTCTCCCAGAATGCCGTGCTCGGGTGGGGCTCGCCCGGTCAACAGCGACGCATGCACAGCCAGCGGTTGGGCCAATGGACCGGGGTCGACGGTCGCGGCCGCGCCACGCGAAAGCAACGACTCCAACGCCGGAGTCAAGCCGCGTTCGGACGCGGATCGGACTGTTGGCAGATCCAAGCCTGCAATCTCGATCACCAGCGCCGGTCCGGCAGGTGTGAAACCGGAAAGCAGTTCGGGCCGCTCGAAGACTGGCCGGACACGACGCAGATCGGCGATCACGCCAAAGGTAATCGTGACCGCCAGTCCAATCGTGGCCACCAGCGGCGCACCGATTCTTCCGGGTTGTCTTAGATCGACGAGCAACAGCACGAGCAACGCCAGCGCGCTGAGCCCGCAGGTGGCGATAAGCAAGCTCAGTGCCAGTTGCGAGACGCGCGGCAACAGTTCACCAACCTCACGCATTTCCAACAGCGCCGCGACACCAATCAGAACTGCATCGAGCAGGGCGAATCTCACGACGTAGCGCAATCGCAAACCCCGGCCCGTGGTGTGTCCAACCCGCAGCGAGACTGCGAGCAAGACCAGCGCCGGGCCCAGCAACACGAACATCACCAGGATCGCCGGCCCCAGTGCGATCAACGTGTGAAGAAACGCACCCAAGGTGAGCGGCGGTTCGGGATTGATCAAGAAAAGCATCAACGTCAGGGCCAACCCCGCCCACACTCCGGCGAGCGCCGCGTCCGCGACCAGCCATTGCGCGGGCTGCCAGCTTGCCGCCAAACGACGGCGCCAGCCGCGGGGTCGTGCACCGCGGTTTTTGACGCGATCTGGCGGCGGCTGATGTGTCGACATAGCCGGCAGAATAGACCGAAGGGTAGAATCCGCCGATGCCACACAACCAAACCGTCGCTGTCGCCGAGCAGTGGGACCTCGGATCGGGGTATCACCTGCTTCGGCTCGACGCTCCTCAGATGGCGGCCGCCAGTCTTGCTGGACAGTTCGTGATGCTCGGGCTCCCTGAAATCAACGCGATGCTGATTCGAAGGCCGTTTTCCGTCGCCCGGGTCGCGCCCGATCCGGCGGACGGGCCGCCCCGCCAAATCGAAGTGCTCTACAAGATCTTCGGAAACGCGACCTTGGCGCTGTCGAGACTGCGCAAAGGCGATCAAGCCGCGGTGCTCGGACCGCTCGGCAAAGGGTTCACGATCCCCGGCGACGACACCGAACTCGTGTTGGTAGCCGGCGGTATCGGCAATGCGATCTTTCCGTTGCTGCTGCAACAGCTGGGGGCCGCGAGCGCAAAGGCCCAACTGATCTTCGGCGGCCGTTCTCACTCCGATCTGACACTGCTGGACTGGTTCAAGGACCGGTGTGCGGTGACGACCACGACCGAGGATGGATCGTTCGGCGAGAAAGGACGCGTTACCGCACCTCTGCAGCGTTTGCTCGACGATGGCTCGGGCCGCAAGCGTGTGGTGATGACCTGCGGTCCGCACCCCATGCTCCGCGCGGTCGCGCAGCTCTGCGAAGAGCGTGGCGTCCCCTGCCAGGTCGCCACCGAAGAAACGATGGCCTGTGGCTTCGGAGTCTGCCTTGGGTGTGTGATTCCCAAACGCTCCCCCGCCGATGACTTCGACCGCTTCGTAAGGGTCTGCTGCGAGGGTCCGGTGTTCGACTCGCGCGAGATCGTGCTGTGAGCGGCAGCGTGTCGTTGTCGATCGACTGCGGCGCCGGACTGACGCTGAAGAATCCGGTGCTGACGGCCAGCGGCACCTTCGGCTACGGCATCGAGTTTCAGCCTTATCTCGAGTTGTCGGCGCTCGGCGGCTTCGTCACCAAAGGGATCAGCCCGCGCTCACGTGGCGGCAACGCACCGGCGCGGATCGTCGAAACACCGTCTGGGATGTTGAACGCGATCGGCCTGCAGAATGTCGGGGTCGATCGCTTCATCGAAGAAAAGTTGCCCCTCATGCGCGGCAGCAACACCGCCATCGTGGTCAACGTGTTCGGGACTTCGGTAGAAGACTACGTGTTCGTGACCGAACGTTTGGAACAAGCCGAAGGAGTGACGGCACTCGAACTCAATCTCTCGTGCCCTAACGTTCACGAAGGTGGATTGGAGATCGGCCGTTCGGCTCACGCGATCGAACAGGTGACACGTGCGGTACGAAACCGCACCGCGAAACCGCTGTGGGTGAAGCTCACGCCGAATGTGAGTGATATCGCGGAGATGGGCCGGGCCGCGGTCGCGGGCGGGGCCGACGCGCTCTCCTTGGTCAATACCTATGTCGGGATGGTGATCGACATCGAACGGCGAGCGCCGGTGTTGTCACACAAGACCGGAGGGCTCTCCGGACCGGCGATCCGGCCCTTGGCGATTGCTGCGGTGTATCAAGTTGCCAAAGCGCTTCCCGAGGTGCCGCTGTGCGGGATCGGCGGAATCGTCTCGGCGCGCGACGTGGTGGAATACCTCATGGCCGGTGCCTCGTGCGTGCAAGTCGGCACCGCCAACTTCAACGATCCGAGTGTTGCAACACGCGTCGTCACCGACTTGGAGCAATGGTGCCAAGCGCACGGCGTGACCGACGTGAGGCAGTTGGTGCGGGCAGCGCACGATTAGGCGGGAGCACACAGCAATGAAGGCTCGAGCGCGATTGGCGGTGGCGTTGGATGTCCCTGGATTGGCCGCAGCGCGCGTGCTGGCGGAGCAACTTCAAGACCGCGCGGGAGTTTTCAAGGTTGGACTCGAACTATTCGTGAGCGAAGGACCAGCCGCTGTCGAAGCGGCAGCTTCCTACGGCGCCGCAATTTTTCTCGATCTGAAGTTGCACGATATTCCCCGCACGGTCGGCGCGGCGGTCAGGTCGGCCGGTTCTCTCGGCGCACGCTACCTCACGCTCCACGCGTTGGGCGGTCCAGCCATGATCGCGGCAGCGCGCGATGCTGCAGAGGCGACGACAAGCGAGCGCACGAAACTGCTCGCGGTCACCGTGCTCACCTCGCATGACGATGCCGAACTGCGTCGCATCGGCCTTGACCGCGGTGCGGGTGAAGAGGTACTACGCTTGGCTGAGATGGCGATCGGTGCCGGCGCGGATGGCGTTGTCTGCAGTCCGCAGGAAATCGTGGCGCTGCGCTCGTTGCTTGGGCCGCAGGCACTCATCGTCACGCCTGGGGTCCGGCCGGCCGGCAGCGACAAAGGCGATCAAGCGCGAGTCGCCACACCGGGTGATGCGATTCGCGATGGCGCCACGCTGTTGGTCGTCGGCCGGCCGATCGTCGCAGCACCCGACCCTCGCGCCGCGGCCGAAGCGATCCTGCAAGAGATCGCTTTCGCGCTTTTGTGAGCGCCACTGGCGCACAGTGTCTTTCGTGTGGAACGGCGCTGCCGCTCGTGATCGCCTACCCGCTTTGTCCTTGCGGTGGCGTGCCTTCGCTGGCGCCGGTATGCGATCCGGGACCGCGTTCGCCGTTGGCGAGCCACACACTGTGGCGCTATCGCCACGCCTTTGCGCTCGAAAACAAGGTCAAGCCGGTGACGCTGGGGGAAGGCGCGGTGCCGCTGCAGCCGTTGTTGCTGCCTGGGATCCCGCCGGGTGTCTTCGCGCTCCGCGACGATCTCTTGCCGACCGGATCGTGGAAAGATCGCGGCTCCACGTTCTTGATCGCCGCACTGGTCGCACGCGGATACACGGACCTGATCGAGGACTCCTCCGGAAACGCAGCGCTCTCGCTGGCGCGCTATGCGCAAGCCGCGGGTGTCTCGTTCACAGCGTTCGTTCCGGCGCACTCAACCGCCGTGAAGAAAGATCTGATCCGCGCTGCCGGAGCGACACTTGTCGAAGTTCCTGGTCCGCGAGCTGAAGCGACCAAGGCGGCACAGCGCGCCGCGTTGGAAGGCCGTGTATGGGCAGCGCACGCGTTGCAGCCGCTGCACGCGGCGGGCGCTGCGACCGCGGCGTTCGAAATCGTCGAAGCACTCGGCCGCGTCCCGGGCGCGGTGGTGATGCCTGCGGGTCAAGGCGGATATCTTGCGGGAGTTGCCGCCGGGTTCGAGGCAATGTCGCAAGCGCGTGGCGCTTTGGTACCGCGCTTGATTGGTGTCCAGTCGATGAACTGTCGTCCCTTGGTCCACGCGTTCGAGTCGAACCTCTTGCAGAGCGAAACCTGGACCGAGGCAGACGGTGGCTCGTTGGCGGAGGGCGTGCAAATCGCCACGCCGCGTCGCGCTCAGGAGGCACTTGCCGCCGTGCGTCGCAGCGGTGGCGCCATCGTCGCGGTGACGGAGTTGGCGCTCGAACGAGCGATCCGGCTGGCATGGCGCGAAGGCTTGAAAATCGAGCCGACGGCGGGGCTTGGGTTGGCGTACTTGCTCGATGCGGGCGCGCGTTTGCTCGCCGGCGTCGAAGACATTGTGGTGTTGTTGTCAGGGCACGGTGTACGCGACGGACGTCCGTTGGTCGAAGGACTCTAGCGGCATGTCGACGCCACTATTTCCAGATCCACCGCCTCCCCCGCGCGACGCACCGTTGGCCGAACGGATGCGGCCGCGAAGTCTCGAGCAAATTCTCGGTCAACGTCAACTGCTCGGCGACGGTGGATTTCTCCATCGAGTGTTGACCGCACGTCGACTCCCCTCGCTGTTGCTCTGGGGGCCACCGGGCAGCGGCAAGACCACCCTCGCGCGGCTCTTGGCGGCGCGAACCGGAGCCAACTTCTTTCAGCTCTCGGCCGTCTCATCGGGTGTCAAAGAGGTTCGCGAGGTGATCGCTCGAGCGGCTGAGTTGCGGCAGCGCGGGCAGCGCAGCGTGCTCTTCATCGACGAGATCCATCGCTTCAATCGTGGGCAGCAAGATGCGTTGTTGCCGTATGTCGAGGACGGCACCGTGGTGCTGATCGGCGCCACGACCGAAAACCCAGCACACAGTGTGGTCGCTCCGTTGATCTCGCGCTGCCGTGTGGTGGTGCTCGAACCGCACTCCAAGGAGGACTTGGTAACTCTCGTGCAGCGCGCCCTGAGCGATGAAGAGTTCGGACTCGGTTCGCTCGGGTTGCGTGCGGCCGCAGATACCCTACTCGCGTTGGCGGAAGAGGCGGACGGCGATGCGCGACGCGCCCTGACAACGCTCGAGATTGCGGCCACGCTGGTCAGTGGCGACGAACTGACGATCGACGATGTTCGGCGTGCGGCACAGGCACGGCTGCTGCGCTCCGATCGGCAGGGCGATACTCACTACGATCTCGCATCGGCGTTCATCAAGTCGCTGCGCGGCTCCGATCCCGATGCCGCGGTCTATTACTTGATGCGCATGATCGAGACCGGCGAAGACCCGTTGTTTCCGGCGCGCCGGATGTTGATCTTCGCCGCGGAAGATGTCGGTCTGGCCGACCCGCACGCACTCCCGCTCGCGCTCGCGGCGGCGCAATCGTTCGAGCGCTTGGGTCTGCCGGAGGGCACGCTGGTGCTGTGCGAAGCTGCGTTGTATCTAGCGACAGCACCAAAGTCGAATTCGGTGATCGTGGCGCGCGATCGCGCCGTAGAGGCGGTGCGGCGCCATGGTACCGCGGCGATTCCCGACGCACTGCGTGACGGTACGGCGGCCTTGTCGAAGACGTTGGGGCTGGGTGTCGGCTATCGCTATCCACACGATGAACCAGGGGCTCACGCGGCGGTGCCCTACCTGCCTTCGCCGCTGCAAGGTGAAGAGTACTACGAACCCTCCGAGCAGGGCGCGGAGTTGCCGATCGCCGAGCGGCTGACGCGATGGCGGGCAGCGGTACGAAAAGCGCGGCAGGAATAGCGCGGCACTGTTTCAGTCCGGTGCACGCTGAGTCGCGTCACGGCAGTGCCACAGCGATCGATCCGGACCTAGATTCCTGTCTCGCATGCGCGACGAAGAACAGACCACGATTCACTCGATCGAATTTCGATCCTCGGGAGCTGCGAACGCGTGTGCGTGCCTGGTGATCCTGAGCTGCTCCAATCAACTGCTGGTCGGTCGCATGTTAAGACTCGAAAAGCCGGCCGTCGTGATCGGCCGTGACGAGATCGCGGACTTTCAAGTGGTGGACGACGGGATCTCGCGCCGGCACGTTCGACTCGAACGCCAGAGTGACGGCGGCTGGCGGCTTCTCGATTTGGGCTCGACCAACGGGACGTTCATCAATGGCCGGCCCGCGCGTCAGCAACGGCTCGCCGACGGCGACCGGATTCAGATCGGCCGCACGACGGTCCTGAAGTTCGGGGTCCAAGACCAGATTGAAGAGAGCTACCAACGATCGCTCTACGATCGCGCTACCCGCGATGGACTGACCGGTCTGTACAACAAGAAGTTCTTCATCGATGCACTCCAGCCGGCTGTTGCCGCCAGCGTGCGGCACGCTACAGCGCTCTCCTTGGTGATGCTCGACATCGATCACTTCAAACGCATCAACGACACCTTCGGTCACCCCGCGGGAGATAGAGTTCTTCGCGAGGTATCCGATGCGCTGACGCGCATGGTACGCACCGAAGATTTGCTCGCGCGCTATGGCGGCGAGGAATTTGCCTTGCTGCTTCGTGACACCGATCAGGAACAGGCCGAACGTTGCGCCGAGCGTTGCCGGCGCGAGGTTGAAGCTCAGCTCCTCGATCCGTCGGCGTTGCGGATTCGTGTCACGCTGAGCGCCGGGGTCGCCTGCTTGCCCGACCGCGAGCTAGACGACGCTGAAGCCTTGACGGTTGCTGCCGACCGCGAGCTTTACGAGGCCAAGCGCTTGGGACGCAATCGGGTGTGCTCGCGGGCGCGAACGCCCGAGACGGCATGACGGCGCTCGCAGAACGGCTGCTGCAGATCCTTCGCCGGCCGATCCTCCCAGCGACACCTCAGTTTTCGACCGGACCGGCGCAACCGGCCGCTGAAGCGCCGGAACACAAAGCTGCCTTGCGTACCTTGGCCGGGGTGCTGCGACTCTACGGTGAGCAGTCGATCGCGGTCGAGGGCTTGGACGCATCGCGGAGCGCCGAGCAGTTCCGTGGCTGGGCCGAGCATGTGCTGTCGGGAACGGCGGCGCCGGGTGTGGGTCGTTCCGAAGCCGGCAACTCACGCGACTGGGATGCAGTGCACGGGGCCTTCGCGCGACATCGGACCGACGAACGAACCTCGGTGGAGCGAGCGGTTGCTGGGTTGCGCGACACGGTGTTCTCGGTGGTGCAGCGGTTGGGACGGTCGGTCGGCGATGGCCGCACCGCCGACGACTCGATACAGACGCAAATCGTCCGGCTGAAGCGAACAGCGGTCGCCGGGGCATCGATGGACGACTTGCGGCGCGAAGTGCTCTCTACCGTCGATGCCATTGGTCACGCGCTGCAGCAATCGCGGGCTCGCCAAGACCAGCTGTTGGAGACACTCGGCGCCGAGTTGAGGGTGTTGCGCGAAGAGTTGCAGCACGCGCGCGCGAAGATGGAGACCGATGGGTTGACTCGCGTCTACAACCGGGCGGCGTTGGATGGACATCTCTCGCGTCTTTGCTCGATCGCTGGATTGTCCGGCGATCCGGCCTGCCTGTTGATGGTCGATGTCGATCACTTCAAACGAATCAACGATACCTTCGGCCACCCTGCCGGTGACGAGGTGTTACGCCGGCTCGCCGATACGATCGTGCGAACGTTCCCGCGCCGCACTGACTTCGTGGCGCGGTATGGCGGCGAGGAGTTCGCCGTGGTGTTGCCTCGAGAAGGTGTCGAGACAGCACGAATCCTCGGCGCTCGCCTCTTGGTGAATGTTCGCAATCAGTCCATCGAACTCGGCGGCACCGCCGTGCGCCTCACCATCTCGATCGGTTTCGCCGTCCTCCGACCAGGCGAAGAAACCGCCTCCTGGGTCGCTCGCGCCGACCACGCCCTCTACCGAGCCAAGCAAGCCGGCCGCGACCGCCTCATCGAAGGCTAACCCTCCAATTTGGGGGACGGTTTACCGAACTCGCGGCACAACAGCTCGGCGACCTGCCGGAAGTCCACGGTGTGATTCGCGATCGCGCGAGGAATTCCGTAAACCGTCCCCGAAATAGCGCGCGGATGTCGCTTGGCGAGCGAATTCTTGGATAATCGCGCGCTATGGACTACGAGAAGCTTGGGGCTTTCTACCTTGGCAAGCGTTACGACACCGTGGCGGCGCGACCCACCGACGATCTGATCCTCTACGACTCGCGCGATCTCACCACCCACGCGGTTGTGGTTGGGATGACTGGGAGCGGCAAGACCGGCTTGTGCCTGGCACTGCTGGAAGAGGCGTTGATCGACGGCGTGCCTGTCATCGCGATCGATCCCAAAGGGGATATCGGGAATCTGATGCTCACCTTCCCCGAGCTTCGGCCCGCTGACTTCCGTCCTTGGATCGACGAAGGGCAGGCGCAACGCGAGGGAACCACCCCCGACGCTCTGGCCGAGAAGACCGCGGCACAATGGCGCGCAGGACTCGCACAGTGGGACCAAAACCCGGAGCGAATCACCCGGTTGAGAGACTCGGGCGACGTCGCGATCTACACGCCCGGCAGCGAATCTGGTTTACCCCTCGCCGTGCTGCGATCGTATGCGGCGCCGGGTGCAGCGCTCGCCGATGACGTGGATGCCTGGCGCGATCGCATCGAGGCCGCGGTGAGTGGACTGTTGGCGCTGGTTGGTATCACGGCCGACCCCTTGCGCAGTCGCGAGCACGTGCTGCTGTCACAAATCATCGACCGCGCGTGGCGCGCTGGCCGAGACGCCGATCTCACGACGTTGATCCAGTCGATTCAGAAACCCGGTTTCGAGCGGATCGGAGCGTTCGACCTGGAGTCGTTTTACCCCGCCAAGGATCGGATGGAGCTGGCGCTCTCGCTCAACACACTGCTGGCCTCGCCATCGTTTGCTGCATGGGCTGCCGGCGAACCGCTCGATATCGCACGGCTGTTGCACACACCACAAGGCAAGCCTCGCATCTCGATCATCTCGATCGCACATCTCGGCGAGCAGGAGCGAATGTTCTTCGTCACGCTGCTGCTGCAGGAAATCGTGTCGTGGATGCGATTGCAAGCCGGAACCAGCAGCCTGCGCGCGATCCTCTACATGGACGAAGTCTTTGGGTATCTTCCACCGACCGCCAATCCGCCCTCGAAGAAGCCGCTGTTGACGCTCTTGAAGCAAGCCCGCGCGTTTGGGCTGGGTTGTGTGTTGGCCACGCAGAATCCGGTCGACCTGGACTACAAAGCACTCTCCAACGCCGGGACCTGGTTCTTGGGCCGGCTGCAGACCGAACGCGACAAGGCGCGTGTGATCGAAGGGCTTGAAGGCGCGTCGGCAGCGGCCGGTCAAAGTTTCGACCGCGCTCAAATGGAAGCCACACTCGCCGGACTGAGCAATCGCGTGTTCGTGCTCAATAACGTGCACGAGGATCATCCCGTCGTGTTTCAAACGCGCTGGGCGATGAGTTACCTACGCGGACCGATGACACGCTCGCAGATTCAAACGCTGATGGCAGCGCGCAAGTCGCAAGCCGTCCCCGCGCAAGCAACTCCACGTGCCGCGTCCAGCGTTCCGGCTGCGACGCCTGCTCCGTCGACGCGCCCGGTTGTGCCGCCAGGATTGGAAGAGATCTATCTCGCCGACGCAGGTCCGTTGCGGCCGGCACTGCTTGGCTCCGTCAAAGTGCACTTCGTTCAAGCCAAGGCAGGGATCGACGACTGGAACGATCTCGTGGTCGTCGCACCACTCGCCCCCGGCTCAGCCGGCGATTTTTGGGAGTCGGCGCAAGCCGATGAAATGGAACTGCTCAATCGTGCGACATCACGGCCTCCCGAAGACTCTTCTTACGAACCGTTTCCGCGGGCGCTCGATGCCAAGGCGATCGCAAAGCTCGCCGCAGGGTTGGAGTCGTGGGTCTATCGCAGTCATGTGCTGAAACTGTGGCAATGCTCCAGCCTGAAGTTGATTTCAAAACCCAGCGAGAGCGAGGGGGAGTTTCGGATTCGCGTGATGGAGGCTTCGCGCTCGGCGCGCGACGCTTCGGTGGAGACACTGCGCAGCAAATATGCGCCCAAGATCACGCGCCTCAGCGAGCGCATCCGCACTGCCGAGCAACGCGTTGCACGCGAACAGACGCAAGCCCAACAGACGCAGGTGCAGTCGGCGATTTCGATCGGCGCGACCGTGCTCGGCGCGCTGTTCGGCCGCAAGCTCGTGGGAGCCGGGAACATCGGTCGGGCGACGACCGCGGCGCGGGGCATGTCGCGCACGATGCAAGAGAAGGAAGACGTCGCGCGTGCCACGGAATCGGTGGAAACACTCCAGGCGCAACTCGCCGAGCTCAACGCCGAGTGCCAAGCGGAGGTCGCGGCACTCAGCGCGGCCGCGACGCCATCGATCGAGGCGCTCGAACTGACACCGAAGAAGAGCGATATCACCGTGACGCGCGTGGCGCTGGCTTGGATCGAGGCGTGAGCGAACGGCTTCGTGCCGCCTACGACGCGACGCTTTATCGCGACCAAGCCCGCGCGTGGATCGATCAACTGAGCCACTACCTGGCGCGCGCCACCAACGCGGAGGCAGCGCTCCCGGTCATGCCTTCCGGCTCGTACGAGCGTCTCGCCGGATTGTTCCCGGCTGAGTTCGATGCGAACTCGGCGACGACGGCCGCTTCGTTGCTTCAACGCGTCCTGGAAAATTCGACCCACCTGCATCACCCGCACTTCGTCGGTCACCAGGTCACCGCACCGCTGCCGCTGGCAGCGTTGGCCGAACACGTCTCGGCACTCCTGAACAACGGCATGGCGGTCTTCGAAATGGGACCGGCGGCCACCGCGATGGAAGCAGCCTTGGTGCGCTTTTTCGCCGATCGATTCGGCTTCCCCGCGCAGGCCGACGGCGTTCTGACATCCGGCGGCTCGGCCGGCAATCTCACGGCGTTGCTCGCCGCGCGCCAGGCACGCGCCGGATTCGACGTCTGGCGCGAGGGAGCGCAGGCCGGCCCTCCGCTGGCGTTGTTGGTCTCCGATCAAGCGCACTACTGCGTCGCACGCAGTGCGGCTCTGATGGGCTGGGGTGCTGGCGGTGCCTGTCGTGTCGGTTGCGATCCACAGCATCGGCTCGACCCCAAGGCGCTCGCCGCTGCGCTGGACTCAGCGCGGCGCGCAGGACGCCGGCCGGTTGCGGTCGTGGCCAGCGCGTGTACGACCGCGACCGGAAGTTTCGATCCGATCGAACCGATCGCTGAGTTCTGCGCACGCGAGGGCCTTTGGTTGCATGTCGATGCCGCGCATGGTGGAGCCGCGATCTTGTCGCCGAAGTACCGCTCGCTCTTGGCCGGTATCGAGCGTGCCGACTCGTTGGTGCTGGACTTTCACAAGATGTTGCTCATGCCGGCGCTCGCCACACTCGTGCTGTTTCGCGATGGACGTCACTCGCACGCCGCGTTCGACCAAGAAGCTTCCTACCTGTTTACGGCCGACGGCGCGGCGGGCCCATCGCACGACCTCGGTCGCCGCACGCTCGAATGCACCAAGCGAATGGCAGCGCTTCCGATGTACCTCTCGCTCTCGACCTATGGACCTGCGTTCTTCGGTGAGTACATCACTCAGTGTTTCGACTTGGCGCGCGCCTTCGCGGAGACGATTCACGAGTCGGCCGATTTCGACCTTGCGGTCCAGCCGCAGTCGAACATCGTCTGTTTTCGATATCGTCCCGAGGGAGTCCCGACCGACCGGCTCGATGAGCTTCAAGCCACGATCCGCCGCCGCGTGCTCGAATCGGGCGCGTTCTACTTGGTGCAAACGAGCCTGCCGGCAGGCGTATTTCTGCGCGTCACGCTGATTCATCCGCTCACCGTCCTCGACGACCTGCGCGCGCTGCTCAGTGCGCTCCGCTCGGCTGCCCAGTCGCAGTAACACCAGCTGCCGCCGCTCAGAGCAGAAACGCGAGGCGTTTGGCGAGCGCGTCACCGACACGATGCGGCCACGCGCGACCGCGCCACGCAGACGGTGTGATTTCCTGCGCATCGACCAGATCGCGTTCGAACTGCAGGGCGAGGGTTGTTCCCACGGCATCATCCAAGACCAACGCGTTGCACTCGGCGTTGAAGTGAAACGACCGGAAGTCGATGTTGGTCGAACCCACCATCGCTACGTGCCGGTCGACGACCAACGTCTTGGCGTGCAGCACGCGCGGCTGATATTCGAATATGCGAATCCCGGCTGCGAGCAGCGCCTCGAAGTAGCCATGACCGGAATGACGGACAACCGGCACATCGGTGGGTCCAGGCAAGAGCAATCGCACGTCGACCCCGCGCTGCGCCGCCTCCGCCAGCAAGTCCACCGTAAACGGCCGCGGTGCGAAGTAGGCGTTGGTGATCCAGGCGCTCTCGCGCGCCGCACCGATCGTGGCGGCCAGCGCCGAGGCTGTTTCGTCATGGCCGCGCAGTGGGCGCGAGTCGAGTACGAGCACGTCGCTCCCCACGCCACTGGGCATCACGGGCGACGGATCGATCTGAAACGGCGCGCCACGTGACCAACCCCACCCTTCTGCGAACACCACGGCCATCTCCCAAGCTGCTGGGCCTTCGATGCGCGCATGTGTGTCGCGCCAAACCACCTGCGCATCGGTGCCTGCGTACTCCTCGCCGAGATTCATCCCTCCCGTGAACGCGACACTGCGATCGACGACCAAGATCTTGCGATGGTCGCGATAGGCCTTCCCGTACCACAGCGCCGGCATCAGGTTGTTGATCAGCCGAGCCTTCACACCGCTGCGCTTGAGGCGCTTCCAATAGTCGAGCCTGGTGCGCGAGCTGCCAAACGCATCGGCGAGCAGTCTTACCGTGACGCCGCGCGCCGCAGCCTCGCTCATCGCCGTGGCCAGCGCATCGCCAATCCGATCGTCTTGCAGGATGTACGACTGCAGCAACACCTCCTGCTGCGCCGCCCGGATCGCGTGCAACATCGACTCGAACGCTGCCCCGCCGTCGAAGAACAACTCGATCTTGTTGCCAGGATGAACAGGCGCTTGATCGATCCGCTGCAACAACTGCCGAAACAAGGGATCGCGCACACCGCGCGCGAACTGCCTGGCCAGCGCGCCGACGCGCCGCGGCTTCAGTTCGGGCGGCAAACGGCGCCCCTCGCGGGGCCGGACCAACGCTTTCCAGAAGCGGCGACGGCTCATCGGGGGAGATTCTACCGACTCGTGCCGTGACCGCCGGATTGCGGCATCATGTCGCGCCCGCGCCTGGCGGGCCGAGGCCTCGCACTGCGAGAAAGGACGACCGATGCGTTTGCCACTCACTTCTCTGCTCTTGGCGGCTGTGGTTGCCGCAGTCCCGACCGGCACTCTGAGGGCGCAAGCCAAGGTCCCACAGACCGATGATCAAAAAACGCTCTATGCGTTGGGCGCGATCATCGACAAGCGCATGAACCTCTCGATCTTCGGCCTCAGCGCGGAAGACATGGAGTGGGTCAAGGCCGGCCTGAGCGATGCGGTGCTCACCGATAAGGTGACCGAAGGCTTCCTTACCGAGTTCGGCCCCAAGATCGAAAACATGGCGCGCACTCGGCTGATGGCGTTGGCTGCCAAGGAAAAGGAAACGGGGACCGCTTATCAAGCCAACGCGGCGGCAGAGCCGGGCGCCAAGAAGCTCCCGTCCGGCGTGATCTACCGCGAACTCAAGGCCGGAACCGGCGCTAGCCCCAAGCCAACCGACAAGGTGGTGGTCAACTACCACGGCACGCTGATCGACGGCAAAGTTTTCGACAGCACGATCGAGAGCAAGAAGCCGGCGAACTTCCTGCTCACCGATGTCATCCCCTGTTGGACCGAGGGGCTTCAGCAGATCAAGGTCGGAGGCAAGGCGAAGCTCGTCTGCCCATCCGATCAAGCGTGGGGAGATATGGGTGCTCCTCCTGACATCAGGCCGGGAGCCACGGTGGTCTTCGAGGTCGAGTTGCTCTCGATCGAAGCACCCCCGGTCGAGAAGCCCGCAGAGGCTCCCACCCCTCCACCCTCGTCGCCGTGAGCGCACGAAAATCGGCGCCGCCGCCTGGGCCGCTGACGTTAGCGGTCGATGTCGGCGGCTCTGGCATCAAGTGCTTGGTGTTGGATCCTGCGGCCAAACCGATCACCGAGCGGCAGCGACTGGAAACTCCTCGACCGGCGCTGCCGGCTGCCGTGCTGGCGGTGATTCGCACCTTGGCCGCGGCGCAGGGAAAATTCGATCGCGTTTCCGTCGGCTTTCCTGGTGTCGTCAAGCATGGCGTCGTCCACACAGCACCCAATCTCCACGCTGAGTGGCAGGGATACCCACTCGCCAAGAGTCTCGAGAAGTCGCTGCACAAGCCGGTGCGTGTCGCCAACGACTCTGGTGTGCAGGGGTATGGAGTGATCGAGCGGCGCGGCGTCGAAATGGTGATCACGCTCGGCACCGGTTTCGGAAGTGCGCTGTTCGTCGATGGCCGTCGCGTTCCCAACTTGGAACTCGCGCATCACGTGCTTCGCAAAGGCAAGACCTACGAAGAAGAGCTCGGTGTCGAGGCACTTGAAGCGCTCGGCAAGAAGAAATGGAACGCACGGCTGTCCGAAGCGCTGGAAGCTCTGTCGCGAACCTTCAACTACGATCGGCTCTACATTGGTGGCGGTAACGCCGAAAAGGTCACGCTCGAGTTACCGGCCAATGTGCGTCTGGTGTCGAACATCGCGGGCTTGCTGGGGGGCGTCGCGATCTGGGATGAGTAGGCCCGCGACAACGTCACGGACTACAACACCATCACGCCCGTCTTGATCGCCCCGAGCAGCGGGCCAGGCGCCGATTCGATCGCCTCGTATTCCGATGCGGTCAGGCAAAACGGCCGGATCGGACTGGCCGCCGCCAAGAGCGCGTGCACGACCGCGAGCCGCTCTGTCATCGGCACAGAACGAAATGCATCGGAGACAATCACGATTCCAGGCGCGTGATCACCGACCGACGCTGGCCGGTCCGGCGGATCGAACACCACCACGCGTCGCGGCCGGAGCCGCTCGCTCAACAACGGAAGAACCTCTCGCACAACCCAAAGCACAACCGGATGCGTTGCTGACAGTGGGACCGGAATCGTCATGAGCGAATCGTACGATGTCGCATCCCCGATCGACGAGGGTTATCTCGAGGCGTTCATCGACGCGCATCAAGTGAGCGCGATCGATCGTTCGACAGGAACGCTATGAGCTTGTTCATTGGCGCAGGCTTACTAGCTGGTTTGTCGCGCGAACGATGCACCAAACTCAGATCAAGCGGGACCGGCTTGATTCACCGCAAGGGCCTTGCCGGCGGTTTGGTCGTCACATATGGACTGCCGAACAGAACGATCTCGGGATGAGAACTCGAAGGGGGTACCGATGAGCGCCAAACATCATCCAGCTGTTGAAGCTGAATCAGATCATCCCGCGGATATCCTGGCGCGCGAACATGACGTGGTTCTTTCGGTGCTGGCAGCGGTCGAGTCGGAGTCACGCCGGCTCCGGCGTGGCGCGCCGATGCGCAGTGCGTGGTGGCTCGACGCCGTGTTGTTCTTCGAAGAATTCGGAGAGCGCTGTCATCACATCAAGGAGGAACACCACTTGTTCCCGGCACTCGATGGTGCCGGTGTGCTGCACGACGACGTCGCCGTCACGCAACTTTGTCACGAGCACAGCACCGAACGGACGCTCTTGACGGCGGTTCACGATGCGGCCCTCTCCGCTGATGCCTCCCGGCTCGCCGACGCGGCCGACGCCTACCGGATATTCTCGGTCACACACATCGTCAAGGAAAACAACGTGCTCTTGGAGCTGGCTCGACACTCGCTCGACGGCAAAGCAATACAGACCATACAGCTTGGCTTCGATGTGATCGGCCGCCTCACGATGCACTTGGAGTCTGAACTGCTTGCTCTGGCTCACTCGCTCTGCCGCACCGCAGGTGTCGCGGACAGTGCTAAACCGCGTGGCTCGAGTTCCGCTGCTGCGGAAGCCTGCTAAGACGCGAGGTGTCTCAACCCCGATGTCGCGCGCTCGTTCGCGCGCGGCGTTAGGGCTCTTTGAAGTCGACCACGCGAACGCGCAGGTCGGCAATCTCGTCGGCCAAGCCTTGCAGGACGATCTTGAACGAACCGGTCGCACCCGGTACGAGTCGTTTAGGGATCGCGTTGGCGGTTCCGGTCGCAATGATCGTTCCCGACTTGTCGGTCCCCTCGGCCGTCACACTCAACTCTTCGAGCGCCACCGGCCCGCGATTCTTCACCACTCCGACGACCGTGGTTTCGTTCCCTTCGCGCGTGCTCTTGAATGTGACCACCTCGACCAGCCGCGGGAGTCCACGCTCACGCAGCGCGGCCGCCACCACCGGGTCCCAGTTGGCCTGCGTCAACGCCGTCACCGCGGCATCATCGGCCTCGTCCAACCGGCCGAGCGATTGGAGCAAAAAGGCGCGGAGCGCGTGGTAGTCGGGGAGCTTGGCCACCGCAGGACTCGTCAACGCTCGCTCCACATGAACGAGCGCCTCCTTGGGTTGGCCCTGCCGTCCGAGACACTCGCCCAGAATCGCGTGCGCTTCGCAGGCTTGAGATGAGTCCAGTCCTCCCGCGTCGAGCGCTGCCTGGGCTTGCACGACGGCTGCGTCGCAGTTTCCCTCCTCAGCCATGGCGGCGGCGCTGATTTGAAGCGCAGGCGCGTTTCGCGGAGCGATGCTGGTGATCCGTTCGATGAGCGAATGCACCAAGGGCAGGCTGCCGCGCGAGAAGGCTGTCTCGGCAGCCTCCAACAACAGCGCAATGTTCTTCGGGTGCGTCTTCAACGCCCGCTCGGCGAGTTGCGAGGCACTCTGAAAATCGCCGCGCTCGCGTTGCTTGCGAATCAACGCGGCAATCGCTTCCACCGGCATATTGCTGTCATTGGGATTCCGCAGCGCGCGCTCGAGTGCGAGTGCTTTGTCGAGCACCGGCGGCAGCTCTGACACAGGGATCGCAAAATTGATGTTCTGGCCCTCGGTCAGGGTGAGCGAACAAACTCCGACCACACGGCCTTCCATGTCCAGCAACGGTCCGCCAGAACTTCCAGGACTGATCGGCGTCGTCATTTGGATCATTGTGATACCACCCTCATCGAGTTGACGAGTGGCCGAGACAATCCCCTCGCTCACGGTGAATTCGTAACCGCGTGGGTGGCCGACTGCGACAACTGGAGTCCCGACCTGCGGCAGTGCACGCGCACCTTCGGCGAGCGGCGGCGCCTTCAGTCCGATCACGCGCACGACCGCAAGATCGATATCGCTCTCGATCAGCAGCACCTCGACCGAGGCAAGCGCAGCCCCCTCCCAGGTGTGCACGCGCAAGTTCTCGATCCCGCGGACCACGTGTGCGTTGGTGAGCACCAGACTGGGCTCACGCAAAACGAAGCCGCTGCCGTATGAGGTATCACCGCTGCCCGTCACCGTCCCGATGATCTCGACCACCGATGGGCGCACGGTCTCGGCCAGTTGCTGCAGTGGTGTTCGGATGGCCGGCTGCGGAGCCGCCGCTTGGGGAGTGCCGGCGGCAAACCCGTGGAGCCCCAAGAGACTCGATCCGATGGCTAGAAGCAGGACTCTCGCGAAGGTGGTCACGAAGCACAATATGGGCCGCCGCGCGGTTCCGTCCGCGCCGGCCTTCGGATCGGGGAAAAGGAGCGGCATGCTTCGACTACTGTGGGTTTGCCTGGCCGGGGGACTTGGTGTGGGGACTCGCTACCTGATCGCGGTCTGGTCGATCCGGCAGTTCGGCGCAGGGTTCCCTTTCGGTACCTTGATCGTCAATGTCGGAGGCTGCTTTCTCATGGGTGCCGTGGTCCAGACCTCGCTGGCGCGCGCCTTCGATCCCACGCTGCATTCGGCACTGACCGCCGGCTTCTTGGGGGGACTCACCACCTATTCGAGCTTCAATTACGAGGCGACCACGCTGGCACAAGAGGGCGCGAGGGTAACCGCTGTCCTTTATGTGGTGCTGACCGCGGTGGCGTCAGTGCTTGCCGGATTGCTGGGTTGTTGGGTGGCGCGCCGGTTTTTTTAGCGACGATTCAACGCACGCCCACCATCAAATAGCAGGCTACCGTAGCCCCAATGATGCCGGCCAAATCGCCAATCAAGCAGGCCGGCAATGTGTGTCGCGTGCGCCGCATGCCGATGGCACCGCCATAAACCGCCAGCACATAGAAGGTGGTTTCGAAACTGCCCTGGAGCGTCGAGACCAAATAGCCCACGAAGCTATCGGTGCCGTAGTTCTGCATCGTCTCGGTCATGATCGCGAGCGCCCCCGACCCCGACAACGGACGAATCAACGCCATCGGCAGCGCTTCGATCGGAAATCCGAGCGGTGTCGTGAGCGGCGCCAACACCGAGACGAGCGCATCGAACGCCCCCGATGCCCGGAACATTCCGACCGCCACCAACACCGCGACAAGGTAGGGCGTGATGCGCACCGCTACCTGAAAGCCTTCTTTCGCCCCCTCGACCAGTGAGCCGTACACCTCGATGCTGCGCGACCACCCGTAAAGCACGATCGCGAGCATCAGCATCGGCAGCGGCACGTAACTGGCCGCGGCACGGCCGGCCGAGAGCCAGCCGACCGTTTGCGCGATTCCGCCGATCGACATGGCGGCCGCGACGGCGGCGGCCGCGAATAGCGCGAGCGCAATCATCACCCGGGTGCGATTCCAACGAGCCGCCGGATCGGGATCCGCTTTCAGCGAGTCGGGGATGTCTGTCGCGCCCGTGTCGTCGACAACAGGGGGCTCTGTCTTGGCAAAGCGAGGGATGCGCATCAACAGCTTGCACGCCACGATTGCGGTCAGCGTGCTGAGCGTGGTCGCCATCAGCGTCGTGAACAAGATCCCGGCCGGGTCTTTGGAGCCGAGTGCGGCGCGAACGCCGATCGCGCCGGTAGGCAGAAGCGACACGCCAGACGTGTTGATCGCCAAGAACAGCGCCATGGCGTTCGTCGCCGTCCCCTTCTCACCATTCAATCGATCGAGTTGTCGCACCGCTTGAATGCCGAACGGAGTCGCCGCGTTGGTCAATCCCAACATGTTGGCGGCAATGTTGAGTGTCATCGCCGAGAGCGCGGGATGGCCGTCGGGAATCTCGGGAAACAGCCAACGGAACACCGGACGCAGGGCGCGGCCGATGGCATCCATCAGGCCACCGCGTTTCACAACCTCCACCAGCCCGAGCCAGAGGGTCATCATGCCGACCAGCGGCAACGCGACATCCATGAACGCTTTGTTGGCCGAATCGACCGACGCGCGAGAGAGCGCCTCGAGATTGCCGGTGCCGAAGCCCCAGATCACGGCTGTGACGACCAGAAACAGGAAGATCGGACCCATCGGCCGGGGATGGTAACGCCAATCGATTCGAATCCCGTCGCAATGTCTCGCCAATCGGTGCCGGGAACCGCGACCGGTTGCCGTCCACGCGGCCGCGACCCAGATTGCCTCTTGGCTTAGACGGGTAAGTCAGGAGGAGCACAGTGTCCGATACTCGGTCACACAAGACCCCTGCTCGCGGTGTGACGCTGATCGAGTTGCTGTTATTGGTGGCGACCGTCGCGGCTGTTCTGGTGCTGTCCGTGCCTTTCGCGTCTCGAAGCCTCCAATCAGCCGCGATCAACCGCCTGGCTACCGATGGCAAGGTCCTCTTCGAATCGATCGTCCGGTACCAGTCCGATCATGGGCACCCGCCCTACCCCGGTGCGGCCGACGAAGAGGGATTGAATCTGCGTACCCTCGCGCCGCTGACGACCGCAGGATATTTCAGGAACGCCGAAGCGATGTTGTCTCGCTTGAGCGATCACCGTCTGTTGGCTTACGACACGCCGGGCCTGCCGGGCCGTGAAGGATTTTGGATGATCTTGGTCGATGGCCACCGGCCGGAGATCCAGGTCTTGGTGGCCAGCACCGATCAATTCCCGTTGGCACCAGATTCCTTCCTCGAAGGGATCTATCTGATTCGGGGCACGTCACTCGAAAAGCTCGACGACGCCCCGGTTCCGGTGCCACAACCTCCTAGCGAAGGCGAACCTCAAAATGGCTGACCCGAAGCGACATTGGAAAGAGTCGATTGGTGTCATGCCGGGGGCGGCGCCGAAGAAGACGACAACGGGCGCACATCCCACCGCCGGCGGCCAGTCGACCACGACAGCCTCCGGCATCGTGCTGCCCACGTTGAAACCGCCCCCCGCGAGAACGACCGGACAGCGCGAGACGATCAGCGTCGCGCATACCGAAGAGTCGATCCTCGCGCCGATCGAGAACCTGATCGATTCGCTCCCTTCGGGCAGCATTACGTTCGCAGATCAGGTTCAGCAAAAGCTGTGGCACCGCCCGACTCCGATCGAGATTCGCGCACTCGGCGTGATCGCCGCGGAAAAGGTTCTGGCGCCACCTGCGGTGCGCAAGCTCACCGTGCGCGTCGTGGCGGTGCGGCAAAGGATCGGCCGCCTGCTCTACACGCCGATGGTCACGATCGATAGCGAGCGCATTGCAGCGATCGGAGGCGAGTGGGTTCGCCTCGCCAACCTTGTGCGCGAGATGCGGCGAACCTGGCCCACCGCTCCCGCCGAGGGGGCTGAAGAACGTGTGTTGCGTGCTGCCTACGAGTTGCTCGCCGAGCCGTTCGATCTGGAGGTCCAGGCGACACTCTCGGCAGAGATGGCACGTTTGGTCGACGCCATCCGCAACGGCAGCGCCTCCGGCACACCCGTGTGGAACGCTCCGGTCGCCGAGGTCGATGATCTGATGGCGGCGATCTCGCGAGGCACACTCGCGGCGGACCAGGGGCTTTGTCTCGAGCTATTTGCCGGCTGCACGTTGGCCCAGCGCCACGCCAACGAACAGGAGCGCGGTGCGCTCGAACGCGATCGGCGGCTGTTGGAACTACTGGCTGAACAGCTCGAAGCTCGCGTCGACGCCATGCTGCAGGCACACACGCGCGATCCCGCATCGGTGCGCCGGATAGGAGCGTGGAAACGCTATCTCACCGAAACACGATCAAGAGTCAACGAGTCACTGACTCGGCCGGCCGCGGCAGCAACGGGGCCAGCAACTCATGGACAAGCCAGCGAGGTGCACATTACGGCACCTCAAGGTCTGCCGGATGGTGACACCCAGGTCAATCAACGCACGGCGCCGGTCGCCGCCGCAACCTCAGAGCGCGCTGCCGATGCAGCGACGGAAGCTCACGAGGAAACGATCGTCGAGCATCTGCGCTCGGTTCGCTCTTCGTTGCCTGCTGTTCCTGAAGAGGCCAAACCGGCGCCGCAACAGACGCGTTGGGTTCCGTGCCTCGCGGGCGCTGTGCTGGTCGCCATCATGGGCCTCTGGACAGCACGACTCCCCGCACTGCTGCCTGCCTCGGATCCGGTGAGCTTGGAGCAATTCGAAACTGCACTGCCGCTGACTCAGGCCGCGCGAGCCGGCGCGCTGTTGGTCGCGACCGCCGATCCGACCTGGAAGTCTCTCTCCAGTTCCGAGCAACAGTTAGGTGCGACGCGACTCATGACGATTGCCGAGGAACTCGGTTGCTCCGCTGGTCTCTTGTTGAACGCCGAGGGAACACCGCTCGCCGTCTGGTCCCCGGGCCGCGAGCCGCTCCTGCGCCGCGCCTTGCACCGCAGTGAAACGCTGTCGCAACTGTATGTCCCCAACCAAGATTCACGACGACTCGGCATCGAACGGTTGAGCACGGCTCGATGACCTTTCCCACCGGCGTCTTGATCAATCGACGCAGTTCCGAACGGATGCCGCTGAGATGCCCGGTCGAGGTGCTCAATCAGCGGCATGGCAACATCCGCGGGATGCTGATCAATCTGTCGAGCGGCGGGGCGATGCTGGCGCTTCCCTGCGAACTGACCCTGGGTGTCGAACTGCAGATCGTGCTTCATCTTCCCGATGGGCTACCAGCCTTGGAACTCACCGCGATCGGCCTGCGGGCCGAGAAAAGCCCGAACGGCGCACCGCCGGTGAGGCTCGGCGTCAACTTCATCCTTCCGCCGGCCGAGGCGGTGCAGCGGATTCGATCGCTGATCTACGGCGGATAAACCGCTATCCTTCGCTCCGCTTTTGCGGAGGAACCGGCACCGGATGTCTTCGTCGTCACCAGCAGCGGCGTCTGTGATTTCGGTCGGTCTGGCCGGGCTGGGTCTACATGGTCAACGCTACGCACAGCATTTGCTCCTTGGCGATGTGCCTGGCGCGCGCCTCGGTGCCGTGCATCGACGCGATCACGACGCAGGCCTGGCTTGGGCGGCCACCAAGAACCTGCGGTATTGCCGCACCCTCGAAGAGTTGGCGTCTTCACCGGACGTCGATCTGGTCGTTGCGGTGCTTCCACCGGCGCTGCATCCGCGGGCGATCGAACTCGCCGCCGAAGCGCGCAAACCGATCCTGGTCGAAAAGCCCCTGGCCCCCGACCCCAGTTCGGCAAGCCGCGCCTGCCAAACCGCTGCAGAGGCTGGGATCTTGGCGATGGTCGCTCATACGTTGCGGTTCAACACGGTGATTCGAAGTCTTCGAGCGTTGATCCCTGAGCTCGGGGCGCTCTCGGTCGTCGCGATCAATCAGCGCTTCGAACCGATCAACCGCACATGGCTCGATCAACCGGAACATGGCGGATTGGTGCTGAACACCGGTATTCACGGCTTGGATTTGCTGCACTTCTTGACGTCCGCACGAATCGTCTGCGCCAGCGCTCAGCGGCGCGTTCCGGCCGGACGTAGCAGCGAGGACACGTTCACCGCGCTCTTGACACTCGAACCCGGCGCGATCCTCGCGACACTCGACAACACGCGTACGACGTCAGCACGGAGCGGCCGCATCGAAGTCTGTGGCGAACACGGTCAATTGATTGCCGATCACGTCAATGGTTATCTCGCGCGGGTCACGGGACGCGGCCTTCAAATGCTGGAGCTCGCACCACCTGCGGCCACCGTGCGCGAGGCGCTCGTCGCGTTCGTCAACGCAGTGCAACGCGGGTTACCCTCCCCGGTCCCACTAGAAGCAGGACGTGCTGCCGTCGATGCGGCGGCCTTGGTACGCGAGGCTTGGTCATGAAAATCGTGGAATGTGTTCCGAACATTAGTGAAGGGCGCGACAAACAGGTTCTCGAAGCGGTCGCCGCCGCCGTGCGCGGCGTGGCCGGGGTATCGCTGCTCGATATCGACCCAGGTGCCGATACGCATCGAACCGTCTTCACTTTTGTCGGCCCGCCCGAGGCCGTTGCAGAAGCCGCGTTCCAACTCGCGGCGACAGCCGTTCGATGGATCGACATGCGCACGCATCGCGGCGCTCATGCGCGACTCGGCGCTGTCGATGTGGTTCCGTTCGTCCCCGTCGGCGGCGGTGCCACGATGGACGATTGCGTGGTCTTGGCCCGGCAGGTTGGAGCGCGCTTGGCACAGGAACTGTTGATTCCCGTTTATCTCTACGAGAGCGCCGCGACTCATCCGTCGCGCCAGTCGCTCGCAGAGATCCGTTCGGGCGAATACGAGGGGCTGGCCGGCAAACTGCAAGATCCGTTTTGGAAGCCGGATTTCGGCGCGGCGACATTCGTTCCCAAGTCGGGCGCGACGGTTGTCGGGGCGCGGCCGTTCTTGGTGGCCTACAACGTCGACATCAACAGCGATGATCAGTCGCTGGCGCATGAGATTGCACTCTCGTTGCGCGAGCAGGGTCGAGGACAACGAGGCCCCGATGGCAAACTCGTCAAAGACGCTGCAGGAAACGTCGTTCGTGTCGCCGGACGATTGAAAGCAGTCCGCGCGGTCGGGTGGTTTATTCCTGAGTTTCGTCGCGCGCAGGTCTCGATGAATTTGCTGGACTTCACGGTCACCCCACCACACGCGGCCTTCGACGCGGCCTGCGATGAAGCGAGCAAACTCGGTGTTCGCGTGACCGGCAGTGAGTTGGTCGGCCTGGTGCCGCGCGATGCGCTGTTGATGGCCGGCCGTCATTACCTTGCCGCACAAGGCAAGACCACCGCGGTGCCCGAACCCGATCTGGTCACCGCGGCGCGACTGTCATTGGGATTGGACGACGTGAAGCCGTTCGATCCGCAGGCGGGGGTCATCGAGTATCGACTTCAGCCGCGCCCGCACGGTCTGGCGGCGCTCAGCGTCACCGGCTTCGCGGATGAATTGTCGCGAGCCACGCCAGCTCCGGGCGGTGGATCGGCTTCAGCCTTGATCGGCGCACTCGGTGCTGGGCTGTCTGCAATGGTCGCGGCGCTCACACACGGCGCTGGTAAGTCCGATACGGCAGTGCACGCGGAGTTGGTCGCGTTGGGTGAAAGGGCTCAGGCGTTGAAGGAGTCGTTGCTGCTCGCCATCGATCGCGATAGCGCCGCGTTCGACGCGATCGTCGCGGCGCGGCGTCTCCCCAAGAAGACCGATGAACAGCAGGCCATCCGCTCGGATGCGATTCAGGCAGCAACGCGACGTGCGACCGACGTTCCGTTGAGTGTTGTCGAGGCGGCCGCTGAGGTGGCGGCACTGGCGATCGAGGCCGCGCGTTTGGGACTGAGTGCGGCAGCCTCTGATTGCGGCGTCGCGGCGTGGAGTGCACGTGCGGCAGCCGAAGGGGCAGCACTCAACGTCCGGATCAACCTGCCCGGATTGGAAAGCGCCAGCGAACGTGCGGCGTATCAAAGTCGTTTGGAAACTGCGCTCGAGCGGGCTCGACTCGCCTGCGATCAAGCACTCGCGATCGTCGAAACCAAGCTCTAGCGCCCCGGCTCAATCGATAGCCCGAGGACTTCCATCAGGCGCGCGATCACACGGCCGATCTCGCGATCGGGGGTGGAGGCCCCGGCAGTCACTCCGACACTTCTCGTGGCCGGCGGCAACCAACCCGTGGTCTGGATCGCGGACTTCAGCCCCACGGGAAGATGTTCGATGCGCGTTGCATCCCAAATCTGATCGGCGCTTTCAATGTGATAGGTCGGCAGCACCGCTGAGCAGATTTCGGAGAGGTGCCCGGTGTTGGACGAATTGAACCCACCAATGATCACCATGACATCAGGTGGAGCCTGCAACATTTCATGGACGGCGTCTTGACGGTCTTGCGTGGCAGAGCAAATCGTATCGAAGCTTCGAAATCGTTGCGCGAGTTGCTCTGTACCGAAGCGCTTACGCATGGCCTCGCGAATGCGCACAGCGATCGCCATCGACTCGGAGCTGAGCATCGTGGTTTGGTTAGCCATCCCCAAGCGTTCCAAATCGACGGCAGGATTGAAGCCGGGAGAGACGGCTGCGCCCAATAACGCCAACATTTGGTCGCCCGGGAATGTGCCCTCGATCGTGTTGGCGACCATCTCGGCCTCCGACATGTCGAGCACGATCACGTACTTTCCACCGTCGTACATCAACGCCCGGCTGGCTGTCGCTTGCGTCTCTTCGTGCCGCCACTTGCCGTGAATCAGAGCAGTGTGGCCCTCTCGCGCATAGCGCTCGACGTTCTTCCAAACGTTGAGCACCGAGCCACACGTGGTATCGACCAGTACACATCCGGTTTGTTTGAGCCGATCCAATTGCGGTGTGGTCACACCGAATGCCGGGATCAGCACGACATCAGACGATGTCACGTCGTCCCAACCGGCGGTCGAACCGTAAGCGCCATCGAGAAACTCGTATCCCAACTCGCGCAGCCGTCCGTTGACCTTCGGGTTGTGGATGATTTCTCCGGTCAAGAAAAGCCGCTTGTCGGGATAAAACTGGCGCGTCTCGTAGGCCATTTCGACGGCGCGTTCCACGCCGTAACAAAAACCGAACTCCTTCGCGATCCGGATCGAAAACTCGGGCCAGATCAACGCGCCGCCGGTAGCGCGCGCGCGTGCCACCAGTTCGGACGCGTAGTCGCGGTCCAGGTCACCGGCCACCTGTTTGCGAAGCCCGAACCCTTTGCGGATCAGATCGCCGTCTTGAATCAAACCGTCTCCGAGCGCGGCTGAGGGTGATTCACCGCTGCAGGATCCTAAACGGCTGATGGGGCCAGGACAAACGAACGCCCTCCGGCACTTGGGGGAGGAGTGCGCCGGAGGGCTAAAGCCACGAAACGAGGAGTTTCGCGGAGAGCCGAAATCGGCAGGATCGGGGGAGTGGGTGTCCTACGCGACCAGGCCCTCTTCAGGAGGATCTTGCCGGCGACTGTATCCGAGGGGTCAGGCCACTCGATCCGACTAGTTCTCGCTTATTGCTGCATATTCACCGCACGATTTCTCGTGAGCGCGTCCGCAACTAGCCGGTTGGCCCCGTCGGCATTGTTGGAGTCGATCCAGGGGCCGACAGTCCGAGAAATGACAGCATCTGCTCTCGAAGCATCTTGGCGTGTTCAGGCTCCAGCACGTTGAGCCGATACTCGTTGATGATCTTGGTCTGCATCCCCATCCATTCACGCCAGCAGATGTCGCAGATCTGATTCTGGATGCGCTGACCAGCCTCGCCGGGCCACGGGGGCCACGCCAATCGAGGCTCCAGTCGTCCACAACGCGAACAGGCCCAATCGGGACTCATTTGGACACCGACAAGATCAGATCGGGGGCCGTGACCTGACCGCCGGAGATGTTGTCTTTGACCTGGATCTCGAGCTTGATTTCCGCACCGGTGAACGAGGCGGGCAATGGCAGTTCCCACGCTTGCGCTGCGCCGACACGTCCCGGCAACAAATACGGCTTGGGTGCTTTCTGCCAGCTTGAACCACCGCGCCGCGCGTAGAGCTGATAGCTCACGTCGAGACTGGCCTTGCCATCGCTGCCGGCACCAGCGCCCAACACCACGAAGAACACGCGCAGCGTGTCGCCAACTTTGTAGACGTTGGTGCCACGCGGCACGATCTCGAAGCCGCTGGCTTGAAACGGTCCTTGCAATGCGTCGGCTTTTTGGGTCAGCGCGTCGGCCAGGATTACCGAGCTGAGCTTGAGCGTCCCCTGCGGCATGCGAGCGACACGCTGTTCGCCCGCGTAACGCAGCGACAGTTTGCCGTCTTTGTCGGTAGTACCGATCGCTAACAGGTAGGCCCCCGGAGGCAGTGTCCGGGCCGCTTGGGCGATAACACCGTTGCTGGCCTGTCGCACCTCGAACGGAATGGCATCGGTGCCCAGCGAGAACGCGGCATCGCTATTCCCTTCCTTCGGCCGCATCCGGGCGACGATCTTGGAACCGTCCTCCAGCGATTGGCTCAATGGAACGTTCAGCCACGCGTAGGTGTTTTCACCCTCCGCTGGAAAAAAGTGGAAGAGCGGGACGATTGCGTCCGTCGCGGCCGGCGGCGGGCCTGCCACCAGCTGATCGATCGCCGCGTCGAGCGGCGCGCGCCACTGATATTGCGACGGTGCTTCTGCGGTCTCTTGCGCCGTTTGCTGCACGGCGCTCCCCGATTGCCGTGCCACCGGGGTCGCCGGGATATTCCAGACGAAGGCCTCGAGAGCATCGACGATTCCATCGTCGTCTGTCGGCTTGCGTGCTGGCGGGTCGGTGGGCTTGCGGGCGGGCGGGTCGGCCGCCAAGGCCGCTGGTGCGGTGAGCAGCATGAATACCGCGGCGATAACTGTTCGGGTAAGTCTTGCCCCCAGCCGAATTGCCATTGTCGTCGTACCTCCAAATTCCCGCCGCGCAGGGCGGAACGGGCGAGACTCTACCATTTGGGCAACAAATCGGCTTTGCGTCCGTGAGGTCCGCCGGTGAGTGTTTCGAGGTCCCACTCGGGCTCCTGTGCAAACGCGGCCGCTCGCACCGAGCATTCGGCCACTCGGCACAAACCACACTGAGTCGGCCGGCAGGGGTCTGGATGCACGAGGAGTTCGAGCGGACGTGCCAATTCGCCGCGCAACAGACCGAAGATTTCGCGCTGCGCGTCGTGCATCGTGTCCAAATCCCAATAACGCGGGAATGTCATGTGCACATCGACATGCACGCGATCGCCACTCGTCCAGGAGCGAAGCTGATGTGCCTCGATCCAATCGGCACGACGGTGCGCCGCGAGAATCTGCACGATCTTATCCAACAAAACCGGATCGGCACGATCCATCAAGCGGTCCGCCGCCTCACGCAGCAGCCTCAGGCCCGAATGGACGATCAAGAGTCCCACCAGAATCGCCGCGATCGGATCGATCACCGCAATACCAGTAATGCGCACCAACAATAGGCCGGCGATCACACCAATCGTGGTCATGGTGTCTGTCAACAGATGCTGGCCTTCTCCCGCCATCGTCGCGCTTTGCATGCGGCGACCGCGACGGATCAACAACAGTCCCACCCCTCCGTTGGCGACGCCTGCGGCCACAGAAAGCAGCAACCCGAGGTTGAGCCGTTGAAGCGTGGGCGGGTGCCATAGCCCTGGAACCGCCTCGCGAAAGATCCCCAGCGCGGCGATCAAGATCATGGCGCCCTGCAAGCCCGCGGCGAAGAACTCGATTCGGCCGTGCCCGTAGGGATGCGAGGCATCGGGCGGACGGGTCGCGAGCCACACGCTAAACAGGCCAAAGCCGCCGGTGATGACATTCACCACCGATTCCAACGCATCAGAGAACAGCGCTTGGCTGCCCGTCAGGCGCCAGGCCACGACCTTCACGGCTAGGAGTGCGACGGCCAATCCCAGCGTCCCGACCATCATGCGGCGGCGCAGCGCAGACTCCGGGTGAAGGTCGGAAGGGCGATCGGCGCTCGGCGTCATGTCTCTATTCTAGGGGGCATGGCTTGCTGCGAGCGCTTGACGCAGAATCCCGCGCTCATGGCCAAACCAAAAGGGTCTCGCCGCACTTGGTGGACACGCGGACTCACCATCGCCGTGTTGATCGCCGGAGTGAGTGTATTGCTGTGGCTATTGCGACGGGCCGGAATCGCGAACGTCGCGACCCAACTCGGCTCGGCCGATCTGCGCTGGGCCGGCGCTGTGGTGGTGGTTGTTTTGCTGCGCGCACTGTTGATGGCCTGGCGGATCGCGACCATTACGCAGCGAGTGGTGCCGTGTCGAACGCTGCCGTTCGTCGGCTTTGGGCTCGCGGCACAAGCGGTTGCGATGGTCACACCGGGCGTGCGGATCGGGGCCATGTTGATGCGCGCGCTCTTGGCGTCGCGACGCTTCGGCGGGAGCATCGCGCTTCATCTCGCCCCCAATCTGTTGGAGCAAATGCTGCTCGCGGCGAGTTGGGGGATCACGTTCTCGGCGCACTTGCCGGGACACCTGGCACAGACACGCGGGAATTCGTTTCTGCCGTTGATGTCGTTCTTGTTGGCAACGGCAGTTCTCACGCTTGGATTTTTCGGCGGCGTGATCCATTTCGGGAGTTGGGTCGGCGCTTGGCTCGCGCGCCCTCGCGCCGGATGGGCAGGCCGCTTGGGTGGTGCGAGCGCGGTGACCGTTCTCACCACGCAGCGTTTGGTGAAAGACCCTCGTGCGTTGCTGGCCGGACTCGGCGGCGGCGTCTTGTTCGCGCTCGCGACCGGGGCCATTCAGTGGTGTGGGTTGCGCGCGTGCGGCGCAGAGCCAACTTGGATCGTCGCGTTTTTTTCGGTGGTGCTCAGCGGCACCGCCTCCGTCGCAACCGCAGCGCCGGGAGGCGTCGGCGTTTCTGAAGCGGTCGAAATTGCGTACCTCAGTTCGCAAGGACTCGACCCGGGAGCGGCAGCCGCCGGAGTCTTGCTGGCGCGCGGAATTCAGTACCTGTTCACGCTCGTTGGCGGAGGGTTTTTCTTGTGGCGAGCGTGGCAGCGCGGCGAACTGACTGAAAGCCGAACAGCGGGACAAGTTCCAGACTAGAACGCCCAGCCACCGCCCGTGTACCAGACCGCACTCCCGAGCGCGCTGTTTTTCAGGTCGGAGATGGCAGCGCCGTCTCTCTGACCCGGGGTCGATAACGCCAACAACGTGAAGCGCAGTCGATGTGTTGCCGTGGCGGTCCATGACGGCGCGCGATACTCGGCGCGCCCGCCCTCGATCTGGCGAACATCGGCAGCGAGATCGGTGACCAACCAGAACACTCGTTGCTGAGCCGTTGCATCGAGATCCTCAGCGAAGAGCGCAAACGATTGAGTGCCGTCGGGAACACCGCTCCAAATGAGAGACGGGCTCGCGCCCAGTGGACCAGCCATCGCGATCGCAATGCAGCCGGCGGAACCATCGGCGGGGGGCGAGAGAGTGAACGCATCGTCGACCGGACGCAACGCTGTCTCGACGGCGCCGGTGAGCGATACGGCGACGAGCAGCAGCAAGATCGGGAGGGTCAATCGAGCGTCCATGACGTTGGAAAGGTACCGGCAAAACGGCCTGCTGCCGCGGTTTGAAACAGCCCGTTCTCCCGGGTTGGAACACGTTCGAAGCGGTTCGTCTTACAGCCCAGGTCACTCGACCCCGGAGGCTTCGCGGTAAATTCCAGCGGTCATGACAGCCCTGCCTTGGCAGTCTCAACCCGACGATCCGGCCGACTACATCTCGACCCTGGCGCGGCATGTGTGCCAATTGATCTGCACGGAAGACGTCAAGGCCTACGAAATCGCGCTCGCGATTCGCGAAGCACGACTGGAATGCGCGCGGCTCTTGCCCGAGAAGATCGAGCTCTTCGATTTGGTCTACGGGGCGCGCTTCGAACGGCTGAAAGAACAGTTTCGCGAGTGAGCCGTAAAGCCACGCTCAATCACACGGGTGTGCGGTACTGACGGACGAACGGCGCGAGCCGGTCGATCACGATCACGGTGACCAGCGTCATAACACCTCCCGAGACGATCGAAACAGTGGTCCCGACAGCGACCGAGGCGAACATTCCTGCCAGTAAACCTGCTTCGAGTTCGCCGAGTTGTGGTCCGCCCTGAAAGAAGATCATGTTGATCGAGGTCATCCGCCCGCGCATTGCATCGGGCGTGAGCAGTTGCCTCAACGTTTGACGGATCACCGTGGAAATCACGTCGGCCAATCCCGACAACCCCAACGCGATCAGCGTCAGCCAAAAGCTGCGTGACAGACCGACGACGATCGTCGCGCACCCATAAAACAGCACGGCGCCGAGCAAGATCGGTCCTTGTCGTTTGGGCAACGTTCGCACACTCGTGTACAGCGAGCCGATCAAGGCGCCGACCGCCGGCGCTGCCGCAAGAAAACCGTATCCACGCGCACCGACACCCAGAATCTGATCGGCCACGATCGGCAACAGCAGCAACGACCCGGCCCAGAACGTCGCGAAGAAATCGAGCGCCATGGTGGCGATCATGATGGGAGTCGAGGAGACGAAGTGAAGTCCTTCGCGCAAGCTGCTGAAGAACGCCGGATGGCCACCCTCTCCCGGTTCGACAGTACCTGCCGTGCGGATCATCGTTACCGCTACGAGCACGGCTACGAACGACAGCGCGTTGATCGCGTAGATCAACGCCAACGCATCGCGCCCCGCGGCGTGCTCGCGGCTTGTGCTGGCCAGCAGGAGCCCGGAGAGCGCAGGCCCCGCGATCGTTGCGAAGTTGAAGGCGCTGAGATTCAAACTGAGTGCGCCCGAGAGTTCCTGGGCGGGAACCAAACGCGGTACGAGTGCTTGGCGGGCCGGATTGTCGAAGGCCGAGGCAGCGGCCGCGACGGCGTTGACCGCGTAGATCAGCCACAGCGCGTCGCGGCCGTTCCACGTCGCCCACGCCAAACTGCAGGCCAGGATTGCAAGCACACTCTGCGCCGCGAAGATCACACGTTTGCGGTCGTGGCGGTCGGCAACAATTCCGCCCCACAACGAGAACAGGATCAACGGAGCGACACGCGTGAGGCCGATCATTCCCAAGGCCCATGGCGAACCACTCAGCAAGTAGACATGCCAATTGATCGCCGCGACCTGCATTTGCGTGCCGATCAATGAGAAGCCCTGCGAGAACGCGAGATGACGATAGTCCCGATGGCGGAGCGCTCTGTAGGGCGCCGTCGACGTCATCCGGCCAGCATCTTCTCGCGGCGTTCTGCGCGCGCGTACGCCAGCGCGATCAACGCCACCAGCAGCAAGACCATGAAGATTCGGTTTTGCACGGTCCAGGTCAGGACATCGGCTGGATCGACATCATCCCGCCGGGTCAGCATCAACGGATTAAAAAACGGCGAAATGCGGAACTGCTGATCCCCGAATCCGGTGAACAGACCATTGAGAAACAGCACCGCGATCGTCACCAACACACCGGTCACTTCGCTGCGAGTAACCGCCGACAGTCCGGTTGCCAAGACCAAATAGACGAGCGCCGCCTGATACGCACCGTAGACCGCACTGAACGGAACCGCGGTGAGAAACAGATACGTGACAACCACCAGCAACAGCAACGCCACCGCCAACCAAAAGGCTGCCGACAACAGCTTGGCCGTCCAAATGCGTTGAGCACCACCCGGAACGGTATAGGCAATCTCCAGCGTGCGGCGGTCCGCCTCGCCGGCGATCACGCGAGCCCCGAGCGCGATCGCCAACACCACCAGCGGCATCGACATCACGCCCTGCGCGTTGTACGCCGAGTAGCCTCTTCCCTCCCCGAACGCCTGCGTCAAGATCAACACGATCGGCCAGGCCAAAGGCGCCAACGGCACGATCCAGTAAAACCGCCCGCCTGAGATACGCGTTGCCAACCGCGCCAGCGCCACGGTTTGCATCAGCCGCTGCCAGACCCAACTCATACGCTCTTGCGCTCCCGCGCCGCGGACCCAACCAACATCAGATACCCGTCTTCCAAGTTGGCTTCGGTCAACACAGCCGCAGGATGCGGAGACGAATCACACAGCACGCGCGCCTTCGACCCGCCATCGGGAAGCGGCAGCAGATCGGAAACGAGTGAACCTGGCGCCAAAGCCGATTCGTTTTCCATGGGGCCCAAGCGCACGTCCCAGACCTTGCCATCGGCGGCGCTCGCCAAATCGGCAGGCACACCGTCGAAAACAATGGCGCCACGCGCCAACACGATCACGCGCTCGCAGGCCACCGCAACATCCTCGACAACGTGCGTCGAGAACAACACGATTCGGCCCGTAGCGAGTCGCGAGAGCAAGTTGCGAAAGCGTATCCGTTCGCGCGGATCCAGGCCGACCGTTGGTTCGTCGACAATGATGATCGAGGGCAGGCGCAGCAGTGTGCGTGCCACCGCGACACGTTGACGCATGCCGCCGGAGAAACTTCCGATCTTCTCGTCGGCACGCTCTCCCAGCCCGACATCGACCAACAACTGCCCGACGCGCTCGTGGCGCGTGCGCGCGTCGCCCACCTCGTACAGCAGGGCCCAATACTCGAGGTACTGGCGTGCGGTCAACTCGTTGGGCAGGCCGAAGTCTTGCGGCAGATATCCGACCCAACGCGCCAAGACTTTTTGGATCGCGGAAAGTCGCACCTGACCGATCTCGACCACACCGCGCGTCGGCTCGAGGATCCCCGCCAAGATCCGCAGCAACGTCGTCTTCCCTGCTCCGTTCGGTCCGAGAATTCCGATCATGCCGCGCTGCGCGACGAACTCGGCGCCCGCCAGCGCATGCACTGTGCGCAACGGCATGTCGAACGCGAGCCACTTTTGACAGCTGCGACGCCACAGCGTGCGGATCCGGGCGATTGTCCCAACACCCGACACCAACGACAGCCGGCCCGCCTCAGCGCTCAGGACAGTACGCCGTCCCAGTTGCACCGCAAGAATCAGAAGTCCTGAGACGACGAGCCAGAAATGATCGCGCCAATCGCGATCGAGCGTCAGCCACCAAGGGAGCGGCCAAACCAACCACCACAGCGCCAAACCCGCGCGATTCTCCCAACCCCCTGGGGTTGTCTTGCCCAGCGCATCGGCAAGGCCACGCGCGCGGCGCAGCGCTTTCAACAGCAATGCCAAGCCGCCCACCGCAAGCGCCAGCCACCACACACCCCAAAACGCGCTGCGAACGTTGTAGGCCAAGTACGCGGCCGCCATCGAGGCGAGCGCGTAGACCAACAACATCGCGCGAGCGTCTCGCCGATCGAACGGTGTGCCGCCACGCGCCAAGACACGTCGTGCAAACAGATCGGTGACACGCCACGCATACCCGATCGGCCCGGGCTGTCCATAGATCTTGTGCAGAAAGCGAACGTCCAGTCGCGGTGCCGCGCTCTCGGCCTGCACTGGTTGTGGGGGCGCCGGCAAAAACCACAGTGCGGCGCCGCCCAACAACACACCACCGGTCAGCAGCGTGGTGAGCACCTGCCAGGTCATCGAGTCGATTACCCCTGAGACGAACAGCGGCGTGACACAGAGTGCGGTCGCCGCACCCCACAGCAGCACCACCCACGGACCCAAGCGTCCGAACAGACGGTCGAGCTTCGCGGCCAACGTGTAGCCGATCGGAATCACGAGCAATGTCAAGATCGTCGACGCCGTCAAGCCGCCAATCACAACGGTCGCAAAGGGCGGCCAAATTTCGTTCTCTTGACCGGTCACGATCGCCAACGGCCACAGACCGGCGAGTGTGGTCGCCGTCGTCATCAGCACAGGGCGTGTCCGCTCGCGCACGGCCGCGAGTGCCGCGGCGCCCGCCGTGAAGTGGCCGCTACGAATCCGGTCCTGCATCCGATCGACCAACAAAATCGCGGGATTCACGGTCAGACCCAACAGCGCGACCACACCCACCGTGCCCATCGGATCGAGTGGCAATCCGTTGAGCAGCAACCCAGCCGTGGCGCCAATCACGGTCAGTGGCAAGGCGAGCATGACCACCACCGGCATCACCAACGACTCGAACGTGACCGCCAGCACCGCAAACAACAGCAACACGATCGGTACCAGCAGCTTCTTGATCAAACTCGTCGACGTGTCGTTCGCGGGTGGTTCGACGGTATATCCCGCCGGCCGTTCGACATTGCGCAACTCCTGCTTGACGCGCTCCTCGAGCGCCACACGTGCCGGGCCCGACGAGGGAGCGCTGCCGCTGAAGCGATACGTAACACGCACCTCGCGGCGGCCATCGTGATGTTCGATCACCGCCGGCGGTGGCATCCGGCGCACATCGGCGACAGCGTCCAACGGCAACACGCCCGAGCGGGTCGCCAACTGCAACTGCGTCAGCGTGCGCATCGCGGGAACTTCCTTGCGCTCTTCCTTACGCCGCACGACCAGCGGAATCTCGCGGCCATCGGGCTGGGTGAAGCCCACACTCAACACCGCGCCTTCGCGTCGCACACCGCTCAGCTCGGGGAGGATTTCATCGGCGGTGAGCCCGTAGCCGAAGAGCGCTTGCGCCCGCGGGGTAACCACCAACTCATCTTGTCCGTCGCGTCCTCCGACGGTGGCGCTCGAGATGTCGCTAATCGAGATCAGCCGGGCGCGAATGTCATTGGCCAGGACGCGCAAACGCACGGCATCGGGGCCCGAGAGTTTGACTTCGGCCGATCCACCCCCCAAGAGATCCGCCGCACCACCACCACCACCGCCACCGTTGCCTCCTCCCTGACCGCCATCGGCCGACTGCGTTTCGAGTTCGATCCCGCTTTGCGCCCTCGCGGCGGCAGAGCGCAGTCGCAGGCGCACGGTCTCGGCGTCGATCTCGGGCGGACGCTTGTCCTTTTCGGCCAGCCGGACAGTGATCGTGCCGCCGGTCTCTTGCACCATCGTCTCGACTTGCGTCACGCCCTTGATTTGCTGCGCTGCGTACTCCAGTCGAGAAAAAGAATCGGTCGCAGAGTCGAGCGAGTTGCTCGAGGGCAACTTGACGTTGAGCCGAACCTCGGTCGCTTCGGCGGCATCGCTGCCCACGCCACCCAGCAGTTGCGGTACGACCAACAGCGTGGCAATCAGGCAGGCGACGGTCACCGAGGCGAGCCATCCCGCGGGACGACGCAACGCAACCGTCAACAGACCGGTAAACAATTCTCGTGTTCGATCGGGCGGGCGCATCCCGGCCAACAGCGCGCGGCGCGCCAAGGACACACGAATCGCTTCGCTGGCCGCGGGGGCTGCAAACCAGCGCGTGAGCAACGGCACCAAACCGACCGCCACCAACAACGAGGCCAGCTGTGGAAGCACGACCGCTAACGCCAGGATCTTGACTAACGACTGCAACTCGGGCCTGCCTAAATCGACGAACATCAGCGGCAGAAAAACGATCGCATTGGTGAGCGTTGAGGCTAGGATCGCGCGTAACGTGCGGCGCAACCCTTCGTCGATCGCGCGATCGGGTGATGCTCCGCGCTCGAGCAATCGCTGCACCGCCTCGTACACCACGATGCTGTTGTCGACCAGCATCCCTACCGCCACGGCGAGTCCGAACAACGTGATCAGGTTGAGTGTCTGCCCAGCCAAGAGCAGCGCGCCCAAGGCAATCAGCAGGCTCACGGGCACGGCAATCGCCACCACCAGGACGGCACGCAGTTGGCGCAGGAACAAGTACAGGACGAGCAACGAGATCAAAAACCCCGACCCCGCTAGCGACTTCAATCGATCGAGTTGATCCTCGATTATTTGCGAGAAGTCGGTTGCGACTGTCAATTCAATTCCGAGCGGCTCGAGCTCTTCGTTCAACTCGACGATCCGCGCCCGCAAGTCGTGCCCCAAGCGCACCAAGTTTTCGCCTTGCTCTTGGAACACCAGCACCGCCAATGCCGGTTTGCCGTTGACGCGATAGGCGCTCTCGCGGCGCGCGGAGCCAAAGTCGATGGTCGCTACATGCGCCAGCTTGACCGCATTGCGGGTGCCGACTCGAAGCTCACCGAGCGATACGAGACCCTGCGGACGCCCATCGACAATCACCGCTGTCTGTCCGCGATCATCGTGTGCGTTGCCCACGAACCGCAGCCGAGAGACGCTGCGCGCCAGCACCCTGCCCACTTCACCCGCCGTAACGCCCATCGCCGCCAATCGATCAGGATCGAGCGTGACTTTGGCTTCGCGCGGTGAACCTCCCATCACGAGCGCACGCGCCACACCCGGGACGCCAGCCAGTCGCGGCTCGACTCGCTCGTCTACGAAGTCGGCGAGTGCGTCGACGTCGGCTCCACCCCCGACGTTGAGCACCATCACGAAGCGGCCGAATTCCTCGAAGTTTTGCGAACTCACCTCGACAAAGCCGCCGCGCGGCTGCTGTCGCGATAAATCGGCGGCGATTCGTCGCAGGTCCAGCTCGCGGGTCTTGACGTCGACACCGGTCTTGAACGTGACCTGCAAATTGCCGCTCGAGCCGGTCACGTAGCCGCGCGTTTCCTGGATCCCTTCAACCTCGCCGAGACGCGACTCGAGCGGGATCATGATTTCGCGTTCTACGGTTTCGGGCTCACTGCCAGGCCGCGAGAAGTTGATGAACAGCTCCGAGCCGCTCAGCGGTGGAAACAGCTCGACTGGCAACTGCTGCCAAGCGATCCCTCCGATCAACATCAAGCCGAGAAACAACATCGCCGTCGCCACCGGACGACGCACCGGTAGCGAGCGCAGTTGCGCGGTCCGATCGCCGGTGGCTACGCCTTGCGGCGCCATCGCAGCCGCTCCATCAACAGATAGATGCAAGGAATGACGAACAGCGAGGCCGCGATCGAGGCGATCATTCCGCCGATGACCGTCAGCGCCAGCGGCCGTCGCAAGAGCGCGGCATCGCTGCTGCCGAAGGCCAGCGGCAAGAGCGCCAGGATCGTCGTCAATGACGTCATCAGAATTGGGCGCAACCGAATCGCAGCAGCGCGCGCCAACGCGACGGGGAGCGCCAGACCCTGCGCTCTCAACCCGCCCACCGCATCGACCAGCAGGATCGCGTCGTTGACCGCAACGCCGACGAGCACGATCAGCCCGAGCATCGCCATCACCCCGATCGGTTGGCCGTTGGGCACCATCAGAGCCGCCACACCAATCAGCGACAGCGGTACCACTGATAGAACGGTGAAGGGGTGCAGCAGCGACTCGAACGTACCCGCCAACACCATCAGCACCAGCACCAGCGCCAAGAGCGCCGCCCAGCGCAACTGCGTGAACACCACGCGGCGCTCTTCTTCTTCGCCACCGAGCAGCACTCGAAGTCCAGCCGGAATCGTTGTGCTCTTCAGCGCCGCATTGGCAGCCGCAATCGCTTCCGGGTAGTCGTGACCTGGCGCAATCCTCGCCGTCACCTGGGCCGCGCGGCGTTGATCGCGGCGGAAGATTTCGCGCGCGCCTTCGGTTTGCTCGAAGCGAGCGACATCGCCGAGCGTCACGCGCGTGCCGTTGCTCGCCGTCATCGGCAGACTCGTCAGCGCCTCGCGGCGCACCGCCGGCATGCGGACCACCACGTTGCGCTCTTCGTCACCGGTAATGAGCGTCGTCGCGCGCTTGCCATCGAGCGACGCCTCCAACACCGCGGCGACTTGATCGAGATCGATTCCCAGCCCGTCGGCGATCGCACGATCGAGCTTCACGCGCAGTTCGGGCGGACCACCTTCGAATGACGAACGCACATTCCACAGCGCCGGGCTGGCCGACAGCGCGGTTTGCAGGTCGTCGGCGGCGCGCTTGAGATCGGGCAGTGCCTGTCCGCTGATCTCGACGACGACGGGCGGACCAGACGTCCCCAACGCGCGCGCCAATGCCGACGCGCCCACCTCCCACGAAACTTCCAAGCCTGGAATCTTCTCGATGCTCGGGCCGACACTGCGCACGATCTGCATCGCCGTTTGACCAGCGGCCGAAAGCCGCAACGTGATCCGTGCCGTGTTCTCTTCGGTTTGTTCCTCGCGAATCAATCGATCGTCTTCGGGAATTCTCCCGACCTCGGAGAGCATTGCCACGATGTCTTTGCCCGCCGCCTCACGCAGCATTCCTTCAATCGCGGCCACCGTTGCCGCCGTCGATTCAACGCGCGTCCCGGCCTGCGCCACCAAGCGCACCGAGAACTGCCGGGGATCCGAGGGTGGCAACAACTCGCTCCCGAGCCGCCCCATCGCCAAGAACGACACGACAGCCAACGCTGTCGCCACACCTACCGTCATCAAGGGCCGCTCGAGCAACCGGCCCACGATGGTCTCGATTCGCCGGCTGCCAGGATCGAGCGCCTTGACGCCATCCTTCGGCAACAACCAGCGCGACAACGCGGGAATGAGCAAGACAGCCGCGGCTAACGACGCAATCATCGAAACCGTCACGGTGAACGCCAAACCCTCCACCAAGCGTGCCGCAAGACCCTTCACGAAGATGACGGGAAGAAACACGATGCACGTCGTGAGCGTCGAGGCGGCAATCGCCGCGCCCACGTCTCCCGCACCGCCCGCGGCTGCATCGGTGGCCGACTCACCGCGCTGCAATCGGCGAAACATCGCTTCGACCACCACGATCGCATTGTCGACAAAGTTCCCGGCACCCAAGGCCAAGCCGGCAATCGTCATCAGGTTGAGCGTCTGGCCCGCAAGATCCATGAAGAAGAATGTGGACAACAGCGCCACCGGAACCGCAGTGCTCACAATCAACGTGGGTGCCGCCGCGCGCAGGAAGAACACCAGCACCAAGACCGAAAGCAACAGACCGATCAAGGCCGAACCTTGCAAATCGGACAGTGCATCCTCGATCAATCCCGCTTCGTCGCTGACCAGCGTGGCGCTTACGCCAGGCATGTCTCCGGAGACTCGATCGATCGCCGCGCGCACCCGGCGCGAGACCGCCACCGTGTTGGCGCCGGCTTCCTTATAGATCGCCAGCGACACGCCCTCGATACCGTCGACGCGCGTGAGATGCGAAATCTCGGCGTCGGTCCAACGAACGGTCGCGACGTCGCCCACTCGCAGTGGTGAGCGCCGGTTTTCGGCGTCGATGTCGTAACGCAAGACCGTGGCGGCGACATCTTCGGTGTTGCTGTAGCGCGACAAGCCTCGCACCAAGAAGGTGCGGCCCGCTTCTTCCAACGTTCCAGCACTAATGTCGACGTTGGCCGCTTGTAGGCGCGAGGTAATGCTCCCGATCGTCAGGTTGTGCGCCTCCAACTGATAGCGATCGACCACCACCTGAACTTCGCGCTCGCGGCCCCCGACGACGCGAGCCTCGGCCACGCCTTCGAGCTGCTCGAGTGCCGGCGCGAGTTGCCGGCGCGCCAACTGCCGCAGCTCGGCAAGATCGGGGCTGCCGCTCGGTGCGGTGAGACCAACGCTAATCACCGGTGCCTGACGTGGATCGAAACGGCGTACCGCGGGCGCTTCATCCAGATCGGGATCCGCGGCGAGCACGCTCATCGCCTTCTGCACCTCGATCTGCGCCAGGTCCATGTCGGTGTTCCAGTCGAACACCACGGTGGCCACGATCCGGCCCGTGCGCGCGGTTTGCTTGACCTGCTTGATACCGCGCACCGCAAATAACAACTGCTCGATGCGCTCGCCGTAAACCCGCTCCATTTCCGCGGGAGGCCGGTCTTGCGAGCGCACCGACACCACCACGGTGGGACTCTCGATGTCGGGCAAGAGATCTTGTGGCAACTGCCGCCACGACACGATCCCGATCAACACCATGGCCGCCGCCAACACAGTAATGGCGACCGGACGGCGTGTGGCGAATCGAGCCAGCGCTTCCATCGATCAGTTCACGCGGACTTTGCTGCCATCGGTCAGCGTCTCGATTCCTTTGACCACGATACGTTCGCCAGCCTTGAGCCCTTCGCGGATTTCTACGCGCTCATCGTCGCCGAACCCGAGCGTCACCCCGCGCTGTTCGACCGACTGCTCCTTGAGTACGAACACAACTTTCTTGCCGGCTCGCTCGGTGATCGCAGCGCGCGGCACGACGGGCACGTTCTCGTGCCGATCGGCGACCAGCGTCACCTCGACGAACATCCCAGGCCGCAACCGCTCGGTGTCATTGACAACTTCGACCTCGGCGCGCAACGCGCGTGTCGACGGATCGAGCGACGGCGCCAGCCGCAACACGCGGCCGACGAAATCGGCGCCTTCGAACGCATGCTGTCGCACCCGCGCCGTCATACCGGGCGTCACGCGCGCGACATCGCCGCCAATCAAGTCGATGTCGGCCACCAACGTGCCCAACGCCGCGACCTGCGCGATGGTGGTGCCGGCCATCACGCGTTGACCGTCGACGATCGCCTGCCCCGCGGCATCGCGCACCAACTTGATGATCGTGCCGTTGACCGGAGAAACGAGCCGGGTGCGGCTCTCGGTCAGGCGGCTGCGTTCTTGGTCGTTCTTGGCTTCGGCCAGCGACGTCTCAGCGCCTTTGAGGTCGAGCAGGGTAATGAGTCCTTCCTCGTGCAACCGCTTTTTCGACTCGAAGTCGCGCTGCGCGGTTTCCAACCGGCGCGTGGTCGCTTCGCTGCGCGCCGCGAGCGTCACGTCCTCGCCCGAGACCTCGGCCACGATCTGACCGCGCTTGACCTTGTCACCTTCGGCCAAGCGACGTCCGCCACCCGTGGCCACGCGCAAGATGCCGGTGGTCTCGACGGTGAGCGTGGCCATTTCTGCGGCGCGCAACGTGCCTGTCGCCACGACCCGATCTTCGACCGTGCTGGCGACCACGTCGCCGGCCGTGACCGGCACGCGAAACTCGAGGTCTTGTGGTGCGTTGTTTGCGCCGCAGGCCGTCGCCAGAATTACCAAGGCGACGACAAGGGCTGCCGTCTTGCTCACGGACCGGTTCCGACCGGCGTGAACCGTACGGCATCGGCGATCACCCATCGTCCCTCCGATTTGTCCGAGAGCGTGATCGTCACGTCCCCGGGCTGTAAGTCGAACTCGCCAAGACTATTCCATCCGCGCTCCGCATCACCGGCCGAGAAGGCGATGTCCCGCGAAACAGCCGCTTGTGCCAAGGCGATCGTCCATTTGCCGAAAGTGACCCCACGCATGAACTCACGTCGAACCAGCTCTGGCATGTAGATTTCAGCCTTCCAGCGCCCCGCCTTCGGCAGCGTCGCCGTGAAGCGCGCCGGGCGTGTGCCATCCCCGACCGGTGTGACCGCGGCCGTGTGTCGATACCGCCCATAGGCGGAGCTGAGCGTCAGGCGGCTCCATGCGTTGGGCATCTGGAAGACCGTCACGGCCGACATCAGTCCGTTGTCCATCTGTGCCGGATCGAGTTTCTGGCCAAACCGAAACAGACTCGATGCTGCCGCAGGCGGCGCGCTGAAGCCGCTGTCGAGATCGTCGACCACGATCGCACCGCCGGTATCGGTGTTGTAGACGACGTCGCGTGCGCCATTCAGCGGCTCGGCATCCGAGATCCTGGTTTCATCCACGGGGGGCACCGGAAGTGTGAATCGCTCGCGATTGAGCGACAGATACGGCGTGATCTTGACCTCCACCGGAGGTGCCGACGTCACACATCCCACCTCGACCTCGCTGTTTCCCGCGAGCCTCACCACACCGCCTCCGTCGAAGGTACTCGTAGAGGTTTCTTCCTGCGCCTCTTGCCCGTTGGCCGAGGGTGCGGTCTTCGTGCGCGAGACACATCCGATCGCCGCGACCCCGGGCACCGCCTCTTCGTTGCGCAGCGAGAACTGCACTTGATAGCGCGCGGCGCCGCCATCGCCATCTTTGAGCCGCTGCGCCCTCGCCGGGCCCGCGACGAAGCCAGCGAGCCCGGTGCCGTCGATCCATGTATCGAGCAAGCTGCCGATCTCCGCCTGCGCCGTGGTGGCCGCATCGACAATGTCGCGACGCACGATCGGCTGACCGCGCCTGGCGTTGAGCAAGTTCGCCAACAGCGCTGCGGTTTTGGTTTTGCCCAGATCATCGACGAGCGAACGAGACATCCCATCGCCTTTCAACGCCAACGTATCGAAGGCGCGGCGCGGATCGGTGGTTGTATCGAGCTTGCTCAGCGCCGTGGTGGTGAGGGCGTCCCAAACCACCGGGCGAGAAATCGCTGCTTTCAACACGGCATCGCTGAACGAACCCTCGCCACCCCCTCCGAAGTACGTACCGAACGATTTGCCGATTGTTTGACCGACGTCCTTGTCGTAGAGATGCGCGGAGAAAAACCCGGGGCTTCCAAACAACAGGCGCCCCGTGGAGCGCTGCAGCAATACATCGAGCGCAGCCGCATCGCGCCCTACCGGCGCGACTTGTCCGGCCACGACTTGCCGCGACACCAACCCGAACAGATTCCCACCCGAAAAGTCGTTGTTAAAGAACTGGCGTATCGATTCGACCACGGCTCGCCCCGGCCCACCTTCTTTGTCCTTCTCGCGTTGCGCCGACTTGACGGCAACGTCGAAGCGCGCGGTCGGAAGCCCGGTTTCGCGCACGAGCACCAGGCCCGAAGGACCCAGCGCCGACTCCAGCCGCCAGCCACCGCGATAGCCGCGAAGCGTGGGGGGCACCTCGACCAGCGTCAGCCCGTCGTATGGATACGGAAGTCCGAGTGTCTTGATCTCCGCGAGTTTTTCTTTCAGTTTCTTTTCGAGCTCGTCCTTGGCAACCGACAAGACCTCGAACTGCTTGGCGTGTGTGCTGTGCAACATCAACTCGAAGCGGGTGCCATCGACATCGAGCTCGCGTGATTCGAAGTGGCTTGCCACCAAGGCTGCGCCGTCGACGGGAGCGCCGGGGGACCACGAGACAGTGCGCCCCTCGCCACTTCGCTTGCCCGGTCCTGCGGCCATCCAGCCATCAGGGATCGTGGCCTTCAAGCTCAAAACGAATGGATCGCTCGGCCGCTCACCCGTGCCCGGTGCGGCCACCGCCGCACCGCTGGCCGGCAACCAGTACCCGCCGGGCATCAAGGCAACGAACCCGCGCTCGAACAACATCGGCCGGTACCCGAGCAGGAAGAAGGGCCCATTGGTCGACGGTTCGGTGAACGGATTGCGCGCTGCATCGAGATACGCGAAATCGATCGCGGGAGCGCCGTGGGCTTTGAGCGTCAGCGTGCGTTCTTGGCCCGCGGCGAGCGGCGGACTCAGCGCTACCGACAACAACCCGTTCTCGAACTTGGGGCTCGCCGCGGTGCCGCCGACGGTGAGGCTGTCGATCGAGTAGCCGGGGTTGAACGAGAACAACGCTTCGTTGAGTTCGTGATCGGGCGGCGCCGCAAACGTGATCGTCGCTTCGAGCGACAGGCCTGACGGCGGATCGATCTCGACGGTCGCGTCGATCGAGCGCACATCCGGAGCGAGGTCAGCGGAGCGAGCGGCGTGAGCGGCGCGCCACGTCGCGATGCCGGCCAGCATGGAGGTGGTTTGAAATACGGGGGCACTCATTCCGAGCACGCCCAGCAGAACGAGACCGCCGCTGAGGGCCAACTGCGGACCGCGAGATCCGTCATCGCGCCTCGGGTGCAGTGCCGCTGCGAGCAACACCAGACCGAGTCCCACGAGCAAGACGCCCAAGCGATGCAGGATGCCGGCCCCATCGATACTGAATCGAAGAATGTCGGACGGTGTTCCCATCGCAAACAGGCTGACCACGTCGAACAGTGGATACGTCGTGAACGTGGTGGGAATGACACCGAAGATCACCATGAACAACGCGCCCAACACCAGCAGCAACGCCACGGCCGAGAGCGCGCGCGAGCGCAACGCGACGCTCACGACGAATGTCAAACCGATGAAGAACACCAGCGCCGGGATCGTCGCGAGTGTGAGGAACAACAACATCGAGACCGGCTCGAAGCCGACATCGATCAGCGCTGAAATTCCGGAGAACAACAAGACGATCGCTGCAATCCCGATGTACGACGGGATCAGAATGCCGATGAAACGGCCGAACATCAGTTCCAGATTGGTAACAGGACGGGTATCGAGCGGCTCGGCGACCCGTTCCCGCTCGTCGCGAGCCCGCACCTCATAGGCCAGAAACATTACCGCCAGCGAGTACCCCAACAGGAAGAAGCCGCCGACGACACCGAGCAGAAACCGCGGATTGAGCAGCGCGACCGTCGCCGAGTTGTACGAAAAGTAGTGATAAAAAAGATACAGCCCCAAGAACGCCGCACCGACCACCGCGGCCAAGATCAGGAAAATCCAAAACCTGGCCAGCCGGCGCGTCAAACGAGCTTCCGCGATCGCAATCGCCCACAGTCGATCGAAGCGCATTACGCCTCCTCGTGGCCGAGCGCCACTGCCGTACGTCCTCGGGCCGCCATGAATCCCAAGTAACCCTCTTCCAGCGTCGGTTCTGCGACGACCTCGGAATTGGGATACGCCGAGCCGTCGGCGCTAACATAGCGCACGCGCTTCCCTACCCCCTCGGGCACGCTGGAGACGATTTCATACTGACGAGGGTCGAGCCGCTCTTCACCGCCAACAGGCATAACGGTTTCAAACACCCGCCCTGAAGCGTTGCGCAGCAACTGGGCGGGACTCCCGCGAAACACCACCTTGCCACCGTCGATCAACGCCAGGTCACTGCAGGTGCCGCCCAGGTCGGCGACGATGTGAGTCGAGAGCACGATCACGCGCGATTGAGCGAGTTGGGCCATCACGTTGCGAAACCGCAGTCGCTCTTCCGGATCGAGCCCCACCGTCGGTTCGTCGACGATGATTACCGGCGGGTCGTGCACCAACGCTTGCGCCACACCGAGCCGCCGCACCATTCCACCCGAGAGTGCCTTGACCTTGCGATCCGCGACCGCCGTTAGGCCTACCGCCTCGAGCGCCTCCGCCACGCGTTTAGCACGCTGAGTCTTGTCGCGTATTCCGGCCAAGCGCGCCATCGTGTCGATCACCTCGTCGCAGCGCTGCAGCCGCCACGCCGAGAACTCCTGCGGCAAGTAACCGAGCAGCTCACGTACGGCGCTGCGCTCGCGCACCGTGTCGTGGCCCAGCACGGTGACGGTACCGGCCGTGGGCACCAACAGCGTGCAGACGATCCGCATCAAGGTGCTCTTGCCGGCGCCGTTGGGGCCGAGCAAGCCAAACAGTCCGGTGCCGATCTCGAGGTCGATTCCATCCAAAGCGGTCTTGCCGCCTGGATAAGTATGCCGAATACCGCGAACCGCGATGCCGCCCTGCGGCGTCGCGCTGATCGATGTGCTCATCAGGCCCCTCCTTCGAGCGGCGGGGAGTCTATGCCCCGCCTCCAATCGCACCAGACAACGCAAGTTCAGCGGACCGGGCGTGCCGGTCAGCGGTCTGAGCATGGCAGAATCCCGCCCCATGCCGCCCAAGAAGACACTCGCCTCGCAAGCCGACCCCCTGGTTCTCTATCAGCAGTCGGTCCAGCAACCCGGCCCCGACGTGAAGCTGTACGACCGTTTGTTCCGCGAGCGGTTCGGCCGGCGGCCGATGACACTACGCGAAGATTTTTGCGGCACCAGTCTAGTGGCTTGTGAGTGGGTTCGTTCAAAGCCCGGAAGACGCGCCTTCGGCGTCGATTTGGACGCCAACGTGCTGACCTGGGGCGCACGCCACAACGTGTTGGCGCTCAGCGAAGCGCAGCGGCGCCGCATACAACTGATCCAAGGCGATGTACTCACCGTTCCCACACCCAAGGCCGACGTTCTGGTCGCCGCGAATTTTTCTTTCTGCGTGTTCCAAACGCGGGCGTCGGTGTTGTCTTACTTCAAGGCCGCACGCAAAAACCTCTCGCGCGAGGGTGTGTTTGTCCTCGACGTCTTGGGCGGCGCCGACACACAGGTCGAAGACCGCGAGGAAACGCGTCGTATCACGCGTGCCTTCAGCTATGTTTGGGAGCAGAAACGTTTCGACCCGGTCAACTACCGCGCGCAGTTTGCGATTCACTTCAGGTTTCGCGACGGCAGCGAAATCAAGAATGCGTTTCGTTACGACTGGCGGCTCTGGACGCTGCCCGAGTTGCGCGAGTTGATCTTGGAAGCGGGCTTCAAGAACGCCGACGTTTATTGGGAGGGAACCGACCTGCAGGCCGGGACGGGGAACGGCGTGTTTCGTCGCGTGACGGCGGCGCCGGCGGATACGTGCTGGATTGCGTGTCT
>JANNUT010000118.1:0-9425 GCA_031395565.1 Acidobacteriota bacterium | reverse complement strand
CGATCGATTCAGCGGTCGAAGTCGATTCCTACTTCGTCGCACGCTACAGCGAACCTGAATGGCAACTTCGGTTCCGGGTCATGGGGCGCCCTGCTTTCGTCCAGCAACAGGTGCGCCCCGCGATCGACGCGGCGCTCCCCGCGCTCTACACGGCGGGCCTCGTGCACCAACATGAGTTCGCACGGTACGAGCGTGAGTGGAAGCGCTATGGCGGCGCCGCCGGTATGCGGCTGTGCGAACGTTTCTTTCGCTACGACACCGCCTTCTGTTTGTTTCTGGTCTCACTCGACCTCAGCGCGGGTCTGCCCAAATCGCGGCGCGAGATCAGCCTGCTCTTTACCGAGCGCGTGCTCGACATCTTCGACGTTGCCAGCCAACACCGCGCCGACTTTTACTACTTCGCTCACAGCTGGACCTTGCAAAACGGCGACTGGACCGAGACAGAACTAGCCGCCCTCGATCGCAAGTTCGGAGCGATCGAACCCGCCCTGCGTCAGGTCTTGGCGTCGCTGCGTGCCGGTGACCCAACCGCGTGGGGCTCGTCCGTCGTGCACGAGCGCGCGGAGCGCGCGCTCGCAAACCTCGCGCCGCTCGCCGGCGCGCTGACCGCGGCTCACCGCCGCGGCGAACTCGACTCGACGTTGTCGTCGATCATTTGGTCGCTCACGCACATGCATTGCAATCGGCTCGGCATCGACGCACATGCCGAAGCGATCCTGCGCTACTTCGCGTGGAGACTGTACGACGGACCGTCCTCGACACCCCCAACTGCGATCCCATGAGCGTTACCGAAACTCGTGTGTATCGATTGCTGTGTCACCCTGGCGAACTGGAGCCAGTGCTCCTGACAACGTTCCCTCATGTGCAAGGTTTGCTGCGAGACGCGGAGCCTGACGTTCTCGCCTGGTTCGCTCGCTATCGTGATGAGCTGCTGCTGGGAGCGATTGGACTCGACGATCGGCCGCAACTCTCGCAAGCTCTTGATGCGTTGATGGAATCGTGGCGAACGCAGCCTTGGTTGTTGGCGCTGGAGCAACAGCCCGATCCAGCCGAGTACGGCACGTTCGCGGGTCCGCGAGGGTTACTGCTGGCGCAACGATTCTTTGCGCTCGACTCGGCTGCGGTGTGCGAGCTGATCGCCGCACAACATCGCGGTGAGATTGCCGACGTTCGGCGTCCGTACGCGCTGCTCTTCGCCGAGTGCCTGCTTGATCTCGCCGCCTGTAGCCGGAACGAACGCGTGCGCTTTTATCAGATCGGCTGGGAATGGGCGGTCAAAGATGGGTCGTGGGCCCAGTCCGATATCGAGACGCTCGCCGAGCGCGCCGAAACACAACGCGTCGGGCTGGCGCAGTTGCTCGGCGTCGATCGTCGAGTGGCTTGGGAGCAGCAACTCGAAGCGCCGGCCGCCGCGATCGGGCAACGATTGCTCGACACCTCGCGGCCGATCGTGCAAGCGATCATGTCCCTGCCGCGTGATGGCGAGTACGCCGCCGACCCGATCGCGATCTTGTGGTCGCTGCTGCACCGGCAGTGCAATCGACTCGGAATCCCCGGGTTGGGTGAAGCGGTGCTGCGCTACTTTGCGTATCACTGGATGCAGCACGAGCCGCCGCGATGACGACCGTGGCGCTGGCCCGGATTGCGCTGTGCTCGTTGGAGACGCTCGAGCCGTTGGCACAACCGGAGGCCGTCGCCACGGTTCACCAGTGGCTGGCGATCGACGCACAACGCGCGCTGGCTGCGTCGAGCTTGTGTGATGAGTTGTTCAGTGCTGCTGGTGAAGGCCGCGGCAACTCAGATGCCGCGCGACTCGCTGTACTCGCGCTGCGTCGCGCGATTCACAACGCTCGCTTGATCGAGCACTCTCAACTCGATGCCGCCAGGCCGCGTCTCACGCCGCCGCTTTACGAACGATTGCAGCAGCATCGGGTGTTGCAAGATCAGGTCGTGCTGGCGCGGCGCAACGCAGACGTTGCCGCCCGGCGCGCGATCCTAGCCTCTCGGTACGCGCTCGCCGCCGCCTTGGCCGACTCTGCATTTCTCGAGGCGCTGCAGTTGGTGAGCCGGCCGCTCGCTCTGGACGTCACGCGATTGGCGCAACGCGATGCCCAGAGCTGGACGCGCGATCAGCGTTACACCGCTGCGAAAGCCGCGCGCTATCTGTTTCGAATGGCCACCAAGACGAGCCCCTATGGTTTGTTCTGCGCCACGGCATTGGCCCATTGCAATGGCGATCAGCAGCGTCAGGCGCGCCCGGTCGGCACACCGCACGCGAGCCTCTTGCTGTCGATCGCGGAGGTGCGAAAGATCACGGCTTGCTTGGCGATCGACCCCGAGGCAGAGGCGGCGATCGCTCCACGACTCAACCCCACCGCACGCAAGCTCGATGGGCATTGGGTCTTTTGGCGCCCAGCCACCTATCGCCGTGACGAGGACGATGAGTTCTTGTCGCGCGTTCCAGCGTCAGCCGCCGTTGAGTTGGCGGTGCGAACGCTCAACGCCCGGCGCGTCACGAGACCCGAGTGGATCGACGCCTTGACGACGGCACTCGGCGCCACGCGCCACGACGCCGAGAGGTTCGCGCAGAAACTGATCGACAGCGCCTTCGTGCTGGCCGAGATCGAGATCCCTTACAACGAGCCCCGCCCGCTGCAAGCGCTCGCCAGCCGTTGCTACGTCGCTGGTGCGAGTCCCGCATGGCTACCGGTACTCGACGGGATCGAGAACGACGTCGACCAATGGCCCGCGGCCTCGGCCCAAGAGCGCGACGAGCTGCGGCATCGAATCGCCTCGCAGTTGGAGTCACTGCCGCACGCGCGCCCGCTGCAACCCGATGAGACCTTGCGCGTCGACGCCACGTGCAACCCAGACCTCACGATTCCTGCCGCATGGGTTGAGTCCGTCGCGACGGCGATGTCCGTCTACGCGCGGACGTTCGCCGCACTCTACCCTGAGGCTGCGTACCGCGCCCACTACGTGCAACGGTTCTTGGAACTGCACCCTGCCGATGTCGATATCCCGCTGATCGACTTGTATCACGGCGCGTTCGAGCCCGGCGGACCGGTAGCTCGGCCACTGGCGTTCGCCGATCCGGCCGATAGCGCCGCCGCCACGAGTCAAGCAGCGCAATGCTTCCATCAGCTGCGCGAGCGTCTGGTCGAACGCGCATTGAGCGCGCCCACGGAGTCGATCGAACTCGCTCCATTGCTGCACGAGATTTGCGGCGACACGCCGGAGCCGCGCTGGACTGCCGGCGTCGCGTTTCAAGCCGCGCAGCTGGCTGACATGAGCGATGAAGAGTCGCCACCACACTTGGTCGTGAGCGCCATCTTCCACGGCGCCGGCCTGGCCTTCGCGCGATTCGCGCGGCTGTATGCCCACGACGGCGAGGGCACAACCGGCCCGCTTGCCGATGAACTACGGCGCGCCTGGCGATCGCTCGAAAAGCCCGGCGCGATACTCGCCGAGTTGACCTACAACCACACCGCGCGTACCGCCAACGCAGGGCTGCGACCCGCGTTGCTCCCCTACGAGATCGAGCTTCCGGGCGAGACGGCCTCGCCTCGAGCAACGGCTATTCCGCTGATCGCGCTCACCGTCCGCTTCGACAGTGCCACGCAACAGTTCGTGCTGCGCTGGCCAGAGCGCGGCGTGAACGTGATTCCGATTATCAACAGCGGCGTCAACCCCAGCGGTGTGATTTCGTTCTTGATCAACATTGGCCAGCAAGGGCTGCAGCCGTTAGGACTGATGCCAGGGTTTGATGATCCAGGCGTGACGCGGTGGCCGCGTTTGGTTTGTGGCAAAACCGTGTTGATGCGCGAACGCTGGGTGCTGAGAAACGGTGATTGGCCGCAGCCCACGTCGGGTGATGCTGCGTTTCTGCTGGACACGCTTGCCTGGCAAGCGCGGCATCAATTGCCGCGGCATCTTTTCGTCGCCACCAGCGCCGACCCCAAGCCGCAGTATCTCGACCTCGCCGCGCCGTGTGCCGTTGAATTGCTCGCACGGTCTGTCTCCAAGCTACACGACACCACCGCGCCGATGATGATCGTCACCGAGATGTTCCCCGCCCCCGGCCAACTCTGGGTGCAAGGACTGCATGGCCACCTGGCCTCGGAGTTCTTGATACAACTGCAACATCGTCCTGAGCAGGAGCCTCACTCATGACCCACGATGCCTATCGCACCCTTGCCGCTCACTACGATCGGCTGCGCATGGATTGGTACACAGGGACCACTGGGCCACAGCTGGTCGAGTTGCTCGCCGCGCATGGCGTGCGCGACGGCGCGATCCTCGATGCCGGCTGCGGCACGGGTACGTTGGCGGTGTGGCTGGCCACGCGCGGCTTCGCCGTCGACGGTGTCGATCTTTCTCCGTCGCTGCTCGCTCAGGCCAAAGCCAAAGCTGCTGCCGGTTCTGAGAACGTTCGCTTCGAGTTGGGTGACATTACCGATCTGTCGCTTTCGCATCGCTTCGACGCGATCGTTTGCGTCGCCGACGTACTCAATCATCTGCCGTCGCTCGACGATTGGGAGCGCGCGTTTCGGAGTTTCGCGCAGCATCTGCGGCCGGGAGGATTGCTGTTTTTCGACGCGCTGACCGCGCTTGGCTTGGAGCGGATGGACATGTACGAAGTCCATGATCTTGCCAACGGCGCCCTGATGATGGGGATTATCTACGAGCCGGCCGCGCGACGATCGACGTTGAAACTGACATGCTACGTCCCCGTACCGGGCACCTCGTACTTCGAGCGCGCCTCCGAGACGATTCCGGAGTGGGCTCAGCCAGTCGATGACGTGCTCGCTCGCTTGCAGCGATCGGGCTTCGAGTCGATCGAGCAGCCGTGGCGCGTGACGGGCGAACCCGAGAACGAGGAGCGGCTGACCGTGCTGGCGGTGAGGTCTGCAGCGATAGTGAGTGCGGACCGATAGTATTCTTGCCCCGTCTCAGCAGTTCCTGCCGCCAATCAGGCGTAGCCTGCTGCCTCGTCTTCAGGGGAACCATGCGAATCACCCACTGGCTCGGCACCGCTACCTGCTTGTCGATCGCCTGCGCCACCTATTCACTGGCGCAGTCAATTTCCCAACCCGAACGGATTGCCTTGGCACGTGCTCACGCGGCACTGTTCGGCGACCCGGATAGGTACGTCGCCCCCGCGGTCTTCGATGCTTGGTCGGATGTGTTCCGCGGCCGGTCGCCGTTTGGCATGCTGGTGGCGGAGTCTGCTTTCGTGCCGATATCTGGTTGTGCCGGTGGCGAGTGCCCGTCATCAACCGCGCAGTTGTGCCTTGAGACTCTCGACTCCGATCATGACGGGACGAACGAGTTTCGGGCCGGTGATGTTGTTGGACTTACCAACGACTATCGACCCGAAGCATCGCACGTCATCACCGCCGTCGATATCGCACCGCCTGAACAGCAATGTGAACTCGGGAAGGTCTCGGTCACTCTATATCCACCGGTCGATACCACGAAAGAACCAGTTGCGGGAGCCGTGCTGCGCGATCTGTGGAACAATCCATTCCACGCCTCGGCTGCTGGCTACTACTTGATTGGTTCAATGTTGGCGAATGCACCGCGCCATCGCGATGGGCTTACCGGCCCGCCGCTCACCTGGCTCGATCATGGTTCATCAAGTGCCGACGCTGACTCGTTTGCCACGCAAGGTGCCGATTGCAGTGAAGTCGCGTGGTCGCCGGTAGCCTCGGCGCTTCAACTGCGTTGTGTCGAAGGGGCAGCCCGCGGTGCCTGTCACGCGGTCCGGGCGACTCGCCGCAAGTCGCGGCTGCTCTCGCGTGTCTCCACGTCGCTACACGCCGGTCATCGCTACTTGATCTCAGGAGTCGCCTGCTCTACGGTGCTGGCCCCGCTGCGTGTCGAGTTGGTGATGCGACGCAAAGAGCAGTGGATCCGACTTCCGTTCACAGCGTCGAGGATCGATTCGCAGCCTGGCTCCGAGACCGATTGCCGCTTCCCTGTCCCGTTCGCGCATGAGTTCAGCGCCCCCAAATCCCTGGCGCGGGCGCGCTTGCAAGTAACGTGGGAGCCGAACTTCAACGACCCCACGGCAGCTTTGTTCATCGACTCGATCACCGTTCGCGAACTGCCCATGGCGACGAGCACGCAAAGCTCACCATTGCTGATCAACGACCCCAACGACCGCATGATAGTCGTGACGGGCGATTCGTGGACGACCAGCAACTACATCGAGCAAGGACTCGAAGCTGCGTTGATGAAGCGCCTGCACCGCGACCTGTCCAGCCAAGTGATCTCGACAGGAAAAGGCGGCTTCACTGCGGAGAATGTTCTCGCTCACTTCGACGAGATGATCGGATCGTATCAGCCGCTCTACGCAATGATTTCTGTCGGTGTCAACGAAGCGTACTTGCGCCGAAGCCCAGAGGCGTTCGTGAGCGGCATTCGAGCCCTCGCCGCTCGCTGCCAACTTGAAGGGATCATCCCGATCTTCATCGGCGTGCCACCCGTTGGTAGCGATGAGGGGCCCGACTCGTTGCTCGAAACCGCCTATCGGCTTCGCGATGCAGAGCGAGCGGCGTTTTTGGACGAGATCCCGGCTGACTAGTCCCGTACATGCTGTCCGCGGCACGTTCCAGCTATCTACCGATGCTCCCTCGCATATATATGCGACATGACCACGCCGCACACTTCGCATACCGTCGCTGTCGATTCACGGAGACACGACGATGTGGCGCTTCGAGACGCTTTACCGATTGATCCTCCCAGCGGTGGTCCTGGTGGCGTTGCTCGCTCCAGCACATAGCGAATGCAATCCCCCCGTTGGAGGACCGGACACCGATTTCGACTGCATCGACGACGTGTTCGACAACTGCCGGGGCCAGTACAACCCTGATCAAGCCAATGCAGACGGCGACATTTGGGGTGACGCCTGCGACTACTGCCCGGTTGTGTTCGACAACGGCAACTTCGACAACGAAGGCGATAACGTCGGGAATGTCTGCGATAACTGCCCCGACGACTACAACGCCAATCAACTCAACACCGACGCCGACATGCGCGGGGACGTTTGCGACAATGATGACGACAACGACGGTCTGACCGACGCCGAAGAGGCGATGCATGGCTCGGACCCGACCAAGGTCGACAGCGACGGCGACGGCGTAAGCGACGTCGTCGAGGTGCGCACGTTGGGCACCGATCCAGCCGACCCTGACAGCGATGCTGATGGCGCCGACGATGGTCTCGACAATTGCCCCCTCAGCTCCAACCCCACGCAAGCCGATACCGATCTCGATACCCGCGGTGACGTGTGCGACAACTGCCCATCCGACGCCAATGGTACGCAAGACGACCTCGACCTCGATGGCACTGGCGATGCGTGCGACAGCGATGACGATGGCGACGGCGTTCCGGACGCGAGCGACAACTGCCCCTTCACCTCGAACCCAAACCAGATCGATCGAGATGGCGATTTACACGGTGACGCCTGCGACCCATGCGACCACGCTCCCGACCTGGCGTGCCTCGGTGTTCGCCCGCCGCTCACCCGTTACATCGACGTGGGTTCGTTGGTCGGATGTTTGCGCGCAGGTGGAGACATCAGCTGCGCGTTCCGCGACCCGCGTCCGCCTGCCGGCGGCGGATGTCCGTTTGGACTGGCCGAGATGGATCGCTGTTGCCCACCCGGTGCGCTATGCGCCGGTCCAAACGTGACATTGCGAAAAACCAACGGGAGCTTGATCAAGCGCTTCGACGGGAGTCAGCTTGGCTTCGGTCCCGAGGACGGCTTCGGCATGAGCGTCACGCTGATGCCCGATCTCGATGGTGGCGGCATGCTCGACCTGGCGATTGGTGCGCCGTTCGCCGACCCTGGCGGATCGATCGACGCTGGAATTGTGGTGTTGGTCTCGCAGGAGCATGGTGCGATCTTGCGCACGTTCGCTGGCGTGAAACCCGGCGATCAACTCGGCTACAGCCTGACGCGTGTCGGCGAACAAGGGATGGTTGCCGCCGGCGCACCGGGTGCAGATTTCCAGGGACGACCCGATGCGGGTGAGGTCTCGATCTACGACGCGCGCGGACGTTTGGAACGCTCGTTCGGCGGACGTGCGAATGGTGGGCGCTTCGGCGCGTCGGTACAAGCGATCGCCGATCTGAATGGCGATGGTGTCGCAGAGTTGTTGATTACCGCTCCCGCATCACTCACCGAGCCGCTCGCGCGCGGAGAGGTTGCCGTCTTCAGCTTGGATGGCACACGCTTGGCGCGCTTCGTCGGACTGCAGGTGGGTGATCAGTTCGGCCGCTCGGCCGCGCTGCTCGACAACCGTCCGCGCGGTGGTTCGTGGACCATTGCTGTCGGTGCGCCGCGCGCGACGGTCGACGGGCTCGCGCAAGCGGGATCGGTGCGAGCCTTCACGCTCACGGGTGAGCCCGCCGGGCAGTGGAATGGCGACGAACCCAATGGCGGCTTTGGCACCGCGCTAGCGTCCGGGAGCGATCTCGATGGCGACGGCGTGGGCGATCTGTTGATTGGGTCTCCGCTGTCCGATCGCGATGGTTTCGATCGCGGTGGCGCACTGTTGGTGAGCGCAGGCGCGGAGCTTCAGCGCTTTGGGCCCGACGCCTTTGAAGCCGGAGGCGATCAAGATCACTTCGGACAGGAGCTCAGCATTAATGGTGATCTCAACGGCGATGGATTGATGGACCTGTTTGTCTACTCTCCGTACGGCGGATCCGGAGAGCAGCGCGGCATCGAATCACCGCTTTCGACCGATGCGAGCGACGTCCCGGCACAGTGCGGCGACGGCCTCGTCGAAGGGCACGAAGAGTGCGACCCTGGAAACCCCGAAAGCCGTGATTGCTGCACGACGAGTTGCCAACTCGTGGCTGCGAGTTCGACCTGCCGCGCGAGCACGTCAAGTTGCGATGCCGGCGAAACCTGCAGTGGCCTGTCAGCCACGTGCCCGCTGGATGCAACGATGCTTCCCGGGAGCGTCTGCAACGATGGCAACAGTTGCACCGGCAGCGATCAGTGCAGTGGTTTGACGTGCTCGGGCATGCCGCTGCGCCCGGCCGAAATCACTGCCGTTGGCTTTCAACCCGATCACCAGACTCTGCGCTGGAACACGTTCGGCGCGACGCATGATGTGTTGCGCGGACGCGTCGGTGACTGGCCCGTGGGGCAGACCACGGAGCAATGCTTGGCGCAGGCACTGGCCACCAACAGCTTGGTGGTGAACCCCGTGCCGCCGGCGAGTCAGGCGTATTGGTACTTGATTCGTGGCCGGGATGCGTGCGGCCTGGGCACCTACGGCAAAACGTGTGGCGGTAACGAGCGCGTGAGTAACGCCTGCCCTTGAGTCACATCACAGAGCCTGCTCACGATTTGCGTGGCATCAACTCGGCTATGAGTCGATGCCACGCACGTTTTTCCCTGGCCT
>JANNUT010000117.1:0-6214 GCA_031395565.1 Acidobacteriota bacterium | reverse complement strand
CGTCGTCGAGTTCATCGATGAGCTTCGCCTGCTCCTTGGCACTCATCGCTGCGAGCTTCGTAAAGAAATCGACGTCATTCTCGCGAGCCAGAACTCTTGCTACAAGGACCTTCCATTCTGGAAGGCCAAAGCCGCTGGATACTCCGGCGCCAAGGAAGAGCCTAAGAGAGCCAGTCCGCAGCAGTTCGCTGAGTTTTCCTGTTGCAAGGAACGGGTCCTCGACATAGTCGTCGCACGAATATACGACCATCTGAAACTACTCCGTGAGTTCGCTGGCTAGCGCACGTGACTGAAGAATCGGCAGATTCGGGGTTGTTGACACCACGTCTTCCATCAACTCCATTGCCTCGAGAAGATCGAACAGCCTGCTGAACTGTCGCAGGCCGGGGCCAACAAATACTTTGAAGTTCCCGTGTCTATCGGTAATCGCACTCGCCTTACGAACGCCGGCAGCGTAGAGAGAGAAGCCGAGCACCAAAGGAACCACGTGGGGGCCAGACCGTGGCCCTTCGATCACGGGAGCGATCAGAAACCGATACTCTTTCGTAGTGCCGAGATTCGTACCTGCAATCCGAACGCTCTGGATGTCTCGGCTTCGGTTTGCTACATCTGAATAAGCGAGGTGACACCGTGTCAGGCCAATCTCAAGGCTCCCTTCGTCGCTTTCGGAAACCGTGACCCGGCCACTGCTCCCCAATGCAAGCACGATTCTCGTGATGTCGAGGCGCTCGTACGCTGTCCGCGTGCCAGCCAAGACTCGATCCACACGTGGGAAGAACTCCTCAGCGAGACCATGGAAGGGGACCGCGAGAACCGTATGCCGCCCGCGCTGTGCAATCAGTACGTCGTAGATGAACCTCTCCTTTCGGCCGACCAGCTTCTTGCGAGGCACCAATACCTCTTTGCCCCCATCGATCCGCGTGCGCATAGACCGATGGTGCACTCGTGAGGCAGAGATGAAAGCGTGGAATAGCGAGATAGTTCCTCCACCAGTCGGGATCTTGTCGATCGCGCGCGGTGGGATAGCGGTGGCAAAAATCTGGTTTGCGATTTCTGGTGTCGCAGCTCGGGTTCGTAGAACCTCGACTGTGTATTGGCAGTCCTGTATGTCGGGATGAATCACTGTTGCTCCTCCTGACTTCCAATCACGATGGAGTGCCACGCTGTCAACCACTGCGGATCGTACTTGGGTGAAGCGCCTTCAAGTTCCAAGACGAGCGAACTCAGGCAAAACCGCACCGGACTGACAAACTCAGAATCGTCGGTGCCTCCGTAGGCGTATATGCTAGCGGAGTAGTCGCCAGCATCTGAGGATCCTTCAGCGAACGGATCTTGCTCGATCCTGTCTATCTTGCTACTGATAGTCCTCGACGAGAAGCCACGTCGAACATGGTCGAGTAGGTAGTATGCCGCCTTGAAGCGCCCGAATGTTCGCTCCCGTTCTTTCCCCTTCATGTATTCGCGAATCTTGTCGAATAGCGGCGAGGACACGCCTTTCGACTCAAGCATCAGCAACGTGTCTTCGAATTGCTCGATCGCGGAGATGAACGCGGGACGAGGGGCCAACCCAGTGCCCGTCGCTATGGTTGCGAGTGTTCGGATGAGATACTCAAGGGGCCGGAGATACGGCGCTGCTACCTTCGTCCACGAAGCCCAGATCCCCATCGCATATAGGCGCTGCTGACAAGCGTATACGAAATAGTAATCGTGGAAGTGAACGAAGAGCTCAACCGCGAGCATCTTGTGGCGCCGGTACTCCTCGAAAACTTCCTGTGGTCCGTCGAGGATGTCCCTAGCGTCTGACCGCTCCAACCGCCCGGCTGCCAGACAGAACATTAGAACGGCGTTCCTGAATGCCTGGTCCATCGGGATCTCAGCCGCTGGATCGTTCGCTTCGTACCATTGACTGAACTCCCTGTAGTACTGCTCCCAGTGATCAAAGGGAGTAGCGTCTCTCCAACTTGTGCCGAACAACGCCTGAAAAATGTCACGGACACGCGAGTGCATTATCTCGTGAGACAGCGTCATCAAGGTCCACTGAGGCAGTGTCCCCGCGGTGAGCGATTCCGATGCTGCGGTGACAGAGAACTTAGACTCCTTGAAACCATGTCGCAGGCTAAACTGCGCCAAGAGCGGAACGGCGACCGACTCGGGAAACTCCCCCCCTTCATCGAAGTCCTCTATAGACGTGAGCGGTTTCGCCTTGTGGTGGACCCCAGAATCGTAGGTCGAAAGGCGCTTGAGCGAGATTTTGCGGAGACAGAAACTCCTCTTGATCACGTCGGCAGCGCTCCGCTGACCGAAGGCGGCCTCCATGTAACGCGTGAACTTTGTCAGCGCACGGACAGCAAAACCTACACCGAGCAGGGAGTGATGGGGAAACGGCGATGGGTTGGCGAGGATAGGCGACACCCCGCTCGTGCCCTGCGTAACTGAGTAGGATAGTGCAGCACTAAGCTCGACTAGCGCTGAGATGATGGCGTTTTGTCGCTCAGCTGCTGCCCACGAGTTTGCTAGACTTTGTTCTTGGTGGTGCTTGATCAGTCGCTCAGCGAACTGCCAGACTCGATTAATGGTAACAAGCTCACTAGGCGCGTGAATCGCGTAGAAGTGCCACAGGGTCGCTAGACTCGACACGATCTGCTCGACATAGACGTCGAGTTCTGTCGTGCCCGTTGGCTCCACGCGGATCGAGAACCGGTCAGTCGAGGGCTGGATTTGCCGCTCAGCAACTATCGCCTTCGCTTCGACATGACCGTTTTCGATAGGCCAGTACTCGAAATCCGTGGTCGGGAATAGACCCAGAAGTTCTCGCGATCGTTCGATATCGACATCGAGAATCACGATAGAGGCTAGGCCTTGGGAGAAATAGGCGCGATCCGATTCCTCTGCGCTGAGTTCGAGCTTGAGGCGACCGAGAGCGTGGTGTGGTCGGCTCGCGAAGTAGAATGACGCTGACCTGGGCTGAGGTAGTGTCGGTTGAGTTTCGCCCGGTCGGATAAAGGCGGGTTGAATCGGGCTATAGCGCATGCTCCCGGGCCCAAGAAGGGAATCCTTGAGTACGCTAAACACACCGCCCGTCGACACACGAATAGAGTATTTGCCTGGCGATACCAGTGTCGCGCTGAGATAGCTTGTTAGGAGTCGCATGCCGGGATTGCCGCCCGGTCCCTACTCTTCCCAATCCATGGTGCCGTCCGATTGCAGAACGAACTTGAGCGCGAACGGGAGTGGCCTCGATTGGCTAGAGGGCGCGAGTGCCTCTCTCTCCACGGCGCCACGCGCCTCTCTTTTTGGTGCTGAATAGTTCTGAGCTGCGCCGTGCTTGTGCTCAGGCACTTCCGGAACGCCTGCGTATTCCAGCGCTTCGGTGCAGACAATATTTAGAAGATTCTCAAGGGCGATCATGGCTGGAACCCTATAGACCGGTGGCAACCAACCGATCCACATGAAATGAGAGGAAGCTTCAGCCTAAGAATCGACCGACGTCTAGCGGACATCCTCGCCCCCCCCCCTAACATCGGTGGATCCTAGGCGTCTCCTGGGTCTACGGCAAGGGGATAGAGTTCATTCTCGGAACCGTTGTCTCTCCAAAGGCCCAGAGATCGAGAGAGCCCGAACCGGCGTAGGATGAACATTGCAAACAACAGCACCGCTCTCTATCGCGGCCGTCCAATTCGGCCAGGGCGCGACAACCCCGCAACACGGACGCCCACGGCAACGCCTAACCCGCGTGCCCCCTTCACCACTCAACTTGTCCATTTGAATCTCGACGACTTGGCTCCGGGGGAGGGACTCGAACCCCCGACCCAGTGGTTAACAGCCACTTGCTCTACCGGCTGAGCTACCCCGGAAACCGAAACGACGCGGAAGAATAGGGTTCTGACCTAGGGGTGTCAAATCGCAAAAGCGCTGGCCCAGCAATGGCTTGCGGACGGCGATGCAACGCGAACCAGCGCAATAAAAAACGCCGCGCGGTGAGCGCGGCGTTTGAATAAGAGTGTCGAGGAGAACCCTTCAGATACGGCCCTCACCCAGGTTGCGGTCGGCAGGGGGGGAGTGCGCCGACGTTTGGTTGGGGTGCAGGTCCTAGGTGAGTGGCCCCGATCCGAACCTGTAAACGTCCTCCTCGACGTTGTGGGATGCGCGCGCTCTCTAAGAGTGGCACAACCTCATTTTTTCGCTTTATCAAATGGTGCTGTGTATCGAACTTGGCTGCCCCATCAGTCAAACCGTGTCCGTTCCAGCGCGCCGACTGTAGCGCAGTGGGTTCTCGCTTACAAACCCATTTGCGTCAAAAAAACTGCTTTTTTTTCTGAACGATTTGCACCATTACGAGGCCGTCATTTACTGGGTCGCGAACTTCTCTTTCAACCACGCAATCGCCTGCGTCATCGCTTGGTGCCGGTGCGAGACACTGTTCTTTTCGATCGGTTCTAAGTCCGCGAATGTTCGATGCATGGGGGGAAAGAAGAAGATCGGGTCGTAGCCAAAGCCGGCGCTCCCAGACGGCTCAAAGGCGATCTTGCCCTCGACCTCGCCCTCGAACGTCGCGAGCAGTGTGCCGTTCTTGGCAATCGCAACCACGCACTTGAAGCGTGCGTCGCGTTGTTCCCACGGCACCTTCTCCATGCGCGACAGAATCAAGCGCACGCGATCCATGTCGCTGGCGGAGGGTCCGCCCAAGCGGGCCGAGCGCACGCCGGGTTGACCATCAAGTGCATCGATTTCCAAGCCGCTGTCGTCGGCCAACACATAGTCGTGCCGCAGCGAGCGGCTGTAGTGCAGCGCCTTCTTGCGCGCGTTGGCGGTGAAGGTGCGTGCATCTTCACTGGGCGCATCGATGTTGCTCATCAGCTCGGGCCCGGCGATGCGCAGCACGACGCCTTCGAGCAGCGCAATGATCTCCATCACCTTGCCGGTGTTCTTTGTGGCAACCACCAAGCGTGGAATGAGCGAACGCGGTTCGGGTGGAAGCGGACGTTCCTCTTCGCGCTTGCGTGGTGGACGCGGGCGTGACGGCCGGCTGCCGCTCTTGCTGCTGCCGGCGCTTTTTGGTTTGCCTTTGGAGGGCTTACCAGTTCTCGATTTGTACGGGCGCTCCGTCATGTATTCACCTGGGGCGGAGAACCCGCGCGAGCCGGTCGCCGAGCGTTTCGCGTTGGGTGTTGATGAGTTCATCAATGCCGGCGTCGGCCAAGTCGAGCAGCTCGTTAAGGCGTGAGCGCGAAAACGGGCGGTCCTCGGCGGTGCCTTGCAACTCGACGTACTTGCCTGTCGCGGTGCGCACGACATTCATGTCGACTTCGGCGGCGGAATCCTCGGTGTAGTCCAAGTCGAGCACCGCTTCGCCCGCGACAATGCCAATGCTCACGGCCGCCACGATGTCGGACAGCGGGTAGCCCACCATGCGGCCCGAGCGTGACAGCGATTCAAACGCCAAGCTCAAGGCAATGAAGCCACCGGTGATCGAGGCGCAGCGTGTGCCGCCGTCGGCTTGAATCACGTCGCAGTCGACGTGAATTGTTTTCTCGCCAAACGCCTTGCGATCGACGACGGCGCGAAGTGTGCGGCCGATGAGCCGTTGAATTTCGTACACGCGGCCGGCTGGTTTTGTGCCGGCACGCTCGCGCTGGACGCGTTGGTGCGTGGCGCGGGGCAGCATTCCGTACTCGGCGGTAACCCAACCTTCACCGCGGCCAATCATGAACGGCGGCACGCGGTCTTCGATGCTGGCGGTGCAAATGACATGTGTGTCGCCGACCTTGATAAGGCACGATCCTTCGGCATGACGATTGACGCCTATTTCAATCGCGACGGGTCGCAAATCGCGAGCGGTGCGACCGGAGGCTCGGATGCTCACTTTGGGTTTCCTTTTGATGCGAGGGGCGGGAGTCTGCCCGAAAGGCGGGTTTCGCGCGACCGCGACCGGTTTAGTGCCCGAGCGTGACGGTTTCGAGGCGGGGTAGATCGCGGCCCAAAAAGCGCGCGGCGACCTGATGAAAATTGCCGCCGGCGTCGGTCACAAACAGGTGGTCGACCAGAGCTTCGCTGGGCTTTTGCAGCCATTCGGTGCGTTGGGTTTCCTGCGCGTGCAGAAAGGTGGTGTTGGCGATCGCCTCGGCGGAATCGACCAGCGTCACGCTATCGCCCATCACATCTCTAATCACGGGTTTGAGCAGCGGATAGTGCGTGCAGCCCAGGACCAACGTGT
>JANNUT010000116.1:0-2096 GCA_031395565.1 Acidobacteriota bacterium | reverse complement strand
CGTGGTCGGCCCGGCGTAATCGTCCATCCGCGCAGTTGGTCGAGAATTGAAGGACTCCTGCGCCAGTTTGGGTCTTTGCCGAGGTGGGTGAGCAAGTGCGCGATCCTGTCCCACTCCTCATGGGCTTTGACCCCCGTGATGTTCATTGCGGCAGCGATCGTGGCTGCGTTTGAGCCCATGGCCAAGGCTAGTGCCATCGTGTGGACAGGAGCGGTGGTGCGCTCAGTTCCGGCGCTCGGTGGCGGCTTCTCATCCAGCCGATGATGGTGGGCCAACACGCAGGCCATGATCGAACTAACCATCGAAGCGTCCACAAGTGCGCGCACTGCGGGTCCCGTGCGAGCGCCAATCTCGTCCAGATGCAAACAGGACTTGTTGAGCTTGTTGTCACCCTCTATTTCCCAACGAACGCGGTAGAGGTCCGCGATCTGGCGTGGGCCTACAGTCGCCGGAAGACTTGTGAGATAAAAGCGGTAACCTCCGTCCGGAATCGGAACCCCGACCATCCGGCACCAGACTGTGGCTTTGCCCTGCCCGAACGACACCGCAACGTCGATCACCTTGCCATCGAGCAGCAGTGTTTCGTCTGCGATCAATCCGTGCAGGTCCGATCCCGCAAGAAACGTCCTTGTTATGCTGCCACGAGACACATGTTGAACTTTTGGTTTCCAGCTGTCTTTTAGACGGATCACGAACTGAACGTTGTGCTTCTTGCAGTCGCGTATGAGCTTAAAGCTGGCATACCCAAGGTCAAGAAGGACTCCAAGACCCGACCATGACTCGTCGATAGTCAGGTGAATGTTGTCATGTTCGCGAGCCGGGCTGATATGGTAGCCAATAGCGGTGCCGACTCCCACGGAGAAGCGCTTGTGAATCTTGAGGGCAGCGTAGTCGCCGGCTCCTGGGTACTCCGCAAAAAGGGCCTTGTTCAGCTTTACAGTCGACGAGTCCACAATGTGCCAGTCCGTAACGTGGGCGCCGAGTAGACCGGGCAGGTCTCTTGGAAGCGCCTCCGCATACGTCAAGGCGTGCTCACGAACCCCTTTCATCACTTGCTCCAGCTCGACCCCAAACCAATCATAGAAGCCACCTCGCACGACCGGCTTTGCGCCGCTCTCAAGGTACAGGCGCATCACATCCGCCTGGCGCCCTCCGTAACCAGTCGCGGCAGCGATAATCATCGCGCGAATCAGCGCAAGAACATCCAGCTTTCGGGCACGCTGCTGCAGCTTGGTCGTACGCGCCAGCGCAACAAGTGCCGAATCTGGCAGAATCGTCTCGAATACCCGTCTTACATCAGCGCCGCGCATCGCCATCCTTGGTTTTCACGCGGAGGAGATCACGCCGATGGCCGAGGCGCAACCAGGAATTTCTAACAGATCGGAATCGTTTAAGTTTTCGCTAACTGGACATGTATGGTTCGTTGGCATCGAGCAACGCGCGTTCCACCCGGGCGAGTGGCGAGGCGAGAGACGGTGTCGCTGCAGGTCGTGCTGTGTCGATGACGTTCAGGCAGAGCGAGTCACCATCAGCCTTGAGCGCCAAAGCGAGACCGTCCATCGATGCGGCAGCGCGGTGCTCGACGGTGAGCGAGAGCTCGTCGCTGGCGCTGCGACGAAGGTAAAGGTTCGAGTCCCCCCATGCGTGTAACTCGGAGCTTCCTCTCAAAGCCTGGCCAGCGCGGAGGTGTGAGGCGCCTTTTCGGGAATGGTGCACAAGCGCGACGGCAAGCTGATATCGACGCTGCAGACCACGTAAGTAGTCGAGGAGGGGAGCGACCTCGGACGAGACGTTTTCGTCGACGCGATGAAGTCGAACGAAAGGGTCCAAGATCAGTAAGGCAGGACGCAGGACACGTACGGTGTCCTCGAGTCTGGTTCGGTCGAGTTCGACGTCGAGGCGCACGACAGGTGCAGTGATGACGTGGATATCCAGGTCGTGGAGGGCGAAGCCGGCTGCGGCGGCGATGCCGACGAGCCTTTGACGCACCACTGAGAGCGAGTCCTCGGCGGCAAATAGTAAGACGCGGCCGCGCGCCGAAGTCGGGAAACGACGAAGACATGGCGTGCCCGAGGCGACGGCAACGGCCATATCGA
>JANNUT010000115.1:0-37276 GCA_031395565.1 Acidobacteriota bacterium | reverse complement strand
TCGCTGTTCTCGTCCCGTGATCCTGAGTGCGTGATGCGGTGGCCCGATTGCGAGGACGGTGCTTATCACCCGAACTGCTGCCGATTCCCGAAATCGTGCAGTTGCGGCGATGTGGCCGAGAACGACTGGCTTGACGAGCCTGGGGGACTACGCAACGCGGCGTACTACTGTCTCGTCACGCACTGGCGTCTGCGACGCATTGAACGCCGGAGCAAGGGATGAGAACCACGCTTCGCATACCGCCAGCGGTATAGACATTCCCCGGTCAGTCACCTAAACTTTCCCGCAACAGGAACAACCAGACGCCCCACCAGCTTTGAGCGTGGGGATGTCGGCCTTGTCAGCAAGAGGAAGGAACACCCGTGAGGGTTACCCGAATCATCGCAATCGCAAGCACCATCGTCGCCCTGTCGTTCGTGGGTGGCGCAGCAGCAGACAACTACGGAACTACCCCGGCCGAGAGAGCCAAGATGCAGAAGATGATCTACAAGACCTTCGGCACCGGCTACGTGGGTCGGTGCTTCATCAGGATCGCCGCTCGCGAGTCGGGATACAACCCGAGGGCAGCGAACTACTCCGACTCGAACGGCGGCTCATACGGCCTCCTACAGTTGAATGGGGTACATCGGTGGCAGGGCGAGTCGCTTGCCCAGTTCCAACGACGCATGTGGAATCCCGTCACCCACCTTGTCGCGGCCAAACGGTTAGCACGAGGTGGCTTCGGACCCTGGCGAGGCTGTCCCTAGAACTGGTAGTGGGGAGCGGCCCGGTTCAGGGGTGTCGGGCCGCTCCCTTCCAGCCGGAGATCCGGCTGATCCTTCAGAGTTTGGCGTTCGGGTCCGGGCCTGCGATCACGTTCTTCCCGTCCAGCGGCTTGCCCTCCAGGCCGAGATCACGCACGCTGTTGAGGATGCTCGCACCCAACGCAACGACGATGCCTACGCCGATCGTCTCCTCGATGATCCCGATGCCTCCTAACTCCACGTCACCCGCGAGACGCACCGCCCCCCAGACAGCGAAGTACGGCAGGAGTTTCCCAAGTACGTCATTGCGGAGGAAGTCCATCAGGTAGTTGAACTGGAAGGTGCCGACCTTGATCGCGGCGGCGACTCCCAGCACGATGTCGAGCAGGACGAGCGCGGCGATCAGGCGTACCGTGTCGTCGTTTGCGAACTGTTCGATCAGAGCGTTCATAGTGCCTCCCTAGACTCGCTTGACAAGGTAGATGATCGCCAACACAACGAGGATGACGATCAGGATGAAGAACCAACTCATTCGTTCACCCCCTTACCGCGTACCGAAGTAGACACTGAGAGCCAAAGCGGAAATCGCAATGATGAGAGAGAGCGCCCCGAAAACAAGTCCTACCCACAGACCAACGTTGGCTCCCGCAGCATGTCCCTCCACAACAGACGTTTTCTGCCCAACCCCCTCATACTGAACACGGGTCAGGTCGTCAATGCGGGTTTGCAGCGGAGCGACCGTGGCACCCAACTTCTGTTCCAGGGTGTTGGCGGTAGCGATCACTTGGTTCGCGAGCGCAAGAGCCTGCGTGGCTTGCACTTCAGCAGCCCTCTGGACATTCCCGACATCAACAGCACGGATCGCGTCGAGACGTTCGGACTCCTTGTTGCCCATTTCGGAGGCGTGCTTGGCGCGGAGCGTGTCGAGTTTGTCACGCCATTTCGCGTCGAGTTCGCGGAGGTCGTCAGCGCGTTTCTCTGCGGCCTGGAACAGTTCCCTGACGTTCTCCGTAGGGTCAATAACGGGATCGTTATGTCTGTCGGTGGACGGCCCCGGTGACCCTCCTGATGCTTCAGCCATCCCCTACCTCCCCTTGAAGGGAAAATGATCTGCACCAAAACGGAGATGACCCAGACTGCTGTGATGACGCACCCGAGAACGAGCAGGACGATCTCGCGTGTCTCGCGCACATCACGGGTCGCCACGGCGTCCGTACTCACGGGTTACCCACCAGAGCGTAACCAGGGTGGGGACCGCCGCCAGCGCCCACCAAATGTGACCCGAAAGCCAGAGTTCTGTTGCAGCCCAGAGGGACGCCAATCCCAGGAACTTCAACACGTAGACCATCAGTCGATCCTTGGGGCGCGGGAGACAGCAAGAATCCTCTTCTTTGCGTCCGCCTCACCGTGCGGGGAAGTCACCCCATAATGGGTGTGATCGGGACGATAGGCTTGGTCGCCAACCCGACCGATCGTGTCCCCCACCTCCAGTTTGTTACCCACTGTGACGAGTTGCTTACCCAGATGGGTGACGTAATACTCATAGCCAGCGGGCGTCTCGAAGTAGATGCTCCAGCCGTAGGTGCCCGACGGGTCGTTTGTGTCCTGCGACGGAGGCCTGCCTGACAGCCTCGTGACTTTCCCCGCTTCGACCGCCACGATCGTCGTGTTCGCCGTCGTGCACACATCAATCGCCCAGTTCCCCGGCTTCCCTCCCGTCTCGTGGAGATACTGGCAGACGTTGCCGTACTCGCCCATCGGCACCGGGAACACAAGGTTCTCTTTCGGGTGCGCCTCGATGTAGCGGGACATCAACATCACCGCTTTCGCGTCCGGCCAACCTCCTTTCGCGAGCGCACGCCAGAACGCCTGATCCACGAAATAGGCGGGAGCGAAGCCAAGCATGATCCGTGCCTCCCTGACCCGTGAGGCGAAACCGGGGGGAGCGCCGAACGTGCGGCGCATCGCAAGCGGCTGCTTCTCCAGAGCTTTCAGACGCTGCTTGTGATCCCCTGCGTCGAGTAGACGGTAGACGGTTCGCTTCACGCCGTATATGTCGTCGCCGACCATCGGTGCTTTCAGCGTGCGGGTGAGAAGACTCGCTTCGCTCATTCGCTCATTCTGCCTTTCCGGGCGGTCGCCATCGGCTTGTCCCGCCAGTAGTCAGACGCCCAAACGCAGAACGAACCCGCCGAAACACAGATGATCCCGCGCTCGATCTGGTCAACGGAAAACCAGTTGAAAGCGTTGCCGTAGAACATCGCGCCCATGAACAGGAACGGCCACCTCACGACAGTTCCAAGCAGCGAGGACAGGTGATCTGATCTCGCTCCGACCGCTCACGCTCAACGCCTCTCGGGTCATCGCTTTCGGGGCGATTGAGAACAACACCGCACAAAGGCATCGGCTTCGGAGAGGGGATCTTCACGATGTGAACGTAGCCATCAACGAGCGTGGCTGACCAGAATGTCATCAGTACACCTCATCCGTGTTTGGAGTGTTCTGGCAGTTGGATGTCATCGGGTAATAGACCGCAGAGAGCGTGTGGTACAGCACGTCCTGAGCGGAAGCGTCTTCGTTGAAGACAAGCGTGGAGACGCGGTGGCGGTAGGTCGGGCTGTTCGTCAACGTGTACTGGTCGACGAGGTTGTAGAGGATCGAGCGGTCCTGCAACGGATCGGAGTTCCCCGCGTCTTGTGTGTTGAAAGCACCTCCTGCCGTGAGTTCGTTCTGGTTGAACTGCACGCATGTCGTATCCACCCACGTCGTTCGCGCATACACCCCCGAACCGTTCTCCCAAAACACGTCGGCATACACGAAGTAGATCCCGGCCGCATGGAAGTGAAGGTACAGGTCGCCTGTGCCGTTGACGTTCGGAACTGTCGCTGTGCCACTTGAGAACACCGTGTTGGGAGAGTTCGTCCAGAACTTCTCGTTCGCGAGACGCAGGGAGCCACCAGCAGGAACAGACTCGGGAGTCGTGTAGCTGAAAAGGTAGGCGTAAGAAGGTTCGCTTTCGCCACCCGGCACGGCTTCGAGAATCTTGATTCGGCCTCGGTTCTCACCGACCGCCTGCGGGACACTCGACCGATACGGGATGCTGCTCACGCGAAGCCCTGCGGTGACGTGAGGATCGGATCAATAGTTTCCAGGGCGTCGTCGGAGATGTTGGTGCGCCAGCCGTAGATGCGCTGGTACTGCGTTTCCTGCATCGACCCTACGCCCGTCGCTCCGAGCAACTGGCGAAACGCTTCCTGGGAAGCCCAGACGGGGCAGCGGTCACCCAACTGGTAGTCCTGCCACGGCCTCGGGCTTCTCTCCGGCGCGGGCCTGAACGTCACCGTCTGCCTACCGTCCTTGCGCAAAGCCAACTGACGTTGAGCGAGAGACAACACCGCTTCGGGGACGATCTGACCGGGGAAGAACTGCTGCGCCCAGTACTCGCCGTACTTCAACACCGAAGTCGTGTCAGTCTCGGGCGGGTCAGAGCGGTCGGTCGCGTACTTGCCTCCCTGACCGGCGAAGAACTTGATCTTGTTCGCCCTCGCCGTTCCATCCAGAACCCTTGACAATCCGACGAGGGAACGACCCGGCATGTTCCAGGCGAAAATCTGTTCGTCCCGGGTGACTCCTGCTTGCGCGTACACGTTCAACTGGACGAGGTAGTTGGCACGGTTGAGCGGATCATAAATCGGTTCGAGCACGATGTCACACACATTCAGGTTGACAACTTGCTGCCACGCATCCCCCACCGAGGTGCCCTGTTGGAAGTTGATGTCGATCTCCATCCCCCCGGCTGTCTCCAAGGTGCCCGTGTAGAAGCCGGTGCCGATGTACGTCAGGCCACCGTCGATGTAGGCGTGGCCGTGGTTTGCGATCGTGTTCGCGAGCAACGTGCCGATCACCACCGATGCCTGCGTGTTGGAGAAAGAAAGACCGTTCACTCCCGGCAGCAGGCCGTCGGCGTTGCAGACAGGGCGGGACATCAGGTACTTCCACGGGTCGTAGCCGACGAACCGCGTTCTCGCATCGTCCTGCGCAGCCGCGTCCTCGATCGTCTGACACAGCGTTGCTCCCCTGACGACGTAGTAGGGAGTGGTGTCTGATTCACGACGAAAGCCCCACAGCAGACGGGTTCCTTCGGCGACGAACGGGTCGTCGTCGGTGTCGGAGGTCAACCACACCTGGGCGTTGTCGGAAGGGACGGTTCCTTCGATCGTCAGCGGAGCGTTCAGCGTCACTTCCACCACCCGGTCGGAAGCGAGCTTCGACAGATCCGTGATCCCCACCCCATCCAGGTCAGCGAGAAAATAGCGCCACAGCGGCGAGTTGAACGTGCCGACCGAATCGGTGGTGAACTGGATGTCATTCGAGACAGGCATCAGAAGGCGTAGCATCCTGCGTCGGCAGTGGTGCGAGGAACACCCTCAATGTCGAGCGGCGGCACAAGGCCATACCGCGCTGCGTCGATGTGGTCGATCGCCGGGGAGCCGCCCTGGAGATGGTAATTGCGTGCCGCCTGGTTCACGTACAGCGGGTCAGCGTGAATGCAGTTCGTGTACGTCATCCCCGAACCGACCTTGAAGTCACCGATGCCGTTGCCGAAACCGATCGCGTCATAGGTGTTGTTCCCCGGGCCGTTCTTGTAAAGGTCGACGCCGTACCAAGCGGCGTTCGTCGTGAGCATTCCGACGTTGATCGTGTCCCGCGTCGAACTGAAGTCCTCTGACCCGACGACGATTCCTCCTCTGTCTTGCGACTGAGCCATGCCGTCATCCACGGTGTTGCAGGTCAGGAGCAGATCGGGCGCATCGCTGTAGACCTGGATGTTGTAAGCCGCATTGTGGTACACCAAATTATTCGCTACGACGCACGCTCCACGAGCGTAAGAGAAGTAGATTCCGTGATCCTGGTTGCCTCTCGCGATGTTGCCGTTGTCGTGAATGATGTTGTTCCAAAGCTGCACGTTCTGGGCGGACGAAGTAACGAGGATGCCCTGCCGGTCAGTCTCGTAGATTTCACATCCATCGACTTCGATGTTGTTAGCGCCGTCCGTGATCTTGATTCCCGCGTGGTAACCACCCTGGATCGGAATGCCCCTGAACCGCAGGTACGCACCCGTCACGTAAATCTGGCTGAAGTTCCGCAACCTCCCCGCACCAGTGATCGTGATCGGGCCGATCGCAGAGGCGTTGCGAGTGACGAACAGCGTGCTGCCGCCACCGTTGATCTCCGCCACGATGGCGATGGTGTCGCCGTTCGAGACAGACGAGAACGCCGCGATCAACTGGGCGAGGGTGGAAACGGAGATCGTTGATCCACCCGACTCGGCGAGACGCGGGTAGTCGGAGTCGAGGGTCACCCCGAACGCCGAAGGCCCAGGCGGAGTCGGAGGAGGCGTTGGGGCAACACCAGTGTTCAGCACCAAGCGGTAGTGGTATTCGAGCGCGGGTTGCATACCGCCAACGACTGCTATCACCGGAACGTTTGCCACTCCGTCCCCCACGTCCACGGCTGTCGTGGCAGCCCCGTAGGAAACCGTGCGACCGTACTCGAAGTAGGCGTTCGATTGAACCCCGGCAGGGTTGACGTAGCCGTTGAACGTCGCCTCCGTGGCACTCACGTCCGTCGCCGCCGTCGCAACTGCTGTGCCCCCACCACCGAACTCATCGGTTACCGCCGTCAGGGTCGAAGGGGAAATAGCCGAAGCCACACCCCATCCGGTAAACGAAGCAGCGAACGTGCTCGAAAACAGATCGCTTGATCCGTATGCCGTCGTGCCCACCTCGACGTTCTCGACGAAGTATTCACCGTCGAGGATGTAACCCCAGGTGCCAAACTGCAACATGATCGCAGTCGGAGTCGTGACGTCAGAAAGGATGAGGCCGTAGTCGTCTCCGTCGATCCGCACGCTCAACCCGACACCCGCCTGGGAAGAAATCTCGACCAAATGGAAGACATCCGCTTCGGTGTGGTTGGTCGTGATGTACCCGGAAGCACCGAGGAAACTGGAGAACCAGGCCCACTTGATCGTCCCCAGGTCGTTGTACAGGTACACCGTCAGGAGCGAGTCGTAAGTGAAAGCGGCATCGGTGACAATCGAGATGCCCGGACAGCCGTTGCTGTCTCCCGCCGTGACAAGGTCGGCGCGAGTTGCTGCCGTCAGCCCCCAACCGGCGCTCGCATAAAAGTCGTTTTCCGCCGCTCCGGCCTCCCAGGAGAGGTCGAAGTTGTTCGCGGAAACGATCGTGGCTTTCGCTTGGTTAGGCATCTACCCGTAGGCCGGTGCCCAGAGGATGTCCACGTCCGCACCCGTGATCCCCACCGTGTTGTTGCCCACCACGAGCGACCAGTAGTCCGACGACAACTCCACCACCCCGGCCTTCAGGTTCGAGGAGTTGCCGTTCAGGAAGATCGTGTTGCGGAAAGTGTCGATCTCCGCGTAGTTGACGCCCGTGATCGGCAGCGCCCCCGGCAGCGCGTCGTTGTAGTTGAACTCGATTCCAGTCGACACGTTCTCCAGAGTGAACGTCGAGCCTGACAGGTTCGACACCTGGAAGACCGGGTAGTAGTCGGCACTGCCGGTGTTGTTCAAGACGGCGGTGTTGCCGTCCGTGATCGTCGTCAACTGCTGAGTTAGATCCTGCGCATACGGGTACTGGGAGTCGATCGTGACGGTGATGACACTGACGGGGCCGTTCATCGTCAACGACGGGTAAACGAGCAAACGCACGTCGTCGAGGATGCGGTTGTTGCCTCCGTCTATCTCCCACGTCAGGCGACCGGCGTTGTCTCCGGCGTTCAACAGGCTGCGGAACGCACCGCTGATCTCGTCGACCATCTCCGCGAGAAGGATGTCGCAAGCAGGATGGTTTTCGCTTTCCCACAACTGGATCGCGAGTTGGATCGAGGTGCCGGTAAGGAAACGATGGTGGAGGATGAAACCGTCGGCTTGCGGCACGTTGTCAGTGGTCGACCTGACAGAGATGTCGAACGAGCATCCCTGCTGGTCAAGCAGGTACAGGCGGTCGGACTGGGTGTTGAGAACCAGCGTGCCGTTGTACGGGTTCGTCAGGTCGAACTGGATGGGCGCAGCCCATTTGGGGACGGCAGGCATCAGTCGTACCCGTAGATAGCCGCCACTTTCGTGGCGTCAATAGAAGTGAGAGAACCGATCCGACCCCGGTTGCCCGTGATGGGAGCGGGAACGGTTGTGGCTCCCCTTGCGATCAGCGCGGCGATCTCGGCGAGGTAGACGGTCTGCTTTTCGTTCTCGCTCAACTGCGCCCCCTGAATACCAAGAGACGGGTCGCGTTGCGCTCCAATCGACTGTCCAAAGGCAGCTCGTTCGTCCTGTCCCGAAAGGACACCGTTGCGTCCAGAGATGTTGGAGCCAAACGTGTTGAACTGATTCGCTGCCTCATCGAATAACTGCTGGAGAGTGAAGCCACCTTCGGCTCCGGTGTTCTTGCCGAGGTTCTTGATCTGCTGGCGGATCGCGATGATCTGGCCGTCCAGTTGCTTCACCTTCAGCGTTGCGTCCGCAAACTCCTGAGTGCCCTTCTTCGCGTTGTCCGCGAGACGCTTCGCCCGAGCGCGTTGCGCGTCAAGGAAACGAATCTGGGCGTTGAAAGCAACCTTGTCGTCCGCTGTGCCAATAGTTCCCTGGGCAATCGAAAGGCGGTTCTGGAGCGCCTGCGTTTGGATGTCGAGGAGCGTGCGAGCGAGTTGCTCCTGTGCGGCGATACGCTCCCGCTCATTCACCTCGGCCTCCCGAGCACGAGCTTCCGCTTCCCTCGCCGCCGCATCGCGTTCCGCCCGCTGTCTCTGGGCGATCGAGTCGATCTCGTTGAGCACCTGATTACGTGCCTCCTGCGCGTCACGCAACTGGCCGGAGACGACCGCGTACTTCTTCGTTCCCTCCGTGATGCGCTTCAACCGCTCGCTGAAGAACGCGACGATCTTGTTGTCGGCAGCGAGTTCCGCCTGCAATGAATCACGGATCTGGGCGTCAATGACAGCCTGCTGCAACGGAAGTGGGATCTCCAAACCGATCTTCTTGGCCTCCTGATCCGCCTTTGCTGCCGCTTCAATCGCAGCACGACGCTTCTTTTGCGCAGCAGTCAAAGCAGGCTCAATGGCCCTAGAAGCAGCGGTCGTCACGTCCTCGTCAATTCCCGCGTCACCGGGGCGAACAATCGGTTGAATACCGAATGGACGTTGGCCTTGCGCGAGTTGGTCAAGACGGTCTTGGCGTGCGATCTCATCCCGTACTGTCTGCCGTGCCTTCTTGATCCGCTCGATCGTCTCCCTAGCAATGGCCGTCCCGGCGAAAGCACTGTCCCGAATGACGTTGGTAACGAAATCACCAATCTTCTTGTCCGTGCCGGGAATGTCCAAGCCATCAACGGCATCCCCGAACTGCTCAAGAGCGCCAACCGCATCACCAGCGATCTTGACCGTGTCCGCCAAGCCAGTCACAAGACCCGCCAGAGGGCCAGTGGTGAACGAACCTACTTTCTCACCAAGAGTCTCGGCCTGCGACTGAAGATTGCCGAACGCACCCTTCAGCCCCTTCGCTTTCGCCGCCGACAAATCCTCGATCGCGTTCGTTTCCTTGAACTGGTCAGTCAGGTCGCGGAGCGCGCCTTCCTGCTGCCCGAAGATGATCGAAGCGGCACGGATGGCATCCTGGCCGAAAATCTGCGTGAGCGTCTGCTGCTGCTGAACGGGAGTGAGGAGAGCCAACTGGGTGCGGTACTGCTCGATCACCGGGCCGATCTGTTCGCCGATCGACTTGGTTTCATCGAGACTAATCCCGAGCGCCTTCTGGAACTGCGCCGCCTCCTTCGTCGTCGGCACGAGCCGCAGGAGAGCGGTTCTCAGTGACGTGCCTCCGTCAGCCCCTCTTAGACCCGCCTTGCCCAACTGCGTGAGGAGAGCGGTCGTGTCCTCGATGCTCAGACCCACCTGATTCGCCACTGCTGACACCTGCTGGAAGCCAGCGGCGAAGTCGGTGATCTCACCCTGCGCCGCAATAGAAGCGTCAGCGAGGAGTTCAGCAACACGAGTGGCCTGATCCCCCGCGAGTTGGAAGGCGTTCAACTGGGTGGCGGCGATCTGTGCTGCGTCACCCGCGCTGATGTTCGCCGCCGACGACAACTGCAAAACACCCTTAGAGGCAGCGAGGGTGTCGTTGACGGACAGTCCTGCTTTTGCCAGTTCGGTCATCGCGATTGCAGCGTCACCAGCGGAAACAGAAGGAAGCGACAGATCAGCACCGAGGTCCCGCGCGGCCTGCCTCACCCTCACGATCTCATCTGCGGAAGCCCCGGTGACGGCAGCGAAGGTGTTCAACTGCTGCTCGAAATCCGCCGCCGAGCCGATGGCTGACTTGACCGCGAGTCCCGCCCCGATCGCCGCCGACCCATACAAACCAAGACCGAACACCGCGACGGGCGAAATGCGAGACAAACCGATCAGTGAACCTTGAAGGATGTTCGACTGAGTGCGAGCGTTGACGAGTCCCTTCGCGGCAGAGTCTCCCGCCTTCTCCACCTTCGCAAGGTTCGCGGTTGCCGCAGCGGTCGCAGCAGCCGTTCCCGCCCCAACACTACCGCCAGCGGTATTGACGGCAGCGAGAGTCGGGTTGACCCTGACGTTGCCGATAACCGTGGCCGTAGCCGCTGTCACCTCGGCCTGCAACAGCGCCCGGAACTGCGACACGTCGGGAATAACGCGAATGAAAGCGGTGCCTACGTCAACGCTGCTCACTTCTTCCTCTTCCTGTTGGCGAGCGGAACAGGCTTCGGCAACGGCTTGTCGCCGATCAGCGTCTTCATCGCCGCTGCGTTCTGTTCGTCAATCGTCTTTTCCTTCATCTCCGGGGGAGCGAGGTCGATGTCGAACTGCGCCTTCTGAGGAGCGTTCATTCCGTTGGTGAACCTGTAGTAGACATAGTTGATGAACTCGGGGCCGCTCAGGCCGCTGAGACTATGGCCTGTTCGGTATATGGCTTCTCCGTCGAGGAATCCCCACTGTTCGCGTCCCCAGATGAAGAGTCTGAGGACGCTTCCGTAGGGCGCTTGAAAGCATCCTGAACCAGTCCAGTGAACACCCTTTCCAGGTCCTCCATCGTGACGGGATCTTCGGCGCGATTCGCGAGGGAAAGAAACCGCTTGTGCGCGTCGCCTGTGTCTTCAATCAACTCCAGACACGCTGCTTCAACAGCCGAGATGTATTCGGCCCCCGAGAGAGCCGTGGGTTCGGTCATCCGGCGAAGGGTGTCGTAGGAAGGGTTCGCCTTGTACGAGAACGTCTCCCCACCCAACTTGAAGTGACGATCCCCTAGTAGGCGCTCGCGCTCCTGATGTCGTTCCAACCTCTCGGCGTCGTAATCGCGCATCTTCTCTCCTTCGTTGGCGAGGTAATTGGGGAGAGGTGCCTCGCCGACACCCCTCCCTCAACCGTGGAGTCTAATACGGAGAGAGGTCATCACCCGAGAGCATCGAGATCGACAAACTGGAACCCGTTCTGCCGAAGGAGATCCGGATAGAGGTAACCACCATGAGCAGCATCGGCGACCAACTGCACCTGCAACACCCCACTGACCACGCGAGCTTCGGTGCGACGGATGGACGCCTGCAAATCACCGGAGCGGCGGAACGGCTGCGGGGGAGCAGACGGGCCTCCGGGCCACTGCGTTCCAACATACCCTCGGGCGGCGACGACGATCCTGTCTCCCTGCTGCTCCAACTCTCTCGCAATACCGCCAGCGGGATTCGTCGTCAACGCAAGCAGGCCAGCAGGGTTGAAAACGAAACTCATGGATTCGGGATGCCTCCCAGTTCGGCACGGATCGTCATTTGCCAACCACAACAACCTCCGGCTTCTTCCACTGGAACCGCCCGGTCAAAATGGCAGTCCGAGCAAATGTCAAGGAACGTGCCGTCGTTCACAGCCTTGTAGATTCCGTTGTAGAGCGCCCAGCCATCCTGTTGCACTTCCTGGGCAACTAATGCGATCTCCGACAGAGAAATGCTGCCGTCGTCGTTCGTCGGCGGAGCGCAGCGAAGCGCCCACACCGTCAACGTCACCAGATTCAACCTTCCGTAAGACGCCCTATGACCTGACGCGGCAGGCGGGGAAATGGGGGAGGTCGTTTCCTCCGACAAACCACCCATCCAGACGACAAGCGCAGGACAGCAATCAACGGGAGGGCGGACGGGGTAGACGTAAGAAACTTCGGGCACGCCGCCGACTGTCGTGTCGAGAGCGTCTTCGCACACCTGGAGGAACGCGTTGGACAGCAGGAACGTGCTGTCGACGGTGGAAACGGCAACGGTCATCGGACAACCTGCAATGAGGAAGTGATTGATGAGGCGGTTGCAGTATACGCCGCCACCCCGAGCGTCGCCGTGGTCCCGCGCTTGACGCCAAACCGGGTGGAGCGTTGCGCCGGATTGGTTCCCGTCGAGACGCGGACGCCATTCACGTAGAAACGAAAGCCCGTGATCGGCACGGTCGCGGTGTAGTCCCAGGCGAGCGTGACCGTCGACCGATTAGAGGCGGTGATGCGAAGGTTCGTGGGTGCCGCCAGCACAACTGGAGGAGGGGGCGGAGGGGTGCCTGCAAGTTCGTCCGCCCCGGCGTCGGGGGCCGACCGTCCGTCACCATCAATGTCAGCGACGGGGAAACTGGACTGGTTGCCACGGTTGATCGCGACCGAGCCTGCCTTCAGATGCAGATCAGTGGTCGCCTGATTCACCCAGCCCGGGTCTGCCGTGTCCTCCAGCCCGATGTCTGTGGCCCCGCACTTCGCGACCGTCGACACAGGACGTGCGCCGTCAAACCAGACGTTGTTGCGGTAGACGACCTGGGGGTTGCACATGTAGCCCCACTGCTCCCCGAGGTTCGAGTCGACCACGAAGTTCACGAGGGGCTTCGGCGTCCCCGTCTCGGCCACCTCGAAGATCGGTGCCTGCGCGAACGAGTTGAAACGCACCACGACGTTCTCGAACGACTGGCGGGCATCCACGAACATCGAGAAGAAGCCACCTTGGATGGTGCGGCCGAAGAAGTTGTTCTCGATCGTGAGGTTGCGGAACGGCAACGGCGAGTTCGGGTTGATCGTCAGGAACAAATCCATGACGGCGCAGTTGATGAAGCGCGAGTTGCGGATCGTGAACGTCTGCACCGACACCGCGTGCAGGCACTCGGTGTGCCCGTCGGGAGTGGTGCGGGTGTAGTCGTGAAAGGTAACCCCGTCGATCAGGATGTTCGTCGGAACCGGAGCGCCTGGAGCCGTCGCCGAGATGAACGAGTAGGTGTTCGCCGACGGGCCGTAGGAGCCGCCGATCACCGACGTGTTGATGCCGCCGAAGATGTACAGGTACTTGCCGGTTGTGTTGATGAACTGGTTGTCCCGAACGCCGTCCCAGACAACCCATCCTCCCGCGAAATCCAGACGTGTGAACGTGACGCGAGGCGAGTAGATCTCCACACGATCGGAGAACCGAACGGTCGCCCCTGCTGTTGGTTGCACTGCCACCGAGCCTGCGGTCGTACGCCGCAGGGTCACGCCCGAATAGGTGCCGCCAGTGACTTCGATGATGGTGCCGTCCGGCTGGTTCGCAACAGCCTGGACGAGCGCCGCTGTCGTTGAGACGGTGACGGTCGCTTGGGTCTGTGCGGCTGCGCCTGTGACTGCAATGGCGAACCCGGCTGCGAGGATGGCTAGGTAGCGGATCATGCTGCCCACGCTCCCGCGTCCGCCGTCACCCGGGGATTGCCGTTGATGTCGGTGGGAGGAACGTACTTCCAGAGGGAAGGGTCGATGATGCCCTTCGCTGCCGATCCGGCGAGCAGAGAGAAGTCGCCCGAGGCCGCGTTCTTGAACTTCGGGTCGCCGTGGACAAACCGAACGAGGCTTCCCTGTAACGAGGCCGTCACGTCTCCCTTCGTGTTCTGCCAGCCCAGGCAGTCCTCGATGCTGATGCGGAAAGCCTGCTGCCACTGGTCGAATCCGTACCAGGGTGCGTTGGTCGAGACGACGCCGATCAGCCTCACGTCCGAAGTCGGATTCGTGTTCTCCGATCCAACCACAATGCCACCGCGTGTCTTGCCGCCATAGACGGTCAGGCAGACACCGCGAATCCCGTGGTACTGCGGATACAACTGCATCTGGTATGCGGTTGACCCGTAATACGCTGTCGAGAACGTGAGGAGCCGGTTGCCCTTTGAGGCGTAGATGCCGTGGTGCTGGTTACTCAGGTCGATCGTGCCGTTGTCGTAGACTCGCGAGTTGCGAATCACAACGTCGTCGGCGTACAGAAGGATCCCCTGCTTCGGGGCATGGTGAATCCGACAGCCGTCGATGTCGAGCTTCCCGGCGTTCTCCGCCTTCACGCTGTCCTCGGGTGCGCCGTATCCGATGTCGCAGTCTCGGAGTCGCCAGTTCCCGCCCTGCCGGTAGACGCGAGCGCCTGACACCTTCGTGTTCAGAAGCATCCTGAATCCCGAATGAGTGGGAAGCACGAGTTGCCCGGGGTTCGTGAACGTCCTTCCTCCACCGTCAACGATGTCAGCAGCGGACGAAAGAGCGAGTTGGAGTTCCTGGTTCGTCGTCGGCCTCGCGATCGAGCCGGTGATCTCCTGCTCCGCCCACTCGAACCCCTCGAACAGATCCTCCCCGAACTGCACTGGCGGGGTCTGGTCGATCTTCGAGAGCGCGTCGAATCCCTGCCACCATTTCGTGACAGTCACATCAGGGTATTTGCCCTGGTCGACGCGACGCTTCCAATCGGGGTAGGTGATCGTCGTCGCCTTGAACGCGGCTTCGGCCTGTGCGGCTAGTTCCCGATCGGTCATACGCCGACTCGGCGGGCGTAGCGAGGCCCGCCGCTCGCCCAGATAACCGGCCTCTTCTTCAACGCATCGGGGTTGTAAGAACTCAAAAATAGGTCCACGAGGGGGAGGCCGGTTGCCCAGTTGCCTCGCACCCGACCCCAGGCGACGAACGGAGCCATCTGGACCGTCACACCAGCGCGGGTCCGCTGAATCGTTCCCGTCGGGAGCTTGCAGTCACCGCCGATGCAGGCGTTGTAGATCGTGGCTCCGAGTTGCGCGGCGGCACGCTTGCCGATGTCGGGTGGAGTCACGCCGTGGACATAGGACACGCTCCAGGTGTTCTCTTCTGTGTCTTCGAGATCGAGACGTTGGCATCCGGGCCAGTATTGGGCGTTCCCGTCCGCGTCGGCCATGCGGGTCAGATAGCGCCATTCGTCAAGGCGGTATTCGGTTTCAGCCAACACCACCCCGTCGACTTTGACTTCGGTGATGCTGGTGACCGGGTAACCGGGAAGCAGCGCGCGGGAAAGACATCCACATCCACAACCGGCGCGTCCCCACCCCCATCCTGACTCCCACCATCCCCACGCCCCAACCGGGAACTGGGGGGCACCGGGAGACAAGCCGGGGAACAGGTCGGGCCAGCAACTGCATTCGTTCGCACACGGCCTGACTGTTTGCGTGCACCTGCCGGTGAACTGTCTGCCGGACAACTGGAACAGCACTTGGCTGGCTTCGTAGGCGGCGGCTTCGAGGACGCTTGTGTCCGAGCCTACGTCCACGCCGCATTCCGCCATGTCCTGCGGATCACACCACGTTTGGCAGGGACCGTTGACGGGTTCACTGACAACAGGAGCAAGCACCGAGGAGGGAAGGACGGTGAACTCGCCCTCGATCGTCGCGACCACATCACCCGTTCCCGCAGCGCGGTAGAACCATTGGCCTCCAAGGTTCAACGCGCCGGGTTCGAGGATATAGACGCCGACCGACGGGTTTGTCAGTTCCGCATCGACTCCGAAGACGTAGGTGACAACAACGTTGTCAGGATCACGAAGATAGAACGTGACGATCGTCGGGTCGGTGGGAACGAACGTGGTGAAGTCGCCGGGAGTCGTTTCGATCCCAAAAGTTTCACGGATCAAAACCGCCGTGCCGTTCTGGTAGATCATCCAGCCCTCCCGTCTTCCCCGTACACCTTGTCGGTTGCGTAGTCGCCACCGTAAGCGTATCCGCCCTGCTGGTCACCACTGTCCCCACCATAGACAGCGAAGGCAGTGAAGTCACCGCCGTAGACCATCCCAGCAATGTCGGGAGTAGGGACGAAGCCAAACTGGGGCTGCTGCATCCACGCTGCACCAGACCAGGAGAAACCGCTCCACATCTAAGTTCGATTCCTCGGAACGCCCATCTCGATTCGCAGCCCGATCATGCGGCCCACGGGTACACCCTCCCGAGAACGCCAGTGCCAGCGTTCGTGACCGTCTGGAATGACGAGTTGTCGTAGTAGGGCTCGGAACCCTGGTAGGCGAGTAGACGCCCGCGCACGTTCGAGAAACGGTTGCGTTTCCCCGTGCCTTTGATCGCTGACAGCCAGTTGCCGCCGTCGACACGGTTGTAGTTGCCGTCGAAATGCCAGTCGGAACCGAGGGTGCGGGCACCGTAAAAGTGGTTGTGGTCGCCGAGGATGTGCCACTCGCTGCCGGGTGCCGAGATGGGCCTCACGAACGTGTTGTGATCTGATTCGATCAGCACTCGGTTCGGCGCGGCTTCGCACCAGTCAGCGGCCTCGAACAGGTGGTTGCCCGACTGCGGCCCTAGATGCACGACGGGGGTAAGGTCTCCTGGTTTCCCCGAGTTCGTGTTCTTCATCTTCACCCAGTGCCAGCCGCCAGCGTTGTCTGTCGCGACGAGATCCTGGTGGTTCTGGATGCCCGCGAAGTTGACCGCGTGACCGCACGCCCCCTCGTGACCGATTCTCAACCCCACATTGGCGTTCTGCGCCGTCACATCTGAAAGGCTCGCCCGTTCCGTCTTCTCGAACCTGAATCCGGTGCCGCCGAACACCTTGTTGGAGTCAGCGTCCTCTACACCTTGGTAGGTGACGTTTCGGAGGATCAGACCGTGCGCGTTGACGGCGTCCACTCCAATGCCCGTGAAGTCCGATCCGACCCAGACAAGCAGGTTCTCGAGCGTGCAGTTGGAGGCGCGCACGCTTATCACGGTGGACGTGGGGGTTAGCGGACGGATGGCGGGGCCGACGCCCGGTGCGCGCCCCATCGAGGTGCCGATGATCGCCAGCGGCTTCGTGATCACGACTCCCTGGCCCACGACCGGATGCATCTCCCCCAGGCGCACGGTGGAGCCGGGAATGGCTGCGTCGTGCGCGGCCTGCAACGTCTTCTTCGCCGTCGCCCACGAACGCCCATCCGCGACATCGGAGCCGTTCTTCCCGTCAACGAACATCTCCCAGATCATGTGATCCTCGCGTAGAACGGCGTCCTCTTCGACGTCGTGTCGATGCTGCCTAGAGACGTCGGGATAGACGACACGTTCACGTCAGCGACGAGGTACGGCACCGGGGTCGCGCTGAACCTGAGCCCACGCGAGTACGACGCATTGGTTCCCACGAGCGTCGGACACGTCGTCGCTTCGATCAGCAGCGTCACGTAGTAGATGCCGGTCTTCGTGACCGTGTACGGCGACGACATCGCGAACGGCTTCTCCGTGTTAGACCCCCACGCGCCGTTCGTTCCGTCCGCCGACTGCACGAGCCGCCCGTACGCTGTCGCGGACGCCGACCCAAGGTTGTCGTCACACAACGCCACGTACTGATGCACACCCGTGTTCAACGCCGTGTTCCCCGACGTAATCAGGATGTTCGTGACGACTTCGCCCTTGTAGAGGCCGATCGCAGAGGCGATCACCGTCTTGGACGTCAGGTAGGCGGTTTCGGACCATCCTCCGATGTAGTCAGCCCAACCCATCGTTTCAGCGATCGTTCCAGTGGGCGCGATGCCACGGCAGAACATGCGGCTGTTACGGAAGGTGGAGGTCGCGGAGTCGTACAAGAGTCCCTGGCCCACGAGAGGGGTGGCTACGACAGCGTCGGTGAGGTCGTCGACCGCGACCGCGAGCAACGTCTTCGTTTCTGTCGGTGTCGCGGCCACGATGTTCCCCGCCGCGAGGCGCGCGAGGATCGTGGAAGCACCCATCGTCAGAGCCGCAGGCGTGTTGTCGCTGTCGGCTTTCAGGATCGTGTTCGCGTCATACGTCGCCTTCGCGACGTAGTCCGCTGCGACTTCGGAGTCACGTGCGATCGTGCTTGCAATCCGTGCGTCCGCGACCGTGCCCGACGTGATGTCCTCACCCGCATGAACATGAGCGGTCGGTGTGCGTGCGTTCGAGAGGCGAGCGTCTCCCTCCAAGATGACAACGCTGGCGTCAACACTGAGATCACCACTCGCGTCGAAAATCAAGGAGTGCTCTCCCGCTGCCCCGGTCTGAACGTACAACTCTTCCTGCCCGTCCACAGCCGCAGTCGCGTTCCAAAACACACCGTTTGTGTTGCCTGCCTCTCCGTCCTGAGTAACTAATCCGATAGCGCCGTGGCCTGAGGCGATCAGGTTTACCTGTCCGTTGGGGAGCGCGTTGATGAAACCCACGCCGCTCTCTACGCCTGTGTTGAGGCCACCGACTACACCGCCGACTACACGCCAGTCCGCGTTTGTGACACCGACAGCGATGAACAAGCCGCCAGTGGTCGTATCAACGTAGACCTGGCCGATTGCCGCAGGGGTTACGACTCCCGTCGGTGATCCTGCGCCGCCGGGCAGCGAACCGACGTCCGCGCCCAACTCCTGCGTGATTCCCTCCAGATCATTGCTGGTGAAATACCCACCCGCGTCGACCGCCGAGATAGCACTTGCGGCATGAGCGCCAGTTGGATCAGAGATGTGATCCGAAAGAGCCGTCTCGTCGGCGTTGATCGCCGCCTCAATCTCATCAGCCCACTCGGAAGCGACGCCGTTGTAGAACTGCCAGCCCGCCGCAATCGCCTTCGCCGTCGTGCCGCCCTGCGCCCTCGTGACCGTCACCACGTCACCCACAAGGTTCGTGACGAGCATCACCTCCGCCACCAAAGGGATCGGCAACGTAGACGCAGGAGCGGCTGTGACGTAGAACGGCAACGTTGAAGGCATCAGCGCCCCACCACCCGCTGCGAGCGTCAGCGACGTGCCTGAGAGCGCAGGAGCGGGTGCCGTAAGGACGGTGGAATAGGCGAGATCCTTGTGGCCGGAGAACGCTGTCATTGCTCTTCCATCCTAGATAGACGGAGGGACGGCCCAAACATCAGCCGTCCCTCCGATCACACTCACGAAACTACGAGCTAGGCGCGACTGTTTCCAGATCACACGAAGCAACCGGCGGGTCATCGGGCGAGTAAAACCAGCCGCCCGTCGAGATGTCGAACGACGACGCCCCGTAAATCGCTTCCGGGCCGTCACCATACGGGCCGTCTCCCCAACATGAGTTCGTGCGGGAGAAGCCAGCGAAGTCCGGCTGCGAGAAGTCGTTGTTGACGGTCTGCTGTCCCGGCACCCACAGCGACTGCGGGAACACCCAGTGAATCCAGGGAAGATCCGGGTCTTGTGCGTCGTCCACCCAGTGCTTCGTCCAGAACTCGATCGCGACAGGAGACTGCTCTTCGTCGCAACCAAGAGCAGTCGGGAACGAGTATCCGACGGGAACGGGAATGGAGGAGTCGTCGTACAGAATCCCTCCTCCTGTAAGCAGTGACTCCAGGCCAGCCGACTTCTTCGGAGTGGCGAGAGTCAGGTCGTACCGCTTCAGGGTGTCGGGAGCCTTGTACGAAGCGATCTTGCAGCCGCAGCCTCCGATCAGCGTCGTGTCGGTACCGGTTTCGACGTTCGGTGTCACCTGAACCGAGATCAGGTCGGACAGAACGAACGAGTTGTCAGCCTCGGAGATGACGCATCCGGTGCTGTCGAGCTTCGTGATTCGCAAGCGGCAAACTCCAAGGGAGATTCCGCATGGGACGGTTCTTTGAGCCATGTTTTCCTTTCCTCCTTACGGATTCCCTCGAAGGGACTGAACGCTGGTCACGGTGACCAGTCGACCTTTACGGCAGCCTGAACGGGACGAGTGTCGGAAGCGGATTCGGGAGCGTCGTATGTGACGACGTAGCCTCGTTCGGCGCGGAACGTGACGATGTTCTCCTGCATGTTCGTGGACTGCATGATCGACGGGGCGATGATCTGCACATCCGACTGGCGACGAATCTGAACCGGGCCGGTGGCGAAAGCCCACGCCTGCCCTGCTGCCGCCGCCGAACCGAACCTGGGGGTGGCACCCACGTACCCGCCTGAAACAGCGACAGGCGTGCGGTTCGCCGTCGTGTACAGAACACCACCAACGTCCTCGACGCCGTAGCCTCCCGAAGACCCGTTCCATGAGGAAGCAACAGCGTTGGTTGCGTGAATCACACCGCCGATGCCGGAAGCGCCGATCGCGTCCTCCAGATAGGCAAGCGCCACATCCGGTGCAACCGCAGCACCTCCAGCCAAAATGTTGACGTTGCCGTCAGCGAGAAACGGGTTGAGGGGCTGGGCGTGACCGTGGGACAACTCATACGAAACCGCCCACTGTTCTTTCGCCTCGAACGCCAGCCGTGCTCTCTCCGCGAACCCAGGACGGGCAGCGGAGATCGTGGAACACGTAATCGGCAGATAGGCGGTGAAGGGGCCGAAGATGGGAAGGTTCCATCCTTCACCCTCGGCCTTGACACGGAACGTTCCTGACGCACACGGGTCAACGGTGTCCGGCAGATCCCTCGGGTACGGCCACACTTCGATCCCGACAAGCCATTGTTCCGACTCGGTGGGAGGAAGGATGACACCAGGAAGGCTGAGGAGGCTGTGAGGTGGTGCAACAGGGATGGGTCCGTCCGCTGCCCACGGTGGTCCCACGGTTACATCTGCCATGAGACACCCCCAAGTCCTGTATACTGCGGCCAGGGTGTTTCAGCACCCCAGCCGCTACGGGCCACCTTGGAACGGAAGGCAACCCAGTGAGTGATCTTACTGACCTTTGCAAATGCGGCTGTGGTAACCGCGTTCTGACGAAGGGATCGAAAACGCTTCGCGGTCACCATATGAAGTTGGTCACCCCCACCTTCGAGAGTCAGGACAGAGGGTTCACGACCCCGTGTCAGATTTGGCAGGGCACCATCGACAAACTCGGGTACGGGCGCTACGAAACCCAGAAGGACGGTGTACGCGGTGACACTGTCCTCGTTCATCGTCAGGTCTGGATCGCGGCGAATGGTGTCCCCGTGAAGGGAATGGACGTTCACCATCTCTGCGAACAGAGAGACTGCGCCAACCTCGCTCACCTTCAACTTCGCTCCCGCTCCGAACATCTCCGCGCTCATCGGGGCATCTCCCCTGAGAAGTACGCGGAGATCATTGCTGCACTCCGAACCGGCCAGGAGTCCCAGGCGGGAATCGCTAGACGGTTCGGAGTGAGCAAAGTGTTCATCTGGAGGTTGAAGAAGGAACTGACCTAGCAGGCGAGCGCCGTCGTCAGAACAGGAAACTCCCCAGAGGGACATATCTCGGAAGTAACCCAAAGGGCTGCTTGTGTTGGGGCTAACAGGGCGACGTTCTCGAACGTCTCGCCGAAGACAGAAAAGTCGTTCGTTGAGTTCAACGTCGAGTCCCTCACCACACCCAGTTCGAGCGACCCGCCGTCGACATGAATGAATGCGCCTTCGGGGAAGAGCGCCCACTGAGCGACATCCGGGAAGTCATCGAGGGGGCCAGCGACCTCGTTGGCGAAGCCCTGCGTGGTTCCCGTTGACGGGGTGTCGAGGTAGAACGACGGCTCGATGCCCGCGTCACGCATGATCTGCGCGAACTTCTCGCGGCCGACGAACCTGTCGAACTGGTTGCCTGCGATGTCAGCGATCACCTGTTCGCGAATCCACTCGGGGAACAACGCGCGGAAGCGGAAGTTCGGGCCGGTGCGGAGCCGATACCTAATCGCGCTGACAGCCCTGGTGGCTGCGTAGATCAGGTCGTAGGTGGTCGAGTAGACCGTTGCGGTCGTGACGTTCAACGACTGGGCCTTGATCCGGTCGAGGAGGTAGCCTTCCGCGACGCGGGCGTGCTCGGCCATCGTCAGTTCGTTCTCGAAGGCGATGCTCTCCGGCCACGCTCGTGCGTTCAGGTTGCCGTACTCGCGGCAGTGGCTGATGATCGTGACGGCCGTCTCCACGAACGAAAGACAGTCCTGGTCGAGACACGCCTTCGTGGCGAACGTGCCGCCGAGAGCGTCACTTGCCTCGGTGATGACGGTGATCGCCGACGCCGCCGAAGCGAGGGTCGTGGGGACAGGCACGTTGACTCCGCCGCGATCGGCGTTGAACGAAACGAGCGCGTCCCGAACAGGACGGGCGTTCGTTGCGAACTGCGGGATCGTGTAGATGGGAGTCAGGGGGGCGCACAGTCCGCCTGAAGCGACGAGGCTGCGGCCCTCGGTGTTCTGGAGCGCCCGGATCTTCTGGGCGTTCGACTCGATGTCGTTCGTCAGTGTCCGCTCGGGCGGATACCTGAACTGGGCTGATGCGAGCAGATGCCGTTCCTCGGTGCCGCCAGCGTGATGCTGCGGGTTGCCGAGACGCCTTGCGACCTTCTTCATCATGTTCGCGAGGCCCATCGGGTCGAGGGGGGCACCCGTGTGGAAGCCGTCCGTGGAAACCGAAGCGGTCAGGACGGAACCCTGCTCGTTCTCGACGGGCGGGGCGATGCGCTCCTTCGACGGAGCGGGCGGACGACGAAGAGCGACGGAAGCGACGACCGGCTCGGGTGTCTCCTCGACAACCTCCGGCTCCTCGACTTCTGCGGCCAGTTCCTCGGCTGCGTCACCGTCACCGTCAGCAGGCTCCTCGACTGTCTCGTCGGCGGTGAGGGCGGCGATCTCCGCCTCGAAGTTCTGCTCTGCCTCTGCGAGCGTCGACTTGTACGCCGCCAGAGTCTCGTACTGCTCTTTGCCGATGCGGGCCTGCTCGACGATCTGGAGGGCGTTCAGGTCACCAAGGAACTCGGCGTCCTGCTCGCGGATCATCAGGCGAGCCGACTTGTGCTCCTCGATCAGAGCGTCGAGAGCTTCGTCGGAAAGAGTGGAAAGGTCTTCGGGAAGTGCGGGGAACAGCGGGTCCATGATTCTCCTCAGTGAGACGTTGACGTTGCTATGTCTCGCCGAAGGTCATGCTGACCCGGCTCACAACCGCTGTCCTGCGGACAATCCGTTTGCTGGAGAGAGAGTAGCCGTCGAAACGGTCGTGTCAATACCGTTCGCGCAGATAGAGTCTCAGTAGCCCCGTGATGGGGGAACTGCTAGCAAGGAGGGCGTGATGCCCGCAGAGAAGACTTACGGAATGCAGCACCGACTGGATATTCCGGGTGCTGGGAAGGAAGTTCCACCGCAAGTTCCTATCGTTGATGTTCGGTGGGGACGCGATCAGGGATACGTTCAGGTCGTCACGAAGGCAGAAGACCCGTTCGGCGGGAGGTTCGGCGGGGACGATGATCTAACCATCGTCGTTACAGATGGCTTCTACGTTGACCTTGACCGCAACGCCATCAACACACTGATCCGCAACTTGCGCCGCGCTCGCGATCAGGCGTTCGGCAGAGACGAGTAGAAAAAGAAGCGGCACCCCCGTGGCGGGTGCCGCTTCTTTGCCGTGTGTCCTCCCAAGCAGGAGGACTCCAGTCTACACCAGTACCGCTGGCGGTACTAGAGCGACTTGAACGTGAGGCCGGACGTGCCGCCCGAAGCCTGCACGTCGTCCTTCTCGCGGTACGCCATCTTGACGACGCCGCCGTCGGGCGACTGGATGCCGTACTTCGTTTCGCCGGAAACGTCGTGCGCTCCCTTCGCGACGAACGCCACCTTGTAGCCGTCACCGAAGTCGGCGTCGACAACATCTCCGCGCTTGAAATCAGCCATGTGCATCTCCTTTGTGGGGGAACACCAACAGTCTACCCCCGCCAGAGGTCAAAGAAACGGCCCCGGTTTCCCAGGGCCGTCAAATCCGAGTTGCCGCCAGCACACCCGGTGTGATACAACGTCTATGTCCAGTAAACGTTGAGGTGAGTATACCACCTTGGCGGACACGCAAACGTCAGGTGAAGCGACTTGCCCGAATGGATTGAGATACGAGACGGGAAGCGGTACAGAGTCACGCTGCTCCCCAACAAGGCGAAACTGCCGAAAAAGCAGACACGCCGAGACCCCGGTCCCAACCCGTTCCCCCCCACCAAATATCCGTTCACCGCGCACATCAACGGCGAACCCCGCGTCTACGAGGTCGCCCCTCGATAGCCGCAGAGACAACCCTCACGAGAGTCGAGGGACGGGCGCTGCGGCCGGTGGACAGGAGTCAACTGGGTGATGCAAGCTCCGAACCGCGAAACCTGACGCCGACAGCGGACGAGAACATCGCACCGCGCGTGCCAGCAATCGCGGAGTGGGGGCCGCAGCGGGTAACGCCTAGGAACCCCGCAAGATCTCGGACGTGAGCGGATACGGTAAATGCCTGCTACCCATACCAAGGGAGAGATAACGATGGGAAAGACTAAGAGCACACACCGAGAACAGCGGGCGCAGGCACAGACAATCTGGGCATCGCTTTGCCACGATGTCTCAGTCGAGATTCACGGAGACGAACGTGACTTCCAAAAGGAGCCACTGAACGACGGTGAATGGATGACCGTGCGAACCCGTGCCTCCCCACGATTTCACAAGTTGCTGAATCGGGCGCAGAAGCGTGCGATTGGCATCCGTGGAAACCGTCCTCCCGAAACGATGTCTGCGCACATCAAGCAGAACTAGAAGCGCCAGTCGACGGTGAGGGGGTCCCACGGCGGAGGATGCCAGAACAACGCCGTTCGCCCCGACGGTCGAAGCGCGATCGTGGACGGCACATCATCGGGATGCTGAACCAGCGAAGGGATGGTCGCGAACACGCGCTGGCGTTGGGTCTTCATCCACCAGCCCCCCATCGCATCGTCAGACCGATGCTGAATCCTCTGGCCGTTGCGACGCTGAAGAGACGAATGAGTTGCCGACCATTCAAGGAAGTGCTCTGCTTTCTCACGCGGCCACAGAACAGCGACGACGGGCATGAAGCTCCGGTTGATTAGTTCAACGAAGCACTTGCCTTGCGCTCCCGCTTCTAGAGCAGGTCGTTTCTGTGGCGGCAGGCACCCCAGGTACAAACACACGGGATGGTCGGGAATCACTTCCGCGATCCGCTCTACCGCGCGCGGTAGATTTAGGCAAGGGATAGTGTCGTCCTGGCAAATCACCGTGTGCGACGCCCCTGACTCCACCGCAGACTCCAAGCACGCTTTGTAGCCTCCCCAGGGGGAGGGCGGGTCGAAGTCCGTCTCTACCACCAGGGCGTCGTCAGGGAGGCCCACGAGCAGCCTCTGACGGAGTTGGCGGCGAGACGGGTGGGACTGCACCCGGTAGACGATCTCAGTCAGTCAGCATCCTGATCTTGCGAAGGTACTCGCGACGACTCATGTCGTCCACGCAGTCGCACTCCACGATCCCCGCCGCAACCAGCGACTCCACTTCATCCAAACCAGCAGCCGACGCGGTGATGGAAGCCTGCGGCCTCGGAACTGGAAAACCAGGAATATTCACGATCAGCGCGCTGATGAACTCCAGGCCGCGACCGATCACCGAACGCCAGTCACCCGAGATCGAGCCTGCCTTCATCTCCCGAACTCTGGCGGCGGGAAGGTCGGGGCGGAGCGCACCCGACACCCAGATCCCGAAACGATCCTCACCGGCACGCACATCAGCAACGACAGCACCCGAGTTGTCGTAGTGATCCTGTGCTGCCTTCCAGCCCAAACCGGGGCCAGCGTGAGAGGTCGACATGGTGATGTGACCGACCGAGACATCGTGGCCTTCGGCTGTTTGGACGGCACCATGATGGAAGACCTCGTAGCCCATGCCCGAGCGCGGCGGCGTCACACAGACGCCCGCGCCGTGCGGCTCACCGACATGACAGGTGTTCCAGCCTGCCGCGTGTCCCATCACCCGGCCGTCGTCGGTGACGGTCAGCGGGGTCAACTCGCGGAAGCCGGGGTTCTCGAACCACGCTGCCGGAGGATGAAGCGGAGCCATCCCCGCGCCCGACGCGGTGAGCACGGCGTCTTCGGGCTGCGCCTGGAACCAGACGGTGCGCAAAAGACCAGAGGCAAGAACGATGTTCGCTTCGCCGATCGCCGGAGTCGAGCAGACAGTCGATGCCATGATGATCGCTTCGAGGAACACCGTCAGGATCGGGCGCTCGCTCATCATCGCGTCCATCAGCGCATCACCGTCGAGCACCTCGCCGGTTTCGGCGTCCCGGTATTCGTACTTCGTCACAGCCGGGTCAATCGAGTTGCCTCGCAAAGACTGGTTGCCGACAAGCTCCGCGATGTGCATCCCGAACTCGTCTCCGTTGAAAACGCCTTCGCCCCACACTTCGTTGCCGTCGCGCCAGATGTTGTCAATCCGTCCTGCGACGATCGCTCCCTCATGGCCTCCCGGCCCCGTGTTGTCCAACGCCATCAGCGACAAAGGCAGATCACGCCACGTCAGTGAGCCTTCGGCAAGCAGCCGCCCGTCTTCGGTGGGGACACCTTCGACGGCAAGAAGGGCACGCCACGCTGGCCCGTCAGCCATCGGCATCTCGCCTTCCGGCATCTTCTTCTTTTTCTTCATCAGGTCTTCGTCTGCCGTCTCGTCAACCGTGATCGTGACGGAGGAAGCCGTGAGTCCGTTCGAGGTGGTGGAGTAAATGGGGAAGAACGTTTCGGCTGTCGAGGTCATTGTGTCCTCCTGCTTCCAGTCAACGGGTAGAAGATCGGTGAGCGACAGCATCGCCGCACGCACGATGATGTGGGCACGGGCGCTCTCGGCGTCAGGGTGCGCCAACGCTGCGTTCAGGTCGGCGGCATGGCGAATCGGAAACGAACCATCGGGAAGGCTGTTCATCCCTGACAGGGTAGACGAGGAAAAGGACATCAGGCCAACAGAAGAAGGAGCAGGATCTCCTCTTCGTCCTCCCACCAGCGTTCCCTCTTCCAGTCACCCTGCTCAAACGACGAGCCGCCTCCTCCACCCCCACTGGGAATAGGAGGAGATGGTCCGGCGAGAACAGGAGGGAAAAACCTGCCTGCCCAGAACGCCTTCGTGAAAAACCTGCCGGGAAACATTAGTCGCTCACGTCCAGGTTGACGCTCAGGCGGTTACCCGACGCATCGACCTGAGCGATGATCCTGTCAATGTGGTCGAGAGCATCACGGATCGTGACGGTCGTTCCCGCCGCGCCCGACAGAGGGCCGGTGGCGGAGGCGAGAATGAGGCGCATCCCCTGCAAGACGGTGAGTGTGTCGACGCCGTTGTCTTCCAGCACGGTTGCCCACGGATTGCCTCCCGCCCCGGCGTCGTTGAGAAGACCGCCTGTCGTTCCCGGCACATCCACGCCAGTTGCAATCGCTCCCCACACGCCAGAAACGATGTCGTCAACGGTGAGCACACCCGAGCACGCTTCGATCTCGGCTTCCATAAACGCCAGAGCAGACTGCGCCGCTGTGAACGTCGACGTTCCTGCAATCGCGGCCTGCACCCCGGCGATGGCTCCGATCAGCGCCGAGACGACGCTCGTTCCAGCGAGTGACGCCTGAAGTGACGCGACGGCAGCAGCGTTGCCGGTGACAGTGCCGGTGCCGGTGATCGCCGCCACCAACTGGACGATCAGACTCAGATCGCCCGTGAACGTCGATGTGCCTGCGATCGTCGCTACGCCGTTGCGGCCCCCGGCCATCGCGAGAGCAAGCGTGCCGGTGCCTTCGATGCTTCCCCTCGCTCCAATGCCTCCGGCTTTCTGCGGGATCACCCACGAGCCGGGAGGACGGTATCCGTCCGGGATGCCTGACTTCGGTGACCACGTCAGCGAGAAGAACATGTTGCGTGACGGGGACGGCTTGTTGAAGTCGCTCCGGTTGAGGCCGAGGCCGATCGCTCCGCCACCTCTGTCGCGGCCTGGGTGCTTCGACAGCACCGAGTAGTTGCCGATCAGCACACTATCCCCAGGCCATGTCCAGATGCCCGTACAGGGCTGAAGCCGCGACGAGTGCGGCTCCGGCGTAGGCGAGCCACACGAGGCACGCTCCGTCATACACTCTCGGCAGAGAGGGAAGTTGGTTCAACAGATCACGCTCGGACGCAACACCAACGGTGGAGATCGGGAGCGTCAGCAGCGGCCTGCAAAGGCAGACGTTCGCTACACCACCGGCGCCACGTGTCACTGAGTAGTTGAACTGCTCGACCGACCTTATCCCCGAGTCTCCTCCCGCGAGTGGCATGAACGGCCCGAACTTTCCTGCGCCCGTGCCCGAATACTCGATCTGCCCGATCGGTGACGAAGCGTTCGCGATCGGCAGCGTTGTCGGTGTCAGGTTCCCTGCCGTGCCGCCCTGGTCGGTGTAGGTGAGCCGGATGTTCGGTACTCCCGTGTTCTGCGCGACAGACGGAGTGATGAACGCCTGCACTCCCGCTCCGTTCGTGGGGCAGCGGTCGATCAGCGTCATCGTGATCGTGTGCGTGCCCGTGCCCGTTCCCGACGCAGCAACATACGTGGCGGCATCAATGTTCGCGAGCGAGGTTGCGAGGTTTCCCGTCGTCGCTGACAAACGATGCCAGTAGTATGTGACACCCGCTGACAAACCAGCAGGGAGTGCTCCGCCCGAGTTCGTCAACTGTACAGCAGTGTATTCCTGGATGTCCCAGCCTGCCGCGTTCGTCAACACGGTCGGCGTGGCAGCCGTCGCCGTGAACGTCCGTGAGTTCACAAGTGCCTGATCGCCGGTCGTCGTCACCGTCGTCACCGGATACCAGCCGAGCATGTCCACTAGCATCATCACCGTCGGCGCAGAAGAAGCAGCAGCCGAGAACGCAGAGGCGTTCAGGATAGACTTGAAGTCAGGCAGCACATCACCGCCGTGAGGCAACGCGCCAACCGAACGATCGGTCGCTGTGTGCCACGCAAGGTTCGTTCCTACCGCGCCGAGCGTCATCGCGGGAGGGTTGCCGGTCGCGTGCGGCAGCGCATACCAGACGCCTGCCGTCCAGTTACCTACCGCATGAGACAGTTTGTTCCAGTCTGCTCGCTTGAACTTGCCCGAAACCGTCATCTCGCTGACGAGGTCGTCCAGTGAAGTGAATCCAGCCATGTTGTCCTCTCAGTCCCAGATAACGGTTATGTCGCCCATCAGCGTAAGGCCGGAGAGCGAACCAGTGGAATCGCAAGTAATCAGATTCAGGTAGGCATCATCCACGATCACCGGCATCTGCGCCTGATTCAACAGGAAGTCGACTTCGGTGGGAGCGTCGATGCCGCGCACCGTGAAGCACGCGAGCGGCCTGACGAGCACCATCGTGAACAAGCCCACGTCGATGCCGGACGTGCAAGTGACCGACTCGATTGACCTGACTCCTGTGTCGCCCTGCTGCAACGTCAGGAACACGCCTCGTCCCAACCCTGCTCCGTTCTGCGTCGTCAGGATGGTGCCGTTCACCGCGACGCTCGTCGTCATCGTGAACAACGGAGTCACCCGCCCTGCGACCCCATCCTGGTTCGTGTAGGTGACCGTGAAGGTGTCGCCTGACAGCCCGTGCGGCGCGACAAGCACCGCCATCATCTGCACGCCCTCGCCATCCGTGTAGCGGGTCAGCGCCTGCGCGTTCGTCATCGCCTGCGGTGTCGCCAGACCCATGTCGATGAACGGGTAGTAGAGAAGGTAGTCGAGTAGGTAGAGCCGTTGTGGGACGCCGTTCGCGCTCACGCACATCGCCATCATCTTCCGCAGGTACTTCGTGGACGGGCTGACGGCACCGCCGTGAGGGATTCCGCCGTCGTCCGTTTGCGTCAGCTTTTTTGCAGCGAGTGGCGTAGCAGCGTAATACTGCGGAGCGGGGTTTCCCGGTGACATCGAGTAGTCCAGCCATGCGCCAGCGACAGTGGCGACGGCAGGGACTTTGCGCCAGCCCGCGTAGAACTTGCCGAACGTCCCGGCAGCATCGGTGATCTCCGCGACGTTCGAGAAGCCCCCCATGTCAGCCTCTCATCCCTCCGACCGCGACGACGGTCGCCTGCATACTGCCCGCGAGCGGTGCGGCGCACGAGCACGAGCGGATCGTCACCCAGACTCCATCCTTCCGCGCCGCGACAGCATCGGCCCCGCACTTCTGACAGGTCAACATCAGTCCTCCGTCACTGTCAGCGCGTTCGCGGCGAACTGCGGCTGGATGCCCGAAGACACCGGCAAAGGTGTCGTCAAGGCACCGCTGTACAGAAGCTCACCGGCACCAGACACAAGAGTGCCGATCCCGACGTGCGTGATCGTCTCCGACCCCGACGTGCACTGCGGAAACTGCGTCAGGTCGTCGTTCGACGCGGCGTTACCAGCCACATCCCACCCTGACGCCGCCCGTAGGATTCCCTGCCGAGCATACGAGCCGTAGGCGCACTCGTTCGTTGTCTGCGACCCTGCCTCACCCGGGTCGGCCGTGTGCAGCGAAAGGAACAGGTCGGTGATCGCGTCCCAGGAGAAGTCGGTGTCCTGAAACACCTTCAGAAGAAGGTCGTTCTCGAAAGCGTTGCTCTTGCTCATGTCGTCTCCTCCGGGATTTCAGTTGATTCCACCTCGGTTTCGTAGGCGGGTAGTTCCTCCACGATCGCCCCGGTGATCTTGCCTTGGGCGTCACGTTCCACTGTCATTCTCTTCTCCGGCTCGGCTTGCAACGTCACGTTCACCGTTGCCGGAGGAACAACCACAGGATTGTCAGCCATCCTCTCCACCGCTGAAGCAAGACGCTCGGCCACCTGCTGGAGTGCTTCCACCGCGTCCAGTGACCTGAGACGATCTTCGGTGTCGTCGCGCGGGGCAAGCGCGGAAATCGAAGCGGACAGGGAAAGGACGATGTCGTCGCTTCGGCGTTCGCTCATCTCCAGACGGTCAGCCAACGAGTTGAGGGCAGCGACGATCGCAAGGTCGGCTGCTTGCGCCACGTTGTCGTAGGCGGGGTCAGGAGAGCGATACCAGTCGTCCGCGTACCAGAGGTCGGGAGTACCGCTGGCGGTAACCGCCTCGTTCGTGAACGAAAGCCTACAGCGGCATCTCGCAGTAAGTCGAAGTGGGGCAGATGGATCACCCGGATATTGCATGGATGAGTTGCCAACCTGGAACGGCTGGTCTTGGGGTACGGAGGTGCCGTTGACAGCGGCGTGTGCGGGCCGAACGACCGCATCCCCGACCGTTTTCCATGTCTTCATCACGCCGTCGGGAAAGGCTTTGTTCGCGGCCACCAACGCCTGCTGGTTCACCAGAGTGGTGAGTTCCGTTTCCGCCAGCATTTGCGCTGAAGAGGGAATGACTTGCGGCAGTTTCTCCCGGATCACCGCTGCCGTCTGCTCCGACGTCAGTCCTGCCGTGAACCCGTCGGAAACGATCTTGCGGAGATTGCGCAGGATCTCCTGCTCGAAGTTCAACTGCGCACGTTCGGAAATGGCTTGCAGGAACTCGCGTCCCACCGAAGCCAAACCGAGAGTGGCGAAGACCGCGAGGATCGCCGCCGCGGCTTCGTCCCGAATCCGGTCTGCTTCCTCGACTTCCTGTTCGTCCATGCCGTAGGTGAGCGTTTCGATGATCGGCGGTGTCCACGCAGCCGTGATCTGCTCAAACGTGCTTGCGGCTCGCTCGCCCTGTTTCAAGTAGGCGGTCGCGTAGACGGTCGTCAACGCTTCCTCCGACTCGAAAGCGGCGTCGTAGGCTTGCTCGACAAGCAGGTTGAAGTCTTCGACGGTCACACCATCTCCAGGCTCGCGGGAACAGACGGAGGCTTCTCGTGGAACAGGGTGCGTGCAGCGTGCATCTCCAACATCCTCGCGACCGTCCGTGCGTCCTCCTCAGCGTTCCCCCAGGCAACGAGCATCGCCTTGAACGAATCCGCGCCACCGGCAACTAACTCGGAGGGTGAAGGAGAGCCGAGGGGAACGAGTCCTTCCACGCCGAGAGCGGAAGCGACCAAGCTGTTTTCGAGATGCTGTACTTCTTCCAGGCACCCCGGACACGATTTGCGACGTGAGCGAATCCTTGAACCGGCAAGCTCGCGGCACCGATACAACGTCAACTGAGCGGCACCCTGAAACGCAGAAGCGGGAAGGTTCGTTCCCTCCGACACTTCTCCGGGTTGTCCATCAGGCGTCCCCGGCTGATCTCCGGGGTTCCCATCAGGTATGAGTTTGCCATCAGGGCCAAGAGTCACCTTCTTGATCGCCAAGAACTCAGCGTGCTCCTCCTCGGAAGGCGCGTAATCCTCCGGGATGTTCTTCATCGTCCGGTAACCCACCCCTGACAACTGACCCCTGTCCATCGCCTGGTCTGCGTCCTTCGACCTGTCCGGGTTGACAACCACTCCCGAAGCATCGAACGCGACAACGACATTGTTCCAGTCCTCGTAACCCGCTTCACGCAACGCGGGACGCAGGTAGGCTTCACTCAGGTCGTCGCAGAACTGCTCGGCCATCGGCGCACCATGCGAGCGCCACATGTCATCACTAATGAGCCAAGCTGCCCAGTGATTCGACGAGCTAAAACCTTCCAGTACTTCGGGAGGTAAATCGAGTCCTCTGCCCATCCTCTGGATGCACTCCTTGCGAAGGTCTTTCTCCAGGTAGTCGGTTGCCGGGTCATGCAAGGTGAAGTCGCGGATCTGGGCGAGCAACTCACCTTCGGCCCAGAGCACGAACGGGGCAAGCGAAGCGGGCGAGCCGGGATCGTCAATCGCGTTCTCCAGGTGCGCGATCAGGTCTTGCATGAACGGACTCGCCTCCGGGTCTTCATCACCGGATGTATCGAGGGGCGGCGGCTCGATCCCCGACGGCAAAGCGAAGAACTTGCCTTTCACCAGCCGTGATGTGGCTGTGGCGTGAACGGACCTCGTGAGGATCAGCAGTTCTTCCGCCATCTCCATCACGCCCTGCATCGGCGAAGAAGGCCAGCCGGAGAAACGCGGGTGGGGTGTCCACATCCGGTATGCGACCGCTGAGCCGGGGGGCAGTTCTTCGTAGTGCTCGTCCGACAGGCGAAGGGTTTCGACAGGAACCTGCGGTGCAAGCACGTGCGTCACTTCGCCCGTGGTGTCGAAGCGAAGCTCTTCCCGCCAGACGATCGACCACTTCTCGTCTTCACCGAGATTGCGTCCGAACAAGTAGCATTCTCCGGTGATGAACTGGAGTTGGCCGTAGCGGTACTGGACTTGCGATCGTCCGCCACCGGGATCTTGGATGCGGTTCAGCAGGTCAACCGGCAGACCCTCTTCGATTGGTGACGATTTGTCGTCGTCGGTTCGCAACGCAGGGTAGATGCGAATCTTCTCCAGCATCCTCGCGTAGAACTTGGAGGCGTACTGCAACTCGGGAATCACGTCCACGTAGAAGAGGGCGCGGTTTTGCCACGGCATCGCGAGCCGTTGCGAATACTGGAGGTTCGCGTCCGACGTCGTGACACGGGACGCAGAAGCGACCACCCTGTCGGTGCGTGGCCCGGACGCAGCCGCGACCAAAGACCTGCTGTTGGGGATACGCAACGCTACTTACCGGCTGCTTGTGCTGCTGCCGCTGCTTTCTCCGCCGCTTTCGCTGCTGCCGCTGCCGCCCGAGCAGCCTTCTTCTGAGCACACCCAGAGCAACTCAATGTTCTCTCCTTCTACTGGGCCGTCCTGACTGACGGCATCAGGGAGAGAGTAACGCCTAGCGTGGACGTGACTACGTGTCTTCGTCCAGGAGTTTCGCCACGGCAATCAGAACGGTGGAGATCGCGAGGGGGACGGAAACGAATACCGTCTCGGTCGGCCACACGAGCCACGAGGCCCAGAAGACGATCGCGCACCAGAAGCCCAGGCAATATCGACAAGTGATGAACTGGGCCAATCCCGCTCGAAAACCGTCTGGGATCTTGTCCCCTTCCTCCCAGTCAACGGGTAGGTGAAGAAGCCAAGCGCGGGGGCGGTCGAGGATCGTGTCCTCGGACAAAAGTCGGAACACACGCCACGCCGCCAAAGACAAGAGTAAAAGGCCGTACCAGTTGGGGACGTTGCTCATGGCTTCTTTTGCGGTCGGTAGATGCCGTTGTCTTTCTCAACGAACAACGGTCGCAGGACGACGCCGTTGGCGAACGACATGTACGCCTTCTTCGAGTCACCATGCCCACAACACGCCCCCACAACACCCGGCAGTTCGCCAAGACACGGGTCTGGTTCTTCTCCGGCGTCATACCAGCGCAGGCACTTGGGGCAGGTCATCCGTTGATCCTACCCAGCATCCCGGCTTTCACATCTTTCATCGACTCGGGCCATTTTCTCTCGCTCAGATGCACACGAGAGCCATCCCACATGATCGACTCCAGATGCGTGTTCGCGTGAAAGTTGCCGCCGTCATGCTTGACGTACCGCTGATACCTCTCGTCCCTGTCCGCTTCGCATGTCCATCCGAAATGCAGAATGGAGGTTCCTGATGGTGTGGCTCCACGGTTGCCTTGCATCGCGATCCCCGCAGGAACACGACCGCAAGCCAAAGCGCGGTCGGGAATGATGTAGTGGCGTCTCGCCCGACGGTCGTTCATGTTCGGAACCGCAAACGCGATCGGCACCGGATGGGCTTGCCAGCCTCCGTCCTGCCGAATCGACAGTGCTCGTTCGTCAGCCTTCCAGACTTCCTCCATGACGAGTGACCACACGCCCCACTTGGACGGCCCTTCCATTGACTTGCGAAGTTGCCGTCCGTCTGCAATGATCTCATCGCAATCGACCACGACGCAATGTGTGGGATTACCTTCCATTGTCCATTCAAGGAGCTTCTGGCGCGCCCTTCCCTCGTGCTCGAAGAACTCCGTCCTATCGTTGCGCAATACCTTCACTCCAAGTTTCTTCATAATGGAGTGGGAACCATCAACAGAATCGTCGTCAACCGCTCGGATTTCGTCACAGAACGTCAGCAGCGACTCGATGCAGATCCCTAAGTAGCGTTGGGCTTCGTTTCGACAAATCAAGGACGCGATGAGTTTCACGTAGCAACCTTTCTCTTGTGGCCTGCTTTTACATGACGCCCCTTGTCCATCATGTCTTGAATGTTGTCTTGCTGTGTTCCGAGAAAAAGATGGTCGGGGTTCACGCACGGCGGGTTGTCGCAGTGATGAAGGACACTCAGGCCGATAGGTATTTCCCCATTGACTAGCATCCACATAATTCGATGCGCTCCGGTCATAGGGCCATATGATTTGGTTCGGAACAATCCATAGCCATCCTGGTTGACCGCAGACAGCCACGGCCAACATTCCCGCGACCCCATGATCTCTACTTTTTCCCAGAAACGATCCAGCATTGACGGAAAACGGCGCTTTCCTTTCAGTGGATCTCCGTGTTTATGCCAAGATGCATAGTGAACCGAACACCATCCACGAGCAATGGATGGGATATCGCACTCCTCTACACTGCATATAACGATCGGGGCTTTACGTCCACGCGCGTTGTGCCCAGGGATATATCGCATTGGTTCGCCTGCTATATACCCCCTCCTAGCCCAAGATGACGAAGCTAGTGGGGCGAGTCCCCCACAACCACAGTGACAGCGCCCGCTGGGATTGATACTCACGTCGTCTCCTCTTCATCAACGAACCAATCCCACCAGCAGTCGTTCTCTTGATACGTAGGCCACCGTCTCTGCCACCGTCGTTTGCGGTACTCGGCACTCAAGCTCAACCACGGCTCCAACGGCATCCGGTCCAACAACACCACTTTCAACGAGGGCGTGATCCAGCCTCGGACGAACTCGAACTTCTCCTGATACTGGCCGAAGCCGAACCGTCCTTCCGCCATGATCTTGCCGCACTTGCGGAACTTCGTGGTTTTCATCAAGCCGACCCCTCCAATGTGAGAGGACGGCTCGAAGTAGTAGACACCATCCCAGCCTTCCGGGTCGGGTCTTCCGCCCATCCCCGCTTCCATGCCGAGCAGTTCAATGTCAGGGTTGCGTTCCAGAACACCAAGCATTTCCGGCAACCAGTTGGGGGGAAGCATCACGTCATTGTCGAGCTTGACGAACCAGTCTCCGTCGGTGGTGCGGACGAACTTGTTGGTCAACGCAACCGGCGACCGATACTTGGTTTGCTCCAGAATCGTCGGCACAGGCACACGGTTCACTGCTTCCTGAAGGTACTCCCAGGTGCCGTCGGTTGAGCCGTCGTCGTACACGACCAGTTGGTTGACGTGTGTCCAGTCGGTGTTTTCGATCATCGTCTGGAACGTCAGTTCAGTGAAGGCCCGTCGATTGAAAGCGAGATATAAGAAATCGAGTTTCAAGAAGTACCGCCAGCGGTAAGCGACCTCACGAGATTCAGCATTCTCGCTCGTTCTTCAATGTGTCCCTGCTGTTTCCACATCCGGTTGTCATCGCTCGCGTATGACAGGTTCTCCTTAGCGATGTCAACGATGACTCGGGGAGTCAATGCGGTGAAGACTATGTCGCAGCAACGGTTGAAGTGCCTCTGGTCCCTGGTGAGGAGGTAGCCGGTGTCGGTGCCAAAGAACTTGCCGAACGCTCGTGCTGGCGCGTCCCGGTGGAAAGCAGCCCCGAACCCCACGAGGCTGTGCTCGACGTATCCGTCGTGCCTAAACTCGGCGGGCATATTGCAGACAACGGTTGAAATCGGGTCGGGACAGTCGTGCCACGCATCCACGATCGCTTGCGGGTCACTCACGATGCAGTCATCGTCGGCTATGTAGATCAGGTCGTGGGAGGCGTACTCGATCGCGGCGTAGCGGCCGTAGACGGAGCAGCCGGGAACGGCCGAGTGCCACTTACTGACCCCCCGGCAACGGTGAACGAGGCTTCCGGAGTTGTCCCACACGATCTTCTCCCACTCTTTCGGGAGAGAGTCGAGGATCGGCTGCATGTCCACGTCACCACGGGTGACGAGGCAGGCGGAGACGTTCACGAGTGAAATCCCCAACGCCATGCAGCAAAGACCGAGAGGATTGCTCCAACCATGCCGATTGCGATAGATGCCCAGGGGGAACCTCCAAAGGCAACGGCTAAGGCCGTTGTGAAGGGGCTAACCACAAGGACGCCCCACGAGAAGAAGAAGAACTGTCTCATAGGTTCCATTGGTGCATCTCGCACCGCATAGAGGCTTCTAGGTCAGAGCGCAAACCGGGCTGGTGATTCCCGCATCTGCCGCAACGATCATCTGCCGTGAACCATCCTGTGCCGCACTTAGGATCGTGCCATTCGCACCAGATGAGTTTCAGGCGAAGGTCTGCGTCGGTGTCACGAAGATGGGGGAGGAGGGTGTATTCCGCTTGCTCGACATCGAGTTTCAAGACGATCTCTTCGCTTTCTGGCAGGGAGAAGATGAAAGAGGAAAGGTCGAACGAGACTTCGCGCTGGCCTTTCCTGTCGATTGCTCCTCGCAAGCCGTCTTTCGTGAACCTGACCGTGCCGTCTTCCGTCCACGCGACCCACGGCTTGATGATGA
>JANNUT010000114.1:0-12818 GCA_031395565.1 Acidobacteriota bacterium | reverse complement strand
CGATCCGACATTCACCAAGCCCGTGATCGAATACAGCCACAGTGAGGGGTGCTCCGTAACGGGCGGTTTCGTCTACCGCGGGTGCCAGATGAGTGGTTTCCAGGCCACGTATCTTTACGGCGACTACTGCGACGGCTTTGTGCGCAGCTTCAAGATCTCCGGTAGCGTGGCGACCGCGAAGACCGACTGGACGGCCACGATCGATCCGCTAGGCGACTTGGCCTCCGGCTTGACCAGCTTCGGAAGCGACGCGCAGGGCGAGCTGTACATCACCGATCGCGATGGTCAGGTGCGGCGCATCTCACCGCCCTTCACCGACCTCGAGGTTTCAGGTAGCGGTATGTTGAACGCCCAGCAGTTCAAGCTCGGCAAGACGAACTGGACGTGGGAAGACCTCAAGCGCTCGACTATGAATCCAGTGGCGCAGTATCGGGTCTATCGCTCTTCAACGGGCGGCGGCACGTACACCTGCATCTTCAAGACCACCAGCACCTCATGGACGGGCGACACCGCCAGGCCCGCGATGGGCAGCGCGTACTACTACCTCATCGTGGCGGTCAACGCGGCCGGTGAGCTATCACGTTCGACCGACACACCGAAGACGCTCTCGCCTACCGTCTGCCCCTAGTACTTCGTTACCAGCCGCGCCGCTACGACGGCGTGCTCGCTCCCGGAGCTTTCCCGGGCGCGGGCACTTTGGCCCCGCGCATGAACGACCGCTACTACTCTGGGGCTGAGCTAATGTGCCATGTCCTCGCCATCAATCTGCTGGGATGTTTGCGCTGCCACGCGCCGATGAAGATCTTCGCGCAGTTTCACCCGCTCGTCCTCACTCGGTGGTGATCAGGTAACCGCACCTCACGCATCGGCAACCGGCGACAGTGGCACAAGCAAGACGATCGGATCGAGGCGATGCTCAGCCGACGTAACTGACCCGATAGTAGGCCGGCGCAATCCCGGAAGTGTCGGTGCAGTAGCCGAGAGCGTTCAGCGCAATGACGACTTTGTCGGAGAAGTCGGGTTTCGTCGCGCGTTGGACCTCGCAGTTGCCAACGAAGTAGTGCGTCCACTCGAGCCGAGTCGAGCCATCGGTGTTCTTCTTGACCGTCAGATTGGCTCCTCCTGGCCAAAGGTCGAGGTGGCGATAGCCGAATCGAGTGTAGGTCATGCGCGCCGGGTTGAAGACTTGCCCGACGGGGAGCGCGATATGTTCGTAGATCCCCTGCCCTTTCGCTTCAGCAAACTGCAGATAGCGGCGAGTCCACGGCGAGATGCCACCACATGTTCCTCCCGCCGGCTCGGCCTCGAGGAGATCGATCATCACCGAGTCCGCAGCAACCGGATCGGTGGCGACGATCAGATTGTTCGGCCACTCGCGTCCGAACGTCACCCACGGTTCGGGTGAGAGCCCAAAGTTCTTGCACGGTTGGGCGTAGAGCATGTCCCCGATGGTCAGCACGGTCTTCTGGGCCAGCGAGCGGATCGCCGGGTTCCCTGGCACGACGGGGCTACCCATGATGTCGGCGAGAACCGACGCCTGAGTCACGTCGGAGTAGACGTAGTTGTGGAGTCCCGCGCAATTCTCGATCGTGCCGAAGTGATTCTTGTACCCGAGCGTCGAGCCCGCGCCGATGTGTCGCTTCACGATCGGTATGTTCACGAGGTAGTCGCATTGGCGCGGTAGATCGTGAATGCGCGTGACCGGTGGTGTGGTCGGGTAGCCGGCCGACCAAGTCACATGAGTCGCTGCGTTGTAGGCGCCCCCGGTGTTCGACGCTGCATCACGAAACTGTACGCCGGGAACGGCAGCGAGAACCTTGTTGCGAAACCACGTCGCGATGTACCGATAACCGCCGCTTGTCGACAGATCGAAAACGTAGCAGTTGGTGGCGCGCCCACCCGAACGTAGGAACCCCTTGATCACTGCGATCACCGGTTCGGGCACGGCATCGATGCTGGTTCCAGCGCCATCGGCCGCTGCGGTCGCGTTGTTGCAATTGACCTTGATGCCCAGCAGTCGTGTCTCCGCTGCCGCAAGCGAAAAGACGCTGCCCCACGCCTGGTCCAGTGTTCCACCTTTGAGCGACAGTACTGCTTGGTCGAGCATCAACGTGACGGCGCCCTGGTCGATGAAATCGCGGTAGTTGCCACCCGAACGACTCCAGCGCGCTGCGCGTCCGTGGTGGACGTGTACGACCTTCGGTGGGATCAGTAGTGAATCGGCGATGAATCCCCAGTCCGGTGTCAGGAGTGTTGCGGCCGAGGCCAGCGATGCGCGGATGAGAAACTCACGGCGCCGATAGAGCACCGGAGATAACGGCCAACATTCCGTCGAGGTAGGTGCTTGATCTTCGCCACTATGCAGCTCCGCAAAGTGGCCGGTACTCAGGAGTGACCTCATGGGCCCTACTCCTTGCGTCGCGAAACAGCGCGATGCATCGCGATCACAGTGGACCTATCTCATGCGTGCACACATGGGGTAAAACCCTACTGCTGTGACCACCGTACTTGCGTGGGACAACCAAGACGTACGACTGAGCGAGCTGGATGTGAGTTAGGGCCGCAGCAGTCTCTCAAGCTGACCTCGGGAGGCGCTCTCGAAGTGAGGCGAACACAGTGCATGGTAAGAAGTGAATCGTGGGCGAGGCGGCGGCGTGCGGGGGCCGAGCTCGCCATCACCCTGGATCGATCTTTGACGATCGGCTAGCGCTCACCGTCACTTTTGCGACGCCCCAGACGTGCCTCGCCGTCGGTGAGTTCCCTCGTCGATCACTGCAGCGTGTCCACGTTTGGCGCGATTGAAGGGCCGCGCGTCGATTTGAGTCAGCTTCGAAGTACGCATCGCGGAGGGTAGGGTTTCGCCCCATGTCGGGGCGACCCTGCTAAGCCGATTATCACTGGAGGCGGACACTACGCATCGGGACGCCCGTGCGGCCGTGCGAATGTCGTCTACTAGGAGGAGCAATCATGAACATGTTCTTGAAACTGGGGTCTCTGGCCCTGATGACCGGGTCTTTAGCACTTGCCGCGGGTTCACCGCAACCGTACCGCGCCGACCCGTGGATTACGATGAAAACCAAAATCGCTCTGCTCACCGACGACAACGTCTCCGGTACGAGGGTCAATGTCGACACCGTCAATGGACGCGTGACCCTGCACGGTAAGGTGGAGACGAGCGCGGAAAGAGCGCGAGCGGAAGAGATCGCAAAGCAAATCGAAGGCGTCACGCAAGTACGCAATCTGCTGCAGATCGTGCCTGATGTGAGCAGAAAGAACGCGGAGTACAAAGACACGGCTATCAGCACGGATGTGAAGAAAGTTCTGGAAGCCGATCCCGCGCTGCATGACAGCCAGATCCGCGTTCAGTCGGTGAACAAAGGTGTCGTCCTGCTTGCAGGCAAGAGCACGAGTCTTTCGGCACATCTCAGGGCGATCCGTCTCGCGCGTAGCGTGGATGGCGTTCGTCGTGTTGCCAGCGAAGTGCAGAGTCCAGACCAGTTGGCCGATCGTGAGATCCGCCAAGACGAGATGCTGGCTCAATCGCCACCAGCATCAGCTCTTCAAGGAGTCGGCTCGACTTTTTCCGACATGTGGATCAGCACGGCCTCCAAGATGCGTCTGATGGCCGACAGTGACACGCCGGCGATGGACATCAACGTCGACAGCGACAACGGGGTGGTGACTCTCTTTGGCGTGGTCCCGACGAAGGAATCGAAACAAGCCGCCGAGAATGACGTTCTGAAGGTCGCAGGCGTGAAGAGAGTGGACAACGCCCTCGAAGTGGTTCCGTCTGGCGATCAGAAGGCTGGAGAAGTCCGAGATGATTTAGCTATCGACTCGGCCCGTGAAGCGCTCCGGAGCAAAGACGTATTCAAGGATGTTGCCGTTGAGGTCAAGAACGGCGTCGCACGGCTCACCGGCACCGTACCGAGCCAGAGCGATTGGCTCATGGCCGCCGTGACTGTTCGCGCCTCTAAGGGCATTCGGTCCGTCAACAACGATTTGAAAGTGAAACGCTAAGAGTCGAAGTCAGCACTGCGATATCGGTGGCTGCTCCAAAGCAGCCACCGACGGTGCAGCACGATGGGTTGTCGACCGACAGATCCATCAGCAAAGGGAGGTATCCCGTGAGATCAACAATTCTGGGTTCTATTCTGAGTATTGCGTGGCTGACACTCGCCGCGATTCCGGCGAGCGCAGAAGTATTGACAGTCAATTCCATCCTAGTGGCGCAGAAGGCCGGCGCACCGAGCGACGGGATCATAACCATGGTCAACGACCCGGCCAACACCGTGGAAATGACTGCGGCGGATCTCGTGACGTTGCGCGACGCCAGTGTGCGGGAGAACGTGATTGCCGCCCTTTGGGCCCGGGTGCCGCCATCCGAAGTGACACCCACGCCGATCGTGCCCGACGACGCCCGCCTGGTCGATCTGGTGAGGCTCATCAACTCCGGCATCTCTGAGTCCATCGTTGCCGAACAGGTGAGGCAGGCGGCGCAGCCGTACCATCTCTCGGTGAACGATCTCATCTACCTCAAGCAGAACCGCGTGATGGAAACAACCATCGCTGCGCTGATGGCGAAGCGCGCCGGAGACCCGACGCCAGACTCCCCAGCGGCCAGTCTTGGCGCGGAGGCGATTTCCTTCGACGACTTGATCCTGAAGGCGCCTTTCATGAGCAAAAACCGTCCGGGTCGTCTGGTCATGCAGGGCGACTCTCTTGCCTGGACCGATGCGACCGACCACAAGCGGAACTTCGACTTCAAGGTCACAGGCCTCGAAAAGGTGTGGTTCACATGCCAGGCGCGAACTCCTGAAGACTTCTGCTACCAAATCAACTTCCAAATCGTGAAGGGCGCTCGTTACCAATTTCAGGACCGTGGCCGTGAATCGGGATCAAACGCCGCCGTCCTCAAACTGATGGACGCGCTGCGTACTTACTTTCCGCAGATCGCCTACGGTTCACCAAGCGACTGACAGACATGATTCCGCGATCAAGAGCATGCCCGCGGCCCTTCGATGCCTAGCATCGAGATTGTGATGTTGGGCGCGGCCATCGCCATCGTCGCCGCAGTCCTACTGATGCTGATCGGATCCGGTGAGGCCAACGACGTTCGACGCCGCGCTCGCCGGATGTGGCGGGTGTACCGCCGCCGGATTAAGCAGTGAGCCGCGCGCTTACATCGTGAGCGCGTAGATCTCGAAGATCTTCCCGCAGCGGATACGCGTTTCAAGCTGCGTTTCGTAGAAGAGGCAAGGTATTGCAGCGTGATCTGTCTTCCGTCGAGCCGCGCTGCTTCATCGAATGCGAGAAGCAACGACCCTTGCGGTTCGGGACGTGCAGCTGCGATCGGTGGTGGCCGGGCCGGTGGCCCGCGGCATTGAAGGATCGTGCGCGTGGTGTGCTCACACAAGAGCCAGGCATGGAAGCCGCCGGTGAACCATATGCCCTAGACGTATGGGTTCTTGGTGCTTGCCGGAGCTTCGGATTGTGCGGAATGCGAGCGTCGCGCCAGCTAGTAGATCGTGCTGCACACACTCGACAGCCGGTACGGCGCAGTCCTCCGCCGGATATCTCACCTCACCTCAGGCGTGACCGGTCACAGACAATGGTTGAGAAACAAGAGGTCGGCGGGGGGAAGCCCATGAGTTCGTGGCACTTCTAAAATCGAACGATCAAACCGGCGGTCTTCACCGGACCGCCGAGTTCACGTTGGGCATCTTCAAATGAGGGCTTGAGCTATGGTAAACCGTAGGGAATTTGTTCTTTCTGGACTAGCCTCCGTTGGTGGATTTGCGACCATCTCATCATGCTCATCTAAAACCGGCGCCGAGAGTTACGAAACTGCCGTACAAAACACGTGGCGCCACAGTAAGGGCGAGGCTGGTGACAAATCTGCTCTCCTTCGCGAACTGGTGCGCTACGCGACTTTGGCACCATCGAGTCACAACACTCAATGCTGGAAATTTCGCATCGAAGATGCCTCTATTTCGATATTGCCGGATCTTTCGCGTCGATGTCCCGCGGTCGATCCGGATGACCACCACCTTTTCGTCTCGCTCGGCTGCTCGGCCGAAAATCTGTTTCAGGCGGCTTTGGCCAATGGTCTGATGGGAAATGTCACCTTCGATGCCGCCGGGGGTAACGCCCTGCGCATATCGCTGGAGTCGACGCGCACAGTTACTTCCTCCATTTTTCAGGCCATTCCAGAACGCCAAAGCACTCGTGCCGAATACGATGGAAAGCCTCTCACCAGGCAGGAACTCGAACTGCTTGAGAAGGCCGGTACCGGAAGCGGCGTTCGGTTGATCTTCCTCACCGAGCGAGAGGCAATGGAGAAAGTTCTGGAGTATGTCGTTCAGGCCAATACAACCCAGATGAACGATCGCGCTTTCGTCGAGGAACTGAAGACATGGATTCGTTTCAGTGATGACGAGGCAGTTCGCACCGGGGACGGGCTCTACTCGGCATCATCAGGTAATCCTTCTTTGCCACCGTGGGCGGGCAATCCGCTATTCGACTTTTTCTTCACACCAAAGAACGAGAACGACAAATACGCGAAACACGTGCGAAGTTCAGCGGGAATCGCGATCTTCGTCGCTGACGATGCCAGTCCCGCCCACTGGGTTGAAGTGGGCCGCTGTTACGAGCGCTTTGCTCTCCAGTCGACGGTATTGGGGATTCGCAACGCGTTTCTCAACCAACCCGTGGAGGTGCCGGCATTGAGGCCACAGTTCGCAACATTCCTTGGTGTTGGTGACCGCAGACCTGATCTGGTTGTTCGTTTCGGTCGCGGCCCCAGGCTACCGCCCTCTCTGCGGCGGCCGGTGCAAGCGGTGCTGGTTTGATTCGACGAAAAGCGTTGTCACTACTCATCAGATGAACACGCTCTGCTTGCGCACCATCAAAGCCGGAATGGCCTACTTTTCCCTGGCGTTTGGCGCGGGCTTTGTCATGGGAACGATACGTGTGCCTTTTCTGGTGCCACGCCTCGGCGAACGCGTAGCGGAACTCATCGAGATGCCGTTCATGTTCATCGTCATCGTCTTGGCCGCACGCTTCGTCACAAAACGTTTCGCCTTGCCGGCTACCATCATGGTCCGCCTGGCCACCGGCTTTCTTGCCTTGGGTTTGCTGATTACAGCCGAACTCTTGCTCGCCGTGGCCCTTCAGGATCGGTCTCTTGACGAATATGTTTCTAGCCGCGATCCAGTATCAGGTTCAGTCTATCTGGCAATGCTCGCGCTGTTTGCAGCGATGCCGCTCGTTATCACGCGATTAAGATTCGGCCGCGACAATGCGTAAGCCCAACGCATCATTCCAACGGACCTGCGCGAAAAGCTGCGCACTCCGGTGAATTCGAACATTCGATAAGCAGGGAGCGATCACCGTATCCTTCCGCGGCTGGCGTTGGAGGCAGCGCGCATGCCGGGTGAGATCACAGCGGTATACGAGCGAGACGGTGAGTGGATCATCGCGTTCTGTCCTGAAGTACCGGGTGCAATCGGGCAGGGACCAACGGAGCAGGAAGCTGCCGCGAACCTGGCAGAGGCGATCCGCCTCATTCTCTAGGATCGTCGCGAGGACCGACTGCGAGGAGTTCCTTCTGATGCAACGATCGGCAAAGTCATGGTCAAGTGAAGCGTGGCGACTTGCTTCGATTGCTTCGACAGCATGGCTGCTACCTGAAACGCGAAGGCGGGTCGCATTCGCTCTGGCGCAACCCGCGCACTGGCGCAGTCGAGGCCGTGCCTCGGCACTAGGAAGTCTCGAACCAACTCGCGCGGAAGATCTGCCGTGGGCTATCTGTGCCGGAACCCGGTCGCTAGCCTCGAAGCTGTCGAACTACTGCCTCGAGCAGACGGGCCTAGCTGTGCGTCGCGAAGATTGCGCGCCAACGCCGGCTGAGACGAACGTTATGCTTCGCTAGTTTCGTAGCGCTCATCTTCCTTTCACTCGGTGTTGCGGGCTATGGCATAGCCGTCTATGGGTTTTTTCGTCTGGGCGCTCTAGTCCACCCAGACATGCACGCGACGTTCGAAGCACAGTGCACTGGCATCTACGCACACATATTCGCCTCGGCCGTCGCGCTGGCCCTTGGGCCGTTCGATGTTTGGTCTCACTGGTCCAAGGCAGCCCAGCCTCGGAACAGAACTCGCAGGGGACGTCTTCAGAGCGGCGAACGCGCGCTCGTGACCGGTGCCTCCGGAGGCGTCGGTACAGCGGCGGGGCGATCAAGTCCTGCATTGACCGGCGCTATCGTTTTGAGCAGATCGTCGACGCTCACCGCTATGTCGACCAGGGCCACAAGCGGGGCAATGTGGCCATGAGTATTTGAAAGGACCACGAGGGTGAGCGGCCGGTAGCCTCGGTAGTACTATTTGCCGGCCGCTACGTGATTGACCGCACACTTGGGGAAATCGAACATGAGCTTCACACTGGTCACAGCGTTTTCAGCGATCGGATTGTTTTTCGGAATGCTCGCGCTGTTCGAGGTGGGGCGGCGCATTGGTCTCGCAAGGCTCGCGCGAGATCCGGACGGAGTGGCGAAGGGCGCCGGTCCGGTCGAGGCCGCGGTGTTCGGTTTGCTGGGGCTGCTCCTTGCGTTCACGTTCTCAGGCGCAGCATCGCGGTTCGAGGACCGTCGTCACCTCATCGCCGAAGAGGCCAACGCAATCGGAACGGCCTACTTACGAGTCGACCTCCTTCCGCGGGACGCACAGCCAGAGATTCGGCAACTCTTTCGTCAATACGTAAACGAGCGATTGGGGACCTACCAAAAACTTGCCAGTGTGGCTGCGGTTGGCGCGACCCTCTCGGCCGGGCAAGCGCAGCAAGACAAGCTCTGGGCCGCGTCGGTTACAGCAGTTCAGCGCCCAGACGCTGCGGCAAGTGCCTCGATACTGCTGATTCCCGCAATGAACGAAATGTTCGACATCGCAACAACCCGCGCTGTGGCACTCCAGGATCACCCGCCGCGCGTGATCTTTCTGTTGCTCGCCGGGTTGAGTCTTACCTCCGCAGTTTTGGCCGGCTACGTCATGTGCAGCACGAAGGTTCGAAGTTGGTTCTACATGCTGCTTGTCGCAACCACGATGTCATTGACTCTGTATGTGATCCTGGATCTCGAGTACCCACGCTTTGGCCTGATCCGTGTTGACTCGGCCGATCAGACCCTGGACGAGTTGCTGAAGCACATGCAGTGACGAATTGGGAGGCAACACAGGATTAAAAAGCTAGTCGCAAGCGTGTGTGTCTTGATGGCCGGGTTGGTTGCCATGATCGGCCTGAATCGGTCACCGCCGGCATGTGCGGCGGCCCGGCGCCGCCAAAGCAGTAGCGAGCCGTCCAACAACGGGGTACCGCCGACCTCGCGTCCTTGCCTGGCCCGCTGATTCTGCGCGAAGATCCAGGCATGTCTCATCGCGAATCACTCGAGCAGATCGCCCGTCGGTGGGTGTCGCTGTGGCAGGCCCCAGTCGACTGGCCATTGTTCGACCAACTGCATGCTGATCACTTCGAGGATTGTTCTGCAGCGGGCCGGGGCTCCACTAAGCAAGCGTTTGCTGGCGGGATCGAAGCGCTGCTCCGCGCGTTTCCGGACTTGCAGACCGTGGCCGACGACATCGTTGTCGACGAGTCCACCGCTCGCGTGGCCGTGCGCTGGACGGCGATCGGTACGAATCGTGGCGCTTATCTCGGGGTGGGTCCAACGCAACGTAAGACGACCATCACCGGAATCGAGATCATCGAGATTGTGCGCGGTCAGGTGGCGCGACGCTGGGGCGAATGGGACATCTCGTCCCACATCAAACACGATTCGCGTGGCGATTGTTGAATGCAACTGATCCCCATCGAACAGGACGGCTCTGTTTCGCAGCTCAAGGCCGCGCTTCCGGATGTGACACGCGATGTGCTCACCGCCACGGCCCGGCTTTACGAGAAGGCAGGGTTCGAGCCGCCGTGGATCGGCTACCTTGCCGTCGAAGACGGCGTTTGTGTCGGCACCTGCGCCTTCACCGGCCCACCCGCAAGCGGGCGCGTTGAGATTGCGTACTACACGTTCCCACCTCATGAAGGGCGCGGCGTCGCCACGCGCATGGCGCAGGCGTTGATCTCAGTTTCCATAGCGACCAACGCAACGGTGTTGGTGACAGCGCACACGCTGCCTGAAGACAATGCGTCGACGACAGTTCTAAAGCGCCTCGGGTTTCATTTCGCAGGAAGCGTTGAACATCCCGAAGACGGCACCGTTTGGGAGTGGCACCTACTACCACCGTTCTAGTTCGGCGCGCGTGACATCTGAATCAGCACGATCGATTACGCAGTCAACCCCACACGCTCACCCCATGCAGCCAGGGAAAGCAGCGCCCAGAGAGTGCCGTCGCGAGGCCCGCGGTAGTAATCGGGTGGATGCGCGAGCCAATCCTCTAGTCCGGGCAGCGCGCGTCGGATCGGCTGAGAGTCCAGAAGTGGTGCAAGCACGTGGTCGGGCCTAGCTGCTAGCAGTTGACGCAGCGCACCGTACGGAAAGCTGCGCTTGTGTCGTTGCACGATCGATGGATCGAGCCGGGGTTTGGCCCAGCGACGAAGCTCCTTCTTGGTGTTGGTATACCCCGGCCAACGCCCGATGCGCGCGGTCGAGGGTGCCGCCAGCGAAAACTCAACCAGGTCTCGGTCGAGAAATGGCATCCGGCCTTCAACCGAATGCGCCATGGCTACCGAATCGATGAACGGGAGAATGATCTCGCCGAGGAATCCGCGTATCAATACGCTCTGCATTCGTTCGAGGTCGTTACTCTGCGCGGCGCACTCCTGATAAAGCCGATCGATCGCCGAGAGATAGCGCTGCGAGGCACCTGAGTTGCCACAGAGCGCGACGGTTTCTTGCTGAGGCAGCGGCTGATGGATGATGAAGCGAGCCCCCGCGGGCACATGCTTCGCATCGCAAGCCGCTAACGCCGCGCGCCGGATTTCGACATCGGTGGCGCCGTAGGTGTAGCGCTGATAGATCGCGGTGCCGATTCGTAAGTGATAGCGTGCCAGACGGCCGAGCATTGCTAAGCGAAATCGATCTTGGCTCAAGCGGTATCCGCCACAAATCTCATCGCCGCCATGCCCCAGAAGAAACACCGTGGCACCCTTGCGCGCCTCACGCAGCAAGAGCCACGAGGCGAGCGCGGCGCCATCTCCAACCGGTTCGCTCAGGTCCGAGAGAGCTTCGTTCAAGGCGCCGCTGCGAACGGTGAGCGAGGCTTCCACGACGGTCACATCGTCGCCATTGATGGTGACCGGTTCGGGCGCATCTCCTTGATCGGCTCGAAACGTGTACTTGGCCGTCGTGTGTCCAATGCTCGTGAGGGAAAACGCAATCGCGTTGCTATCGATGCCGTCGCTCACGAGCAGACCCACCGGGACATCGCTCACCGTGCAGCGTGCGACCGCTTGAGTGAGCAATCGATCGAATTCCAGCTCGCGCTCTCTGGGTTTCATGGGGTGATCGGCGTGCAGCTCTGACGCGAACTTGGGCTGCCACCACTGCAGCGTTCGCAAGCCGGTTGCGTCCACGACAAGCATCTGGCCGGGCGCAAGCTTTTTTACGCCGCGAATGACGGTTCGCGGGCTCAGCACATAGCGTAGCGAAACGAATTCTTCGAGCGCTTCTGCGTCGAGCTCACGCGAAATCCATGGGGCTTGAAGCACTGCCTCGATGGTTGAGGCAAAGACCAGACCATCGGCAGACTGATGATAGAAGAGCGGTCGCTCTCCCAGCCGGTCGCGCACAAGCCACAGCCGTTGCTCTAGCTTGTCGTAGAGCGCAAACGCGAAGGGCCCGACGAAAGAGTGCGCCGCATCGGCTCCCAACCGTTCCCAGGCCAGTAGCAATACTTCGGTATCGCTGGAAGACCTGAGCTGAGCGCGATCGATTCCCCACTGCTTGCAAAGCTCGCGGTAGTTGAGAATTTCTCCATTGAAACTGACGACGTACCGGCCGCTCGCAGAGACCATCGGCTGGGCGCCCGCTTCGGAGCGATCGAGAATCGCCAATCGGCGATGCCCCAGAGATACATGCGGATCTTCCCACCGCCCCACGCCGTCCGGGCCTCGACGCTCGAGGGCGGCAAGCATGCGATCCACGGTGGCTCGGCGTGCTGTTGCAGGGCCGCTCTGATAAAGACCCGCGATGCCGCACATGATCGCCCCAAAAGCCAATCGACTCGGGTTGTCATTTTTTAGCAACTGACGCGGGATTATGACAAGAGCCGTTGCGTTTGGTGTCGATCGCCGGCCGAAAAATGCGGCACACGATTCTGGAGAGTAGTTCGAGGAGCCGTCGCTTCAATCACCGCGGTAACAGGGTTACGATGGCGCTCGCGTTGGCAAGCAACGCGAGGTCCACAGTCATGAGCTCGAACCACAAGCACTGCCAAAGCTGCGGCATGCCGCTAAAACGAGACAAGCTAGGCGGCGGCACCAACGCCGATGGGTCGAAGAGTGCGATGTACTGCAGTCATTGCTACGCAGCAGGCCGCTTCACCATGCCTGACGTGAGCGTGGAGCAGATGCAGCAGCGGGTGCGCGACAAGCTGTGCGAAATGGGGTTTCCGGGATTTCTGGCGGGGTTCTTCACGCGCCGCATCCCCAAGCTCGAGCGCTGGAACATCACTAAGGGGGGCTAGGGCGCCGCCATGTTCGTAGGGCACACAGCTGTTGCCTTGGCCGCCAAGAGCCGCGCGCGCGAGGTCTCATTGGGTTGGCTGCTCGCGGCGGCGATTGCGCTGGATCTCATTTGGCCAGTGTTGCTGTTGCTCGAC
>JANNUT010000113.1:0-36293 GCA_031395565.1 Acidobacteriota bacterium | reverse complement strand
GTAAGCCTTATAACGCCTCGCGTTATAAGGCTTACTGAGATAGGTATACCGTCCCCGAATTACCCCCGAATTACCCCGATTTGAAGAATTAGACCCAGCTCTTGGTGCGGAAGTAGAGCCACATGCCGACGCCGACGCAGGCCATGAGGGCGACGGCGATCGGGAAGCCCCAGGGGTGCTCGAGCCCGGGCATCCATTTGAAGTTCATGCCGTAGACGCTGGCGATGAAGGTAATCGGCATGAAGATCGTGGCGATCACGGTCAGGACCTTCATGACCTCGTTGAGTTTGTTGTTCAAACTCGACAGATACAGATCGTGAATTCCCGAAAGCAAATCGCGATTGGACTCCACCATTTCGACCACCGACACGGTGTGATCGTAGATATCGCGGAAGAACACCCGCGTAGCCGGCGTCACCAACAGCGAGTCACCACGCTCGAGCGACCCCAACACTTCGCGCAACGGCCAAACCGACCGGCGCGTCGCGAGCATCGCGCGCTTGAGGTGATAGATCTCTTCCAGCGTCTCGCGCGCAGGGTTGGAAAGCACGACCTCTTCCAAGGCTTCGATCCGCTGCGACAGGCGGTCGGCCACCAAGAAATAGTGATCGACAATGACGTCCATGATTCGATACGCCAGGTAGTCGACCCCTTCCTTACGCACGCGCCCCTTGCCGGAATGGATCGCGTCAACGACCCCTTTGAACAACTCGGACTGCGTCTCTTGGAACGACAGCAGGAAGTTCTTCCCGACCACCAGACTGATTTGCCTCACAGTAATGTCGCCGTTGACGGGATCTTGATCCAACGCGTCGAGCACGATAAACAGATACTCGCCAAAGTCTTCCAGCTTCGGCCGCTGCGCGACGTTGAGAATGTCTTCGTGCGTCAGCGCATGCAGCCCGAAGACGTCGCAGATCTGCTGGATCAGCCGTGAATCCTGCAACCCCTCGACGCTGACCCAGGTTGGAGAACGCGTTTCGAGAAATCGAGAGCAGGCCTGCGCGCTGTCGGGGGTCAACGTTTCGAGACGATCTTGGTCGTAATCGAAAGCGGTGATGCGCACAGGCATTGCCGGCGCATCACCGGTGTAAACCGCCGTTCCGGGCGGAAGGCCCGCTTTGGTCGCGCGACGACGTACCTTGCGCGGGCCTCTCGCCTTCTTCATCAGTCGCTCGCCGCCCTGCTACTTGGCCGGCGCGAAGCGCTTGGCAACCGCATCCCAATCGACCACCTGCCACCAATGCTCCAGATACTCGGCGCGGCGGTTTTGGTACTTGAGGTAGTAGGCATGTTCCCAGACATCGTTGCCGAGCAGTGGCAAATGACCGTCGGTCAGCGGGCTGTCTTGATTCGCTGTCGAAACGACATCGAGCTTGCCGTCCTTGGTCTTCACCAGCCAGGCCCAACCGCTGCCGAATCGCTTCATCCCGGCTTCCTGAAACTTCGTCTTGAAGCCCGCAACGCTACCGAACGCTGCGTTGATCGCCTCGGCCAGCGGTCCGGTTGGATCGCCGCCCTTGCCCGGACCCATGCTCAGCCAAAACATCGAGTGGTTGTAGTGACCGCCACCGTTGTTGCGAACCGCGGTGCGAATCGCTTCCGGCACTTCGCTCAAACGCTTGACCAATTCATCGACCGACCAGGCGGCCAACTGCGGCGCGCCTTCGAGCGCCTTGTTGAGGTTGTCGACGTACGCCTGGTGATGCTTGCCGTGATGGATCTGCATCGTCTGCGTATCGATCACAGGCTCGAGAGCCTCATGCTTGTAAGGGAGATCGGGGAGCTTGTGAGACATTCTGTTTCCTCCAAGGAGTGGACTTCAGATGCAAGCGACTCAGCGTAGATACGCGGCTAAGTCGTCGAGATACGGTTCGAGTTGTGGCATGGCGACCATACTATGTGTGCCGCGCTTGGGTGTGTAGCCTTCGGGGTACTTGGCATGCATCACCCGCGCTTCGATCAACTCGCGCGACGCCCCCTTGATCTCGGGTCCGATAACTCCCGGGAACGAGGGGTTGGAGCTGTGACACGCCGTGCAGTTGGACTGATAGATTCGCGCGCCCACGCGGGGGTTTCCCTTCATCCCCTCAATTGCGGGGGGCGCTTGCATGGCCGCCTGACTCTGCGGATCGCCGTCGCACCCCGTCGCGGCAAGCGCCACCAGCGCGCCTGCCAGCACCACGGCCAGATCGGATCTCTGAGGGCGGGTCACCACGGTTCTCCAGGCCGGCATTATCGACTGCGAATGGAGCGCGCGCCGCCCCCTCCCCCAGGATCGTCCGGGGCTGCGTGATAAAGTCCGGCCTTCCGATCGTCATACGACGACTCGAGAGTGCCGTCGATCGACGGCCAGGAGGATCCAATGGATCTCGCACTTTTCTCTGGCGCCGGTTACGAAATGATCCTGCGTTGGATTCACTACATGACCGGCGTGGCCTGGATCGGGCTGCTCTACTACTTCAACTTCGTGCAAGTCCCGTTCTTTGCCGAAGCCGACGCGGCGGTCCGCAGCGGCGCGATCATCAAGCTCGTGCCGCGCGCGTTGTGGTGGTTTCGTTGGGCCGCCATGTTCACCTTCCTCAGCGGCTTCTTGATTATGATTCGCTACGCCACCGACCCATCGGCCAAAGGCGGCCCGGCTTGGTTCGGCACGATTCAAGGCGCGGCTATCTCGATTGGTGCCTTGATTGGAACACTCATGTTCCTCAACGTCTGGTTCGTCATTTGGCCCAATCAGAAGATCGTGATCGCCAGCACCACCACGGTCGCGGGTGGTGGCCAAGCCGATCCGCGCGCCGCCGCGGCTGCGGCACGCGGCTTCGTCGCGTCTCGCACCAACGCGATGTTTTCGTTGCCGATGCTGTTCTTCATGGCGGCCACCAGTCATTTGCCGATGACCATGGCCGAAGGCAAGAAGATCGGTATGCCGATGGGGATCGTTACGCTGATCATCCTGGCGCTGGAAGTCAATGTGCTGGTGGGCAAGAAGGGGCAAGGCTTCAACAAACTGCTCGAGAAAGTTCCGAGTGTGATCCACCTCGGCTTGATCCTGTCTCTCGTTTTCTACTTCTTGCTCGACGGATTGCTCTAACTACGGCAGCGACGGCGGGTGGCTGCGTTTATGGCGTTTCCATGCGACGCGCCACCGACGCACCACCCATCACGCCGCTGACCAACAGCACCAATCGCGTGAGAAACGCGGCCCAGCCGTAAGCGTCTGCGGGTGCCCGTACGATCAACGTTGAAAGCAGCACCATCCCCAACACGACACACAACCCTGCGCCATGAATCCGATGCGGATGGCCTCCCATCCGGCCTGTCAGCATCCCCGCGGTGAACCCTGCGGGCAGCGTCACGAACGTCGCGAGCGCTAGCATCGCCCAGGTCTCGGTAGGCGCCGCTCCGGGTTGCGATGTCGTGGGCGCTTGGGGCATCAGCGAGAACCACCACTCGGTGGGTGTGAGTTGCACCACCATGAACTGCAGCGAAAACGCCAGCGCCATGAACACCAGCATGCCCAGCAAGACCGAGACGATGCTGCGAAACGGGCTCATGGCCGTGGCGGCAACCGGCCGATCCAGCCGGACAGCGGCAACGCCGCAACATCGCGCGCCGACAACAGCGGCTCACTCACGGGCCATACGATGCCGATCTCTGGATCATTCCAGGCAATCGCAATTTCATCCTCGGGGAAGTAAAACTCGGTGCAGGCGTATTCCACTTGCGCTCGCTCACTGACCACCGCAAATCCATGCGCATAACCCGGCGGGACGTAGAGCTGTCGAAAGTTCTCGGCCGTCAGCTCGACACTCACCCAGCGCTTGAACGTGGGCGAGGACGGCCAAATGTCGACCGCGACGTCGAAAATGGCCCCTTCGACGCAGCGCAGGAGTTTCCCCTGTGGCTTGGTGAGTTGCGCGTGGAGCCCGCGCAGTGTGCCGCGCTGCGACAGGCTGTGATTGGTTTGCACGAAGCTCGCGTCGATTCCTCCAGCTTGGTACTTGCGCAGATTCCACGACTCCAAGAAGAAGCCGCGAGCATCGCGAAACAGATCGGGCTCGACCACGATCACGCCGGGCAGTTGGGTAGCGATGAAGTTCATGCGCGAATGCTAGCCGCTTCGCCGCCCTTATGCCGAACGCAACAGCCGCAGAATTTCGCGCGGCCGTGGCGGCTTGCCGGTCATCAAGATCCCGACGCGGAAGATCTTCGCCGCAGCCCACAGCGCTGCCACGACCGCCACCAGCATCAGCGCCGTGGTCAGCAGGTACTCCCACCAGGCCGGAGGCCCGGCCGCTCGATTCATCATCACAAACGGGGTAAACGGCGGGATATACGACAGCACCTTGGCGAGGAAGCCGTTGGGGTCTTTTCCTACCGGGACCAGCGTCAACAGCGGGATCAACAGCATGACGACGATTGGACCCATCATGTTTTGCGCGTCTTGCAACGAACTCGACATCGACCCAATTGCCAGCAGGATGGCGGCGTAGAGCAAGTAGCCCAAGACGAAGTAGACCAAGAATGAGATCAAGTAGAGCGGCTCGCGCAGGATCTGGGTGAAGTCGGTCGTCGCCAGCGCGGTAAACAGCGTCGGCAGCACCAAGAATGCGGCGAAGTAGAAAATGGCCCAGCCGGCCACCATCGTCAGCCCGGTGGAAGCAATCCCCAGCACCTTGCCGAGCATCAGTTCCATCGGCGAGGCCGAGCTCAATAGCACCTCGATCAACTTGTTCTGCTTTTCTTCGACAATGCCGGTCATCAGCATGCTGGCGGTGCTGAAGACCGAGATCCATAGCAAATAGGCAAACCCTAGCGGCGCCCATTGCTTGATCGTGTCGATGATCGAGACTTCCTTTTCCTCGCCGGACGCATTCACCCGTTTGGTCTCGAACGTCACCGGCTTGTCGATGCGTGCGCGTTGATCGGCGGCCACACCTTCCGCCACGTAACGTCGATCGCGAATCTCGTCGGCCGCCAAACGCGAGAACCAACTGCGCAGGTCCTCGTCGGTCAGGTTGTTGGAGACGTATTTATTACCGTCACTGCTGTTCAGCGGGTCGGCACCCACCATCAAGTACGCAAACAGCGTGTCAGCTCCTTTGTCCAACTCGGCACGCAGTGCCGATTCTTCTGCGCCGCCGGCCGGTGCCGGAACTCGCACGAAGTTCTCGCGGCTGATCTCCGCTTTGAGCGCACGCGCTGCGGTTACGGAAACACCGTCCCACCACTGGCGAAACGCGGGGTCCACCGCGACCGTCGCGGCAAGGGCGCTGAGCGCTGCCTCGTCGGCCCCTTTGACGGCGTTCTTCTGAGCCAGCAGCACGGCGGGCCATTCGGCAACCGGGGTCGCCGACTTGTCGACCAGTTCCTTCAGGCGCTTGAGCAGCTTCCCCGCATCCTCGCGCGCGGCTCTGGCATCGATCGCGGGCAACAGCCAGCCGGACCGGTCGATGACGGCATACGGGCGTGCGCTGCGCGCTCCCGAAAGCAAGATCGGCACCACGATCATCGCAATCAAAAGCACGGGGTTGAGCACCACGCCGATCCAAAACCCCTTGGTGCGAATGTTGGCCACAAACTCGCGCTTGGCGATCAGCAGCGGATTACGCATCGAATCGCCCTCCCACGGCGCGTACGAAAATTTCGTGCAGTGACGGCTCGCGCAGATCGAAGCGCCTTACCCGCACCCCGCGCGCCACCGCTTGTTGCAACACGGTCTGTGGGTCGGCATTGGGTGCGAGGAAAATCTCGGCCGATTTCCCGGCGTCGTTGACGCGTGTCACACCGGGCAGCGTTTTTGCGAACGACAAGTCGCCGTCGTAGTCGATGTGGATCGCCAGCTCGGCGCTCTTGCGCACCTCAGAAAGCGGCCCATCGATGATCTTCTTGCCCTTGTCGATCAGGAAAATGAAATCGCAGATTTGCTCGGCTTGCTCCATCACGTGCGTCGAGTAGATGACGGTGCGTCCGAGCTTCTTTTGCTGAACGATCAAATCGCGCAGCACTTCGGCATTGACCGGGTCGAGCCCCGAAAACGGTTCGTCTAAAACCAGCAATTCGGGCTCGTGAATCAGTGTGGCCAACAGTTGCACCTTTTGCCCCATGCCCTTGGAGAGCGCTTCGCAGCGTTTGCTCAGGTGCTCGCCCAAACCGTAATTGGTAAGCAGCGAGCGGGCTCGCTCGGCGGCTACCCGCGACGAGAGTCCCTTGAGTTGGCCGAAGTAGGTCACCAACTCGAGCACCTTCATCTTCTTGTAGAGCCCCTTTTCTTCGGGCAGGTAGCCGATGCGATCCTTGACGGCACCCGCGTGAGCGTTGCCCAGGACGGTCAACGTGCCCTCATCGGGAAGCAGGATGTTCAAGACCATGCGCAGCGTCGTGGTCTTGCCGGCACCGTTGGGGCCGAGAAAGCCGTAAATGCAGCCGCTCGGGATCGATAGCGACAAATCGCCCACGGCAACCTGCTCGCCGAAACGCTTGGTGACGTGACTCAGTTCAAGAACCGTCGACATCGAGGCACCTCTCAGACCGGCCGGGATCATAGAATGACTCGGCCAAGAGGTAGCGACCTTTCGACAAGGGCATCTCGCCATTGAGCCAATGACCGTACTGACCGAGTCCATCAATCGTCTGCTGCGCGCGCCGATCGAAGGCTGCGCCTGCGGTCGTGTCCATCGGCCCGCGACGGGCCGTGTCGAGATGGGGCCGGGGTTGGTCGATTCGATGGCGGATCTGCTCCCCAGCGATCTATTGCGCCACGCGTCGCTGTTGGTGCTGGCCGATCCCGACACAGAAGCGGCCGCGGGACGTCGCGTGATCGACCGCTTGCGCGCCGCTGGGTACGTGATTGCCGAAGTGATCTTGCCGCCTCATCCGCACGCCGACGACATGACGGTCGCTTCTGTGCGTCACGCAGCCATCGCCGTGGGCGCATCGATTCCCGACGCAGTGGTTGCCGTCGGTGCTGGGACGATCAGCGACATTGGCAAGGCGCTCGCGTTCGATTGGCAACGTCCGGCGGTCACGGTGGGGACGGCAGCGTCGATGAACGGCTACACCTCATCGATCGTGGCGCTGACGGTGCGCGGCTTGAAGCGCACGCTGCCCAGCAAACCTCCACGCGTCTTGGTACTCGATACCGACGTCCTCGCGGCAGCGCCAGCACGCATGACACGCGCCGGGTTTGGCGATTTGATGAGCAAGCCGGTGTCGGGCGCCGATTGGGTACTGAGTCATTGGCTCGGCTTCGATCCACTGTGCCCCACGGCGTTGTCGATGGCCGATCAAGCGGTCACCACCGCACGCGCGTGCGCCACCGGCATTGGCCGCGCCGAACGCGACGCAGTCGGCACGTTGGCGGCCGCGCTGGTGGTGTCGGGGCTCGCGATGGATGTCGCTGGAATGAGTTCACCCGCCAGCGGTGGCGAACACCTCGTTTCTCACTACCTCGATATGAGCGCGCGCGGCTGGCAACGCGAGCCTTGGTTGCATGGCGAGCAGGTCGCCGTCGGGACCGCGTTGTCGCTCGCGCTGTATGCGCGGCTGCGCGCGCTTGGCCCACCGAATTTGTCAGCGCCCACACCGGTCGATGAAGACGATGACACCGTCCGCAGCCTGCACGCGCACCTGGAGGCCAATGCCTTGGCTGAATTGGTGCAACAGGCGGCAGCCAAGCGGGAACGCTCGCCCGATCGTGCGCAGCGGCGCACCTTGTATGCGGCGCGCTGGAACGAGTTGTGGGCCACGCTCGATACGCAGCTTTCGACGAGCGCCGGTTTGTCACGCGATCTGGAGCTGGCCGGCGTCAACACCCGTTTTGCAGGCATCGCCATCGATGAAAGGCAGGCACGCCACACCGCGCGCTACGCGCGCCATCTGCGCAATCGTTATACCGTGTTGGACTTGGCGGCCGATCTCGGGCTGGCCGCTGACGAGGTGATCTCGTGGTAGCACGACACTGGTTGCTGCTGATGATGCTGTTCGCGTCCGCCGCGCGTGCCGCCGGCAAGGACGAATGCCCGCATGGCCAACTCGATGCTCGCTATTGCGACCAAGATGGCGACCTCGTGGCCGATGTTCCCACCGATCCCGCGCAGTTCGTCAATCCCGACACGCTGATCTTTGCGTACACGCCGGTCGAAAAACCCGCTGTCTACAAAAAGATATGGCAACCGTTTCTCGACCACTTGAAGCAGGTCACGGGCAAGGCGGTGACCTACTACCCCGTGCAATCCAACGCGGCCGAAATTGAATTGATGCGCACGGGCCGCCTGCACATCGCTGCATTCAACAGCGGCAGCGTTCCGCTTGCGGTGAATGCGGCCGGGTTCGTGCCGCGCTTGATGATGGCTCAGGCCGACGGCAGCTTCGGCTATGAACTGGAAGTTGTGGTGCGCGCCAACGACCAAATGAAAGCCCCGAAGGATTTGCGCGGGAAGATGCTTGCCTTTACCAGCCCGACCAGCACTCTAGGCTTCAAGGCGCCGGCGCAAATTCTCGAACGCGAGTTCAAGCTGAGGGCCGATCGCGATTATCAAGCTGCGTACTCGGGCAAGCACGACAGTTCGCTCCTCGGCGTGCTCAATCGCGATTACGACGCGGCTGTCGTTCCCAACGTGGTGTGGCGCCGCATGATCGATCGCGGTGTGCTGAAGGCGAACGCGCTGCGCTCGATCTACAAATCGGCAACGTTCCCTTCCACCGCGTATGGCACCGCACACAACCTCGATCCCGCGCTGGCGGCCAAGATCGATGAAGCGTTTCGCAGCTTCGATTGGACTGGGTCGCTGATGCTGCAGGAGTACCAATACGGTGAAGGAACGAAGTTCGTACCGATCGACTACGCCACACTCTGGGCCCCGGTGCGTGTCATCGACACAGCGCTGGGCGTCGACTCGCTAGCCAAGCCCTGAACCGCTCCGGGGCGAAGCATCGGCTGCCGTAGGACTACTTGAAGGCTCCACCCTGCGTCAACTCGCTGGGCACTCCGTTGGGAAACTTCGCCGCGATCAACTCTTGCAGCTTCTCGGCGCGATTGCCCGGGTCGGGATGCGTACTCAGAAACTCGGGACGATTCGAACCGCCGCTGGCCTCCTTCAGGATGCGCATCACGTCAATCATCGCGCGCGGGTCGTAGCCTGACGTGCTCATCAAGTCGACGCCCAATTGGTCGGCCTGAAGTTCATCTTGGCGGCCGTATCTGAGTTGCAGCATTTGGGCGACCGCTTGCGCCGCCATGGCCGCCATCATCCCTTTCCCGTTTTCCGACCCAGCGACACCCGCGGCACCTACCAGCGTTTGTGCCAACTGGGTCTTGGCCATTTGCTCGGCGGCGTGTCGCCCTAATACGTGCCCCACCTCATGACCCAACACCCCCGCCAACTGTGCTTCGTTCTCCAACCGCATCAACAGTGCCCGCGTGATGAAGATCGGTCCACCTGGCAACGCAAACGCATTGACGGTTTGATCGTCGGCCAACAGGTTGAAGCTGTACTCGTACGGCGTTTGAGACGCCACGGTGCTGCGTACGACGTGTGCCCCTACCGAGCGCACCAAGTTCTGCAACTGCGGGTCTGAATCGAGTCCACCGAATTGGGCCGCCATCTCGGGTGCCGATTGCAGTCCCAACTGGACTTCTTGGTCGACAGTCATCGCGATCGACTGTGTCTCGCCGGTAATCGGGTTGTACTCGCGTTGCGCGTAGTAACTGCACACGCCGACGAGCGCGAGCACCACGGCCAACAGCAAACGTGGGCGGCCGCGACGCCGCGCAGGATAGTCGGTAGACATCGATTGCTCCTCAGTCCAGAACGAACGTGATCTTCATCCTCACGCGGTACTCGACGATCTTGCCTTTCTCGACCAAGACCTTTTGATCTTGAATCCACGCACCCTTGACGTTGCGCAACGTCTTGTGCGCGCGCGAGATACCTGTTTCGATCGCTTGTTCGAAGCTCTTCTTGGATGACGCAGTAATTTCGGTGACGCGGGCGACGGACATGAGAGACCTCCCTCTTTGTTTTTGATTTCCCAAGCAATCCCGGGCGAACGTTAACCCAATTCAGCGGCGAGAAGAAGCCCGCTTTGCATTAGGGCAACACGATCGGCTGCTTTGGATCGCCCACAATCAAGAGCGACGACGCCCGCAGTGGTTTGACCAGCGTGCCCCCCGTGGCCTCGGCCTGGACGCTCGCCGTCGTGCCACGCTTGAACCCCGCGGGAACGACAAGCTCGACCTCGACATGCCGCGCTGCCGGCTTCAAGCGGCGCGTGATGGCAGCGCTGCGCGCAAAGCCAACGACAACTTGATCGACCTCGCTGACGGCATCCACCCGCACTGTCACTTTGCTCCCCGGAAGTGCCGCTTCGGGGACCAGGTGAAGGTGCAAGCCCTTGGACGCACCGTGAGTGTGCGCAACATTAACTCCGGCGGCGGTCAAGACCACCACCACGAGCAGTGCATGCCCGCGGCCTCTAATCGACGAGATAGAAATAAGTGACTCCGTCATTCAAGACCGGGTCATCGAAACTCGATCCGGGGCCGGAGGTGAGCGTGGTCGCACCCAGCGTGAACTGCGGATTCTCGGCGCGGCGCACGGTGTAGCTGGGTCCTCCACCGCTCCACTGCAGCTTTACAGTGCCAGCATTGCCATCTTTGCTGACCGTCAATGTCAGGTTGCCGACCGGTTGAATGCGCACCCGCACTGTTGCCGTTTCATAGGGGCCCAAAGGCACGTCGATCACGCCACCTAATATCGTCAGCGCCGTGCCGGCCTCTTCGTCTTGCTCGGTCTTGAGCGCAGAACTGAATGCCAACAGATCGCTGGAGACGTGCGCGATGGTGTTGGTCGCGCCGGTGAGTTCGGTCATGCGCAGGATCAGTCCGTCGCCATCGTCGGCGCCCTTGACGGTGTACAGCAACACGCCCGGCGCATCGATCGATACGTACGATCCGCCGTTAGCTGGCAGCGAACCGCTCCGCGCACCGAGCAATACCGCACGAGGCGCGTTGAGTGCCTCGAAGCCGAAGCGGCTGGCGGCCGCAGGATCCCATCCGGCGGGCGTCGCGCGGAAGTGATGCGTGAACGTAAACACCGTTGGGGCATCAGGCTCGATTTGGAAAGGACCAATCGAGTTGTCGGCGAATTGGTATTCATCGGTGCGATCGAAGAGCCGCGGGATCAGCATTCCCTTGCTCACCGCCATGGTGGGACCACCCAACGCCTTGAGCTTCTCGAAGTAGTGCGCGTTGACGGTGTCACAAGCGTACGAGATGCCGCCGCCGCTATCCCAGAAGTGGATCGAGTGTTCGGTGTTGTGCCAGTCGAAGGTGTTATCGCGCGGGAATCCGTCGCGACGCGCATCCAAAAATCGCGTGGTCGTTTCGGTGCGCAACTCGAAGTCGGCAACATCGAACGGCAGGGTCACGACGTAAGCGCGCCAACTGACCGAGTTGGGAACGTAGGGTGTTTGTCCCTTGTCGAAGGTGTTGACGATTTCCACCCGGTTATCACCACGATACAGGCGATACAGCGTTTGTGTGTGCGGCGTTCCGGTGCGCGTGACCTTGAGTCCCACCACTTGGCTGCCGTTGGCTTCGATGCTCACCGTGGCCGAAGCGACCGGCTGCTCGAACGGATTGTTACTCGCATTGACATCGTTCTTCACGTTGTTCGCCATGCGATTGAAACGATAGCCTGCGGCAGCATCGACCAATTGCCGCCCGGTCGCCTTCTCGATCAGGCTCGATACCGATCCATCGGCCGGATCGATGCTGATGCTGTAGAAGTCATTCTCGAGCGTGTTTCCGGCGACACTCAGAACGCCGCTAGAACTGGCAGTCGGCGTGCCTGCCACCAAGTCGTAAACGCGATAGCCGACCGACGGCAGTTGTGTGGTGCGAAACAGAATCTCTGAACTGGCGTCGAAGCGCTGATACGGCAGCTCCAGGCCGGTGCTGTGGTCGATCAACTTGAAGCTGCTGCCATATAACGCGGCGGGGAGCTGCTTGCGCACCCAACCGTCGCGCGTTCGCCCCAGCGGATTGATGGCGACAATCGCATCCCCCTGCGCCGGGATGTTGGCGGTGATTCGTTGATCGCCGAGCGTTGCCAACTCGACGGCTTTGTTGCGCGCATCGGCGGCCCAACCCAAGTGAATGCGGTTGTTGCGGTCCATCTCCTCGGGCGTGAAGTAACCCGGCCAGCCGCCGGCGCCGGAGTGCTCGTCGACTTCCAACTGGCGCCGGTACATGAAGTCGACATCGGTCTGCGGCACCGGGTCGCCGCCGGCAGCCCACGCGACGCCGAGCATCGCCTCGGCAGCACGTCCATCGCGATGCGCCTGACGCACCATCGCGGTGGTGTTTTGCTCCGCTGCGTGACTGCCCGACCACGCCGCGCCGAAATCGCCGCTATAGGTGGGGAATGAGTTGGCGCCGTACGTCGACTTCATGTGGTCCATGAACTCTTCGACCGTCGACAACACCAACACAGGTGTTTGGTAGGTGGCGTTCCATTGATTCACCAAATCGCGCGTCTTGAACCCTTGGTAGTGATTGTCGAAAGCGCGAAACAACATGATCTCGGGGTACGGGTAGCCGACTTCCTCTTGCTTTTGGATCTCGCGGCCCATGTTGCGCCAGGTGTCGGTAAGCGTGTCGAAGAACGAGAAGCCCCAGTTGAACGCTTCGGCATATGAATCGAACGTGATCCAGCTCAGCGTCTTCGAGCCGTCCGGCCCTTGCCAGTAAAACGGCCGTGTGCCGTGGTTCGGCTCACGTACGGCGCCGCCGAAGGGCGTGTTCATGCCGCCGACGAAATACTCGATGCCGCTGCGTTTCAGCAGTTCTGGCAGCGCAAAAGTCGATCCAGGCACGTCGTCGGTAATCCAGGTGCGCAACGGAACCTGGTTCTGCCGCGCAAAACGCGACGCGTAGTAAAGATTGCGGGTCAGCTGTTCGTGGCCAGCCACCGTGGTGTGTAAGCTGGCGTAGCCCGCCGTCAGCTTCAAACGCCCACCACGCAGCCAGCTGAGCATGTTCAGCCGCTGTGGTTCAGTCGAGCGCTCCCACCAACGATCGAGCCACCACGCCGATTCGATCGTCCAGCGATAGTCTGGATCGGCTGCCAGGCTGAGTAACACATCATCTAGATGCGTCTTGGCAAACGTCTCGATGGTATCGGGTGGCTCGGTGAACCCGATATCGAGATGGCTCCATTCGACCAAGTAGATCTTGGTGATCGAGCTTGGCGTACCCAAATTGCCGTCACCGAACGCATCGAGATCATCGATCCACGTCTCGATGTTCTTCGGACCATCGGCGAAAAACTCGAGCCGATGCACGCGCTCGACCGTCTTGATCGGGTCTTGGTATGACAGCGTCCACGTCGTCGGTTCGCTGCTGGCGCTGCCGCCCCAGATGCGCGCGCGCACAAACTGACCGCTGCCGCCGTCGGACTCCACGGCGAAACGTATCCAGCGTTTGCTGTTGATCGGCACCACGCCGTTGGAGGTGTTGACCTTTTGCACCATCACCCCGGCTTCGCTGCGCCACAAAGACATCGCGCCGTTGCCGTCGATACGCAGCTTGTAGGCCTTGAGTTGTGGAGCGCGCTGCTGCGCGGTGAGGTCGAACAAATAGGTCGCGCCCAGTTCGGCGCGATATTCAAACGCCGCCGAAAACGAAGTGGCGTTGACCGGATGCACGAAGTGTTTGGCACGATGACGAGTTGGCGACGACGGTACGGCTCCTTTTCCGTCGGCGTAGAAGCTCTTGTCGGTGCCGTCTTGAACTTGCGTCCACGGCGAATCGGCCACGTTGTTGCCGTTTTCCCAGTCGGCGTCGATCGCCTCGAAGTTGGTGCTGTAGATCGTTCCGCTGCCGGGCGTGTACGCAAAAGCAGAGGCAGCGCCGGCAAGCAGACACACCGGCAACAAGGCACGAACGCTGGAAACCAAATGGCGCATTTTCTTACCCCTCCAGGGCGCCTGGAAATTACGCCGGATCCGCCCTCGTTCGAAGGGTTTTCGCGGCTGGGGCGAAGTTTTGCTGGCGGTAATTAGTAACTGAACGTACGGTTACTAACGCCATGGGACGCCCACCCCGAGTTACCCGCGAGCAGGTGCTCGCCGCGGCACACGCACTGTTCGCAGAGCGCGGCTTCGAGTCGGTGACGCTGGCCGAGATTGGCGCGAGTGTCGGTTTGAGTCCGGCGGCACTGCTGCGCCACGCACCCTCCAAGGACGCGTTGTTCGTAGCGGCGATGCGGACCATGAACGACGACGCACTGCCGATTCCGATTCAATTCGTCGGAGCGCTGAGCGGCAAGGAAGATCCCGCCAAGATTCTCCGCCGGCTGGCGGAAGCATCGATCCCCGTGATGGAGCAGCGGATTGGAAGCACGATCGCCTTGTGGATGCGGTCCAACGGCCTGGACGCCGATTCGCCGCCATTGCCGTTCGATCCCAGCGTGCGTCCTACGCCTCCCGAACGCGCACTGCTGTTGGTCGCCGGGTACTTCGAGCGTGCCTCCAAACACGGGCGCCTCAACCTGAAGGACCCGCTCTCTGCCGCATTCGGCTTTATGGGCGCGCTGCAGGCCTACGTTTGGTTTCATCGCGTCATGCGCGCGGTCGATCCGCCCTTGCCATTGCCGCGCTATCTCGATCAGTTGATCGATGTCTGGTGTCGTCCGCTGTCCAAGACCACTGCTAAGAGGAAACGTGGATGAAGCGTGCGTTGATCGTGATCGTCATTCTTGCAGCGGTGGGTTTCGGTGTTTGGCGCGTGATCGGCACGCGCAGGACCGATACGCGATTGCGCGCGTCTGGAACCGTCGAGGCCAATAGCGCCAAAGTCGGCTCGACAATTGGTGGCCGCGTCAGCGCCGTCCATGCGCGCGAGGGTCAAACCGTTGCTGCCGGCGCACCGTTGGTTTCGTTGGAGACCGATTTGCTGGATCTGTCGGTGCGCGAGCAACAGGCGCTGATTTCGCAACGCGAAGCTGATCTCGCGCGTGCCGTGAAGGGGCCGCGCGACGAAGAGCTGGCGCGCGGCAAGATCGAATGGGCCGCTGCCGAAACCGATCGCAAGCGCCTGCAGGCGTTGTTCGACGACGGCGTGATCGGCCGGCGCGAGTACGACGCGGCGCAAGTTCGTGAAGCGACGTCGCGCGAGTCGCTGCGCCAGTTGCAAAACGGATCGCGGCGCGAGGATGTCGCGGTCGCCAAGGCAGCACTCGCTCGTGAACGCGAGCGGCTCGAGTATCTGCTGCGGCAGCGGCGCGAGATGGAGATCGTGGCGCCGTTTGCTGGAACCGTAGAAGTACTCGACCTGCGGCCCGGCGACATTGTCGGTGCTGCGCAACCGGTGGCGGAGATTTTGGCGGCCGAGGATCTGTGGCTGCGCGTCTATGTGCCCGAGCCGCAACTCGGTCGCGTCGTTGTGGGTCAACACGTGTCGGTGAGCATCGACTCACATCCCGATCGCAGCTTCACGGGAACGGTGGTCGAGATTCGCGATCGCGGCGAATACACGCCACGCAACATTCAGACGCCGGAAACACGGGTCGACCAGGTCTTTGGCGTCAAGGTGCGGGTCGAGCCGGCGCCCGAGATCAAGGCCGGCATGGCCGCCACCGTCCGCTTCGAGGAGTGAGCGCGTGAACACTCCCGTCGTCGGCAGACCACCCGATGTTGGCGAGTACGGCATCGAGGTCGAGCACGTCTCGCGCAGCTTCCCGGCCGTGCAGGCGCTGGATGACGTATCGCTTCGCGTCCGGCGCGGCGAAATTTACGGCCTGCTTGGCCCCAACGGCTCAGGCAAGTCGACATTGATCCGCATCCTGTGTGGGTTGCTCGCTCCGAACAAAGGCTTGGCGCGCGTCGATGGATTGGATGTCGCCAAGCACGGCGAGGAAATTCGCCGTCGCATCGGCTACATGCCGCAGCGCTTCTCGTTGTACGAGGACCTGACTGTTGCCGAGAACCTCGACTTCTTCGCCTCGGCGTACGGCCTGCATGGCAAGCGGCGTGCGCAGCGGCGCGATTGGGCGATCGCGCTGACGCACTTGGAACCGTATCTGGAGCGGATGGCAGCCCATCTCTCGGGCGGCTGGAAGCAACGCTTGGCATTGGCTGCTTCGGTAATGCACGAACCACGCGTGATCTTCCTCGATGAGCCCACCGCCGGGATCGACCCCGTCGCACGCCGCGAGCTTTGGAACTTGTTGTTCTCGTTGGCCGCGCAGGGGGTGACGCTTTTCGTCACCACGCACTACATGGACGAGGCCGAGCGCTGCGGTACGGTTGCGTACTTGTATATGTCGAAGATGCTGGTCGAGGGCCGTCCTTCCGAGTTGATGAACTTGCCCGAGGTCACGCCGGCCGGCATGCGCCGCGTGGAAGCCGATTGTGATCGTGGCGCCGCCGCTGTCATGGGACTCTCGCGCAGCTTTCCGTACGTCGACGACGTCACGATCTTCGGCAACGCGTTGCATCTGTTGGTCAACGAGGGCGTTTCGGACGCTGCGATTGCGCGCGATTTGCAAGCCGGCAGCGGTGCCCACGTCGCCGTGCGCCCCATTGCAGCCACGCTCGAAGACGTCTTCGTGCGGCTCACCAAGCTGCAGGCCGCCAAGCTTGACGAGGCCCGCAAATGAGAGGCTTCACCGCCGTCTTCCGCAAAGAGTTGCTGCAGATGTTTCGCGACAAGGGAACGCTGCGCTTTGCCCTCTTGGTGCCGATCTTCCAGTTGGTTTTGTTTGGCCTGATCGACACCAACATTCGCCGGGTTCCCACGGTGGTTTTCGATCAGTCCAAAACGCGCGAAAGTCGAGCCCTGCTCGACGATCTGGAAAACACCAGCGTGTTCGCAATGGCGGGCTACGTTCCATCGCGCGATGCGATGCGTGAAGAAATAGTCGCCGGTCATGCCCAGATTGGCGTCGAGATTCCGCCTGACTTCGCGCGCAGGCAGTTGCGCGGCGAGACCGCCAGCTTTTTGGTGTTGATCGACGGCTCCGACAACACGATCTCGTCGCAAGCCTTGGGCGCTGCCAACGGCGTCGCGCTCTCGCGCTCGCTCGATGTACTTATGAAGCAAAGCGCCGACGGCTCGCTGCCGCTGGAGGTGCGGGCCAAGTTGTTGTTCAACCCGTCCTCGCGGAGCGCTGAACTGTTGATCCCGGGGCTGGTCGCCATTCTGCTGACATTCTCGGGGATGCTCTTGGCGGTGTTCTCGATCGTGCGAGAGCGAGAGCGCGGCACACTCGAGCAACTGATGGTCAGTCCGGTATCGCCACTTGCGGTCATCATCGGCAAGCTGCTGCCGTACTTGATGCTCGGCTTTGTTCAGTTGCTGATGGTGCTGGCGCTGATGACGTACGCCTTCGGCGTGCCGATCCATGGCAGCTTGCCGTTGCTGCTCGGCTTGGCGCTGATCTACCTGTTTGCCTTGCTCATCCAAGGCCTGCTGATTTCCAGCAAAGCCCACACCCAGGCCGAGGCGATTCAGCTCGCGCAAATGTTTTTGCTGCCATCGATCATGCTCTCGGGCTACATCTTTCCACTGCGCTCGCTGCCGGTGTGGCTGCAGTGGATCGCGCAAGTGCTCCCCGCCACGCACTTCATTGCGATCTCGCGCGGCATCATCATTCGCGGGGCGAGCTTCATGGACCTGTGGGAGCACGTCGTGGCGTTGTTGATCATTGCTGCGGTACTGCTGGCAGGCAGCGCACGGGCGTTTCGGAAGACCGTTTCGTAGCGATGAGATAGGCCCTGCGCGTGCCAGGTTTCTAGGCTTCGGCGACGCGCTTGAGATTGTGCAGAAACTTCTTCGCCTGACTGGCGCCAAACAGTTTGAACAGCGGTGCCATCAGCAGTTGGAACCCTTTGAGCTGGCACGACGCGACATATCTGAGGCGTGTCTTACCCCCGAAGTCCGACAACACGTAATCGACATGCATGACCAGCTTTCCCATGTTGCCACCGGACATGTCGATGGCGATCTGGCGATCTGGCGGGGCGGCCGATCGATGTCCATCGTGAGCGGAATTTTCACGGCAGCTCCTTCCTCTCGTCTCGACGATTGATGCTCGGGATTCTAAGCTGGCCTTTGGCTCCGGAAGGAAGGGCTGACGATGAACCGGCAAGCAACATACTGGCGTCCGAGTCACTGGGGTACCGCAACGACGATGTATCGTTCTCGCGACGGCAGCAGGGCGGTGAACGGATAGCAGGTAATCAACGTCAGTCGATCACCTTGCGCCGCGGTGAGCAGATCGGTGGCGGCCTTATCGACAATCAGTACTGCGCTGACGCGATAGCGTCGAAAGCCCTGCGTGGATGTCAATCTCAGTTCATCCCCGCGCTGCAGTTCCTCGAGGTATCTCGCCCAACTATCTCGATGTCCTGCCAGCACGACATTCCCCGCGCTGCCCGGCCGCGCGGTGCCATCCACGTGCGCAAGTCCGAAGGCCATCGCGCTGCCCGCGGCGCTGTCGATCACCACGCGCGACTGCGCCACCCGCGGCGCATCCAGGCGCGCAATGGGAGCGAGGTCAGCCCATGGCCACGGCCGATGCAGCGCACCATCGCGCAGCGATGCCTGAAGTGCACGATCCAACAGCGCCGCGGCAAGCTGTGCCTTCGCGCGCAGATAGCACTGCTCGCCACAGAGCGCGAGCCCCATGGCGAGCAGTAGCGCGCTTCCCCAACGCATGCAGCTAACGCGCGACATCACGTCACACCTTCCAGACACGCAGGCCCAGCACACCGATAACAGATGCAACGATGCCGGCGTAGAGCAGCAACGTACCGAGTGTCCCACCCTGTGGCAGTACGCCATCGTCTTGGCTGACATCGGCATCGTTGCTTTGCAGACCTGCCGGTGTCTTGTCGACAGCAACGAGACTGGTGTAAGCCGTCACGAGGTGAAACTGCAGACCGAGTGCCGTCACGTTGCGTTTGACGGTTTCGAAGTCGCCGCCGCGCGGCAGGCTATCGATCAACGACTCGATCTTCTCGCGCGCCCAGCGCGTGCCGAGCCCGGCGTTGGTCCGAACCGCCTGCGGCACTACCGGCGCAAGCTGTGCCATTCCATCCGGGCCGCGGCCTTCGAGGATCACCTGGGGCGCCTCGCCGCCGGGATCGAGTTTCAGCAGCAACACAATCGGCTCGCCCGCATACAAATCGGGCACTCGCTCGGGATACGACTCCAGCGGTGCCGTGCCTTTCCAACGCAGCGAAATGTCACTCCACACCGGCCGGTCGATGCGCTGGAGGAAGTCAGTCATCGAAGCCTCGACGCTGTCGATCGAAACCACGAAGCTGCATGCGCCGCGGCCGAATTCGGCCAGCTTGCGCATCAGCCAGCGATTGGGGGCCGATCCAATTCCGACCACATGCAGTCGCACCTTTCCCAGCACTTGCTGCACGCGCGTCATCAACTCCGTTTCGTTGTCGACCGCGCCATCGGTAATCAGCACGATGCGCTGTTCGCCCGCAAAGCGTGACGCGCCAAGCATGCCGATGGCACGTAGCAGCGCGCCGTCGATCTCGGTTCCGCCGCCGGCGTGAAGGGCGTTCACCCAGGCCTGGGCACGATCGAGTTCATTCAGTCCGTAGAACAGAGATGACTCACTCATCGCTGCGTTGGAGTCGTTGAATTGCAGCAGATTGAATCGATCGCCCGGCCGCAATCGTTTCAGCGCGCTGGATAGCGCTGCTTTGGCTTGGTCGATCGACGGCCCCTCCATCGAGCCCGAGACATCGACCACGAACAACGTCTCGGTGGGAAAGCCATTGGCAGCGCTGGAACCAGGGTCGGGCGGGAACAGTGTCAGCAGGCCGAAGCGCTCGCCTTGAACCTCCTCCACCAGCAGCGAGGCGTGTGCCGTCGACTCGAGTGCGGAGCGCCAGGTCACCACCAGGTCACGATCGGCCGGCACCCGTTGACCGTGCAGCGTCACAACAGCGCCACGCGCGTTGTGCTCGACCTGAAGCGCGTGCGACGGCGATGCGACCGCAGCCAACGGTGTGCCGGCGTCGATCGTGATCACCACCTCGGCCGCTGGACTGAGCGCGTCGCCGCCGGTGATGGCGCACTGCGACGAATCAGCCGTTTCGCGCGAGTACCGCGACGTGTAGGTCATGGGGAACACGAGCGAATAGGTGCCCGACGCCGCTCGCAGCTCTTCGCGATACTCCAAGCGCACGTTCACTGTTTCGCCCGCCGCAATGTTGGCAACGCGCGTGGAGAACAGATTGGGGCGTTGCTGCTCGACCAAGGACGCGCGCTTCCCTTCGCGCTTGGCCTGCTCGAACTCAGCGCGCGCCGCCTGCTTCTCTCGTACCTCCGCCACGATCACGCGCGCACCGACGTGCAGCTCCATGGCGTCGACGGCAGCGCGGTCGGGAAGCGGAAACGTGTAGTCGGCGTCGACACTCGCGTCGTAGGGATTCTCGAAACGTTGCGTCACGATCGCGTGCAGCAGCGGACCTGTGACGTACAACTCGGCACGCATCTCGACCAATGGAAGTTCGACGCTGCGGCCGCCGGCGGTGGCACGCAGCGCTCCGGTTCCATCGTCGCTTCGTTGTGCGCGTACCGGCGCCCCGCGCAGCAGGCAAAACAGGACCAGGCCACCGAACGTGGCGCGTTGCAAGAGTGTCAGGCTCATGGACGTGTTCTCGACGAGCAAAGAAGGTTCCTTGTGGGATGAGGTATCAGACTGGCGGAAAACGTAGCTGTTTTAGCGAGATGGGTGGCAACCTCTGGTTACCACCCACCTCCGTGATCGACACTCATGGGCGCATTACTTGATTCCAAGCCGGCCCAAGCTCATGGCTGCCTTGCCATCGCTGTCACCTGCCGCGACCGCCGCTTGGTACTCGGCAATCGCCTCGTCCGTGCGATCCAGGCGCTCGTACGCCACGCCGAGGTTGTTGCGCACATAGGCGACGTTCGGCAGCAACTCTCGCGCGTTCTCCAGGTACCCAACCGCTTCGCTCGGCTTGCCGCTGATCAACAAGGCATACCCCAACGTGTTGGCGATGTAGCCGTTATCTGGATCGGTTTCGTGCGCCAGGCTCAAGGTCTCGATCGCTTCGGGCGTGCGGTTCAAGGCCAGTAACGCGCGGCCGTGGACGTGCAGCGCCTTGGGCGACCCGATGTCCAATGTCAACGCGCGCTCGCTGCTTTCCAACGCGCCCTTGTAATCACCGCTGTCCAGCATCTGTCGCGCCTCACGCACCAGTCCGGCGAGATCGGTCGGTGCCGCGATCGAGACGCTGTCGTTGGGGTTGGCGGTGACGGTAACGGTTGCATCCTGCGATACCTCGGCGATCGGCATCGAGGCCTGTTGCACCAGCGGGGCTGGTGAATTTTCGTTGCCTGATTGAACCTCATCGGCGCCATAGCGAGGTTCGGTCGGCAGTGGTTGGTTGCAAGCCGCTGCAATCAGCGCCGTGGAAAAAATGGCCAGACTCGAAATGCGTTGCATGGTGTTGGTATTCATCGCTCCTCCCAAGTGGCCGGGCTGTTTTTTTGTTCCCGGTACCGACTGAGGAAAGCGATCTGCGTGCCAGCCGATGAAGACCTACAACTCTCTCATTTTCAATAAGTTAACGGTGTCACCAAGCGGGACGGCGCGTGTCCGCCTGGCACAGACTGTGGGCGTTTGGACACAAACCCCCACTAGCCGCGCTCCAATCCCAGCGCCTTGAGCTTTTTGTAGAGATGACTGCGCTCGAGGTTCATTTCCTCTGCGGCGCGCGTCATCGCCCAGTCGTTGCGCTCCAACACATCGCGCACCAACTCGCGCTCGTACTCCAGCACCACAGCCGCCAAGTCGAAGGCGCCGTCGGGCGTGGTGTGCGCGGCCGCGCCGCTCGATGAAACGCCACTCAGCGTCAGGGCCTTCACGACACTCGCATCGACATGCTCACCAGCCGACAAGATCGCGACGCGCTCCATGGCGTTGCGCAGTTCGCGCACGTTGCCGGGCCAGCTGTATCGCGACAGCGTGTCGAGCGCTTCTGCGGTAAGTGTCTTGCTGCGTAAACCGTGACGTGTGCAGGCCGCCGCTAGAAAGTGCGTGGCGAGCAGCGGGATATCGCTCTTGCGTGCGCGCAGTGGAGGCAGCGTTACAGGCACCACGTTCAAGCGGAAGTACAAATCGCGGCGAAATCGGCCAGCCTCGACCTCGGCAGGCAGGTCGCGATTGGTGGCGGCAATCACGCGCACATCGACCTTGTCGGTGCTCTCGCCACCAACGCGTTCTACCTCGCCGCTTTCCAGTGCGCGCAACAGTTTGGGTTGTACATGCAGCGGAATTTCTCCGACTTCGTCCAAAAACAATGTGCCGCCGTGTGCAAGCTGGAACTTGCCGCGGCGCGCCGACGTTGCGCCGGTGAACGAACCGCGTGCGTGACCAAACAGTTCGCTTTCGAACAGCGTCTCGGGCACGGCGGCGCCGTTGACCGTCACCAACGGCTTCTGGCTGCGCGCGCTGCCAGTTTGAATCGCGCGTGCGACCAATTCCTTGCCGGTGCCGTTTTCTCCCAAGAGCAGCACGGTGGCGGTGGTCGGCGCTACCTGCGCGATGGTCCGTTTGAGTTCTTGCATCGCGGGCGAATCGCCCAACAGCCCGGCGACACGGCCGGTCTCCTCGCGCAGCCGCCGATTCTCTTCGGCCAGTGCATCGAGTCGCAGCGCGTTGCCGATCGAGACCAACAGGCGCTCTAGGCTCGGCGGCTTTTCGACAAAGTCGAAGGCGCCACCACGAATCGCGGCAACAGCACGCTCTACGGTGCCATGCGCACTGAGCATGATCACCGGCACGCGCAGTCCGCGAACCGCAACCTGTTCCAGCACTTGCAAGCCGTCGAGCAGCGGCATTTGCACATCGAGCAACATCAGGTCGACGTCGTCGCTGGCAAGCAGAGCCAACGCCTCGACGCCGTCTTGCGCCTCGAGTGTCGCGTACCCTTCCAGGCGCAAGCTGCGGCCGAGCGTGGAGCGAATGTTCTTCTCGTCGTCGACAATCAGGATCGTCGCCATTTACGCCCTCATGCCTGCACTGGGAAGTCGAATGGTGACCGTAGCGCCGCGGCCCGGTTCGCCCTCGAGCGCAATCGTGCCGCCATGCTCGGTAACGATCCGTTGCACGATCGCCATTCCTAGTCCGGTGCCACCCTGATGACTCTTGGTGGTGAAATACGGTTCGAAGACGCGACGCTTGGCCTCGGCAGAAACGCCAACGCCGCTGTCGCGTACGGTCAGCTCACAAACGCGCGCACTCTCGTGGCCCACCTCGCGTAGCGTGACGGTGAGCTGCCGGGTCTTGACGCTTTCCATCGCGTCGAGTGCGTTTTGCACCAGGTTCTTGACCGCTCTACCGAGCTGCTCGGCGTCGGCCATGATGCTCGGTGGCGCAGCCTGATCGTCGACGACGAGTGAGACCAGCATTCGTTCGAGGCGCGGTTTGTGGAGCGCGAGCGCTTTGTGCACGACCTCTCGCACATCACACGGGGCGCACTGCAGCTTTGGAAAGCGCGCGAACTCGGAGAACTCGTCGACCAGGCGCTTGAGCCCCTCGACTTCTTCCAAGATCGTGGTGGTTTCTTCGTCGAGCGCTCGATCGAGCTGTTCGGGGGCGCGCTCGCGGGTGCGGCGCAGGTTTTCCACCGCCAGCTTGATCGGCGACAGTGGGTTCTTGACTTCGTGCGCCAGCCGGCGCGCCACCTCTTCCCACGCGGCGATTCTTTCAGCGGCGAGGCGTTGCTGCTCGCTGCCATCGAGCGCGTCGAGCATTTGCTCGAGCGCGGTTTGCAGACGTCGCACCTCGTTGCGGTCGTCGGGCAACAAGATTGGGCGGGCGCGCTCGGCAGCAATCTGTTCGGCCCGATCGGTCAACGCGCGCACCGGACGCGCAATCGTGTGCGCTAGCAACAGCCCCAGCGCAAGGGCGCCGCCCAGCGCGAACGGCGCAATCCCGAGAAAGCTGAGCAACGTGTCATGCCGTGCCTGGACAACATCGCCACCGGGCGCCGACACGCGCAGCAGCCAACCGCTGTCACCGATCGGGATGTCGGCGTTGAGCCAGGCGCGCGAGGGGTCGAGCACTCCGCTGGCGGCTTGGAGCCGTCCGCTCTTGTCGATTGTTTGGATCGGCAGCGTGGTGACTTCTTGCACCTCCGACAACAGCTCACGTCCGATCGCCGTACCGCCTTCGACGGTGAGCGGCTCGCCGCCCGCATCGACCGACGTTTGCTGCTTCAGCAGCACGGCATCGAGATCCAGGCGCGTTTCGTATTGGGCAAGCACGGTGCCGGACGAGTCGCGCAGTTGTATCCAGTCCAACGCGTGGCGACGTGCCAATCCTTCGGCCTGCGCGCTGGCAAGAGATTCGGGGCCTTGTTTCACGACGCGTTGTGCCGGCTCGTTGGCGGCGAACTCGGCGGCGGCCTGTGCGAAGCGGGTCGTGCCTTGCGCCACGCGCCGTTGAACCAGTGCGCTGGCCTGTTTTTGGGCCGTGGCAAGCCGCCCTTCGGCTTCGGTTCGCGCGCGACGCTCGGCTTGCATCAGCGGCACGACCAATGCGACCGCCATCGGGATGAGCGCCACCAACAGCAGCGCCAGCACGATCCGCAGGCGCAGCGACATGATTAATCGCGCATCGCCTGACGCACGACGGCGGCAGCGCGATCGATATCGGCAGCACTGACATCCAGGTGCGTCACGAAGCGCACGCGTGATGGGGTTACCGGCGCGAATCGCACACCGTGGTGGGCGCAGCGGTCGGCCAACGCCTTGGCGCCTTGATGCGTGACATCGGCCAGGACGAGGTTCGTGACCGTGGCCGCCAGATTGACCGTGAGCCCGGGAATTCCTTGCAGTTGCTCGGCCAGCCGGCGCGCGTTGGTGTGGTCGTCGGCCAAACGCGCCACGTTGTGCTGCAACGCATAGAGGCCACCGGCTGCGACGATTCCTGCTTGTCGCATCGCGCCACCGAGCATCTTTCGAAAGCGCAGTGCTTCGCTGCGAAACGCCGCGGTGCCGCAGAGCAAAGAACCGACAGGTGCTCCCAAACCCTTGGACAGGCAAAACGAGAGTGAGTCGAAGTGCTGAGCAATTTCCAACAGCGGCACGCGCAGCGCCGCCGCAGCGTTGAAGGCGCGCGCGCCATCCAGATGTAGCGGCAGACCGTGCTGTGAGGTGAGCGCGGCAATCGCCGCCAAGTCGCCGAGCGGGTAGAACGCTCCGCCGGCGCGATTGTGGGTGTTCTCCAGCCAGACCAAGGCCGTGCGCGGAGCGTAAAAAGAGCCGGCTTGCAAGCGCGCGCGCACGTCGTTGGCGTTGATGAGCCCAGACCCTGGCACCACGGCGTACAAGCAGCCGGCCAGCGCTGCGCCCGATCCACTTTCGTAGAACAGCACGTGGCTGTCTTGGCCCAAGATCACCTCATCGCCACGACGAACGAAGACCATCTGCGCGATCAGGTTGGCCATGCTGCCCGAGGGCACATATAGCGCCGCAGCTTTACCGGTGAGCTCGCAGGCCTTGTTTTCCAACGCTGCGATCGTGGGATCCTCGCCGTATACGTCGTCGCCCACCGGCGCACGCGCCATCGCCTCTCTCATCGCGCTCGACGGCGAAGTGACGGTGTCGGAGCGCAAATCTACGATGGCTTCGGGCATGGGGCGGTCTCCGGATCGGACGGCTAGAATGCGGCGGTACTGCTACCACCGTGTTTCTACCACACAGAGGGCTCTGACATGAAACAACCACTCGCATCAATCGCGTTCTGCTCGCTGGCTCTGGCGTCGTTCGGCTTTGCCGATGTTGATCTCCAACCCGACCCGGTGTGCGGCGGGCCTCGCGTCTCGACCTCGAGGGACGGAATCGTGAAGCTCGATCCGAACGAAGCATCGATCGAGTTTTCGATCATGGCGTATGGCGCCACGGGAGCCGAAGCGGGCACGAAGAGCGCGCAAGTTTCCGATGCCGTCATCAAGGCGCTGTCCAAGTTCACGCTGCTTTCAAAGTCGACCACCGGCTACAACATGCAGCCCAACTTCGCTTACGAAAACAACAAGCCGCCCAAACTGGTCAACTTCACCGCCACCAACTCGATTCGCGTCAAGACCGGTACGTTGAGCGATGTCGGACGCTTGATCGACGCAGCCATGGCGGCCGGCGCCACCGCTGTCAATGGCTTGCAGTTTTCATCGAGTCAAACGGGTAAGGCGCGCTACGACGCACTCGGCTTGGCCGCCGTCGACGCCAAAGCGCGCGCCGAAGCGATGGCGCGTGGGCTCGGTTTGAAGGTCGGCAAGGTGGTGTGGCTCAGCGATAGCAGCGCGGCGGCACCACCCATGCCGATGATGCGCACGATGGCCGCACCGATGATGGAAAGCGCCGCCCCCACACCTATCGAGGCCGGGCAGTTGGAAGTTGGCGCCACCGTCAACTTCGTTGCGTGCCTCACGCTTTAGTCACCAGTTGTAAAAAAAGTGCCTGTCCCCTTTTAGTCGTCGAGGGGGAGGTTGTACTTGCGGGCTTTGCGGTAGAGGGTGCCGCGCGAGATGCCGAGGTCTTTGGCGGCGGCGCGCAGGCTTCCTTTTCGTTCGCGCAGGGCGCGCTCGAGAAAGAGGCGCTCGGCTTCTTCGAGTGTGGCGGGAAGTGGTTCGGTGGATGCCACCGGCTCTTGCGGCGGGAGCAGCGCCGGCTTGACGCGCGGTTCTAACGGCGGCAAGTGCATGACATCGACGGGCGCCCCCGGTGGCGCAAGAATCGCAGCGCGCTCCATGACATTGCGTAGTTCGCGCACGTTGCCGGGCCAGTCGTAGTCCAGCAAGACACCGGCTGCTTCGTCGGTCAGTGCGCGCGCCGGGTCGGGCAGCTCGCGATACATCCGCAGGAAGTGCACGGCGAGCGGCAGAATGTCTTCGTCGCGCTCGCTCAACGGCGGCAAGACGATCGCGAACACATTCAGCCGGTGATAGAGATCGGCGCGAAACAAACTGGCGTCGACCAAACTCTGCAGGTCGCGATGCGTGGCTGCGATCAGGCGCACATCGGCGGAGATTTCGACCAAGCCACCCAGTCGCCGGAAGCGCCGTTCCTCGAGTGCCGTGAGCAATTTGGCCTGCACGCTGAGTTCTAGCTCGGCAATTTCGTCGAGAAACAGCGTGCCCCCTTCGGCCGCTTCCATCAATCCGAGTTTTCGCTCGGTGGCTCCGGTAAACGCGCCGCGTTCGTGCCCAAACAGTTGGCTTTCGACCATCTCCTTGGAAAGCCCAGCGCTGTTGAGCGCTACGAACGGTGCCTTGCGACGCAACGACGCGTCATGAATGGCTCGCGCCAACAACCCCTTGCCACTGCCCGTCGACCCGAGCAGCAATACGGTGGTGTCGTGCGGTGCCACGCGTTCGGCCAGCTGGAGCGCCTGCTTCATGACCGCACTCTGTCCCAGCACCCGCGCCACGGGTGTTTCGCTCAAACGATCCAGATGAAGCGTGCGGCGGCGCAACGTACAGGCCTCGACGCCCTTGTCGACCACCGCAAACAGAGCCGGTGGATCGACTGGCTTGACCACGAAATTATCGGCGCCTCGACGCATCGCCTCGACCGCAGCTTCGATGCTGCCGGCTGCGGTGAGCAAAATCACCGACAACTCGGGGCGCAGCATGCGCAACTGCGTCAGCAAGTCGAGGCCGGTTCCGTCTGGCAGATTCAGGTCGATCAACGCGACATCGAACGTTTGCTTCCCGGCGGCAGCCACGCCTTCCTTCACCGAGCCGGCGCCCTCTGTTTCATAGCCTGCATCGCGAAACAGCTGTGTCAGCAGGCGCACGAGCGCCGGGTCGTCGTCGACCAGCAATACGCGGGATTTGAGGCTCATGCGTGTTCCTCGCGGCCGGGTGGGCGTTTGGGCAGCGCAATCGTGAAGCAGGTGCCGCGCTCGATCGATGAATCTACGGTGATTGTCCCGCCGTGCGCTTTGATCAAGCGCTCCACGATCGACAGCCCCAAACCGGTGCCACCACCCCCGGTATAAAACGGTTCGAAGATGTGGGGCAAGTTGTCTGGAGAAATCCCGCGGCCATCGTTGGTAACGCGCAGCGTCACGTGAGAGTCGTCGTCACCCGCTTGCAGCACCACACGCGTGCACCCTTTGGCATGCTTGCGGGCGTTGTCAATCAGGTTGATGAGCACTTGCATCACTCGATCGCGATCGAGCACCGCCCCCACGCCTTCAAGCGCCTCCACCTGCACCGCAGGTGTATCGCCGTGCACCGCTCGATACGATGTCGCCGCCGCTTGGCACAAGGCGCGCAGATCACAGACCTGTGTGGCCAGCACCGGCTCGCGAGCAAACTGCAGCAGATCGTCCATCAGGCGCGTGATCCGGTCGGTCTCGGTGCGCATCGTTTCTAGCGGCAGCTTGATCTCTTCGAAGATCGGCTGCGCTTTTTGACCAATCATGTACGCGGCAGTCCGCAGCGCGAACACGGGGTGGCGCACCTCATGCGCCACACCGGCCACCATTTGGCCGTAGGCGGCCAAACGCTCGGTGTCGCGCAACTTGTCGATGCCGGCCTGAACGCGTTGTTCCAGGCTGCGATTCACCTCGTTCAGCTCGCGGGTGCGGTCGGACACTTGCACTTCCAGTCGCAAGCGCTGCCGCTCGACAGCGCGCAACCGCGTGCGATGTGCGCCCCACGCCAGGGCCCCCACACCCAAGAAGGCAGCGCCGTAGAACCACCAGGTTTGATACCACAACGGTCGTTGACGCAGCGTTAACGTCGCGGGCGCGCGGCTGACTACACCATCTTCATTGGTAGCCATCACCTCGATCGTGTGAGTGCCCGGCGAGAGCGACGAGAAGTAGGCGCTGCGGCGCACCCCGGTTTCGACCCAGTCACGATCCTCTCCCACCAACCGGTAGCGAAACGTCACCGCACTCGGTACGCGCAGCGAGTTCGCGGTGTATCGCAACTCACAGTTGCGCGCACCGGGCGGCAACTGCGGCACGCCCTCGGGTGGAAGCATGTCGATCTCTGTCTCGCCGCAGTGCAGTGTCTCGACCAACGGCTCGGGCGGAACATCGTTATGCGGCAAGCGAGCCGGGTCGATGCTCACCGCGCCAGTTGCGGCCACAAACCACAACCGTCCATCGGCGGAACGTGCTGCTGCGTTTTGTCCACCGCCGCTGCACTCGCCCGAACGAAATCCTTCGTTGCGACCGAACGTGCGCGAGGGAATCTTTGTAGCAGCTCCAGCGAAGAACGTGTTGAGATCGGCAATCTGTACCTGAGTGACGCCAATGTCGCTGCCCAGCCAAAGCGACTCGCCACCGGCATCGGCCTGCATCGAGGCGATCCCCGCAATCGGCAAGCCTGCATCAGTTGGAACGTGCATGAGCTTGCCGTCCTTCAGACGACTCAATCCCAAACCTGCAATCCACAGCGCTCCGTCTTTGTCCTTCTGAAAGCCGACCACTGTGGGACCGTGCAGTCCTTGCTCCGGGCCCCAGACAACGCGCTTGCCGTTGTCGACTTCGATCGCACCCAGGTCGCCGGTTCCTACCCATACGCTGCCTTGCGCGGCTTCGTGAATCACCAGCACCATCGGGATCGTCTGACCCGGTGAGACGACTGGAATGCGTGTCGCTTCGCGGCCTTGCAGTCTCGCGAGCCCGTAGGAACCTCCCAACCAAAGCCCACCGTCGCGGGCGGGAACGATGGCAAAGCCAATGTTCTCGCGCAGCGCCTCGCTCTGCGGCAACTCGATGAATCGCGAACCATCGAACTGAAACAATCCTGCGCCGACCACCGAGGCCCAGAGTGTGCCGGTGTTGTCCTCGCCAATGCTCAACACCGGTCCGGTCGCCGGTAGACCGGCGTCGACCCCAAAGTGTTGCCAACCGGTTTGCGTGCGGCGATAGAGTCCAGAGTTGGTGCCGAGCCAAAGCGTGTCGTTCTTGTCGATGAACACAGAGACAACGCTTTGATCGGGCAACCCCTCACGCTTGGTGAGTGGGACGACCGCACCATCGCGAAACCGCTGCAGCCCATTGTCGGTGGCGAGCCACAAGCTGCCTTCGCGATCTTCCAACAGCGCCGAGACGATGGAGGCATTCAGGATCTCGGCCGCCGGCAGATGATCCAGCCGATTGTCGTGCCAAGCGGCTAAGCCAAACGAGCCCACAAAGTAGATCGAGCGATTGGAACTGCTCTTCATTGCCATGACCGCGCCTGAAGGCAGGCCGGGCCCATCGGTGACGAGATCGAATCGCTGGCCATCACCGCGTAGCAGTCCAGGACTTCGGCCACTGATCCACACTCGGCCTTGCGCGTCGCGTGTGCTGGCCACGCTCGCTCCGCTGAACTGCTCGGCCGCGCGCAGCAGCGTGACGTGAGTGCGTTCGACACGCGAGAGCTCGTAACCAATGCAGACCACGCTGTCGCTGTCGATCAGTTCCACCTCGGGACAGACGGGCGCGTCTTCCTGCCTGCCTTGGAAGAACGGTACCAAGGCATCGCCTTCGACCACGCCGATACCGTTGACCGTGGAAACGAAGATCCGTCCGCTGGGCGACTCGTCGATATCGAACACCGTTGCAGTGCGATCGTGATACCACGCCGGTATCGGCCGGAACTGGTGATCGCGATACACCGTCAAGCCGCTCACCGAGCCGATCCAGAGTGCGCCATCGGATGACGCCATGAGTTTGGAAGCACCTTGCCCGTCAAAGCGTGGCATCGAGTGCTTATCGAAGGTGACAAACCGTGCGCCATCGAAACGCGCCAACGCGTTATCGAAACCAAGCCAAAGGTAACCATCGGAGGTTTGAGCGAGCGCTTTTACCCCACTGGACGGCAGTCCGTTCGCTCTGGTCCAGACCTCGTGAACGGCGTCGAGCAGCGGCCGGTTGGGATCGAGCGCGCGTGCGGGAGCCGCCGCGAGCAGCAACAGCAGGGCGATCGACAGTCGGGCGTGAGACATGACCGGGACTTTACGCGGATCGCCCCCTGTTTGTGTAGCCATAGATAGGAGGACGGGCGCAGAAAGCTCTTGACCCGTCCTCCCTAGTTGCTTACTTGTCCAGCGTGGCCCGCAAGAACCACGCGCGCTTCTCGTACAGGCTCACGACCTCGGTGAGCATATCGACCGTGTCCGGGTCGCCCTGGCCTTCGGCAACTTTGCGTGCCGAGTTGACGCCGCTCAGGAACTCACCGACCGCATCGAGCACGCGCTGCGCATACTCGTTGTCGCTGTGGTTCTTGGGCTTGAAGCCAGGCATGCGGCTGAGTTTCACGACCGAGGCCGCCGTCCCGTCGGTCACACCGCCGAGCGTCATGACGCGCTCGGCGACTTCGTCGATGTGGCCGCCGAGTTCGGAGGCGAGCTGATCGAAGTACGGGTGGAGCGTCAGAAACTGTGCCCCGCGCAGGTTCCAATGCGCTGTCTTGACGCGCCCTTGCAGGTCGAGGGCATCGGCCACCACCAGATTGAGCGCATCGGCAATCTGCGTGCGCGCGGTTTTGGAGAGAGGACTATCGCTGCTTCTCATCGTGAGATCTCCGTAGTGAAGATTCGGGCGCTTTCGATCGCAACCGCGGCCGCGTGGATGACCGAGGCAACGCGCACGGCATCGTGCACCTGTTCTTCGGAAAGGCCACCGTCGAGCACGACTTTCTCGTGCGCTTGAAGGCACATCTCGCACCCATTGATGGCGCTCACCGCCAGTGAGTACAGCTCGAAGTCGAGCTTGCTTCCGGCTGGCTTGACCAAACGGTTCATCCGCAGCCGGGCCGGCTTCTCGCTGTACGACGGTTTGCCGATCATGTGCCGAAAGCGGTAGTACACGTTGTTCATACTCATCAGCACCGCTGCTGCGTAGGCATCTTCGATCACCGCCGCAGACACCTCGGCCCGTGCTTGCTGCAACACGGCATCGATCAGCTGTGGATGGCGCGCGGCAATCGCCGACGCCACCGCAACGCCCCACTTCTGTTCGCTGCTCAACGACGATGCGCCGAGCACGGCTTGCAGATTGAGCTTGATGTCCACCGCGGGGTCGGGCAGCGCCGTTCGCAAGGCTTCGAGTGCGCTCATGGTCAGCCTGCCTGGAGCGTCGGTTCGCCCTTGCTCCAGTTGCAGGGGCACAGTTCGTCGGTTTGCAACGCGTCTAAGACGCGTAGAACTTCGTCGACGTTGCGGCCGACCGAGAGATCGTTGACACAAACCCAGCGGATCACCCCCTCTGGGTCGGTGATGTACGTCGCGCGCATCGCCACACCCTCTTGCGGGTGCAAGATCCCCAACGTCGATGACAACTCGCGCTTGGTGTCGGCCAGCATCGGGATCCGCAGGTTTTTGAGGTCGGTGTGATCGCGGCGCCAGGCCAAGTGCACGAAGTGCGAATCGGTGGAGGCGCCCAACACCACAGCGTCACGATCGGCGAAGTCGCGGCTCTTCTTGCCGAACTCAGCGATTTCGGTGGGGCAGACGAACGTGAAGTCCATTGGCCAGAAGAACATCACTTGCCACTTGCCTGGGTAGTTGCTTTGTTTGATGGTCTCGAACTCTTTGCCCTTTTCGGTACTCACGACAGCCTGTAACTCGTAGTGCGGGAAGTGGTCTCCGACGGTCAACATTGGAAATCTCCTTTGAATTGGATTTAACACAGCCTTAGACGCTGTCTAATCAATAGATCAAAAAAAACTAAGCCTTGCGGCCACGGCGGCGCCGGCCGCGCATGACCACTTGATACGAGCGAACTTCGTAGTCCTTGAGCTTGTCGATTCGCACCACATCGACGGCCTCCCAAGGAATGTCGTGGATCGTCCCGGTCTCTTCGTCAATGAAGTGATGGTGGGACTCGGTTTTCGGGTCGAACACCACACGGCCTTCGGCCAGTGTGAGCTGCTGCAATAGCCCCTTCTCGACGAACAGGTTGAGCGTGTTGTACACCGTGGCGCGCGACAACATGGGGAAACCGCCTTTGACCCGCGCAAATACCTGATCGGCCGTGGGGTGGTCCTGCGTGCGCAGCACGTACTGCGCTACGGCAACGCGCTGCGCCGAGGGCTGGATGTCGTGCTCCCGCAAATTGTCGGCAACGTCGTGAGGGGTGCTCATCGCGGTGGTTAGACTATGTCTAAAGTTACCGACCGTCAAGCAACCGCTCCAGATTTCCAGTTCCGCGGCCGGCGGCGTAACCATCCAGGCTGGCGCACATCCCAAGAACGACCCATTCGGTGCGCCGCGAACCGGCGCGTGAGGCTCAGGATGAACGCCAACGACACACGGCTCGCGACGCAGTTGGTGAAGTGCTCGTTTCTGGCCGATACCTTGCTTAACTCCGGCCAGCGAACCGACGCCGAGTTGATCGATGCCTGCCTCAGCACGTCCGCCTCGCTCTGGCGCGGGACGCTTACCGTGGCGCAGTCGGAGGCCGTCCAACGTGCGATCTCCGCGTGGCTGCGGCGCCCGTTTGGTCCCGCGCACTTCCCCACGCGCGAGCTTGCCAACATTTCCGCGCACGACCTGGCGCGTATCGACCGGCTCGCGCTGCCCGATAGCTCTGCCCTGCGTGCGTTGTGCGATGTCACCTGGCGCTTGCTCGATGGGCGCGGACATCTGCGCACCCAAGACCTGATCGACTTCGAGACGCAACACGTTACCTCGGAAGTGATCGACGAGATCAGCGCGCTGATCTCCAAGCGTGTGCTGGCCCAAGCGATGTACTGCACCGCAGGACGCGATCCGCACGCGGCGTAGTCCGCGGCTTGACTGCCGGGAGGAGCTCAACGATCCAAGAGCGCTCGCTCGATGCGCCGATCGGGAAGGAACCAAATGATCGCGACCAGCACGTAGAGTGCGAACGCGATCCACGAACTCACAAACGAGAGCGCGATTGCAATCGCGTAGATCGCCAGTGACGCGACCCCCTTGTAGTCCTTGCCGAGGGCAATCGCCAGGGCCGAGTCTTTGCCGTGATGCATGGCCAGCGCCCGCGACAGGATGAAATAGGCGACCCCAGAAAGCAGCAGCACTACGCCATACAGCGCTACGGGCAGTGCGGCGAAGCGATTCTCTCCCATCCAACCGGTAACGAACGGAATCAAGGACAGCCAGAACAGCAAGTGCATGTTGGCCCACATGATTTGCGCATTGACCTTTCCGGAGGCGTGCAGCATGTGGTGATGGTTGTTCCAATAGATGCCGACGAATACGAAGCTCAGCACGTAGCTGAAGAAGACCGGGATCAACGGGACCAACGCCGACCACTCCGCGCCGTGCGGAACCTTCAATTCCAGCACCATGATCGTAATGATGATCGCGAGCACCCCATCGCTGAACGCTTCCAATCGGCTTTTGCCCATTCACCGCTCCCCTTCGCGCGCTGCCACCGACGCTACAAACCTGTCACTGAGGTGTACGTAGCAACAGGTACGCCAAGACGCCTAAAACCAGCAACACCACAAACCAGAGCACCTCGATAACGTTTCCTCTTTCGAGGGCGTCGAGGCACTCGCGCGGGAACTCCTCGGGCGGCTGGCTCACGTTGGCGGACTCCTTTTACGTGGGCTCGCTGTGCATCAACGCATCCAATTTGAGGATTGTCGCCCAATTGCGGGTTGTTACGGCGTCGCCCAGCGCGCGGTTCGCAGCCTTGGCCAAGCGGCTCTCGGTCATCCCCTCTACACACCACAGGTAGGCGGCCCGAGTGCCTAGCGCCAGCCGATCCTGGCCCCAGTCCTGTTTGGTGAGCGGTGTGAGGGCGGCGAGGGCGGAGCCGTCGAAGACCACGGCGACAAACAGACGCGACGGGTCGGTGGCTACTTTCTCTAGGGGATTCTCCGCGACGATCACGGCGAGTTCTGCCGCGCTGAGCGCGAGCACTCGACTCGACACCCCCAGCTGTTTTTCGAGCGCCTGTTCGATGCGCTTCGCCGGGCTGGTCTTGGCCGCCTTCGCTGGAACCGTAAACACAACGTTGCCGCTGTTGAGGAGCGTGCTCACGTGGCCATAGCCGAGTCCCTCGACCAGCGCGCGAAGATCGGCCATCGCGACACGCTTGGCTGTTCCTACGTTGATACCGCGCAGCAGCGCGACGTGTCTGCCGGCCACGATGCCTCCCTGTTGTCAGACGCTATCGACTCACGACTACTCCGCGGCAGGCAGCGTGTAGTCGAGCGTATACAGATGTTTCTTGTCGACGACCTCGATGGTCATTCGTCCAGCGATCCCTGTAAGCGCGCCCGTGCCCGAGTCGGGCACGATGGTGACCGAAAGGCTGGCCTCGCCGCGCGCCATGGCGCCGTTGTGCTGCGCGACGAAGCTCCCGGCGCGACCGTCCAGCGTGCCCACCACGCGCTCGATGGCCACGTAGCCGGCCGACCCTCCACGCTGGTCATCGCGCTGAGCATCTCAACGCTGCTCGTCGCCTCGAGTTGGCCGTGAAAGGTCTTGTTGATTGTCGATCGCGCCAGTTTGATGCCATCCGAGCTGTCGTACGGAGGCTGTGGCGTCACTTTGATCTCGAAGGTTCCGGTGGCGCGGTGTTGCGCGTCGGGTGATTGAGTGGGGCTCACGAGAGTTTCCTTGTTGACGGCAATCGGCGTCTTGTTTGTGGGCGCGTCGAGCGAGCTGATGCTTTCAGGCCATGGCTTGCTGAGGCTTTGCAACACCAGCTTCCTGACAGCGTCGTGCTGAGCGAAGACTCGATCGACGTTCTCGAGATCCCACGAGATGTTCTCCAAGGCAACGAACGTGCGATCGGTCGCGGGATAGTAGGTCATCGTCGAGATGAACCCAAGCACGTATCCGCTGTGACTGTATTCGATGGCGCCCTCGGGCTCGGCGATCTGCAAGCCGAAACCGTACCCCAAGCTGCCCCAGCGATACGAGCGCTTGGTCGAAGGCGTAACCATTGCCAAGTAGCTGGCGGGCGACAGGATCTTCCCGTGATGCAAGCACTGATTCCATCGCACCAAATCGCTCACCGTCGACACCATGCCGCCCGGCGGGAGGTGTTGAGCGCGTTCGGCCTGCGAGGCAACCACCAAGGTGTGGTCCGGCTGCTCGGAATACCCTTCCACCAAGCCGGGCGTATCGCCCAACCGAAGGATTTGCGATTGAGTCATTCCGCACGACTGAAACAGCGCAGTCGCCAAGTCGCTATAGGACCTGGCCGTTACCTTCTCGAGAATCGATCCCAGTAGCTCGTACCCCAGGTTCGAGTACGCGAACGTGGTGCTAGGTTCTG
>JANNUT010000112.1:0-13658 GCA_031395565.1 Acidobacteriota bacterium | reverse complement strand
ATACCGTCCCCGTATCTCCTACCTTCCCCGAAATTGCGACGAAATACTTAGAGTTGTGAGGCTAGGTCGCCGGCGTAACCGGTGAGTTCGAGGTAGGCAGAGCCGATCTCGCGGTTTTGCTCATCGAGCACGCGACAGGCGCCCTCCCAGTAAGGCACACCGCCGATCGCGCCGTTGAGCTCCTGCGCCTCAGCCAACGGCTCGAGTCGGAACTCGCGCAGCGCACCTGTCAGCGGATCACGCGCGCGCAACGTCGGTCGCGTCGGATAGACGGCGCCCGTCAGCGGACTCTTCCAGGTCGAGCGCGCGGTAAATGAAAACGCGTCAGCGCCAACCTGCGTCAGCTTGCCGCCACGATCGATCCACGCCAGCGTCGAGTACGGATCGGTGGTGGCATCCTTGCGGCGCATTCGATACGCCATCAACTCGCGGCCATCGTCGAGTTGAATGCTGGCCCAATCCCATCCAGCTTGATCGCTTCCCAACTGACTGCTGCTGAATTCATGGTCCATCCACGCTTGGCCGGTGACAGGCACGCTTTTCTGGCCGACGTTCAATGTCCCCTGCGCTGCCAAGCGCGGGAACGTCAGGTAATGACTCGCCGCCGTGGGCTCGGCCGCTTTGCGCGAAACTCCGTTGTCGCCAAACACGACCAACGGTTTGCTCGGCGTCAGCGTCAGCTGCAACGAAACCTCGCTTCGAATCGACCCCGACAACTGAATCGATCCATCGCCAGCAGACGAGAACGCCAGTGTCCATGGCCCGTTCGCGACCCGCAATGTGTCGACCGCTGCGTGCGCATCCCAACCACGACGCGCCAGCCGCTCTTGATGAACGAAGCGCCCGGTCTTTACGTCCAACAACGCCATGTGTGCGAGAAACAGCTGATCGGTCGCAAACGACTCGCTCGATTGCGCAGCGCCGTCACCCGCCACCGCCAACGGCCCCGCCTGCCTGAAGAACGTGGCCTGAAACCCATACCGCGCCCCATCGGCCGCAAAGAGGTGTCCTGTGATGTACCACCACTCCAACCGAAACTCGGGATGACTGCCGTGATCGCGCGGGAACGTGAACGTCACGCCCGGCTGCGGCACCGCGAACCCATCGGGTGTCTTTGCAGGCGGCGATGCCGCCCACGCGGGCGCCAAGAGCGCTGCACTACTGAGCCACGATGCCCATCGAATCATGCTCACTCCTCGTGATCGGCAGGGAGCGCGGCGCCCCATCGGCCGGCGGCATAGCTCACCACCGTGCCGCACGCCATCACAGCAACCGACAACAGCGCGAGCGTCAACAACGGCCACTCGAACCCGAGCGTCCAGCCGAACGTCTGCTTGTTGATCACGCGAATCAATAGCCATCCCAGCGCAACTCCCAATCCAAGCCCTGCGACAATTCCGGTCAGCGTCAGCAACGCGCCCTCGGCCGCGGCCGTGCGCGCAATCTCGCGATGCGACATGCCGATCGCGCGCAGTGTCGTCAACTGCTCGCGCCGTTCGAGCAGCATGCTGCTCAGCGCCAACCCGAGCCCCGCCACGGCGACCGCAATGCCGATCGCTTCCAACGCGTAGGTGATTCCGAATGTCTGACGAAATACGCGCAACGCTTCGCGCCGGATCTCGCCGTTGCCAAGCACCTGAAGTCCGGGATAGCGCCGCAGCAACTCGACGCGCAGCGCAGCCGCATCGACGCCTGGTTTGAGCCACAACTCGCAGGTGCTGACTTGACGCTCATCGAACCACGAAAGGTAGTGCGCGCGATCGATCATGATCGTGCCACGCTCGTTACCGTAGTCCGCGAAGACGCCTGCGACCTTCAATCGCTGCGCACCGGCCGGTGTCGGTAACGACACGGTATCGCCACGTTCGATACGAAAGCGCTCCGCAAACGCTTCACTCACGAGTGCCAGTCCACTGCTGCGCGAGGCATCGAAAATGTCGTCACTGGTGGGGGTTTGAACCCAACTCAACGGCACCCGCGCTTTCACGAACGCCAAGTCGGTCGCCGCCAACACGGTGGCGGTGTCGCCTAGCGTAATCGGCGAGACGCTCAAGACGTTGCCCGCCTCGACGGCCGGATGTGAGACCAACGCTTGCCAGATTTCGGGAGAGAGCGCCGCCCGCGTGGACGCGCTCTGCGCTCCGTCGCTGGCCACGTATAGATCGGCACGCAACGCGCGCTCGATCCATGTGCGCATCGTGAACTCGAAGCTGGAAACCAAGATCGCCATGCCGCCGCTCATCGCAAAGGCACAGATCAGTCCCGCCAGCGCCCATCGATGACGCGATGAGGGGCGTCGCAGCGCACCCGATGCCAATCGCAGCGTGACCCGCATCGCGCTGAACCTGTGCGCCACTCGCGCCACCGATGGCAGCGCGGCCGCTGCCAGGAGTCCAGCACCCGCAATCCAGGCCAGCGCGACAACATAACCGGCCACCGGAAACCGCACGCCACCACCAAGCCTCAGCGGCGGAACCCAGAGCAGCGCCATGCCAAAGATCACGGCGCTCAACGCCGGAAACCACAGCCGAGGAAGCTGCGCACCGACACCGACTGGCGCGCGACTCATCAACTGCGTGGGTGGTATCGCGGCGGCTTGACGCGCCGGCAACCAACCCGCCAACAGACTCGCGACGGTACCGATCGCAATCGCCAACGCCGCCTCACCTAAATTCAACTGCGCCGCATCGACTGTCGTCGCGTAATACAACACGTTGACGGTGCGTCCAACGGCGCGCACCGCAAGCTGTGCGCCGCCCCAGCCCAGAAGCACTCCCAGCGACGAACCTACCAATCCGAGCAGTGCCGCTTCGGCGAGATGAACGCGCCGAATGACCGCTGGCTCGAGACCGAGCGAACGCAACGTTCCAATTTCGGCGCGCCGGCGCACCACGGCACCATCGAGCGCTTGGAACACCAAATACAAGCCGACCAGCAAGGCGAGCAACGACAGAATCGTGAGGTTGACGCGGAACGCGCGCGTCATGACATCGGCTGCGGCGCGCCGATCGGCAGGCCGCGAAACTCGCCAACGCTCTCCGCCAGCGGTCGCGATGCGCGCGAAGACCTCCTCGCGCAGTGCAGCGACGCCCGGTCCGTCCTCGACCACCCACTCGACACGATCCAAGCGCCCGCTCTTCCCGAGCAGGGTTTGAAGTGCAGGGAGATCCATCACGAGCAACGTGTCCGGTACATCGGGTCCATCGCGCTGCTTCGGCACGAGCCCTGCGATTTGCAGCGTCACGGGCCGATCGCGCACCACGAACTCCAGACGATCCCCAGGCTGCTTGCCGAGCGTTTTGGCCAGCGCCTCGCTGACGAACACGGCATCGGCCGAGCGCAGCGTGCGCCAGAACGCGGTGGTGGCGGCTCGCGCGTCGATCGACTCGCTGCGTTGGCTAAACCACGACCGATCGCTTTCACGCGATTGCGCCAGATTCTGCAGCGAAACGAGGTCCAGCCCCAGCAACTGAAAGGTGCGCCTGTCGCCCAAGAACGTGTCGTTCGGCGTGCTCGGCAAGACGGCTGTTGTTTCCACCATCGGTACGAACGAAACCGGCAGATTGCCCAGCGCCTGGCGCAACTCACTCAACGCGGCTTCGGGTAGATCGCCGGCTGCCGCACCCACCGCGCCATCGGTATTGCTGGTGATCAACTCCGAGAAGTTTTGAAAACTGGCGACGGCCGCGCGATTGGCCAAGCGCACCGCAAAGAACACAGCAATTCCCAGCGCCACGATTGCAATCAACAGCAGCGATTGCCATGGCGCGCGGCGCCAGTGGCGCAGCACGACGCGGCGCAGCACCACACCGTCCATGCCAACCGATGTCGTGACGGCGCGACGAGTCACCGGCGATGTTCCTCGACGATTCTTCCGTCGCGCAGGACGAGCTCGCGATGACAGATCGCGGCCACCTCTTCGCTATGCGTGACCAACACCATTGAGGTGCCGGTCTCCTCCGATAGCTCGCGCAACAGCGCCAGCACCGTTTCGCCATTGGCCGAGTCGAGATTGCCTGTCGGCTCATCGGCCAAGATCAGCGGCGGGCGATGCACCAACGCTCTTGCGATTGCTACGCGCTGCATCTCGCCACCAGACAGTTGATCGGGATACGCGTGGGCGCGATGTGCGACGCCGACGCGCTGCAGCAATGCATCGACGCGGGTACGACGTTCGGCCGTCGCGACACCCAAGAGTTGCAGTGGCAGTTCGACGTTTTCGAACGCTGAGAGCGTCGGCAGCAAATGAAAAAACTGAAAGACGGTGCCGATGTTGCGACGCCGCATGGCCGCCAGTCGTTCGGCATCGAGCGACTCGATCGACTCTCCGAGCAAGCGCACCGAGCCGCTGTCGGCACGATCGATCCCACCAATGCAGTTGAGGAGCGTACTCTTGCCGCTGCCGGATGGGCCCGTCAACGCCAGACGCTCACCCGCGCCCAGGCTGCACGAAACGGCGTGCAGCGCGGGCACCGTGCCATAACTCTTGCTGAGTCCAAGGACGTCAAGCACCGCGGAAGGTTGCCGAAGCTGTTCCACCCGAATCCTCTCGAGACCGCCATTTCCAAAACGTTCAAAATCGTTCAAAACGACCTAGTTGACGTTATACCGAGGTCAGGATCTCGTCAAACTAGTATCAAATAATTTGCTTACTAGGCGGTTGTTCTGCAGCATCTAGCGCATGTCACCGAGACGCCTTCGAGTTCAGGAATCCGGCCATTCCATTCAGGCCAGAATCGTTTGGGTCTCCCCACGCGAGGTCGCCGAGGCGTTGGGAGTCTCCGAGTCCTCTGTCAAACGCTGGTGCGACGACGGGCGTTTTGACACGGAGCGAACCGCGGGCGGTCACCGGCGCATTGCCGTGGCCGAAGCGTTGCGTTTCGCGCGCACGACCAACCTTTCGATCATGCATCCCGAGTTGTTAGGCTTGGCCGGCATCGCGCCGACGCTCAGCCGCAGCTCGGCGCTTCCTCCCGATATTGCCGACGCACTGTTCGAGTTGTTGCAACGCGACGAAGCGGGAGCCGCACAGCGCCTAGCCTTCGCCGCATTCGCCGAGGGGCACAGCATCGCGGCGCTTTGTGACGGGCCGCTGCGTAGCGCCTTGACTCGTATCGGTGAGTTGTGGCGCCAGTCGCCGGAAGGAATCGTCGCCGAGCACCGCGCCGTCGACATTTGCTACCAACTCATTGCGCGGTTGCGCAACGCACTGCCCGATCCAGAAAACAATGCCATGGTCGCTGTGGGGGCAGCTCCCCCAGGCGATCCGTACTTGTTGCCGAGTGCCATGGCCGCGGCCGTTGTCCACGAGTGCGGCGTGAACGCACGCAACGTCGGTGCCGACACACCTGCCGAGGCGCTCATCGCCGCCACCGTTCGTTACAACGCGCGCATGGTCTGGATTTCCGTAACACGTGAAGGTGCCGACGACATCGGTCCGGCCTATATCGAGGCAGTGCGAAGAGGCGTGCGTGAGCGCGGTGCCATCGTGATCGCCGGCGGCCGCGCGCTTTCGCCGCGAGCCGTGCGTGCCGGAGACGGCTTGCATCTGTTCGCGACGATGGCCGAGCTGGCGTCGTTCACGCGCGGGCTGCTCAACGAGCACTGACAACTCGCAGCCGAGTTCAAAAACTGATCTCCATCAACAACCCGCGAGCGTCGCGCGCAGGCCGGTGTGGCAAGCGCTCGCCGACACCGTGAGCCAAGCGCGCCGCCGACCATCCGGCAGCGAGCGCATCGAGCAGGTCGTCGTGTTGCGCGCCGGCTGGAATCGGCGGCGGCGTTAGACCATGGCGCTCCAACAGATGCACTCGTGCAGCGCGCCCAGCGGGGCTCTTCTTGGGCGCGAGCGCAACGCCGCCGTTCATCGCTGCGAAGCTCAGTTCCGGGTGAACTTCGCGAATGCGCTTTTGAATTGTTGGCGTCAGCGCGGCATCGACTTGGCGAAGTTTGTCGAACAAGAAGTACACCTGTTTGGAAAGACCTATGGCCTCACTGCTCGAGCCGCGATGGATCGCGAGCGCCGTGGGATAGTCGGGTGCCGAAAGTGCCGCGCGAACCGGCGCCGAAAACACACAACTGCTGCGCCTTGGGCTCAATCGCGCACGCGCTTCACGTTCGCAGAGCCGGCCACCGCGTTCGGCAGCCGCGGGTAGTCCAATTGGCATATCGACGCCGATCAACTCGATATCCGTAACTTGCCGCAGCAACGAAGCGAAGTCGGCAACAACCCAGACTTGCTCCAGTTGCAGGCTTGTCGGCGACCGGGCCGAGAGCCTGGCCACCACCCATCCGCTGCGACAGCCATCGACACCGGCAACATGCATGGCAGCAGTCTAGCGGGTGCGTGCGCTGGCGGCGGTCTATACTCGCGACCTCCATGCGAAAGCACTGCCAGTGAGCGAGCCAGATACCCTGATCGTAGGCGGCGGGATCGCCGGCCTCAGTTGTGGCAGCGCGCTCACTCAGGCTGGCGCGCGCGTGCGCGTGCTCGAACGCAGCCGCGGTGTTGGGGGACGCTGCGCGACACGCCGGATCGAAGGTCAGCCTGTCGATCATGGCTTGTGCTTTCTTCACGGCAGCGATCCGCAATTTCTCGCAGCCGTTCGCAATTCCGAACCCAATCCGATCGAAGGCTGGCCGCGCACCGTCGAGGGTGATGGCGTCCCGTGCCTGCCCCGCGCGTTTCGTCGTGGTGAATCGAGGCTTGCGCTCAGTTCGGGCGTAACGGCGTTTCCTAAGTCGCAGGCCGCCGGACTCGACGTGCGGCTTGAAAGCGATGTCGTCGAGGTGCAGTTCGCTGCAGGAATCTGGACATTAAGAACTGCCACTGGCCAACAACATCGCGCGCCGCAGCTCGTGCTGACGCAGCCCGCACCGCGGGTGATCGAAATGTTGCGGCAGGCTGCCGGCCCGCAACTCGCGATCCCTGCCGATGTGCAGGCGCTGGTGGGCGGAATCGGCACCAAGGCCTGCTTAACGGTTGCTGCCGGCTATCCGCTTTCGATACCGGAACCGGCCTGGGAAATGTTCTTCCCGCCCAGCTCGCCGCCGATTCACCTCATCAGTCACGATTCGAGCAAGCGTGTGGCGCCGGCGTGGCGCGTGTTGGTGATGCAAGCACTTCCCTGTTTCTCGCGACTGCAGTTGGATGAAGCGCCTGAAACTTGGTCCCGCCGGATGCTCGACGAGGCGGCGCGTTTGCTGGGAACCTGGGCCGGACATCCGGCCTGGATAAAAACACAGCGCTGGCGCCACGCGCGTTTGTCGGGCGGTGGCGATTTGCATGCGCCGTTGCTCGTCGAACTGCCAGGCGGCGGGCGCGTTGGCATTGCTGGCGAGGCGTTTTCGCCGGGTGGTGGCGCCGAAGGTGCCTGGCGCTCGGGCCGCGCGATGGCATCACGATTGATTCGACGAGAGGCGGCTTGATGAGTGACATCTACGAAACGCTGCAAAAGTTGGTTGAGCGCGATCGCGAGCACGACTGCGAAGGGTACGGTGCCGCGAGCGTCTGCGTAAAAGTGGTGGCCGTGGCCCACTTCCCGACCCGCTTCGGGCGCTTTCACGTGGCCGCCTTTTGGAACGATCGCGACGAAAAAGATCACCTTGCGATCATTCGAGGCGATGTCGTCGGTGGTGAAGATGTGCCCACGCGGCTGCACTCCGAATGCCTGACCGGCGATGCGCTCGGTTCGTTGCGCTGCGACTGCCGCGATCAACTCGGGTCAGCGCTGTCCAAAATCGGCGAGCACGAGCGCGGACTGGTGCTGTATTTGCGCCAAGAAGGCCGCGGCATCGGCTTGAAAAACAAGATCCGCGCCTATGCCTTGCAGGATCGCGGGCTCGACACCGTGGAAGCCAACCTTGCGCTTGGGTTTCGCGATGACGAACGCGACTACTCGATTGCAGCGCACATGATCCATAGCTTGGGCATCAAGTCGATTCGCTTGATGACCAACAATCCCAACAAAATCTCCCAGCTCACGCAGTACGGCATCAATGTTTCGGGCCGCATTCCTCACTTGCTCCCGCCCAACGAGTTCAGCCGCGGGTATCTAGAAACCAAAGCGTTGCGCTCAGGCCACCTGATCGATGTGGGGGAATTGCGAAGGCTCGAAGAGCAAAGCGATCTGCCCGAGTTCGAGCCCAGCAGCAAACCCGAATGACCGCGGGTTCGCGCAGCGCCTAAGACTCGAGCAACAGCCGCTCCGCGATGGCGGCCGCCGCTGCCAGGTCTTCCAGCAAAATGAACTCGTCGTTGCCGTGGGGATTTTGCGCGCCAATTCCAAGGTTCATGGCTGCGAGTCCGCGTGCATTGAGGGCGTTGGCGTCGGAGCCGCCAGGCGTTATGTACGGTTCTGGGTTCAATCCGGTGGCACGCAGTAGCTCCACCGTGCGGGCGTAGAGCGATGACGCTGGGTCGTGTCGATAGGGCTCGAACTCCCAATGGCTCTGATAGTCGACGGTGGCGCCGGCGACGCGCGCAGCGCTTGCAAACGTCGCGTTGAACTCCGCATCGATCTGTTCGACACGAGGCGCTGTGGTGGCGCGAATCTCTCCTTCGGCCTGCGCACGATCGGGAACGACGTTCAACGCTGAGCCGCCGTGCATCAGACCGACATTGGCCGTCGTTTCGGCGTCGATCCTTCCGAGCGGCAGCGCCGAGATTGCCGCAGCCAGCACGCGCACGGCATCGATCCCGCGTTCCGGCGCAATGCCGCTGTGCGCCGCGCGCCCTTGCACGGTGGCGCAAAACCGCTTGCAGCCATACGAACCCGCAATGAAGCGGCCCGGACGCTGCGATGAGTCGAACACGAATCCGTGCTTCCATGCCGGGTCGATCGCGAGGTGACGCGACCCGGCCAGTGTCGTTTCCTCACAGATGGTAAATGCCAAGCTGAAGCGAGCGGCCTCACCGCGGGCCGCGATCACGCGCTCGACCGCGTGCAGCAACGCGGCGACACCGGCGCGGTCGTCGACACCCAAGACCGTCGTGGTATCGGAGGTAATCCGGTCGGCTCGAAGCACCGGACGCATTCCGGCTGTCGAGCGCGCCGTATCCATATGCGCGAGCAGCACGGTGTGCCCACCATCCCCGGCGCGCGCGATCAGGTTGCCGGAGTTTCCACCGCTTGCGTGCGCGGCGTCGTCTTCGTGCAACGACAAGCCAAGTGCGGCGAGGCGTACGCCAATGAACTGCGCGACACCCAGCTCATTACCCGACAAACCATCGATCGCCGCGACGGCGAGGAAGGTCTCGATCAAGCGACGATCGATGGCAGCGGTCATGCGATCAGTTCCAGCGCAATGACGCGGTGAGGCGAGCGCTCTTGTAGCGCTCGACCAGTGAAGCTGCCCGGATGGCTGAGATCGATCGTACGTCGCCTCCTGCTCCCCACTCTCCGCCGCCGCTCTGCCGGGCTGGATGACACTCGCGGGGCCAGGGTTTCATACCACGAGATGGGCGCGTGATTCGGTCCAATCTCTCGATATCGCGTAAGATTCGCGGCGCCAATGACGACTCGGTGCCCTCGAGAGCTCCATGCGCGGCTCCTCTGCTGGGGTCTTCAGCCGCCGTCCTCACGCGGTAGCGACGTCTGGGATGACACATGAGCGTATGGGCGGCATTGGTCATTGTTGGTGGCGCACTGGCGGCAGAAAACCGCCCCGTGCATGAAGCGATCGTCGCCCGCGTGTTGCCGCAGCGGCCATTGTGCATCGTGCCGTTGGCCAGCTCGGAACCGGTCGAATCGGCAGGCGCCGCGGTCGCCGACTTCGCCGGTTACGCCGGGGCGGTGCCGGTGATGGCGATCGATCTCACCGAAAGCAACGGCGCGGTGCGTGTGCGCGATGCGGAATTTGTACGCGTGCTCCGCGGTTGCGGCGGCTTTTACTTTACGGGCGGCGATCAGTCACGGATCGTGGACACGTTGCTTCCCAAGGGCGAGGTGACACCCGCGCTGACTGCTGTGCGAGAGGTCATGGCCGAGGGCGGTGTGATGTCCGGCAGTTCTGCCGGTGCGGCCATGATGTCGAATCCGATGATGGGCGGCGGCGAGCCGGAAGCCGCGTTGCGCTTCGGGGTAGCTGCCAGCGAGAACGATGCCGGCGTGTGGCTGCGGAATGGAATGGGATTCCTCAGCGCCGGAATTACCGACCAGCATTTTTTGAAACGCGGACGCTTGGGCCGAGTACTGGCGGTGATGGCAGCGCGCAGCGACATTCCACTGGCGATCGGCGTCGACGAAAACAGCGCGGCGTTGGTGGAAGGAAATGAAGTTCTCGCGTTGGGTGCCTCGGGTGTCGTGGTACTCGACATGCGTGCGGCGCAACACGAGGGCGCGCTGTTTCGCAACGCCACGCTGTGGCTGCTGGGCGAGGGCGATCGCCTCGATTTATCGCGCGGCTTGGCGCAACCGGCGCCTGACAAAGCGGCGGTCGCCTCCTGCAAGAGCGGAAGACCGCCGAGGTATCCGTGGCGTGACGCGCAATTCGCAACCTGGCTGGGGTGTTTTGCGCGTTCTTCGCGAGATCACGCCACGCTGCGTGCGGAGCGGTTCAAGCTGCAGGTATCGCGAGGAGATGGTTACCGTGCGGTCGCGGCGTCAGGCCTGGGTCCCTATGGGGTGCCGAGGCGTTTGTTTGCCGGTCCGTTTGTGGTCTCGCTGACGCATTAGCGCCGTGTCGCGCGGCGGCCGTCTTTTCGACGGGCGCGAAGTATCGCGATCTTCGTCGAGTGATTGAAGGGCGTAGGATCGGCGGGCAACGCGTCACTCGGCGGGTGGGATGGGTGGGTGGTGCCGATCACATCGTCGGGCACTGGCAGTGTTTGCTCCAGCGCCAAGTAGCCATCGGCACAGAGCGACTCCAACTGTCGCAGGAAGTCGGCACCCGACACGAACAACGCATTGTTGACGACGACGAGGCGACCGCCCTCGCCGATCAAGGGACGCACCTTGTTGAGGATGCTGTCTTGGCTTTGCTCCAGATCGACGCGCCCTTTGTCGGTGGCCGAGAAGAACGGCGGGTCGACGATGACGGTGTCGAACAGCTTTCCCTCGCGGCGCAAGCGCGAGACCACGGGAAAAAAGTCGCCGATGCGAAACTGCGCGCGACGGACTTCGAAGCCGTTGAGCGCATACGAGCGCTTGCCGATTTCCAGGAAGCTGCGATTGAGGTCGAGCTGTATCACCTCGGCCGCTGGCGCGGCGCGAGCCGCAACACCCAGGCTGCCGGTGTAAGCAAACGCGTTCAACACGCGTTGACCCGCGAGTTCGGCTTTGGCCCATACGCGCAGTGCGCGCGTGTCGAGATAAAAACTCGCATCGCGATTGAGGGTGAGATCGACGGCGTAGCGCACACCGTTTTCGACGATCTTCCGCGAAAGCAGGGCCGCGTCGCCATAGATCACGACGCCGTTGCGGCGCTCGCGGTCGGCGGCGCGGCGCACTTTCCAGACGGCAGCGTCGATCCATGGCCAGCGGTCCCGGACCAAGCGCAACGCATCGCGCACCATCGTTTCGTTTCCATCGGATGTTTCGCTGCGATCGAAGGCCAGGAGCGTGCGGCCATATACGTCCAAGACCAGCGGCGCGTACCCTTCGTAAAAGCCGGCGAAGGCGCGAAAGGCGCTGTCATGCGGGTCGCTCGCCCGGTCCTCTCGGGACGCCAGTGCCTGCAGCAGCGCTGCCTCGAGCGATTCGATCACGCGCGCATTGTCGACGAGCTTCGCTTGCTTGTGAGCCAGACTTTTCGGAGATTCGAGGCTGGGGTGAGGTGGCGGGCGAGAGAGGCCTGCCCTCTCTCGCCTTCCCCTTGTCGCTTCGTTGCGGCAGTCCTTACCGCGCCGGAGGTGCGGGTGGTTGCGGTGGTTGCGGTGGTTGCGGCGGCCGCATTTCTTCGAGCTTCTTCTGCTGGTCGGGCGTGAGCAGATTCTTGACGCGAATCATGAGTCCAAGGTGACCCTTCTTCATCGCGGTCTCGAGTGCCATGACCTGATCGGCGGCAGCGAGCGCCGCAGCCTCGTCGATGCGCGTCGAGTCGAGCGTGCGCTGGAGCGTTTCGATGGCGCGTTGCAACGCCACTTGAGTGTCCAGCGTTGAATCGTGAGTCGCTTTGAGCAGCGATTTCAGCGACTGGAGTTGATCGTCGGTCAAGCCGAGTGCGAGTTGATTCGACAGCACCATTTCGGGTGGATACAAACCATGCGGTGGTCCGCCTGGGCCGTCGGGGCCGCGGCCAAGTCCTTGTCCAGGGCCGTGGCCGGGGCCGGGGCCGTGACCAGGGCCGGCGGGATCGGGTGCTGCCCAGGCCGCGGTAGCGACCACGAGGCACAACATCATTGCGATCTTTTTCATGGCGAGATCTCCTGAGTTGAGGCGTCGGTGACTTCGGTGCGGTTGTTAGTGAGCGCTGTGAGTCGAATCGATTCGATCGTAAACGCAGGCACTTTGGCCGGTATGGCGGTCGCGGTGGAGGTGAGCAGTGTATCGGTGGGTGCTTGCCACGCGCTGAGCGCACTCGCCATTGCGAGCGCTTCGTCATCGCTCGGCAATGGTGAGCGCATCAAGCAGACGGCGAGCCCCACGATCACGACCGACAGGGCGACCGCGCTGAACGCGGGGCGCATCCAAGTGCTAGGTTGTGCTGACGGGCGGGCACGTTGTTGTGCGGCACGCCACAGCAGATCGAAGTTGGGAGCTCGTCCGGCGTCATCGGCTGCTTGGCGCTTCAGTGCCTCGCGCCACCGCGCTTCACTGGAGTCGTGCGTCATGGTCGCGACTCCTCTGAAAGTTGGGCGCGTAGCCGCGCCTTACCCCGATCGTAGTGTTGGCGAGCACTTCCGGCGGAGATCCCGAGCACCTCACCGGCTTGGGCGACGGTCATCTCGTGCGCGAAGACCAAAAGCAGTACCTCGCGCTGGCGTGGCGCCAGTTGACTGAGCGCTTGCCGTAACGCTTGGTGAGATTCGGCCGCCGCGAAATCATCCTCGGGCGTCGCGACCTGCGGTCGCTTCCAGCCTGAGAGTCGAAGTGCTTCGACGATTCGTTCGCCCAATCGCGTGCGGCGGCGACGTTCCGAGGCGGTGCGGCGAATCACGCCAAACCACCAGGTGCGCAGCGTGGAGCGCTCGCCGAAGCGGGCCTCGCCACTGAGCACCTTCACGTACGCCGTCTGCATCACGTCCTGCGCCTCCGCCCGGTCTCGCCGGCAACAACTGAGCGCCCATGCAAAGCCCTCCGCATGGAGCGCCTCGAGCTGATCGCGGATCGAGTCCGCCTGTCCTTGCTGCATCTTCTTCTCGTCTATGTGTAGCGCGAGCATCCCCCCCATATGACACCCTGATTCGGGGTGCGCGAGGGGAATCCCGAAGGGGCCGCCGCCGTGGCCGCCGCCGCCGGCGAGCGCGCGCTGGGTGTGACCAGCGATGTCAGCGTATGCGTCGCGCCCACGCCGCGCCCAGACGCCGTGACGCTGACCACGCGCGTGGCCGGCGAGCCGGTGCTCGAGCAGACGCACGTGGCTGACGGGCGCGCGCAGTCGATGAACGAGGCGGGCTGCACCGGCACCCAGCGCGCCGAGTGGTCTCGCGAGGGCCGCCGCCTGTTCGCGCACGCCGACCTGACGTGCGCGGGCCAACCCGCACGCGCCGTCTCGGG
>JANNUT010000111.1:0-15450 GCA_031395565.1 Acidobacteriota bacterium | reverse complement strand
ATTGAAACGGTTGACCGACGCCAAGATCGAACTCGTCAAGGTTGGCAGATTCTCACCGACCGCCCAACTCCTCACGAATGGCAAGGTGCTGACCATTGTTCCGGGGAAAGCACACCTACTGACCCTAGTATTCGATGGGGGCAAGCAAGGCAAAACCATTGATACGCGCCCCAAGTTGCCGGTGATCTTCGAGTACTAGCTGCCGATTTGGAGACCAGCCGCCGAACCAGCCGTTGCACCTGACCGCGGCGGCATTACGGCTCTTCGAGGTTCAACGTCTCACCAGCCGCCGCGGCAGGTGAACGGTGTCGTTAGACGAATGCGGGTAGCCGTCGCAATTGCAGTGATCAGTTGCTGCCTCATGGTTGATTCGGCTGTGCCTGCGGAATCCCACGTAGCACCGCTGAGTAGTTGGAAGGTGACGTTGGAGTCGTGGGGCTGCGCCGGCGCCAGATTCACAGTGGTGATCAAAGACTCGGGGGCTGTCCAGGTAGAAGTCGACGAACTACCCCCGCCTGGAGGAAAGTCGAAGCGAGAGCACAAGCAAGTCGTGGGGCAGCAGGCAGCGCGCAAACTACTTGACCTTGCCGTAGCTGCTATTCGAAGTCTGGATGTGGAGCAGTCGCAGTCCCGGGTTGCGGGCGGGGTCAACATGTCGCTTGAGGTCGAAGCAGATACGGTCGTCATGTTCGGCGCTGCCCAGGGGCTAGTGACTCACGGTGAGGCTGGAGCACCATGGGAGGTGTTCTTTGCCTCACTCAACCGGCTCTTGCCCGAAGACTTCAAGGTGCGGTGACATGCGCGCCTCAATGACCAATCGTCTAACTCTCCGTTTCACCTGGCGGACCACTTCGTGGACCGCAGGTGAACGGAATCGTTGGGCGTCGGTCTGTGAGGCCGTGCCATAATTTGACGTGGACTTCGACTGGGACGACAAGAAGGCTCGCGCGAACCTCGCGAAACACGGCGTCGGCTTCAGCGAGGCGGCGAGCGTATTTGGAGATGCGTCTGCCATCACGTTCCACGACCCAGATCACTCCGAGGTCGAGGACCGCTTTCTTACATTCGGATTCTCGATGAGGGGGCGCGTGTTGGCCGTGATTCATACGGCTCGACGCGGCTCCATTCGCATCATCAGTGCTCGTTCGGCCACTCGCCGAGAACGGAAGATATATGAAGAAGGGTAAGCCAGAATCAGACGACATCCGAAAGGAATATAAACGCGCGGATCTTGGGCCTGGAGTGCGCGGGAAGTATCATGCTCAATTCCAGAAAGGACACAATCTCGTGCTGCTCACGCCCGAGGTTGCGGAGGCGTTCCCAACAGATGAGGCAGTAAATGACGCGCTGCTCGCACTAGTTCGCCTGGCGCGCACCACACGACGCCCAACCCGGCGTTCGAGCGGACCCGCGGTAAAGAGCACCGCGCGCCGCTCAACTTGAGCGTTGAGCCTGAACTCGAGTTGGCGCAGAACTACGGTCTACGCAAGGTAGAACTCGTGACTGCAAGAGAGCTCATCGAGGAAAGAGAGCATGAAATCCGCGCCGCGTGGAAAACGCACTTTCGTCGCTGAGGTGTCCAACATCTCTCGATTCGGTTTCTGGGTGTTTCTCGGGACCGAGGAGCTGTTTGTTCCATTCAAGAAATTTCCGTGGTTCCGGAGCGCGCAGATTAGCGCCGTGATGGCAGTTACTCGCCCAAGTGAGGACCACCTCTACTGGCCATCACTCGACATCGATGTCTCGGTTGAGTCGATCCGCTTCCCGGAACGATTCCCTCTGCGAAGTAGGTCACTGCCGAACAACGCACCGCAGCGGACGGTCCGCCGTGCGGCCCGCCGCTGATCGCGAAACGTTAGGCCACACAGGCAGCCCGCCCAGGCGCCGGTCAGGACTCCGGGTCAAACATGATCTCGCGAACTTCCTGGACGCATCGGCATGCCGCAGCGATCTTGGCAGCCCAAGCCAGAGCCTCGTCGCGTGAGGCAACCTCGATGACCGAGAACCCGCCAATGACCGCCTTTGTCTCGGGCATGGGGCCGGCAGTTGCGGTCCCGTCGATGGCGACAAGCGCCGCCTGTTGTCGCAAGATGCCACCCCCAAAGATCCAGACACCGGCAGCCTTTGCCTCGCGCACAACTGCGCGCGCGGCCTCTCCTACCTGCGTCAGGTTTTGCTCGGAAATGTGGTCCATCGATCCATCATCAAACGAAATCAGGAACCGGTGCATCTCAACTCCTTCCTGTACCGCAACGTCCACCAACTCGGCCTCTGCGCTCAGCCGAGGCGCACAGCACATCGACGTCCGGTCGGATACGTGCAAGACCAGGGTTAACCCGACCTCCAGTCGGCGCGGTGTGGCCTAACCCCTCGCTCAACCGGACCAGCTACGGCAGGCCACCTTGGCCCGGCCTGAAGTACGCTATGCATTCTCTCAGTCCGGACCAAGGCGTCCCGCCTTCGCGGTCCGGTTAGCTCGAACGTTGATAGGACTTCGGATGTCAATCGAAGCGCGACTGCTTCCTGCATCTGCGTTTCCTCCGGTTGAAGCAGAGACGAACAAGAGGCGGGGCCAGTAATCGCGACGGTTGATCCTGCTGATATCCGTGGGTTGGTTACCACCTTACTTGTTTCCGTCGGACGCCTGCCTCGCTTCTGGGCACGAGGGTTGGCCGAAGCTGCCTCTTAATGTGTTCGAGGGTTGCGTCAAACCGGGGCCGCGCCTCTCGCTCATCCCCGCTGCTCCGTTTCCTTCACGTCCTCACGCTGCAATCGGAACTTGTTTCGCAATCGCCCACATGAATGCCAGCATCTCGCGCGCGATCGCGGTGACCACGACGTTGGGGTGATTGCCGCCACTGATCAGTCGTCGATATCGTTTGCAGAGTTTCAACGGCGCCTTCCACGCAATCGCTTGGATCGGCTTTGGAAGTGAGTCGACCCGCTTCTGAATGTGCTCGGAGACTTTGGCCGGATAGCGATAGGCCCAGGCCCCTTCCGTCAGCACACGCCGCACGCGTGAATTGCCGGTCTTGATCCGATCGCCAGACTACTTGGGAATCAACGACGGTGCGATCACACGGCACTCGAAGTTCTTGCTCGTCAGGTAGCGATAGAGCACATACCCGCACCGCCCAGCCTTACCAGCTTGTCGATATCGCACTGACGCGTGCCGATCTGGCCGACGAACACCACCTCACTGCCCGGATCGCTGGCGGTGTAGGCCACCGCAAGCTGATCTTTGTGGACGTCCAAACCGACGAACATCGTGGTAGCTTTTTGCATGGCCGACCTCCGGGATTCACTGCTGGCCAACGATCCAGCATGCGGCTCTGCTCTCGATGAGACTAACCCGCGACTAGTACGGTGGTCGGCCTGCATCTTTTCCCGAAGTCATCTTGTCTAGGTGCCCATAACGGAAGGAGTGTCAAATGAAGTGGAATTGCGTGGTCCTTGCCAGTGTGCTGGCCCTTTCCTGCACAGCGTCGTTCGCACAGCAGCTTCAGCTTCCCGAAGACCCTGCACTCAAGGAGCAGATCCGAAAGCTGGACATGGCCCACGCAGAAGCGATCTTCAAGGGCAATAAGGCCGCATTGCAGGAGCTGCTTCCGGATGACCATACTGTCAACCATCCGACGAACCGAATTGTCCAGGAGAAGGCCGAGATTCTGAAACTGATTGACGACGGCGTGATTCTGTATGCGCGGTTCGAGCGTCGACCAGAGAAGTTCCTCTTCTACCGGGATTTGGTCGTCGTGATGGGAGATGAGACTGTTGTCCCCGCGCCTGGTGCGCCCAATGAAGGCAAGGTCCTTCGAAGGCGTTACACGAACGCTTGGATGCGGCAAGATGGAAAGTGGCGTCTGGCATTCAGGCATGCCAACAACGTATGCCCAGCATCCGGGAAGTAGGCTCCGCGCACCTAAAAGCGATTCCAGCGGATGGCCTCGCTTCGCACGGCCGGCGCTGAATCGCGGCGTCCTGCGCCTAAAGAGAAGGGAGAGTTGTGATCGAGGCTCTCATTGGTGCGGCTGTCGGTGTTCTCACCATTGTGTCTGCGCGATTCATTCGTGGGGAACGTTGGTTGTATGCGGTGGGCCTGCTCAGTTTGCCTGGCCTCTACGCGTTCTTCGCTCTACGAGCAGGCGAGCAGACCGTGGCCGTCAAGGAAATGATCTACGGTGTTCCGTACGTCGTCGCTGGCCTTGTCTTCGCGTCTGTTAGCGTCCGCAAATCAGCAGTCGTGGTTGGTGTATTTTGGCTACTGCACGGGCTGTACGACTTGGTGCACAGTCAGCTCATCACAAATACTGGCGTTCCCAATGGGTATCCCATTTTCTGTTTTGTGGTTGATGCTGTTATCGGCTTGTATCTTCTGTGGCTATCGCGGCGTGTTCCCGATGCAAATCTTCGCCAGGCGTAAGTCGAAGCGTTACCGCCCGTAGGAAGTCTTCAAGAACAGGTCAACGCCTCGAGTGCCTGCAGACGCATCACTAAGCGTATGCACGCGACAGCGTCGCGGACCGACCTGACCCACGAACACGATCTCAGATCCTCGCTCTTCCGCAGCGTAGGCGACAGAAATCGAGTTTCTGTGAACATCCAAGCCGATGAACACAGTGGTAGCTTTACTCATGGAAGCACGAAAGGCGGCATCGCAGGCGCTAGACCCAGCGCGCGGCTCTGACATGGTTGAGGCGAACTCGCGACTGGGCCGGAGGTAGGTCGCCAAATCACCAAGAAGTCCGATTGGGCAGGCAGCACGAAACGGGAGGAGCATGAGCGAGCCAGTAATCAACATCAACGAGCTGCACCTCGAATCCTCATCGCAGGGGACGCGGTTCGCTGCCGCGACAACCGAGTTCGGCATTTCCCTTGGGCTTTACGGGCTGGGTGCTGCGCTCTTCGTTGTGCCCGCTGGAAAGACCGCGTCGCCCTTTCACCGACACCACACTTCCGACGAACTCTTCTTCATCCTATCCGGAACAGGCGAATACCGGTTCGGCGAGGATCGGTTTCCGGTCAAGGCTGGTGATTGCCTCGGTGCCCCTGCTGGCGGCAACGCGCATCAGATCATCAACACCGGCACTGAAGACCTGCGCTATCTCGCGTTCTCCAACAACACCAATGCAGATGTCGTCGAGTATGTCGACAGCGGTCGGATCCATGTCGATGTCGGCGCCACCGGCCATCATCGCGAAGACGCGACGTTCAAGGCCGGCGGCCGGCTGGTGCCGCTGGGCTACTGGGAAGGCGAAGACATCGGGGAGCGGACGTGACGGAGAAAGCTTCTGATGTCCGGCACGACTACAGGACGGACATCCGCAATCTCGGTGGTGGATACACGTAGACGTTCAGCAAGCACTTCTACTTGAACCCGTGGGTCGCCGTTCACATTCCGATCAGCGGGGACCGGGACGTCGTCTTTCCGTCAGCGGTGTTCGAGATCGATCCGACTCCGGAGGCGTCGGTCAAACTTGGCATACAGTTCTAGGTCTTGGAGCCATAGGCCGGAGGTCGGCCTCCAGCTCATAGAGGATTCATGTTGTCTAGACGCCGAGAAAAGCCAGGCGAGCCGTGTGGACGTATATTCATCGCGTGAAGTGTGGGAGATTAGCCGATGAGTAATGCAAGTCAGATCGTGCAGCGGTCAAGCAAAGTGATGGGCGGAACACCGGTATTCGCGGGAACGCGTGTTCCGATTTAGACGCTCCTCGACTACCTTGAGGCCGGTGACCGACTCGATGACTTCCTCGATGCGTTCCCAACCGTGACCCGAGAAAAGGCAGTCGCCTTCCTCGAACTTGCCAAGGAGGCCGCGGTTGCCCAAGCGAGTGCTTCTTGACGAGTGCCTGCCCCGCCACTGAAGCGTTCACTCGCTGGGCATGAGGTCCATACCGTTCCAGAGGCGGGCTGGGCAGGCAAGGAAAACGGCGAACTACTCGCCCTCGCGGCGGACAAGTACGACATAGCCACCCGCATTCGGAGGTCCCGCATGTCAGCCGTGAAGCGCATCCAGTTCACCACCACAATCAACGCGCCGGTTCCTACGGTGTGGCGCCTGATGATCGGCGCTGAGAGCTACAAGCGTTGGACCGCGGCCTTCGTCGAGGGCTCGTACTTCGAAGGTTCTTGGGAACAGGGCGCGAAGATCAGGTTTCTATCCCCATCCGGCGATGGGATGGTCTCGGAGATCGCCGAGAGCCGAAAGCACGAGTTCATCTCCGTCCGGCACCTTGGCTTCATCGTCAAAGGGGTCGAGGACACAACAAGCGAGTCGATCCGCGCCTGGGCACCAGCCTACGAGAACTACACGTTCGTCAGCGTGCCACAGGGCACAAAGTTGGTCATTGATCAGGACGTCACTGCTGAATTCGAGCAATGCATGCACGGGTCATGGCCAAAGGCGCTTGCCATACTCAAGCAGCTGAGCGAGGCGGAAGGTGCGGGCTAATCCCTGCATCGGTCGGACTGTCGAGAGGCTTCGCCCTCTGACTGCCGACAATGTCAAAGGTCATGCGTCGTAGGAGGCACGTCCTTGAGCAGCTTGGTGTTCAACTGTGACTGCGGCAATGGCGCGTTCTTGTCGTCCATCGATAACCGGCCCTACGTCGCCCATCTCATTCCGGATCAGGAGTACGACACTTTCTCGGGGATCGTGGATGCTGCGATTGAGAAGTCCGCGCCAACACCTCGCGACAAAGACGCAGCGTGCATGGCCTGGCGTGCGTTCCAAATGCCGAAGGCTTGGCAGTGTCCCAGTTGTGGCTCGCTGTACGTCGAGGCTCAAGACGGGGAACGACATCGCTTCTTGCCTGCAACGGAGGGCACCTCCAAGCAGCTTTTCAAACGCCGTTGACATGGCGAACCGGCGACACAGCAGTAGCGCAGAATCAGCCGCTGCTGAGCTTGTTCGTTGGACGAAGGAGCCTGCGTGGAAACACAAACGCTGAAGGAAGCTGCAGTTGACTTCTTGACCCGTGTTGTTGCCGGCGACATTCGGGGTGCATACGAACGACACATAGGCGACGGTTTTCGCCACCACAACCCGTATTTTGCCGGGGATGCCGATGCGCTCAGAAGGGGAATGGAGGAAGACGAGGCAAGGAACCCGGGCAAGAAGTTAGATGTCCAGGTAGCCCTGCAGGATGGGAACTACGTTGCCGTGCATTCGAGACTCCGGCGCTCATCAAGCGAACCTGACATCGCGGTGGTTCACATCTTTCGATTCGAACAGGGGAAGATTAGCGAAGCCTGGGACATCGCTCAGGTAGCGCCGAATCAGATCGTCAACATGAACGGAATGTTCTAGCGCGAAGGGGCGAGCGATGCTGTCATGGTGATCGAGCACTGCCATCCAAGAAGAGCGCGCGACGCATACCGTCGCGTCCGTGGCCGAGGGCGGATGGCACCCGACCGAAACGAAACATTTAGAGGCTGAGCACACAAGATGAAAATTTGTATCGTCGGGGCCTCTGGAAAGCTTGGAAGGTACATGGTGCAGCACGCTTTGGATCGCGGCTACGAGGTGGTCGGTGTGTGCCGCGAGCGGAGCGTGGAGAAGCTCGACACCTTCAAGGGTCGCATCACGATCGTTCCGGGAGCGACGAACGACCGCGCGGTCATCATACGTGCCGTCGCGGGGTGCGACGGGGTGCTCGTCGTGCTCGCCCCGTGGGGGGTCCAGCAGTACGCATCAGGAACCGCCCAGGCGGTTCTCGACTACGCGCGTCCGGGCGCGCGCCTCGTCTTTTCGTGCGGGTGGCACATTACACGCGACGGCCAGGACGTGTACTCGTGGAAGCTCAAGGCGATCGTGAAGATCTTCGGCCCACTCGCGCGTCTCGCTCGCTTCGCCGAGCTCGACGACCAAGTGGAGGCGTGCCGTCGGGTGTTCACCAGCAACACACGGTGGACCGTGGTGCGCGGGAGCGACCTCGAGGAGGGCGAGAGCCAAGGTCTGCCGGTGTGGAGCCGGCATGTAGGCGACCCCATCCTCGAGAGCAACATCACGCGCCGTGTGGACTTTGCCCTGTTCATGGTGGAGGCACTCGAGAACGACGCGCTGATCCACGAAGCCCCCGCAATCGTCGGCGGCAAGACAGCCTCTGCGCTCGCGCACGCGACAGGCAAGTGAGCGGTCGCGAACATAGGTATTCGAGTTCTCCAAGCACATGGGTGACAACGGTTGCTGGTCCGACGAAGCGTGCGCCCCTGACCTTGCCGGACAGGGACCGGTTGCAGCTCGACGGCGAGAGTATTGAAATCATCATTGCCCTCGACGATCCGTTCGGCATATACAACGTAATCATGAACTGTCTCGGGAGAAGCTCGACCATGCTGAAACCGCCCGGCAACTAGCGCTCAGGCTCGAGCGATGTCACCCGACGGACCGCGCCCGAGTCGCGGAGGAGCTTGCTGCCGCAGAGAATCGCGAAGGCCGCACGGTGATCGATCGGCTATTGGACATCATCAAGGGACACGACGACATCGAGTTGGTGCTCTCGTGAGCGCGGAAGTCGTTGCTTCGCACTCTAGCGACAGAGTGAACCTTACCGTTCGTACGGTCGCGCCGAGTGACTGCGTACACGTTTCGCCAACCCATCCCACAACTGATCGCGGGCGTTGGACATCGGAGCAGAGAAGGAAAACCAATGGCAGACAAGCCACAACATCCACCAACCATTGACCTCAACGGCGTGCGCCTACGCCCGATTCGCACAGCCGACGCTGCCGCGCTCTACGCCTACTTGCGCGACCCGGCCGTTACCGAATTGACCAGCTATCCCGATGTCTCGATGCCGATGGTCGAAGCAATGATCGAGAAGTCTCTGCGTCGCTGGGACGCGGGCGAGCTGTCCAAATGGGGGCTCGCTCTCGCGGACAACGATCAGCTTATCGGCACCTGCGGTTTCAACGAGTGGTCCCAGGCACACCGATGGGCAGAGCTGGCGTTCGACCTTGCGCAGCCTCACTGGGGCAAGGGGCTGATGCGCCAAGCAGTGGCCGCGGCACTTGAGTGGGGCTACCGGCAAAACTACGTCAATCGCGTGCATGCCTTCGTCAGGGTCGATAACATGCGGTCGAAACGCTTGCTCGAGCGCAGCGGGTTTGTGCGTGAGGGGTGTCTGCGAAGTTATCGTGTGTGTCGTGGGCAGCCACACGACTTCTATATCTACGGTTTGCTGCGCTCGGATTGGGCGGCAACTCAACCCTGCGTTGTAGCTGACGGCGCTTTGCCCAGCAGATGAACGCCAAGAGGTCAGGCCACACAAACGCCCGTTTGCTCTTTGGAGACCAGCATGATGATTCCCCTCGATCCTAAAGCACCGAAGGATTTCGACTTCTTCATCGGCAGTTGGAAAGTTGCTCACCGTCGGCTCAAGGAGCGACTTACCGGCTGTTCGGAATGGGAGAGCTTCGCGGGTGTTTGCGTTGCGCAACACACTCTCGGCGGCTTCGGCAACTTTGACGACAACATCGTCGAAATCCCAGCAGGCACATATCGTGCTGTCACGATCCGTTCCTTCGATCCCAAGCTGGGTACTTGGTCCATTTGGTGGCTCGACGGCCGCAACCCGAGCAGCCTCGAGGTGCCGGTCGTTGGTCGCTTCGAAAACGGGGTTGGTACCTTCCTGGCTGAAGACACTCTGAACGGGAGGCCTATTCGAGTGAGGTTCTCGTGGACGCGTCCTCACCCTGACTCACCGCGGTGGGAGCAAGCATTTTCGCCTGACGCCGGCGCGACATGGGAAACCAATTGGGTTATGGAGTTCACGCGTCAACAGTGACCACCGATTCTCGATCGCAAGTGCAACCTAACGATTCGCTCCAGCCAATGTGCTCCGGCATGCGGCGTCCGTACGCGGGCCCCACGCGGCCGGGTCGCGCAGGAGTTCGGGCGTCACTTGGATCACCTGTATGCGGCAGCACGTGCCGGCGCAGTTCATCTCGACGGGCAGAACATCTTCATCTATCGCGCGGCGACAGCAGACGAGTTGACGTTCGAGTTCCGCGTCGGTGTCACGGCCGCGCTTCGCGCCTGCTGTGCACTAAGGCTGACCCGCAGCCTGGTCATGCGTTCGGCGGACTTCGGGTCAACGGCGATCTCGCCAGAAACCAGGGCGACGCTTCAGATGGGCAAATGCAATGACGCGGATATCGTCCGGCTCGATGCGGTAGACCACCTGGTAGGGGAAACCAGCGACCAACATCCGCCGGGCCTCCAAATCGCTAAACGGCGACCCCGCTTCTGGAGTCTCGGCGATTCGATTCAGTGTTCGCACAACTGCGTCGAAGAACTCAGAGCCGAGACCCGCGCGACGATCTTCATACCAGCCGACCGCGTCGGCCAACTCTTCGGCGGCTGGCCGGACGGTCTGGAGTTGGCGATTCAACGGCCCAGAATCTCTTTCTCAATCCGTTGCTTCAGGGCGTCCCAGGGTTCGAACTCCATAGCGCCAGCATCGATCGCGTCGACTCGGCGGCGGATCTCAGTCTCCCACGCCGCTTCGGCGTCTGGGTCTGTAGGTCCATCCAAGCTCGCCAGTAACTCGGCGGCAAGTTCGGCCCGCTCATCCTCGCGTAGGCGCAAGGCGTCAGCGAGCACAGCTTTGGTAGCCTTCGTCATGCCGGAAATAGTACGTTCAGCGACGCGGTCGAACAACCGTTTCGACCCGCCGATAGCACGACATGAATCCCTCGAGCGGGAGGTCTCTCCCTCCGTTCGGCTGGAATGGGCGACGTCTCCATCGCGCGCTACAGTCCCAACTCTCTGCCCAGCACCTTCGTCACGAAGCGCTCGCCTTGACCCTCGGCGGCCACCAGCGCGCGCAGGCGTCGCTTGACCTCATGGTCGTCCCCGGTTTGCTCCGCAGCCAAGAGTGTCGACCGGTATGCTGCCCAAACATCGGCGCTGGTGATGTCGTAGCCGTAACCCTGCACGAGCCATGAGATCGCGAGAATCCCGGCACTCACCGCAAACGCAGGGTTCTTCCCAGCGTAGTCGCGTGCCGCGCGCGTGAGCGTCTTGGGATCGCAAGGAGAGCGGGTCGCGAGTTCCAGTGCTTCGTCATACAGCCCTGCATCCTTGGCGGCAGCGAACCACTTGCCTTCGTCGCCCGGCGTGGTTTTCACGAGATCGGCGAGAACGTCACGGGGGTGCTTGTGCGGGTACTTCTTCGAGATGGCGCGGAAGGTCGCGAGGTACGTGGCATTCTGATTCGCGCGCACCCCGTAGCGCGCGTAGGCTTCGTCGATCATTCCTGACGAGAGCAGAATCTCCTCGCACGCCGAATCGATCTGATGGTCGCTCGCCGATGGGCGGCGGCACGACTCCGCATAGCGCAACGCCTCGCTCTTGGTGCCGCGCGCCGCCATCGCTCTTACGGCCCACTCTTTGTATTCCCAAATCGTGTCGACGCGCAGCAGCTCGATCAACTCGTCAAAGCGTTCGGCCCAGTAAAGGGCACTGAGGCAAATCGATGTAGCGTGGCTGTATCCGCGCAAGCTTCTATCGGCACTGAGCGCCATGCGCGTAACACCGATAGTCCGGTCCGCCCACGTCGACGCGAGCTCCTTCGATGCGCACAGTTCGCCCCAGTAATCGGCGAGCGATTCGATGTACGGGACCTCGTCCGCCTGATGCGCTTCAAACAACCTCTCGAGCCAAGCGTCGCGGGTAGTTGCATCGGCCGGCGCGTTTGCGATCAGCGGCACCAGATCTGTGATCGCTCTGTTGACTGCGTTGCCAATCGACCCCGAGGAGCTGTCGACATGCTCGAGCGCAGCGGAGACGCGTTCGAGAAACGCGACCCCACCCTCGGCAGCGAGCAGGGGGTCGTGCTTCGCGACCTTCTTGATCTCAGCAACGGCTTGCTTGACGCGCGTAATCGCTGGCTGCGACCTCCAACCGAACGCATGCCGGCGGAAGCGTGGCTTGAACTCCCACCGGTAGGCGCCGGCGCGCATTGCGGCTTTCTTCTTGCTCATCGCCGTCCCAGCGCCGTGTCGAGTTCATCGCGAAGCGCCGGGAAGCGCCGGTACTCGTGCCTGAGAGCTGTCGCCCAGTCGGAGGATACCGATGTCTGATCACAGTGAACGCACACTGCGACCAACTCGGCCGCATGGCGATAGTAGCGGCGTCGCTTCTGGTCAGTCACACCGGCCACCCGTTTCTCGGCCGCCTCGCGCATGGCGAGAAGCACTGCGTCCCTCGCCGCAACACTCGAGATGGCTCCGATGCCCGCGCTCTCGATGATCTGCTCGACAACCGGCGTGACCAGCCTCGATTCGACATCGCCAGCATCTGTCACGTCGAGATCCTCGAGATCCGTGCTGCGATGCGAAGGGCGCTCGGCATCGCGCGAGGCCGGCTCGCGCTTACCGTCGAGGAGTTCGGTGAACAGTGGAAACAGCAGATGCCCAGGATGTTCGTCACTGGACCACCCGAGGCCCGGGGCCGCAGCGAGCAGCGTTGCAGCCAACTCGAACTCGCTCAGCAGCACGTGTACAAGAGCTTGCTGTCGAGTCGCCTGATTCGGACACGACATGAGCGTTTCCGCAGCACGTTCGCGCATCCCCGCCTGACTATCGGCCGAGCCGATCCAACGCAGCAGCCGCGGCATGCTCGGAGCGGCGCGCCAGGCACGCTCGAGCCACGAGGGCAGATCGTCGCGCGCAAGTTCCTGCGCCGCGAGCGCGGCTCCGTCCCAAAAAGCGCCTCGTGAGTATGAGTCGTCGGCAACGAGGCCAGCCGCTTCCTCGAAAGCAGGTAGTGCCGCCTGCCAGTTGCCGGCAACGACCAAACTCCGACACCACGCGTGAAGATCGTCGGCGTGCCTCGTCGATCGCGCGAGACTTGCCAGACCGTCCGACCCTTCAAGGCGCAGGACCACCTCTCTCAGCCACTGGTCACACCTGATGCCCGAATCATTCGATGAAACTCCGGCGCTCTCTCGCTCGATCAGAGTCCGCCACTCAGGAAGAAACTCGTCGAGCCCCGGGAGCCGTTCGATGGAGACGCGCTCCATCTCCCGAATCGGTTCCCAGAAGGGCGCCAAACAACGGACCTCCTGGACTGCCGCGAGGACTGCTGCGGCACGACCACTGGGCGGCGAGAGCATGTAGGCGGATACGACATAGCGGACCGCGCAGTCCCACGGATCGCTGCCAAGCACTTCGTCGACCGACTCGTGATGGCCGAGGTCGAACTCTACCTCAGCGATCGGCGGGAGTAGCGCGCCGAGGATATTGAACGCGGCAACGTAATCCCTTCGCAGGAATGCGATCGTCGCGCGGCCAAGATGCTCGTCGACCTCGGAGGGTTCGGCGTAGCCAACCTGTTTGGCCGACCTCACGAATACGAGCACTTCGGCGATGTCATCGCGCCTGGGCGCCGCCGGCATCCAGCCGGAGCCATTGCGGGCCGCGCGGTCGATAAGCGAGTTCAGCACTCGGCTGTGGGCCTTGTCATCGAGTTCGCCCAGCATCTCTCGCGCGACATCACGCAACTCGTCGGCGGAAAGTGCCGTGAGCGCAGCGTCGAGATCGTTTGTGCGCGAGCGGGAGCCGGGGAGGCGTTGTCTGCTCATCGAACGGATCCCGAGTGAGCCATCGCCGGGCCATGAGGTCTTGATCGTGGTATCGCACTCGTCGAGGCAGAGAACGATGCCGCCGGGCTTCGTCTGCTACACCATGCGCTGCGGACAGGCATCTCGAGCCTCGATTCGTTACGAAGGCAGATTATCGCAAGTCACTGGCAGCCGGGGAAGCCATCGTCGACGTGATCCGTTCAGGGCGCGATTGGTGATCGCGGTCCTTGCGGCATCGGCTGACTCACCCTTGTTTCGGGATGGCAATCGCCGAGCTGGCGATCCGATAGACTGACAGCGAGCAGTGCCGATCGACCACTTGAAGTGCACGTCGCTCGCTTAGGAGATCGCGATGAGCAAGTTACGCGTGCTGTGTTTCAGCCTCTCCCTTGATGGCTTCGGTGCCGGGCCAGAACAGAGCCTCGAAAACCCGATGGGTATCGGGGGCCTTGACCTACACCAGTGGGTCTTCCCGACCGCCACGATTCAGCAAACGCTGTTTGGCAAAGAAACGGGCACGACTGGAATCGACAATGATTTTGCAGCGCGCGGCATCCAAAACATCGGCGCTTGGATCTTGGGCCGCAATATGTTTGGCCCGGTTCGTGGCCCTTGGCCAGACGAGCATTGGAAGGGCTGGTGGGGCGAAAACCCTCCGTATCACACGTCGGTGTTTGTATTGACCCATCACGCACGCGCGCCGATCGCGATGGCGGGCGGCACAGCGTTTCACTTCGTCACGGACGGAATCCACGCGGCCCTAGAGCGTGCCAGAGCGGCGGCAGGCGATATGGATGTGCGGATTGGTGGTGGCGTGGCAACGATTCAACAGTATTTGCAAGCGGGTTTGATCGATGAACTCCACCTTGCTGTCGCGCCCGTTCTGCTAGGCTCAGGAAAGAACTTGTTTTCCGGCATCAACATGCGCGCGCTCGGCTACGAATGCGTCGAGCATGTGGCTACACACAAAGCGACTCACGTGATCCTCGAGAAAACCTGAGGATCGAGATAATGATCTAAAACAAAACGCTCCCGCCGGCGACCGTGGGCGCCATTGAAGGACTGCGATGCATCCCGACACGGCTAAGTACAACAAGTCACTCGGCCCCGACGAGCAGGAAATCTGCGACCTGCTGGCTCGGGAGATCGACCGGCATCTGCCTGAGGCAGATAACAAGATCTGGCACGCTCACCCGGTGTGGTTCTTGGACGGAAACCCCGTCGTTGGGTACAGCAAGTTGAAGAGTTGTGTCCGGCTTCTCTTTTGGAGCGGTCAGTCGTTTGAGGAGAAAGAACTCAAAGATGAAGGCAGCTTCAAGGCTGCCGAAGCTCGCTTCACGGCGGTTGGCGAGGTGAGCGCGCAGAGCCTGAAGCGTTGGCTCGCAAAGGCGCGAGACATTCAGTGGGACTACAAGAACATCGTTCGCCGTAAGGGTCAGCTAGAACGGCTGAAGTGAGGATTAGGCGCTGCGCAGCCACACCTCCTGGAGGTTTCAGCAATGGGTGAAGCCAAGACCAAGGCAACCGAAGCATGCGTCGACGAATACATCGCTTCTAGAGCAACAGAGGAGCAGCGAGCCGATTGTGCTGCCCTCATGGCCATGCTCAAGAAAGTCACAAAGCAAAAGCCAAAGATGTGGGGGCCGAGTATCGTCGGCTACGGTTCCTACAAGTACACCTATGAAAGCGGGAGGACCAGTGAGTCTTGCCTTACGGGCTTCGCGATTCGCGGCAGGGAACTCGTTGTCTACCTTGTGGCCGAGGGAGCGCAGCAGGAGGCGCTGCTGTCAAGGCTGGGCAAGCACAAGATGGGCAAAGCCTGCCTGTACTTCAAGCGGCTGAGTGATCTCGACAAGTC
>JANNUT010000110.1:0-21679 GCA_031395565.1 Acidobacteriota bacterium | reverse complement strand
CACAACCTGTTTTCCGGCGAACCCGAGGATTCGCGGAGCGAGGCGAAGCGGCCGGTGCTTTGGGCGCGGAGGTGTGGCCGGAGGCCACATCGAGCACACAAAGCAACGACCGCGATGCCGCAGCCCGCGAAGACTGGGTGCAGCCGAAAAGAGGTTGTGAGACCGCTTCTAAGGCTTCTTGCAGTTCGCGGCGGTGATCGGCGGCGTGCAGAAGACCCCACCCTCCGTGATCGTCTGGTTGCCGCCCTTCTCGAGCGCCAAGACCTCGAACTCGTAGATCCTGTTGGGCTCGAGATACTGCTTCGGTACCAAGAAGGTCGTCTCTGACTTCGAGAGATCCGCATCGAGCGACGTCTTCGTCTTTCCCGGCGGCAGCACAGGCAGGGTGACGTCGACGACCAAAGCGTGATAACCCACGATCTCGACCGGTCCGAGACTCGGAAGCAGTGGACTCGTCACCTTCTTCCAGCGGATGAGCAGCGGCGCGTCGTGGGGCACGATGGCGCCGTCTTGCGGCGTGATGATCTCGGGTCCTGCCGGGACCTTGTGAGTCAAGATGGCGAACCCTTCGAATTCCGTGTAGCCGCTCTCGCCACTGAACTCGTACGTTCCCGCCGGCCAATCCGAGAGCAGTTGGTGTAGCGAGATCGCGTCGTCGGAAGGCTCGCAGTCGAGTGCGTCCTCGAGTTCGATGATGGGTGGCTCCACACGCTCCTGGAAGCCTTCGGTCACGTCGTAGGTTGTCTCCAATCCGGGCACGGACTCGAACTCGTAGACGACGCGTCCGGTCGGGCTTTCGACCTCGCCCTCCGTAAGGCCGTTGGTATCGAAAGAAATCTGAATCCCCATGTCACATGCGGACGCGTTCGTCTCGAAGTGGATGTTGGTGATCTTGAACGGCTGTGTCGGCGCCGCCACGGCGGATCCTGTCACCAACGCCACACCTGCTGCCGCGGCCCAAAGACTGACTCTGCACATTCGATTCATTGGCTTCACTCCCATCTGGCCTGGTGCTCGCGTCCCCATTAACGCGTTGCAGTGCGTAAGAGGCGCGCGGCCGGACCAATCCTTCGCGGGATGATGCGGAGAGGTGATTGAAGCGGCGCCTCGACGGCGGCTTCCCCGGGGTCCGCCGCTCTCACGCGCGACCCAGCGCCCGGGCGACCGCCGCCGCCCGGTGCGCCTGACGTTTCGTCCAGGAACACGTCTTCTCATGGAACGGTCGAATGCGACGACTCCCTGCGAGTGCGCCGGCCATCCGATCAGCAGGTGACGGAGATGTACTGGGCGACTCGCGGGGCAACATCCATTGCAATCGGCACGCTGGTTCTTTCTATGACAGTGATGTCAACACTCTCGTCGCTCGCGGTGGACGCCGTACAGCCGGTCCAGATCGAGGTAAATCTCGGTCAGGTCGAAGTGAGTACCTCGTACGTAATGCGCGCGGGTACCGAGCAGGTCCAATTCGAGGCCGGCGCGATCAGGCTCACGAACGCAGTCAGCGAGCATCCCGACCCGCTCACGCTGCACGTCGCGGGCGCGAACGAACAGGTACGCATCGATCCGGTGTCGCCACTCCCGGCCCGCACTCACTACCTGATCGGTGACGATCCGGGCCGCTTCATCATCGACGTACCGGCGTACAAGGAACTCGTGTATCGCGGGATCTATCCTGGAATCGATTTGGTGGTGCGTGGGGCAGACAGCCGCATCGAGCTGGAGTACCTACTCGCTGCCGGCGCCGATCGAACCGTGCTCCTGCTCGATCTCCAGGGCGTGCAGCGGCTCGACTTCGAAGCAACCGGCGGCGTCCTGCTCGCGACTGCTACGCGAACGATCCACCTACTGCGTCCGACCGTTGAGGTTTCACCAGCGGCAGCGCCTCTCGACGCAACATTCGTGCGCGTCGGCACGTCGCTAGGGATCGCGATCGCAGGTGCTTCGTCCGAAGTGCCGGTGCGGCTGCGTACAGCGATCGAGCTTTCGGGCCCATCCGCATCGTCGCTTTCCGAATCGATCCTTGGTGCGCCGCAAGTTGCGAGGGATGCGTCGGGCCATCTCTGGGTTGTTGGCAGGGTCGCGTCCGCGCAGGAGTCGCAACGGACCGATCGTGCGAACTACTTCGTCGCCAAGCTCGACCCGTCTGGGAGAGAGGTACTCCAGACAACATTCCTGGGCAGCAGCGCGAACGAGATTCCGCACGCGCTGGCGATCACGACGCTGGGCGAGATCGTCGTTGCCGGTCAGTCGACGCCGCTCGATTCCGGCAACCCGGACATATTTGTCACGCGGCTCGCTCCGGACGCACGGTCGGTAATCAGTCAGGCGGTGTTCGGGGGTAGTGGTACTGACGTAGCGCACGCACTGATCACCGATGCCAATGGAAGTGCCTGGATCGCTGGAAACACGACGAGTTCGGACTTTCCTGTGAGTGACAGCGGCGCGCAGCGGTCACCTGGTGGCGAGGGCGACGCGTTCGTGGCGAAGCTCGATCGAAGCGGCGGCATTCGTTTCGCGAGTTATCTCGGCGGAACCGCGAGCGATGACGCCGCAGGCCTAGCGGTCGACTCGCGCGGAGCGATCTATGTCAGCGGAACCACTCGATCCACGAACTTCCCGCAGGCCATCTACATCTCGCCCGCTCAGACAGGTAGCGCGGACGCATTCGTTGTCAAGCTCGATCCCGTGCATGGATCGCTGGCCTTCTCCACCGTGCTGGGTGGCAGCGACGATGATCGGGCTATCGCTATCGTCGCCGGGGACGCTCCCGAGGTTGTCATCGCCGGAACAACACGCTCCAACGACTTTCCGATCATCGATGGTCAGCAACCGATGTCGGGTGGTGGCGCAGACGCGTTCGTCTGCCGGATCGACGCCATCAGTGGAGCGCTGAGATCCGCGACCTATCTCGGTGGCGCTGGCGACGAGTACATCGAAGCGCTGGCGCGCGATCGCAGCGGCCGGGTCATGATCGTTGGAAGCTCAAACTCGAACGACTTCGGCGCAGCTCGACTTTCGCGACGAAGTCTCGGTGGCGGTCGCGATGCGTTCGTCGCAAGGGTCGAGTTGCGCAGCGCAGAACGACTGCGGGTGATGCTTCTGGGTGGTGAAGGCGATGACGACGCGAGCGAGGTCGCACTCGACGCCAACGGCGGCGCGGTACTCGTGGGGCTGACGAAGTCAACAAACTTCGCGACGGCCAGCAGGCTCATGTCGAGCCCCGATGGCGATGTCTTCACTGCAAGCGTCGGGGCCGAGAATGATGGCCCGCTAGGCAGTTGCCCTGGAACCAAGCAGTGGGTCGGTGGCACCTCGAATGCATGGGAGAACTCACTCAACTGGAGCGGCGGAACGCTCCCCGGTGGTGGCGATGACGTCTGCATCCAAGGTGCTGCAGTCGTTTTGGGAACTGGGGCGCAGAGCGCAGCGAGCCTGCGTGTCGATGGCGGTGGATCGCTGACGATCAACGCGGGGACGCTGACGATCGCTGGAGCCTCCGAGATCAACGGCAACCTCACGATCAATGGTGGAACGCTCGCGGGTACCGGCAATGTAACCGTCTCGGGAACTCTCACGTGGACCGGAGGCACGATGACCGGGGCTGGCACGACGACTGCCAACGGTCCGCTCAACATCAGTGGCGCGGCTGTCAAGGACCTCACGTCGAACCGGATCTTCAATAACAACCTGATAGCGACGTGGACCGGCACAGGCGGGATCCGAATCGGAACCGGCGCGGTGCTCAACAACAACGGCACGTGGGATGCGCAAAACGACTCCGCGATCAGTATCCAGTTCACCGGACCCGCAGCCGTCAACAACGTGGGGACGTTCAAGAAGTCCGCGGGAACCGGGTCCACCTCGATCAGCATCAACTTCAACAACACCGGCACGGTTTTGGTGCAGAGCGGAACGCTCAGCGTGAGTGGGGGCGGGAACAGTTCTGCGGCATTCAATGTTGCTTCGGCTGCAGCGACGATGCAGTTTGCAGGCTCGGCTTACGATCTGAATGCAGGCACGACGTTCGTTGGGCCAGGCACTGCGTTGAGTACCGGCACGCTCAATGTCAACACCGCGATCGGGATTCCGGCGACGATGACCTTCACGATGACGGGTGGAATCGTGCAGGGAACTGGAACGCTGACGACCGCCGGCACGCTCAACTGGTCGGGTGGCACGATGACGGGAGCCGGCACGACGACTGCGAACGGCCCGTTCAACATCAGTGGCGCCGCTGTCAAGGACCTCACGTCGAGCCGGATCCTCAACAACAACCTGATAGCGACGTGGACCGGCACAGGCGGGATCCGAATCGGAACCGGCGCGGTGCTCAACAACGACGGCACGTGGGATGCGCAAAACGACTCCGCGATCAGTATCCAGTTCACCGGACCCGCAGCCGTCAACAACGTGGGGACGTTCAAGAAGTCTGCGGGAACCGGGTCCACCGCGATCAGCATCAATTTCAACAACAGCGGCACGGTCGACATCCAGACTGGAACGCTCAGCCTCAGCAGTTCGAACTTCTCGCAGACGGCCGGGGTGACTCAACTCACCGGTGGGGCGCTAGTCTCGACGACGAATCTGAACTTCCTGGGCGGACGACTTGCTGGGTCAGGGACGATCACAGCACCGGTGATTGTCTCGGGGACCGCTGCACTCACGCCAGGCCTCTCGCCAGGAACGCTGAATCTCGTCGGCGACTACACGCAGCAGGCCCCGAGTGGCGCGTTCAATGTCGAGATCGCAGGGACGAACCCGGGCACCGGGTATGACCGGTTGAACATCTCCGGCGTCGGCAGCAATGCCGAGCTCGCAGGGGTGCTCAATGTCAGTCTCAGCTCCGGATTCACTCCGAATTCCACTGACAGTTTCACCGTGATGACATATCCAACTCGGACAGGAAACTACGTGCTGAATCTCCCGGCAGCAGGCTGCCTCGGTTGGGTCGTTGACTACGGCGCTACCGCGCTGACGTTATCGCTGGTCGATGTTCCAGTTCAGTTGCAGGGGTTGATGATCGCGGCCAACAAATCGGATCTGACTTGGGCTGCGCCGCCGATCAATCCTGCGACGCTCTACGACGTCGTTCGTGGCGGTCTCGCGCAGCTTCCTGTCGGCTCGACGGCTAATGAAACGTGTATCGCGCGCGGGATCGGTGAAAGGACGGCCAGCGATCCGGGCCGTCCCGGAGCAGGGCAGGGATTCTGGTACTTGGTCCGTGAACGCGTCCCCGGCTGCGCCAACGGTACCTATGGTTTCGCCAGCAACGGGACCGAGCGAAGCACATCGACATGCCCATGAGCCCGGGCTTCTGGCTTTCCGTGAGTGCGGACTGATCTATCAAATAGACAGATATTTGCGGATAGGCATTTCAAGCCTCGTTTCACGCTACTCGCAGCGAGGCCTCTGCAGTGCGATGAGTGACCGTGACCTTGGCCGAACTCGCGCTCTCGCCGCCCGCACCAAGAACCAATTCGCGTTGCCTGCGGACGGCGTGACGCTCTCGCTCACGCTTGTCGATCCGGTGTCGTCGGCGATGCACGCCGTCGTCGCGGTCGACATGGAGATGAGATGGCCATGATCAGAAAGTTCGCGCTCACCGCCGGTGTAATCGCGGTCGTTGTCCTCGGTCTCTTCGTGTTCTTCTGGTATTTGTACATGCCGCGCTCACAATTCAATCGCGTCGGTTGTGACTGGATCAAGGAGTGCCCCTTCATAGCTGCCGCGATAGGAGGAGTGGCTCTTTGCGAGGCGTTGCCATTCAGCGGCGAGCTCCTGTATTTAGGCGGCGACACCAACTGGGCGGAGATAGAGTTCCGCGCGGAAGGATCTCTTGGCGTCGGTCTTACTCGACTGCGTTTCGAGCGCGATGAGAAGCGATGGTTCGTCAGGACGGCTTCCTTCAGAAGCGACAAGGGAGAGAATCTCGCCGTGGTGCGCCTCAACTCGGAGTGCCAACCGCAGGAGGATTTGACTAGCAGATTGGTGACAGCGATCTACGAGTCCCTACCGAGAGCCTCTTCCGAGGAGGAGTAACCCAAGCGCCGTTTGAAATTCGCGTGGCTCGGGGAGCCAAGTCGTTGGTCTGTCAACAGACAAGTGAAGTCCCCATTCGCGAAACCACGCTTAACCCGACTATCCGCGCACTCATTTTGGGTGCCTATTACATGTGAGTGTAGAAGTAGGACCACGATTGGTGCGTGGTTGCGGAAAGCAGTGCGAGCAGTTCATCACTCGGAGCCGCTTCGCCAAGCTGGACGGGCGAGATATCGATAGAGAAGCGTCCGGATCCCCAGCGTCGATGCCAATCGAGTTCCCATGGCATGTAGTCTTTGCCGCAGCCGGGGCAGTTCCACCCGCGGAAACTCGCCTGGTCATCGAACCATGTCGAGAGTATGTCACCCCACTCTTCGAATCGGTGATTGCATCCAGGACAGTTCGGCGGCACAACGTCACACGAGGTAAAGCAGCTAATCCCACTTTTCGGTTCACCGATCTCGATGGTGCACGCCGAGCTGCTATCAAACGGTCCGGTTTCAACCAGCCCTGTCGCTGCGAAGCGCTTGAACGAGCGGTTCAGCGGTTATCGGTGGCTCCGCAGCGGCATCCTCCGGCACCAGGACCAGCTTGTGATCCGACATCGTTCGCTCCTAGTTCTTGGTGATTCACGCCGCACTTCGCGATCCTGGCGAGGTATCGCATTGCGCCGGGGTTGACGGAGGAGCCTTCAGGGCGAGGACGATAAGGAACGCCACTTGACCGCGACCCCGTTGACTAGCCGTACTCACGAGGCGAGGCTATGAACGCCGTTTCGCGCTCGAACTAGTTCGCGCAAGGAACAGGAGCACTGACGCATGGGCAACGACCCGAACCTCCGGAGGCGATCTTCATTCGCGCTCTCTTGTCTGATTTGTTGTGTTGCGTTCGCGCCGATCTCAGCTGCGTCCCATCGACTACCCGCGCCGCGCGGCGTGACACTTCATGCCAGCGCAGCGACGCAATGGGGAACGGTCACGGCACCGATTGCGGTCGAGATAACAAGGCTCACCGGGGGCGACCCCGATTCGCGGTTGGGCTTGGATCGGGACGGAAAGATGTTCGTGCTGCAGCCGTCGCTCGGCGGCGCGTTGACCTCGGTCCTTAACGACAGCTTCCTTGCGCTGCGCCCCGACGCACCGGGCACAGAACCGCTTACGTTGAGGGTCTCGGTGATCGTGATGGAGTTTGAAATGAACTTCGTCCCGAGCCTTCGGCGCCGCGTCGCCGACGTTGTGATGGAGTTTTGCTTCCCCGACAGTGACCCGCCCGCGGCGCGCGTGCTTGTTCGTGGACGCGCCGTCGAGCCGACGCCGCAACCGGGGCATCTGACCAGCGCTGACCCAGTGGCACAAGCAGCCGTGGAGGACTGTCTTCGGAAATTGCTGCTGAGCGAGACTTGGTTGCGCGTCACCGCGGGGCACTGGATACCGTCATGGCAGCTACTCCCGCCCCAAGAAAACCCGTCGACCGACGACGCCGATGCTCCGTGCGCTCCGTCGAAGTACGCACGCACGGTATTCGCGTCGCTTCAATCGCAACTCCCGACCCATCGACCCGGAGTCCATCTCCACGTCGCACCCTTCAAGTTTGTCGAAGACGGCCTGCCGCACGACTTGCGCAAGGATGAGACTGAGACTTCCGGCCACACCATCAACTACCTCCGAAGACGTCTCGCGCTTTGCTACCCGAATCTCAAAGTGCACGTCGTCACCGACACGGCTCCGGACGATCCGCCGCCGATCACGATCAATGGCACCATCGAATCCTTGAAACTCGCACGCACGGTCATCCCAGTCCCGATCCCATGGATCTTGGGCTTTGCAACGCAGGGCCACGTCGAGCTCTCGGCGAGGATTCGAATCGCCTACGGCAGCGATCCTGAACAACAGATCGTCGGCAAGTTCGATCCGAGTCATGAAGGATGGCCGGCGCCTGCGCGAGCGGAAACGATCCCAGCAGTCTTTGACCAACTCGCCGCTGATCTCGCTTGGCTCGCGACACGTGCGGTACGTCCTGACGATGCCGAGCCATTGCTCGAGGTCGTGGCCGGGATCGCTGTACCGATTCAGACGAGCCCATCGGCGCCACGCTGACTGCGATGATGAAGGCGTCAGTGAGTCAGGTGTTCTGTCGAGAGCAGTCACACACTGCCAGGGGTCGCTAGCCCTTTGTCCCACCGCGGCGCCAATGCCCCTCATTCCGTCCGCGTCGTTCGGGAACTGGCGTGCAAGGCGGAGCCGATTGCCCGCGCCACAACAACCGCGTTGCGGAGAACAGCGGAAGCGTGATCGCCGTGGCCACGCTCAACGAGCTTGGCACCGTCAAGACCGTCAAGCGGCACGGGATTGGGTCGGGCGCCGGCCACAGAGAAGCGGTGCGTCCGCGAATCCGTCTTCCTTTTTCGGTTGAAGGCCCCTAACATCGGCTAACTTCGGAATTTGCTCAACTGATTTCCAGGAGTAACGACGTGAGCTTATCGAGCAGTAGACGTCGGCACATACCGATCGTTGTGACAGTACTCGCAGCGTTGCTTGCTCCGGGGTCAGCGCTGGCCATCCCCGCTTTCGCGCGGCGCTATCACACCTCATGTACGACGTGTCACGTCCTCTTTCCGAAGCTCAACGCGTTCGGGGTCGCTTTCCGAAACAACGGCTACCGCTTCCCTCCAAATGACGAGAGGTTCGTCCAAGTACCCGACCTGACCCTCGGCGCTCCGGCTTGGAAACGAGTCTGGCCGAACGCGGTTTGGCCAGGCAGCATCCCAGCGCTCGCACCGGTTGCATTGCGAGTGATAAACGACGCCGTCCTCAATCGCAGCGATCCTGCACAGGTCGACTTCGTCTTCCCAAACGAGTTCGAACTGCTTGCCGGTGGCACGGCCGGCGATTCGATCTCGTACTTCGCCGAACTCGAGGTCGTTGCGGGCAAGAGCCCGGACGACGACCCGACGCGGATGGAGCGGATGTTCGTTCAGTTCGATCACTTGGGTGGCACAACGCTGGCGAATCTGGTCATCGGCCGCTTCGAGACCCGGGCCGTGCCGTTCTCGCGCTTCCATCGCCGGCTCATCCCTTCGGATATCTTGGCTTTGGACTTCCGCAATCCTGGTGACGGTCTGCACTTGAGGCGGCCGCAACAGGGGCTCGAATTCTGGGGAGCGAAGAGCGGCAAGGACGGGCGGGGTGGGATCGACTACGCCATAGGAGTTGTGAATGGCAGCGGCCCGATGAAGGACAACAACTCCGCAAAGGACGTGTACACCCGTCTTGCATACAAGTTCGGCGGCTTCGGCGTGACAGGATCCTCTGCGAAAGGCGAGACACTCGGCTTACAGGACGGCTGGCGCGACGATTCAGTGAAGATCGGCATCTCGAGTTATTTCGGAAAGGGAAACTTCACCGGTAGCGAGGATCGGTTCTGGCGCATAGGTGGCGACATCGACATTTTTGTCAGCGCGCTGAACATCTCGGCGGTCGCGCTGCACGGCCGCGACCAGATCGAACCCATTCCGATCGCCGAGCGGTTCACAGCGGCGAGTTTGGAACTCAACTACGTCATCAAGCCGTGGGTTATTGCTGTCTTTCGGTGCGAGGGTGTATGGCGCGACGACGCTGCAAATATCAGGCGGGTAGTGCCGGGTGTAGCGTTCGCGATCCGCCCCAACCTGCGGATTGTCGGTGACTGGGAGGCGTATCTCGACACTTCGCATGAGGGCGTCAGGACCAGGAGCGGCGACAGCCGAGCGCGCATTCGGCTGGACATCGCGTTTTGATCCGGGCGCAGAGCAGCAGAAATCGCGTGAGATGCCAGCGTGAGAGACCGCAGCGTTGCGCGTGGTTGAGGGAATCGGAATGAACATGGCGATGACAGCGCGAGGTCGCGCAGTCGAGCGAGCGATCCGGATGGCGCAGTTGCTGCCTTGCTGGCTTGTCCTCGTGGCTCTGGCCACTCCGGGATTCGCCGCGGGTGCCTCCGACACCGGCACGGTTCGCGGGACGGTTACATGTCCGGATGCTCGCGATTGCCGCGGCGCTGTTGTGTGGGTGGAGCGCATTCCGGGAGTGAGCTTCCCTCCTGGACCGGAAGTGGTTGTTGACCAGAAGCAGCTCACTTTTGTCCCCCACGTCCTGCCGATCGTGGTCGGGACGACTGTGGTCTTCCTGAACAGCGACGAAGTTTGGCACAACATCTTCTCGGCATCTGAGGCCAAGCGGTTCAACCTCGGAAGCTACTCTCAGGGCACCAGCAAGCGCCTGGTCTTCGACAAGCCGGGGATCGTCGAACTGCTCTGCAACGTGCACTCAGAAATGTCGGCATACATCGTTGTGACGGAGACTCCATACTTCGCTACCGTCGAGCCGGATGGGTCTTACGTACTCGAGCAGGTGCCGCTCGGGGTCTACACCCTGATCGCTTGGCGCGAAGAACTCAAGACACAACGCCAGCAGATAGTGTTGCGAGATCAAGAGACCGCTCGTCTTGATTTCGTCCTGCAGCGCTGACGTTCAGCGCACGAAAACGCAGGCATCCGATGCTCACGTACTCGCCGGAAACAGCCTTCTTCGTAACCCTGTTCGATCTGGTTGTCAGCGGCCTGCCCCTCGGTGCGCTGCTGTGGATCCGATTCTGGGAAAAAAAGCGGTTCCCGGCTCAACGCGCTCTGCTCGCCGGGTTCACGTTGCTGTGCACAACCTTCGCCGCGCAGGCGGCGTATTTCTGGATCGCCCTTGCGCCGTCCGGTGCAGGTGGGAGCTTGCACAACTTGCTCTCGTTCGCCGTCGTCGCTGCACGTGCCGGCGCCAGCCTCACGCTTGGTGGCGCGTGTCTCAAACTGGGGGGTCGAAGCGCCTCGGTGCGGCTTTTCTTGTACCTCGGGTCCACCGTCGCGCTGCTCGCTGCACTTCGGTTTCCTCAGGAGCTTGGAGCGGGGTTGGTCTCCATCGACCCAGTGACGACCTTGCGGTTTGCAGACGTCGCGATCCTTCTTCTCGCGACCACCTTGCTGGGTTGGCCGCCAGGCCTCCGAAGTGTTGCGCTAGCACTGATCGGCCTCGGGCATGCGAGTGGTTTCCTCGGCGCTTTCCGACCAGAACTGACTGGCGCCGCGTGGAGTACCGGGGGTTTGCTCGAGCTCGCGGGCCTGATACTGCTGGCCCTGACGCTGGAACGTGTGAGTGAAGGTCGGCTGCTGCACTATGTGCTCCGGTTCAATCTGATCTTCATCACGCTGGCTGTGAGCCTCACGGTTGCACTCGCCGAGATCAGTCGGCGGCAGTTCGTCGAGTTCTCTGCGATGCAGATTCACGACGTTGCCGAATTCGCGCGCGGCCATCTGGTGTACGAATACGACCGTGGCAAGCCACCGGAAGCGATACTGACATTGCCCTCCCTAACGGCTGGCTTGGTTCGGGATTTCGGGCGATATCCGGACCTGCGGCGCGTCCAACTCGAACTGAGTGGTCGGATGATGACGCTCGAGATTCAGCCGAGCGGTGAGATCGGGCAGGAGTTTCGAGCAGGAACTCGGGCCGAGCCTCCGAAGGTGAAACCAGACGATTTCTTAGAGTCGCTTCTCTTGCAGTTGCCTGTCGCCGTCAAAGGCCAACCGCTCGGTCGGGTCTCGCTCTACCACGGTGTCAACCGCATCAACTCGCACATCGGCCAGCAAATGCAGGTGGCGTTTGGTGTGTTCACTCTGTTCGTCATCGTGGGCTCGATCGTGACTGGGATCCTTGTGCACGTCGCAGATCGAACGATCCTGCGCCAAGACCAAGAACTGGCGGAGGCCCATCGTCGGCTGCTCGCATCGGAGCGACTGGCCTCTATCGGCGCCGTAGCGGACGGCGTGGCGCACGAGATCAATAACCCCGCCGGGGTACTCGTCGCCCGGTCCGACTATCTGCTCAGCGTCATCCGCGGCAAGTCGTATGCGAACGAGATCCAGGAGGACCTCGACACAATTCGCCGTCAAGCACAACGCGTGGCCAAGACGGTTCAGGACCTGCTGAGTTCCACGCGCGGCGCACGTCGTGCTTGGGCGGAGGTAGACATCGCTGCCGTCGTTGATTCGGCGATCAAGTTAGTACGGCCGACGGTACGCGATCGGCCCATCACATTCGAGTTCAGGCAGTCGCGGGACCTGTTGTGGGTTTGGGGCGACCACGACCGCCTCGAACAGGTCCTCGTCAATTTACTGTCCAATGCGGCACATGCGATTCCCACTCGTGGAGCGGTGACTGTTGAGGCAGCGTTGCGGGCTGGCGGAGAATGGATCGATGTTGTCGTGACGGATACAGGGATAGGTATCGCGCCCGAGCAGATCGGTCAGATTTTCAATCGGTTCTTCACGACGAAGGAAGCAGGATCGGGATCGGGGTTGGGACTATCCATCGTATCCGGGATCGTCCGCGACCATGGAGGGCAGATCGACGTCGAAAGCACTCTCGGAAAGGGGAGCCGTTTCCGTGTGGCGCTTCGCGCCTACAACCCGACGATTGATCGAGCTGCGTCGATCCTGGACCACCCGCCGGCAGCATTGACCGACCCATCCCAGGAGCCCGCCGATGGCTGACACACCCGCGCGAATACTCGTCGTCGACGACGAAGTCGACATGTTGGAGACGTGCCGGCGCATCCTCGTGCGTAGCGGGTATCGGGTCGAGGTTGCAAGTTCGCCCGCTGAGGCAGAGAAGCTTCTCAAGGGCGAGCCATTCGCGTTGATGATCACCGACCTGGTTATGCCGGGAATGGATGGGATCGCTCTCGCGCGACGGGCTCGCCAACATGTGCCCGGGCTCGCCGTGCTGGTCATCACGGCGCATGCAACGGTGGAGACCGCCCTGCGTGCGACACGGGAGGGTGCGTGTGACTTCATCGCGAAGCCTTTTACGGTCGAGGAATTCGAGGTCGCGGTCCAACGAGGCCTCGAGCTCAGCCGCCTGCGAGAAGAGAACGAACGACTGAAACGCCAGGTCGACGCCGCGATGTCACTCGAGGAGATCGTTGGTGACAGCCCCGCCATGAGAGGCGTGCTCGAGGTCATCCGGCGGGTGGCTGGCACCGATGCCAGTGTGTTGTTGACCGGCGAGAGCGGGACGGGCAAGGAACTGATCGCCCGCTCGATTCACGTCAACAGCGCGCGCAGTGGCCGGGCCTTCATACCCGTCGACTGCGCCGCACTGCCTGAAGCGCTGCTAGAGTCCGAGCTCTTCGGCGCCGAACGCGGTTCATACACGGGCGCGGTAGAAACGCGGATCGGTGTGTTCGAAGCAGCCGATCGCGGAACACTCCTCTTGGACGAGATTTCCAACCTGCCACTTCCGATGCAAGTGAAGCTGTTGCGCGTTCTGCAGGAGCGATCCATCCGGCGGCTGGGCGGTGTCGCGCAGATCAGCATCGATGTCCGGATCGTGGCTGCGAGCAACCAGGATCTGGCCGCACTGGTTCGTGACGGGCAATTCCGCGAGGATCTTTTTTATCGCCTGAACGTTGTTCAGATCGACGTCCCACCACTTCGCGAACGGGTCGGTGACATCGAACTACTCGCCCACCACATCGTGAGTGAATTGTCTCTGCGCCACAAACGACCGGTGCGCGGTTTATCAAACGCTGCTCTGATGTTCCTGGAGCGTCATGACTGGCCGGGGAACGTGCGCGAGCTGCGCAACGTGCTGGAACGTGCGGTGCTGCTGTCGGAGTCGAATCAGGTGATGCCCGCCGACCTGCCGGTCGAGATCCTCGAGGCGACCGCAGCCCGACCGTTGACCGGGGAATTCAACGTTGCGAAGCGCCGGGCGATCGTCGAGTTCGAGATCGACTACCTCACCACCTTGCTCCAGCGGACCGACGGCAACATCTCTCGGGCCGCTGTCCTGGCTGGCCTTCAACGTACCGCCCTCCATCGCCTGTTGCAGCGTCACAGCCTGAAGGCCGAGGACTACCGCCAGCCGCCTCCCTAAAGGCGGTGACCTGTCACGCCGGTGTGACGTGTGGCCTGCGTGCGACGGCGACGCCGCTGCCGCCGCAATTCCAAGTGTCTTGTTTCCAGTCACTTCGAAATTTTGATCCCAACAGGTGATCCGGCAGCGGAATTGCAATCGGCTGAACCGTCGGAGAGCCCGTCGGCAGACGGGCTCCGTTACCTCGGAGGGAAGCGGAATGAAAAACAGAACCAGTGTATTTAGCAGCGCTCTCGTGCTAGCCGCCGCGTGGTGGCTGATGCCCACGGCTGCCATTGCCCAGGCTCCCGGGACAGGCATCGAAGGCACCGCCCACGACTTCTCGGCGAACTCGTCGAACACCACGACGGTGGGGGTCTGCACCTTCTGTCATACGCCGCATCGTGCCGTCCAAACTCGATTGCTCTGGAACCACACGCTCTCGGCGAACACGTTCACATGGGACGTTGCGACGACCACGGGCGGTACGACGTTCCCGACGATCAGTCCTGGGTGGCAGGGGCCGTCGAAGTTCTGCTTGAGCTGTCATGACGGGAGCGTGGCGATTGGCGACGTCGCCTGGTTCAGAGCAGCACCACGGACCGGCGGGAGTGCCATCAACAGCACGACCCACAACGGAGACATCTACCAGATCGCGACCACCGGCGGCAGCATGGCTGGCAATCACCCCGTGGCACATCCATTCCCATTCAACGGGAGCGGCAGCACGTACAACAGCGTTTCCACCGGATCGGCCGCGATCCAGAGCGGATGGCGAGCAGATCCGACGGTTTCTGGCATCCGCCTGTTCGTCGAAAACTCCGGGAACGTCTCGGCAGGTACTGCCGTCGGTTCGACCGGCATCGAGTGCTCATCCTGCCACGACCCTCACAACGGATCGGCGGTCGAGGATGTGTATTTCCTGCGCGGGTCGATCGATGGTGATTCAGGGAGCAACTACATCTGCTTGAAGTGCCACGCCAAGTAGGGAGGCCGGCTGCCCGTCTGACTCCAGCAGTAACGCGTGTGACGAGATCTCGATGCAGTTGCGTCGAGATCTCGCAATTAGAGCCCGAAGTGAACAGCAGCCGCCGAGCTGCTCAGGAGACGAGAAACATGTTTGAGATCAAGACCAGAAGAGCTGCAGCGATCGCGGGTGGCGTCTTCGCTGTGCTGACGGCGACATTGCTACAGGTAACCTCTGTCAGCGTCGCCGAAGCTGCATCCGGCGGTACAGTTTCCGGAGTGGTGAAGCTCGCGGGCGCGCCGCCACCCGCACCCGCTCCCGTTCCAGTCACGGCGAATCCCGAGAAGTGCGGAACCGAGCATACGGCCGACCTGCTGGCGGGACCGGATGGTTCGGTCCGCTGGGCCGTCATCCGTATCGTCGGCGCAAAGGGCGAATTCCCGGCCGATGCAGAGCCCCCTACCCTCGATCAGCGCGGTTGCAGATTTTCGCCGCACGTGGTGTTCGTGCCCGTCGGCAAGCCGCTCCGCGTGCTGAACAACGATGGGATCTTGCACAACGTCCACACGTTCCCGGAAAAGAACACCCCGCTCAACTCGGCGCAACCAGGGTTCAGAAAAACCATGGACACGACATTCACGACACCAGAAATCGTTCGCGTGGGGTGTGACGTGCACCCGTGGATGAGCGCTCGGATCGTGGTGACGGACACGCCGTTCGTCGCGGTCACGGACGCGAGCGGCGCGTTCTCGATCGCTGGTGTTCCGGCGGGAAACTACACGGTGTCCGTGTGGCACGAGACGTTCGGCGAACAGACCCAGCAGGTGAAGGTCGCTGACGGGCAGACCGCCAAGCTCTCGGTGACGATGACTGCAAAATGAGGTTCGTCGTCAAATGGCGACGTGGGAGCGCTGACAGAGTCAGGAGGCGCACCGCGTCGATCGCGGCATCAGAGAGAGGTTGGTCTTTCGACGCACTGACGTGGTGGCGAAGCACCTGCCTCTCTCGACCGCTCACAGCGCTACTGTTCGCGGTGACCGTGATCGTGATGGGGGGATGCGCGACTCGCAGCGCCGTAGTCCGGGCGGAACCGGAGGTGCTTGCTTGGCCCGCACCGCCGCTACCGCCACGAGTGAAATTCGTAAGGTTGGTGACTGATCCACCGTCGATGGGTGTGGTGAAGCGGGACTTCGCAGAAACAGTCGTCGACTTCTTCTCAGGGAAGCAACCGCCCCGCGATCGCCTTTATCAACCGATGGAAATCGAAGTGTCCGATGACGGCCAGCGAGTCTACATCGCGGACTTCGGGCAGATGGTCGTCTTCCTGGCGGATCTTCAGGCCAAGACCCTGACGCCGTTGCCGCAGGCTTTCGAACGACCATTCGGTCTCGCTCTCGACAACGACGGCAATCTCTACATCTCGGAGCAGGACGCGAAACGCATTACGGTGGTGGATCCCTCCTATAAGAGCCTGCGGATGATCACCGACCCCAGCCTTGTACGTCCCGCTGGGATCGCGATCGACCGCGCTCGACGCTTGCTCTACGTCGCGGATGCCTCGCGGCAGAACTCAAGCGACCATTCGGTAAAGGTCTTCGATCTGGCCGGTACGTTGCTGCGTACGGTAGGTGCAGGGCGCGGCGACTGTGAAGGCTGTTTGATGTTTCCGACCTTCGCGACCGTCGACGCTGAGGGTCGCGTTTATGTCTCAAACACCCTCAACGGCCGAGTCGACGTCTTCGACGCCGACGGAAAGTACCTCAAACGAATCGGCGAGCGCGGGAACGCTTTCGGGATGTTCGACAAGCCCAAAGGTGTCGCGCTCGATACGCTCGGCAATCTCTTCGTCGTGGACTCCGGTTGGTCGAACGTCCAGATCTTCAACGACAAGGGGGAAGTACTGCTGTTCTTCGGTGGGCGCGGATCCTATCCCGGCCTGCTCGCGAATCCTACCGGCATCGCGATCGACAAGAAGAACCGGATCTACGTCTCCGATTTCCTCAACAGTCGCGTGGTTGTCTACGATCTGGTCAACGCGGCGGCGGAAACCGTGGAAGCGAAGGACGACGTCAACAGTACCGCGGAGCGTTCGCGATGACGTTCCCGCGGCTTCTTTTTCTCGCCCTTCCCGTGATCGCCGGATTCGTGCTTTGTGCTCCGCTCGGTGCCAGCCAGGTCGACGGCTCGAAGCACGACTTCTCTGGGAGGGACGCGGGCGATAAGCGATCAGGAGTGTGCACCTTCTGTCACACCCCGCATCGAGCGATTCGGACGAACCCTGTCTGGAATCACACTCTGGCGAGCAACGTGTATCGATGGAGCAAACTCACCACCAACGGCGGGACTCCGTACCCAACGATCACGACGTCATGGCCCGGCGCCGCACCCCTCTGCCTGAGCTGTCACGACGGTAGCAAAGCGATCGGTGATCTTGCCTGGTTCAACGGTGAGTCATGGGTAGGTCGACCGATCGACGATGACAATCACAACGGCGACAACGTGCAGATCGGGACGGCAACGGGAGATCTGACGAACAATCACCCGATCTCGTTTCCGTATCCGTTCGCGGGAGCGGCGAGTACCTACAACGGCGTGACGACCGCAAGTGCTGCCCTCAGTCAAGGCTGGCGGGCCGATCCGACTGCGAGCGGGATCAGGTTGTTCAGGCAAGTCGGAGGTCTGGTCATTGCCGGAACGGCGGTCGGCGCGACAGGGATCGAGTGTGCGTCGTGCCACGATCAACACGACAACCCTGCCAACGTGGAAGACGACTACTTTCTCCGCGGCTCCACCGACGCGCGCGATCAGAACTACATCTGCACGAAGTGCCACTTGGCGATGGGGGACTACAAGCGGGATCGCTCCCTGCATCCCCATCATCCGCAGTAATCGAGATGGCCCGCTCTTGGGGTCCCACGGAGGGCACGGCTGTCGTGATCGCCTTGATGATGGCGCTCACGGTAGCGTCGTGCTCCGGCACAACGCGTACCCGCGTGCTCTCCACTCTCTTCGATGGAGTACCTCCGGCCACTGAGCGCACACCCGATCCACCGAAGCGCGAAGCGAAGCCGAAGCAGTCGCCGCTGGTCGCCACCGCGCCCGCTGCAGCGGCCGAACCAGCCCCACCCTCTGCGCCCGTCATCCCGCCGGCCCCACTGGAAGCAATGACGACATGGGACCAGGTGCTGACGGCGCTGCCGGTCGTTCAGGATGGAGGCGTCGATTGGGCGCGAGCCTTCGAGCGCGGTCTCGTGACGCCGAAGTTCCTCGGCCGACCGGTGGCGCGCAAAGAAGCCCCGCAGACCCTGGACACGTTGATGAACCTGGCAACTGACGATCCGCGGCGGCCGGCCTTCGACTTGGATGTCCGGATCACGCCAACGGCGATCGCGGAGATCGAAGCCGCCAAGTTCTACGAGGTACGCTTCCCACATTCGAGTCACACGGCATGGCTGGGCTGCTCGAGTTGTCATCCGGGCGTGACCTCCAGCCGAACCGGCATGCGCGGCATTCTCGAGGGTCAATACTGCGGCCGATGCCACGGCCGCGTGTCGTTTGCTCCAGAAGTCAGTTGCAGCCGCTGTCACGTCAACTTGAACCCGCCCTCACCCGATCACCTCATCGAAGAGGTCTCAGCTGGAGCGAAGCAACCGGCCGATACGAGTCCCGAAGTAGTGGTTCGCGGCGCGCTGGTCTTCCGGCAGATGTGTGCCGTCTGCCATGGCGAATCGGGCGACGGTGCAGGGCCGCTCAGTCCGTCGCTGCAACCCAAACCGCGTGATTTCACCGCCGGCAAGTACAAGTTCCGCACGACGCTGCCCACCTCGATTCCAACCGATCTGGATATCTTCACGACGATTACGCGCGGCGTGCCCGGCACATCGATGCCGGCGTTCTCAGCGCTGCCCCGCGACGACCGTTGGGCGCTTACGCACTTCGTGAAGACCTTGTCGAAGAAGTTCGCGGAGTCCAAACCACAGCCGATTCCGATTGCCCCCCCGCCAGAGATCACACCGGAATTGATCGAGATGGGCCGAACGCTCTATGTCGAGGCCGGTTGTAATCTGTGTCACGGAGACACGGGGCGCGGCAACGGTCCGTCGGCGGCCACACTAAAAGACGATTGGGGAAATCCTCTGCGGCCGTTCAACTTCGCAAGCGGTCGTCCACTGAAGGGAGGTACGGGGCGCGAGGCGGTCTATCGCGCTGTGATGACCGGTTTGCAAGGTACACCGATGCCAGGGTTCGGCGATTCGCTCGAACCGCAACAGGGATGGGCTTTGGCCTCGTACGTCCAGACGTTCTTCGGCCAGGCGCCGCAACCGTTCGCCGTAAAAGGAGACATCACGTTCGCGCGATCCGAGGCTGCCAACGCCTCCCCAGATGCGAAGAATTACCCGCCTGTCGTATTCCCACACTGGTTCCATCGGATTCGCGCCAAGTGCGTGAGTTGTCATCCATCCCTCTTCGAGATGCGGGCAGGCGCGAACGCAGTCTCGATGGACAAGTTGCGGTCAGGCCAGTACTGCGGAACGTGTCACAACGGGAAGACCGCGTGGGAAATCGGTTTCAAGACTTGTGTCAAGTGCCATGTCGCGCCAGGAACCTGAACGCCGATGCGCGCGAATCGCGCCGTTGTCGCCACTTTGGCGACGCTCGTGCAGAGCCCTGAGCTGTATTGGCGCTGGGCTCGTCATGTTCTTCGCATCGGCATCCGAGGGTGATGTGCCGCCTAAGGTCACAACTGCCGCGGCCGCGCCCGTCCGATCGACCCGCTCAGCGCGTGAGGCGATTGCTGCACTCGGATGGGGACTCGGCACGTTTCTTCGAACGGGCCGATGGGTGGGTCAGAGCGTCGCGCTGTTCGACCACGATGCGCGTTACACCGACATGAATGAGGGAGCGATCGAGCTCCGCCGGAGCACATCGCAAGGGGGAGTCTCCTTCCGCAACTCAGGACTGGTCTTCGGGCCACGACTACTGATTGCAAACGTCGGCGTCGATCTCTCACTCCGGCATGAAGCGTTCGCAGACGGCAGTCGATCGAGCTCGGGAACAGGGAAGGTCGTGGGATACGACTTCGGCCTGACAGCGTGGCCGGATCGCCGGCTCTCGTTCGGGCTCTCCGCAGCGCGTAGCCGCACCGTGCTCCCCAGACTGTTCGGCAGCGCGCGCGAGCAACTCGTTGTCAGTCGAGGTGGCCAGATTCGGTTGGCGGCACCCGTTCTCGACTCGACGCTCCGATGGACTTCGGTGCGACTCGAGTCCGACGCGAGCACCGACCGCGATCGACAGCGGGACGGAGAGGAGCGGACGACGCTGGAGTACACAGGCACACGCCGGACCGATCGTCAGAGTCTGACCGTAGAACACCGCAGAGAAGATCGTGAAGACCTCGTGTTCCCCGACCTCAGCTTTCCGTTTCATCTCACAAGGCTTCGTCATTCGATCGTGCTCGACACGGACGTCGACCAGCGGACGCTGTTGACCAGTTTCTCCCTCAACCATCGCGGCGGGAGCCTGCAGCGAGATCAACTTCGTGCCGAGACCCGCCTGGACTTCCGAATCCGACCCACGCTCGACACGCGAATTGCTTATCGACTCGAGAAGGTGGAAGCCGTCTCCTTGAACCGCGATCGACAGACCGTCGACCTCCGGGCGCAGCATCGTCTCTACGAAAGCCTCGTCTCAACCATCGGCGTCAAGAACTCGCGCGAGACACTCGATGCCGGTGATCGTCGTCTCCTCGGTGCCAACCTGCTTCTCGAGTATCGAAAGAGGCTGCCGGCGGGCGGCCGTTTGTCGACGACGATCGGCCGTCAGTGGGATCGAGAGGACAATCGCTTCGGCGACCGAGAAGACATCGTGCTGGGTGAGATTCACGAGGCACGGCTAGCGGCGCCGTTCCGGCTCGAGCGGCCCCAGGTGGTGCTCGACAGCATCGTGATCACAGATGCGTCCGGGACGATTCCATTTCGAGTTGGGTTCGACTATGACGTCAACGCCATCGGCGAGATCGTCGAGATCAGCATTCTCCCCGCGGGGCAGATCGTCGACGGTCAGACTCTATTGGTCGACTATCGCTTCGCGGTCTTGCCGTTCACGAAAACCAGAGTGACCCAAACTCGGTTCGACGTCTCGATCGACTACGGCTGGATCAACCCTTACTACCGTTCGAGCGACGCGGGGCGCGGACACCTCGAGGGGTTCGACGACGGCTCGTTGTTCCATCGAACGAGCCGCGCCGAAGGCGTGGCGTTCCGTTTCGGCAAGAACGATCTCCGCGTTTATCTGCGAAACGAGCGTCTCACCGAGAAGTCGCGGAACCTCGACTTCGAGTCGCTGGTGTTCGACCAAACGGTTTCCTATTCGTTCCGGCCGGGCTTCGTGCTGACGACGAATGCCAACGAGATCGTCACACACTTCCGGGTTCCCGAGCGCCGCGAGTCGCGCGGATCGATCAACGCCGACCTGTGGTGGAGGGTCACGCCCCTGCTGTCTCTACGCGCGATGGGCGCCTCGCGCTGGCGGCACGACGAGCTGGGATTCGATGAACGAATCAACCAACTGGGTTTCGACGCGCGGTGGACGAGGAGTACTTTCGGTTTGTCCACCGGTATCACTCGTGACTGGGGGGTTCGCGATGGACGTCGATCAACAGGACTACGGCTCACGATGAGTCTGAGCCGGCCGTTCTGATGTCGTTTTGATTCACACGAGATACGGGAGGCAC
>JANNUT010000109.1:0-11895 GCA_031395565.1 Acidobacteriota bacterium | reverse complement strand
ATCTCGACTCGGTCGCGGCGCTCGAAGCGGAGCTCATGCGCCTTGGGGTCGCAGCAGGCGACGTTGGTGCGGCGTCGCGCGCGTCGACGAAAACGCGACGCGCCGGAGAAGAACAAGGTCCGGCACGTGTTTATCGCTCGCCGGGAGGGTTTGATGTGCTCGTCGGACGATCGGCCCGTCAAAACGATCAACTCACCTTCAAGCTGGCGGCGCCCGACGACTATTGGTTTCACGTCAAAGCGTATCCAGGTGCGCACGTGGTGCTTCGGTTGGCAGGGCGTCGCGAGGCCGAATCGGCAGATTTGCGATTTGCGGCTCAACTCGCTGCCGCGCACAGCCAGGCCCCCAAAGGCGAGGCGGTCGATGTGCATATCGTCCGGCGCAAGCACCTCGGACGTCCAAAGGGAGGCAAGGCGGGTCAGGTCTTGGTCAAGAAGAGCGGCGCGGTACTGCGCGTGATCGCCTCGACGGGACCTCAAGATCTGGGCTGAGGCTGGATTGTGCTTGGCCGTGCGACGACCGGCCGTTTCCCAAATTGATCGCACGATAGTCGCGGTGAATCGGTCCGATCGAGGGCCGAATCGCTTTCCGGGCCTTTCGGATTGACCTTTCTGTGTCCGCAACTTATCGTCCCCGCACCTCCATCGGGAGGCTTGGAGGCGGCGTGCGACGTGCCATCACCCTGATTTCAGGACCGGTGCTGGCCATCTTTTTCCTCTGGCTCGCCTTCAAGAACGTCGAACCGGACGCTCTTCTTGCTCGAATCCGCGCGGCCAATGTGCCGTTGCTGCTGGCCTCACTCGTGACGGTCGTTTTGCACCTCGTTCTGCGCGCACAACGTTGGAGGACCTTCTTAGCGCCCGTGCGCCGGGACCTGCCATTCAGCGAGTTGCTCTCGGCGGTGAGCATTGGATACATGGCGTCCTTGCTCCCCGGGCGAGTCGGCGAGGTGCTTCGACCCGCGCTGTTGTCCCGGCGTACAGGAACTCCTTTCGGGCCAGCCCTCGCGACCGTTGGTGTCGAGCGAGTTGTGTTCGACCTGCTCGGCTTGTTGTTCTTTATGAGCCTCGGGTTGCTGATGCCAGCCAGACTTTCAGGACTCGATCGAATCCAAGACTCCGGACTGCTTGCAACGCTGCACGCGCTCGGCGTGATCGCCAGTGGATTGGCACTCGCCTTGTTGGCTGGGTTCGTGTGGGCGGCGCGACACGAAACGCGCGCCACAGCGTGGATGTCTGGTTGGGCTTCGCGCTGCCGTACCAAAGTCGGCCGCGGTCTGGTGACATGGCTCGGCTCATTGATTCCTGGACTCGGCGCGCTCGCAACCACACGTGGCGTGTTGCGATTGCTGTTCGAGACGATCGTGATTTGGGGCGTGATTGCCGCCGGCATCCACCTTGGTGTTGTGGCCTGTGGTGTCGCGTTGGCGCCTGGCGCCGCGTTGATCTTGATGCCGATGCTGGCACTCGGTATTGCGGTTCCAACGCCAGGCGGGGCTGGGCCCTATCACGCCGTCATGATCGCAGGCCTCACCAAGTTGTTCGGAGCTCCTGCCGACGCGGCCGCGAGTGCCGCCCTGGTGGTTCACGCAGCGTCCTGGCTGCCGGTGCTGGCGATGGGCGGGTACTTCGCGGCCCGAGGTGGTTTGAGTGCTCCTGTCGCATCCGTTGCTGCAGGGGCGCCGTCGTGAAATGCCCCTACTGCGGGAAGGAACGAGATCGTGTTGTCGACTCTCGCGAGTCGCGCAATGGTGAAAACATCCGCAGGCGTCGCGAGTGCCTGGCTTGCAAGCGTCGATTCACATCGTACGAACGCGTAGAAGAGCTGCCTGCAATGGTGATCAAGAAGGATGGCCGGCGGGAGATCTTCGATCCGCAGAAGGTACTCGCGGGGCTATTCCGTGCGTGTGAAAAGCGTCCCGTCTCGCGTCGTGCATTGGAGGAGATCGTCGAGAGCGTTTCGGCGATGGTCGGTGAGTGGCCCGATCGCGAAGGCCCGGTCGAGGCGATTGGGCAACGCGTGATGGAACGGCTCAAAGACTTGGACAAGGTGGCATACGTGCGCTTCGCGTCGGTGTACCGCAAGTTCGAGGATGTCGAGGCGTTTTTGGACGAACTCAGAAACTTGCTTGGTCCTGGACCGGTGGCGCGTATCCGAGGGGAGGAACGATGAGTGTCAAAGGCCGCGGGACCCATCTGGAGGTGGCCCGTATTCAGAGCGAGATCAACCGGCTGTTTGAAACGCTGCTGCGCTTGCGCGGTGGTGAGGCAACGCCGGATTCAACCTGGTCACCAGGCGCGGATGTCGCCGAAACCGAACTCGACTTGATCGTCGAGATCGATCTCCCCGGTGTTCCAGCGGATTCACTGCAGGTGCAGGCGGAAAGCGGCAGTTTGGTATTGAAAGGAAGGCGAGATGCCCACGAGTCGACCGCGATCGACGATTCAGAAGTCCTGCACGATGAACGCGAGTACGGGCCGTTTCAACTGATCGTGCCGCTGTACGCCGCCGTCAACACGCACAAGGCGCAGGCCACCCTGAATCAGGGAGTCTTTCGTGCTGTGCTTCCCAAAGTACCGAACCGGCGAGGAACGCCGGTTGCCATCCCCGTGATTACCACGGAATGAGGCATCGATGAATACCGAGCGCTCTCGCGAACCCGTCAAGATACCTTCGCAGTTGCCGATCCTGCCGCTGCGCGACATGGTCGTTTATCCATTCATCATTGCGCCGCTCTCGATCGCGAGAAAGAGCAGCATCCGAGCTGTCGATCGCGCGTTGGCGGATAACCGCATGGTGTTGTTGGTCACGCAAAGAGAGCGTGATGAAGACAATCCGGGCAAAGACGGGCTTTATGCCGTCGGCACCGTCGCGGTGATCATGCGCATGCTCAAGCTCCCCGATGAGCGCATTAGAGTTTTGGTGCAGGGCGTCTGTCGCGCACGGTTGAAGGAAGTCGACAGTGCGGGCAACTACATGCTGGCGACGCTCGAGCCACTGACCGAACCGGTGCCCGAGAAATCGACGCAGCCGGAATGCGAAGCCTTGATGCGCACGGTCAAGAAGGCGCTCGAGAAAGGGGTCAATCTCGGCAAGAACCTGCCATCCGAGGTTCAGGTCATTGCCAACAACCTCGAAGAACCCGGCCGGCTCGCGGATTTGGTGGCGAGCAATCTTGACCTATCTGCAGCGCAGGCTCAGGAGACTCTCGAGACCGTCGACCCTGTCGAGCGTCTCAGACTCGTAGCGCAGCAACTCAAACGCGAGCTCGATCTGCTCTCGATGCAGCACGAGATCGACTCGCTGGCGCGCGATGAAATCGATCGGTCGCAGCGCGAGTACTACCTTCGGCAACAACTCAAAGCGATTCGTCACGAGTTGGGGGAGGGAACCGAGCTCGAAGAAGAGATCGAAGAGATTCGCGAGAAACTTCAGGGCCGCAAGTTGCCCGAACAGGCGCGCGAAGAAGTCGATCGCGAGCTGAGGCGTTTGGAGCGGATGCACCCGGATGCAGCCGAGAGTGCCACGATTCGGCACCACCTCGAGTGGCTGCTGGAACTGCCGTGGGATGTCGGCACCGAAGACAATCTGGATTTACGCCAGGCGCAGGGGATTCTCGACGACGATCACTACGGCCTGGACAAGGTCAAGGAACGAATCATCGAGTACCTCGCGGTGCGCAAACTGCGCCCCGAGCACAAGGGCGCGATCCTGTGTTTCGTCGGCCCCCCCGGTGTCGGAAAGACCTCCTTGGGCCGCTCCATCGCGCGAGCGATGGGGCGCAAGTTCGTACGCGTGAGTTTGGGTGGTGTGCGTGACGAGGCGGAGATTCGGGGTCATAGGCGCACGTATATCGGCTCGATGCCGGGCCGCATCATCCAATCGATCCGTCAGGCTGGCACGCGCAACCCGGTGATGATGCTCGATGAGGTCGACAAACTTGCCAACGACTTCCGAGGCGATCCTCAAGCGGCGTTGCTCGAGGTGTTGGATCCGGAGCAAAACCACAACTTCCGCGATCACTACTTGGGTGTCCCCTTCGACTTGTCGCAGACGATGTTCATCGCCACCGCTAATCTCATGGATACGATCCATCCCGCATTCCGCGACCGGATGGAAGTGATTCGTATCCCCGGCTACACCGAGGAAGAAAAAGTCGTCATCGCCACGCGCCATTTGTTACCGCGACAAATCTCCGAGAACGGATTGGCGGCCGAGAAAGTTCGTTTCAGCGAAGGGGCGGTAAGAGAACTGATTCAGCACTACACGCGCGAAGCCGGTTTGCGAAACCTCGAACGTCGCTTTGCAGCGATCTGCCGCAAGGTGGCACGACGGGTAGCCGAAGGACGCAGTGCTCCCACTCGCATTGCTGCCTCGGCCTTGGAGTCGTATTTGGGCCCTCCGCCCCCTTCGGCAGAGGAGACGCTGCAGGGCGCTTGTGTCGGTGTGGTCACAGGACTGGCATGGACAGCCGCCGGTGGTGACGTGCTCTCGATCGAAGCGATCGGCATGAAGGGCAAGGGGCGACTCACGCTGACCGGTCACCTTGGCAACGTCATGAAGGAATCGGCCCAGGCGGCACTGAGTTGGGCTCGCAGCCAAGCCGACAAGCTCGAGTTGAGCGATGAGAACTTCACCGAAACCGATCTGCATATCCACGTTCCTGAAGGTGCCATCCCCAAAGACGGCCCGTCCGCCGGCATCACGATCGCGACAGCGATGGTCTCGGTCCTGACCAATCGGCCGGTGCGTCGCGATGTGGCGATGACCGGAGAGATCACACTGCGTGGCCGGGTGTTACCGATCGGTGGGGTGAAGGAGAAGGTGTTGGCCGCGCGCCGCGCTGGCGCAAAACTCGTGATCCTTCCCAAGAGCAACGAGAAGGACCTGGGGGAATTGCCCAAGACCGCGACGCGTGATCTACGGTTCTTTCTTGTCGCAGAAATGAGCGAGGTTTTAGAAGTGGCGTTGTTGCCGGCCGGCGCGCCCCCGGAGCGTGAGAAGAAAGCGGCTAAGACGGTTCGAAAGGCCCCACAGGAGGAGCCCGCCTTGGTGCGGTCACCGCGCTCGTAATCGACGAGGCGGGGCGATTCCAGTCGCGCGCTCGCGGCAACCGCCGATCGCTGTGACTGGCGAGATCATGCAATTTCGGTGTTTCATCTCGGCCGACCCGCGCAAGGCTGCGCGGCGGGAGAGACGCCGATGGATATCGAACGAATGCTCGGTTCTGTGCTCGGCGGGGCCGTGGGCTCGAGCAAGAGAAGAAAGAGTGGCATTACTGGCAGCATCGTTTCTGCTGGTTTGCGCAACCCGGCCGCCGTCCTGGGCATTGCCGGGGTGGCGTGGGGTCTTTTCGAGACATGGAAGAGCGGGCAGCAGGCTGCGAGTCCGACGCCCGCCACGTCGGGCGGGCCGTCCGTTCCACCGGTGGTTCCGCCGCCGATCCCTGGAACCGGACGGCAACAAGAGCCGGCCCTTCCGGTCGAAGCGCTTCGTGTCTTGCGGCTGACGCTTTCTGCGGCACGCGCTGACGGCAATCTCAGTGCGGCAGAGGCCGAACAAATCTTGTCCGAAGCGCGCAGTGCCGGCGCCGAAGCGATTGTGCACGACGAGATGCAACGCAACGTTCCGCTGCCGGAGATTCTGGCCGGCGTCACCGACCCCGAACACAAGCGTCAACTGTACCGGTTGGCCTTCACTGTGGTGCATGCCGATGAAGGCGTCAGCGGCACGGAGCGACTTTATCTTTCGCAGCTGGCGAGCCTGCTGGCGTTGGACGCCAGCAATGTTGGGCTGATCGAAACCGAAACCGCTGCGCAATTGAAGTCGGTGTCTGCGTCGTAATGCATCGTTGACGAAAGGAAAACTCATGGCGAGCGAGCAAGTCTGGTACATGGCAATCGGTGGATCCTCGGTTGGACCAGTGAGTGCCGACGACGTCTTCAACAATCTGCGCAACGGTACGATCAGTCGCGAGACTCTGGTCTTCGGTCCAGGCATGTCGCAGTGGACCGCACTCGGCCAGGTCCCACAGTTTGCCGGTGGCGCTCCGTCGGCCAGCACGCCACCTCCCGCGATGCCCGGCGGAAGAACGGCCCACGACATTGACTTCACGCTGCACGGCAACGACATGCAGTTCGTCGAGGTCGAGTTGGATCCCGGAGAGAGCGCCGTGGCTGAAGCTGGGGCGTTGATGTACATGACCGACGGTATCGATATGGACACGGTCTTCGGGGACGGCAGCCAAGCACAAAAGCCTGGACTGATGGGATCGTTGCTCGGTGCCGGCAAACGATTGCTCACCGGCGAATCGTTGTTTACGACCGTGTTCACCAACAAAGGCGCTGGCAAACACAGAGTCGCGTTTGCGGCGCCCTATCCCGGCAAGATCATCCCGATGGACTTGAAGGCGATGGGCGGCACGCTCATCTGCCAGAAGGACTCATTCTTGTGTGCGGCGCGTGGCGTGTCGATCGGCATCGCGTTTCAAAAGAAGATCGGGGTTGGGCTGTTTGGTGGCGAAGGATTCATCATGCAAAAGCTCGATGGCGACGGCCTGGTGTTCGTTCACGCCGGAGGGTCGATCCATCCGCTGGAGCTAGGCCCAGGACAGCAACTGCGGGTTGACACAGGCTGCTTGGTGGCGCTTCAGCCCTCGGTCACGTACGACATTCAGTTCGTCGGCAAGGTCAAGACAGCGTTGTTCGGTGGCGAAGGGATTTTCAATGCTGTGCTGACCGGACCGGGCAAGGTCTGGCTGCAGTCGTTGCCGCTCTCGCGTTTGGCCGACCGAATCTATCGTGCCGCACCGCAAACCGGCGGTCGTAAAGAAGAGGGTTCACTCTTCGGCACCGGTCTCGGCAACATCCTCGACGGCCGCGAGTGATCGATACAGGGGCGGCTCACGGGCCGCCCGCCTCAGACTCGAACAATTCGGGGACGGTTTACGGAATTCCCTAGGACGCAGCTCTTCAACGAGCGTTCGTGGAAAAGAAGAGTTCCGTAAACCGTCCCCGAATTGCGGGCGCGGGTTCGCATTCGGGCGAGGTCTGTGGAGAATCACTCGGTGCGAGGCGACCCGTTGGCAGCTGGAGAGAATCAATTCGTGGCGGAGTTGAGTAGACTCTTCGACGCCGGCGCGTCACGGGCCGTGGTGGGGATTGGCGATGACGCGGCGGTCTTGCCGGGTGACCCAGTGCGGGTGATCTCGGTCGATCTGCTGGTCGAGAAACAGCACTTTCGATGGGACCTGATGGAGCCAGCCGACCTCGCCGACCGCGCTCTCGAGGTCAATCTCAGCGACATTGCCGCGATGGGCGCCCGCCCCGAGGCCGTGTTTCTCGGGCTCGCCTGGCCCGGTTCACGTGTCGCACGCGCGCGGCTCGCGGCCTTCCTGCGCGCCTTTCGTACCGCATGCAAACGCCGCCGCGTTCCGCTCCTGGGGGGCGATACGGTTCACGCCGACGAGGGCGCAACGACGTTGGCGATTACTGTCGTCGGGACTCCCTGGCCGGGGGGGCCAGTCCTTCGGAGCACCGCAGCCCCTGGTGATTGGCTCTGCGTCACCGGCTCACTCGGCGGTGCTTCGCTCGGCCTAGCCTTGCTCGAATCGCGAGTTCGAGTCCCGAGAACGGCAGCTGCTCGCCGTGACGCGGCTACGGCGATTCGTCGATATCGGCGTCCACGGGCTCAACTCGCCGCCGCCAGAGCTCTGGCCCGCGGTGCCTCAGCGCTGATCGACCTTTCCGATGGGCTGGGCCTGGATGCGCCGCGTCTGGCGCGCGCTTGCGGATGCGGCTTCATGATTGAGACCGGCTCGATCCCGCTCGAACCAGCACTAGCGCGGCTCGTTCCGGACAGGGTCGAGGCACTTAGGCACGCGATTCACGGCGGCGACGACTATCAACTGCTTGCCACCGTCGCTCCTCGTCGGTTCGCCGCTGTTCATAGCGCCTTGCGACGCGCCGGTGTCTCCCTGCAAAGGATCGGCCGGCTGACCTCCCAGCCAGACCTCTATCTATCTAGTGATTCCGAGCAGCCCCCCCGGCCATGGCCGGAACGAGGCTGGGACCCGTTCATCAGCCTAGACGCGCCCTTGGGGAGAGGCGTAGGGACAGGTGCGCCGAGAGAACGCACCCGCCGATGACCGAAAAAGACCTCGAACTCATCGGACGGGCTATCCAAGGGGATCGGGACGCTTTCGACGAACTGATTGGACCGCGCTGGGATCGGATCTTCCGCATCGCATGGCGTGTCACTTCAGACCGGGAGGAGGGACAGGATGTCGCACAACGCACTTGCCTTCGCCTGTGGGAGAACCTTTCTCGCTTTCGCACCGGAGAAGATCTCGACGGCTGGATCTATCGCATGACGGTCAACCTCGCGCTCGATGCCATTCGCCGCCGCCGTGCCCGTCCAGAAACGCCCATGGCGGTCGTCCCCGAACCCGAACCGTTCGGTCGCGGTCCGCTCGACCATGTGCTCTCGCGTGAACTCGATCAAGCGTTGCAGGACGTGACCATCGACCTCGCACCGCGACAAAAGGCAGCCTTCGTGTTGGTGCGGATCGAAGGCATGGAACCAACCGAAGCGGCGGCAGTGCTGGGTGTGGCGCCCTCCACCGTCCGCAACCACTTGTTCCAAGCGCGGGCCGCGATTGCCGCACGCTTGCGCGAGAGACATCCGAACTTGCTAGGGGAATTGGGCATCGATCAGACGGGCGAGGAGGAATCGTGAGTTCGACAGCTGCTCCAAAGCATCTCGATGCGGCTGCGCTGGCCGGGATCGCTAGCGGTAAATCGCCCAGCGAAACCGACGCGGCACATCTCGCTCGCTGTGCCGCGTGTCGCCGCGCACTAGCCGCGCTCGATCCATCGGCCCTGTTTTCTCTTCTGAATGTTTTGCCGCCATCACAGCCAGCACCGCCGCCGCCACGGTTCGCGTCGATGCAGCTTCCCACAGTCGCCTCCGTGCCTCAGGCCAACAGTCACGTGGCGCGTCGCCGCGCCACCTGGGCGATTGCAGTTGCGCTGATCCTGGGGATTGCAGGCATTTATGCCGTGCGCAACTCAACACAGCCGGTGACAACTGGATCGCCGCACCTCATCGCTCGCCGCGCCGCGGCCCCCAGTCTGGCTGTGGTGGAACGTGTCTACTCCGAAAGCGCGCGTGTCATTACGGTGGTTCCGCCCGATGACGAGGGTCCATCGTTCACCGTCATTCTCGACGCGGGGATCGACCTGTGATCCGTCGGCTCTTCAGATTGATGCTCGTGGCGCTGCCGCTGTTCTGCGCGTCCACCGTGCTGGCGCAGACCCCCGCTACAGTCGTCGATCCGTGCGCCGGAAAAAAACTCGTTACAAGGGTCCTCCCGATTCGCTTCCGGTCTGTCAACGACGCGACCGAAATCGCCGCCAGTCTGTTAGGGCCGTGTGGTGAATATCGTTCGCCCAAGTCGGTCCGCGCGATTACGGTAATCGACGAATTACAGAACGTGCAGCGCGTGATTGAAGCGATTAGCGGCTGGGACGTGCCCCCGCCCACCATCGAACTGACCGTCAGTCTGATCATCGCTTCGCGCGAACCCAAGCAAGCCAATCCTGTGATTGGTGACGAGCTACGTGGTGTCAGCGAGGCATTGGCAGGACTGACGCAGTGGACCAAGTACGAGATGGTGTCCAGTCGCAGCATCAAGCTGGTAGAGGGCGGCAGCGCTCAACTCGAACTCAGCGACGGCTTTAGCGTGCACTTGGTGGTTGCCGCAGTCGATGTCAACGCAGGGATCATCAAGCTCGACCCGCTGGTGTTGTCGCGCATTCCGCAGAGCGGCGAACAGACCAGCGCGGCGGTGCGCGAGCCACAACAAATGCTCTCGTTGCGCACCAATCTGCGAGAAGGCCATCAGGAAATCATCATGGCCCCCAACCGCGAAAAGGACCGCGCGTTGATCGTGGCGTTGAAGGCGTGGACCGACATCGGCGGCGCGCCGCTACCTGGCGAAAAAACTCCGCCGCCGGGGAGGAACTGAAGTATGGCGGATTTTCGCTGCCGACTGGCCACGCCAACCGGTGAGATCATCGAGCGCGATTACCGCGCCGAAGACGCCAACGCGCTGCGTAAGGACCTCGAGAAGCAAGATCTTCTGGTGCTGGCGATCCAGAGACGTTCCTCGGTAGGTGCCGCGCTTTCCGACTTGAGGCGCCGTCGTAAGCGCGTTTCGACGGAAGAGTTTCTGTTTTTCAATCAGGAATTGGCAGCACTGATCAAGGCCGGTTTGCCCATTCTCGAGGCCTTGGGCCTGCTCACCGAACGTCGCAAGAACCCAGTATTCAAGGCGGCACTCGTCGACGTGCGTGAGCGCATCCGCACCGGGCAGTCGTTGTCCGAAGCGTTCGCGGCGCAGGGGCTGTTTCCGCCGCTGTACTCCAGTTCACTCGCCAGTGGAGAGCGCAGCGGCGAAATCGCTACGGTGATTCTTCGCTACGTCAACTACTCCCGCACGTTGCTGACGGTGCGCCGCAAGGTCATCGCAGCGCTCACGTACCCGTTGATCCTGGCATTCGTGGCAACTGGCGTGGTGTCGATCCTGCTCATTTACGTGTTGCCCAAGTTCGAAGATTTCTTCAAAGGGTTCGGCAAAGAACTGCCATGGATTACGAAGACGCTGATCGGCACCTCCAATCTGTTGCGCGATCAGTGGTACATCTGGGTCTTGGCTCTCATTGTCGGTGGCGCGGCCTTTGTCGTTTGGAAGCGCACACCCAATGGGCAGCGCGGATGGGAACACGTCACCTATCGCATTCCGTTGATGGGCTCGCTCGCACGCAAGTTCGTGGTGACGCGTTATGCCCGGACGCTCTCTACGCTTGTTTCGGGCGGGATACCGTTAGTGACCTGTTTGGACGTGGTAGGCCGGGCGATCGGAACGCCGTTGTACGCCGACGCCACCAAGGAACTCACCGCCAAAGTACGTGAAGGCGCGGCACTGTGGAGTTCGCTGGAAGACACCCATCTATTTCCCGAGATGATGATCGAGATGGTCAAGGTCGGAGAAAGCTCTGGAACCGTTGCCGACATGCTCGAGCACGTTGCCGACTTCACCGATCAGGAGATCGAACACGAACTGCAAACGCTGACCTCGCTCGTCGAGCCCGTGATGTTGGTGATGATGGCCGTCATGGTCGGCACGATCTTGTTCGCCATTTACTACCCGCTGCTGCAAGTCTACTCGTCGACTTCGACCGCAGGATAGGAGCCTCTTCTCGATGAGCGACACCGAGTTGTCCAATCCTCTGCCGGGCGGCGCCGGAGGCGTCACCGACCTGATCAACGAGGAAGTCGACGCGCGGATGCGTGCCGACAGGCTGGGCGTGCCGTTCGTCAACTTGCAGAATTTCGAGATCGATCACGAGTTGTTCAGCTCGATTCCGGTCGACCTGATGTTCCGCTACCACTTCGTACCGTATCGCCGCGGCGAGAATGGCATCACCATTTGCGTGGCCGATCCGACCGACGTGCTGATGATCGACGAACTCGAGCTCTTGCTCGGGCAGCCTGTCGACATTGCCGTTGGCACACGCTCGGCGATTCAAGAACTACTCAAACGCTCCGAGTCATCGCAGCGCGTGCTGGATGAAGCTACAGAAGAGCTGCGGATTCAAGTGGTTCGAGAAGACGACGAGGGCGAGGAAGTCCTTTCGATCGAACGCATCACGGCGGATCAAAGCCCCATCGTCAAGCTTGTCGACTCCACCATCTTCAACGCACTACAGCGGCGCACTTCCGATATTCACGTCGAGTCGCGTGAACGCGAAGTCATGATCAAGTACCGCATCGACGGTGTGCTCTACCAAGCAATGGAGCCGATCGACAAGCGCTTCCATCAAGCGATCATCT
>JANNUT010000108.1:0-6659 GCA_031395565.1 Acidobacteriota bacterium | reverse complement strand
TATACCGTCCCCGAAACTCGTCCCCGAAACTCTCGGTGATTTAACGAGCGATTTACATTTCCAGACGGCATTCGGCCGTAGAACGTGTCGGTCATGTCGCAGACAGTCCCGCTCCCTGTTGGTACCCGTGAAACGCTCTGCTTGGGCGGCGACGCGGTGCTGCGTGGATTGTTCGCCAGTGACTGCCTGCGCGTGATCCAGTTTCGGTGTCTCAACGATGGCGTCGGCTTGCGCACACTGCGGCAACAATCGTGGCCGGTGTTGACGGTCGAATTTCGAGGTGTCTCCGAGGTCGTCTCCGGCCGTCGTCGATTCGTGATCGATCCCGTGCACGCGGTGGCGCATGCGGCCGATGTGCCATACGCAACGCGGCACCCGTGGGGGTGTCGTTGCCGCGGTTGCTCGTTCTCGGTTCGGCCCGACATCGCCGAAGAGATATTTGCGCCACGACTGCGCGCCATATCGCAGCGACAGGCAGCCACACCCATGTCGATCGGATTGACCAACGCCGACCTGCTCTATACAAGGCGCGTGCTGCGCGCGTTGTCGTCAACACCCGCTTCCGACCCACTCGCGCTTGAAGAGTCGATCCTCAATTGGCTCGCTGTCGTCGGTCAAAAACGTGCGACAGCCCCGCAGCGCACCATGCCGCGCCCCGAAACACGACGTCACCATCGCCGATTGGTGGCGCAAGCGCGCGGATTCTTAACCGAGCACTGTTGTCATCGCGTTCACTTGGAAGACTTGGCGCACGCGCTGCACAGTTCAGCACCGCACGTCACACGCGTGTTCCGCCGCGAAACCGGCCTGACGCTGCATCGCTATCTCACACGCGTGCGGCTGGTCGCGGCGCTCGATGCGGTCGCCGCCGGCGAGGAAGATCTGTCGGCGTTGGCGTTGGAGTGTGGCTTCAGCAACCACAGTCACATGACCGCGGCGTTTCGCCGGGAGTTTGGACTTACGCCCTCGATGTGGCGCGTCACAGACAAGCCGCAACGCGAGCGGCTGCGGCAGCGCGTGCAAGCCTAGCTTCACCCGACTCTTCGTCGTCGTTTGCGCCGAGAATCGGACAAATCAGCCTGTCCCATTTTGGGTCGCACCCGACAATCAAACGTCTACGAACGAGATCGTGCTGATTCACCCAGGCATCGGCCTTGCTTTGGCTAGGGCAGGGTGCCGAGTCGTTCGCGGACCCTGAGGAGCAGGACCGTGTCACCAATCACTCGAGTCGAGTTCGCGGGGCGCCATGTGGCGCGCGTCTTTGCCGCCGCACTGGCGATGGCCATCGGCAGCGCGTTGGCTGCGCCGTTCGATCCACCGGCAGCAGGGCTCGTCGACGAAGTACTCTCCTTTGTCCCGAGCTCGCTGGCAGGAAAGTTGTCCCCGGATGTGGATGACGCGGTCAAGGGACTCAAACCTGGCGAACGCGCCGTCATGATCGTGAAGTACGCGCGCGGCACCTCGCCTCAACTCCTAGCGTCACAGAGTGGCGGCGAGTTGGTGGCCGACTATCCAAAGCTCGACCTTAGCGTGATGAAATACCCGATCGAGACATTGGTTCCGGGACTCGTGAGCCTGGTCACGAACGAGGGCGTCGACTGCATCTCGCCCAACCGCGAACTGATGCTCGCAGCACTGCCCGACGCGAGTCACGCCGCTGCGACGACCGGCGCCTCGGCGGTCTGGCGCACTGCGAATGTCGATGGATTCGGTGTCGGTGTCGCCGTCGTCGATTCGGGCATCGCGTTGCATCCCGACTTCAATAGCGCCGCCACCGGGCAAAGCCGCATCGTAGCGCGCGTCGACTTCGTCGGCGATGGCTCTCTACTACGCGATCCGTACGGTCACGGCACTCACGTGGCGGGCCTCTTGGCCGGCAATGGGTCGCGCGCCGTAGGGCAATCAGCGCGCGCCCTCACCGGAATAGCGCCGCAAGCGAACTTGATCGATCTGCGTGTTCTGGATCGCAACGGTGCTGGCCGACTGGACGGACTGCTCGCCGCACTCGCGTGGGTCTTGGACCATCACACCCAATACGGCATTCGAGTCGTGAACCTCTCGCTGGGAACCGCACCGTCCGATTCCTTCGAGCGCGATCCGGCATGCATCGCCGTCGAGCGATTGGTCGATGCAGGCCTCACCGTGGTTTCGGCCGCTGGCAACAACGGCAAGAATCGCGACGGCAAGAAGGTCTACGGTGGAATCCACTCGCCGGGCATCGACCCGAAGGTCATCACCGTTGGCGCCGTGAACAGCTTCGCCAGCGATTTGCGCGCCGATGATGAACTGGCGAGCTACTCTTCGCGCGGTCCGACACGCAGCTATCAATGGCCCGATTCCGATGGCGACGGCACGTTCGAAATCTCCGAGCGCCGTTACGACAATCTGATCAAACCCGATGTGGTTGCACCCGGAAATCGCTTGATATCGGTGCGTGCCGCCGATTCGAAGCTCGCGATCGATCACCCGGAGTTGCTTGTCGGGCGCGACTACTTGCAGTTGTCGGGAACCTCGATGTCGACCCCGGTCGTCGCCGGTTTGGCAGCCCTGCTTTACCAAACGCGACCCGACCTAACCCCTAGCCTGCTCAAGTCGATCTTGATGTTCACCGCGCAACCGGTTGCTGGTTTGAATGCACTCGAACAGGGTGCGGGCGCGATCAATGGCGCTGCGGCGTTGGAACTGACGCGAACGCTGGTGGCCAACCCAGGCGCTGTCGCATTGGGCAATTCCGTAACGCGCGCCATTAACCTCACACAGGCGCGAAGCACAGTGGTCGGGTGTGAGTCGATCCCGTGGGGCCGCGCCATTAGCTACTCCAACGGTTGGCTGTTTGGCCGCGACCTGCGACGTGCACGCGGCATCCGTTGGGGCACTGGCCTCGTCGGCGAGGCCGGCGTGTTGTGGGGCGATGGAGTGTTCTACGCCGATCGCGCGCAGGCTCCAGGAGCGGTGAGTCATTCGTTTGCGTGGGGCAACGGCGTGTTGTGGGGCGACAGCTCTCTAGGCCCGATCGACCTGCCGCAGCAAGCCGCGCGTCTTGGGTCCAACGGCGTGCTTTGGGGTGATGGCGTGCTGTGGGGAGACGGCGTGCTGGTGGGTGACGGTGTGCTGTGGGGCGATGGAGTCTTGTGGGGCGATGGCGTATTGGCCCCCGATGGGACGCTGATTGGTGATGGCGTGTTGTGGGGCGATGGACTCTTGGTTGGCGATGGAGTCTTGTGGGGTGACGGTGTGCTGTGGGGCGATGGTGTGTTGTGGGGCGATGCCGCGATTGGCGGTGACACTATCGACCGGCCGCCAGTGCCGGAAGTTGACGACTTGAACGTCGTGCGCTTCGGTGCAACGTCGATGCATTTGAGTTGGGACTCGGTGGCCGGTTCGTCGAAGTACTCGGTTTACTGGGGCAGCCTCACCTCGATTCAAACCGCTCAGATCTATGACCACCGGCAAAACGGCGATCTGCTCACGCTTGCCGGCGTCACGGTTCAACCGGAAGGGTCAAACCGATTGGCAGTCAATCTCCCGCTGACCGCCGCAGCGGGGACGCGGGTTTATGTCCTGATCAGCGCGACGGTGCGCGGCGTGGAAGGAACGGTCGGTCACGACTCGGCTGGCAACGAACGACCCAACGCCCCGGCCTGCCCTTAGGGCCGGGCAACAAAGAGCGAACGAGCGCGCTAAAGGAGTAACCCGTCCGGGTCGATATGAATGGCGGTCAGAGCACGCGCTCGCGGAGGACCGCCCATGTATGTAGATCGTACCGAGGTTGAATCGTACGTATCGCCCGCGGTTCCGACGCTCCCGCCGGTCAAATCGCCGGTGGCGGGCAGCAGCACTGCGCCTCTTCCAAAAGACACCATCGATTTTGGACATGGCGGTAGCGTGGTCGATCCCCCCGTCAATGGTGGGTCGAGTGATGTCACTCCCGTTGGTGGTGATTTGGTTGGTCCTGTCCATGGGCCGACGGCGCCCGGCGGCAGCGTACCGGTGGGTGGCCCGGCCGGCGGATCGATCGACCCCGTGGTGCTGCCGAAACCGGTGGATGGGACGACCCCAGCAATCGGCACGGGCACTTCGGAGACACAGCACACCTTGCTGATTCCGATCGGCAGTGCGAAGGCGGTGCGGCGCCGTCTCAACAAAGAGCTGAACGCTCTTCGGATTGCGGTACGCCGTGAGTTGAAACTGCAGTTCGGCGATCGACTGAAGAACGACCCTGCGTTGAAGGCCAAGTCGCGCGAACTGATTCGCGCATTTCAGAATCAACTGAGAAGCGCGTTCGAACACGCCGGCGGCAAGGGGAAGACCGAAATCGACGGTGACAGCTTGCTCACCGGATTGAAGCAAGCGTTCAACGATTTGTCGGCAGGTCTCAGTGCCTCGGTGGGCGTCAACCTCGCATCGACAACGACATCGGGTGAGGTGGCTGCTTCGCCGTCTCGCACCACCAACGGCGCTGCCAGCGCCTCGCTCACATCGCCAGGCGTAAGCGGTGCATCACCGCTACCGAACATTGTGAGCGATGCACGCTTCGAAAAAATGACGGCGCTCTTCGATCAGCGCTATCAACGGATCGAGAGCTATTTAACAGACCAAGCGTTGTTGACGTCGACAGCACAAGCAACACCCGCCACGCGGCGCGCGACGATTGCGCCGGCCGTGTCGCCGGTGGGCACCAGCTTGAACATTGCAGTCTGAAGAACTCGAGGGGTGTGGCAGTCAGGCAACTGGTGGGGCGTCGATGTAGGCGGAGAGCAAGCCGCTTGCAATCGGCGCCCCATCATTTTTCGCCGACACATCAAACTTGAACAGCGCGAGTGGCGGGGCAAATGCATCACGAGTGACCTGTACACGGCACACGAGTCCCGCACGAAACGAGCCGCAGGTCGTAACCCCGCGGGCACCCACCAAGTAGCCTTGACGCGCCTCACCCGATTCGCCGCGTTGGAGGCGCCCCAGCGTTTCTAGCGCGGCGCATGCTTGTGCTGCCATTTCGATCGCGATCACTCCCGGGACGATGCCTTGCTCGGCGAATGCGCTGGCTTCATCGACGCGGGCTTCACATACCAACGTGTCGCTTTCGAGCGAGATCACTCGCAGGAGCATTGCGATCGGTGGCCGGTGGGGCAGCAACGAGAGCAATCCATCGTCGATCGTGCTCATTCGGCGACCGTGAGTGTGCCGCTGCTAATCGGGACGCCTTGTGGGTCGGTGAGTGCGAACTTCCAGCCACGCGGTAGACCCGTTGGCTCGATCGAGATTTGTACGCAGGCCTCGGGCGATACGCGTGCCCGCAGTTTCCATTGGCCGATCGCTTCGATGTTTGCCGATTCGCCGAGCGCGCGATGAAGCAGTGCTTGCACCAACAACAGCTGCGCGACGCCTGGAAGGATGGGTGCGCCGGGAAAGTGGCCATCGAACAAACCACTCGAAAGCGGTACGACGGTGCTGCAAGTCCAGCGCGGGCCTTGAGGCGATGCGGTCGCTTCGATGTTGCTGAGCGCGACGCGCTGACTCACCGCGCGCGCGCCACGCCTTCGATTTCCACCAGCAACTCGGTGCGGCAAATATCGGCAGCCACGGCGATGAATGGGACGTGATCGCCGAGGCGTTCGCGAAGGGTCTCGCGCAACAACGGCCAGTCGGCGCCGCGTCGCAAATAGACACGCAGCATCGCGAGCCTGGACGCGAGGCTGGCTTCGCTGAGCGGCGCGTCGTCGATCTCTTCGATCAGGACGCGAATGTTGCGCAAGGTTTCGTCGAGCTGCGCACCGAGGTCACCCTCGTGCAGGCTCTTGTGTCCAACGATGCTGGCGGTACCCGAAATGAAAATGAGCGATCCCGCCGTTGGCGGCGCGACGGTCGCGCGTGCGAACGACGGGCTCTTGGGCCCGTACTGCGGCGGATAACGGTACGCAGCCACCTGTCGGGGATTCTCGACATGCCGGCCCGGCTCGCGAGAGGCCATGAAGTGAACGACTAGACTGTTTCCGTGTCCGCCGACGGCGCTCGACGCGGGCAGAAACGCATCCATCGCCGGTTCGCCGAAGTGGGTCGCGTACCCTTCCGCCCGCCCTTTGCAAAACAGCTTGTACCGTTCCAGGCCCAAACTCTCTGCGTTGATTTGCGGGACCACGTTCCAGCACCGAAGCAGATGTAAATAGCCGCGGTCGGCACAGAGACTAAGTAGATCGATGTAAGCCGCGCGGGTAATGGCTTCGAGATCGTCAGTGTGCGCGTTGGGGATACAGAGGCTTCCAAAGAGCAATTGACCGTCATCGGCGAGCGCTATTCCCTGGTCTATCAGGCGCTCCACCGGCCGATCGCTGCACCATGCCTCGGCCGTGTCGGCCTCGAGCGGAGCCAGTGGGACGGTGATCAGCCCGTCCTCCAAAACAGCGTTCTGAGCCGCCAGCGACGGCGCCGTAAACCGCACACCAGCAAGCGCTTGCGGCTGTTTCCCAGTGCATAGTGCGGAAAGCTTCGACGCCGACAGCAACTCGATCCGCAGGCCTGTGGACCGCGAGAGAGAAGACTGAGTACTGGCGGCAGCAGAACGGGCCGCGACAGGTTGGCCCTCGCCGGTGGAGGTCATCGGCGCGAAGTGTAGCCCATGTCCCCGCCCTCGGAGTTTCGGGCCGGGGTTTAGGGGGGGG
>JANNUT010000107.1:0-25193 GCA_031395565.1 Acidobacteriota bacterium | reverse complement strand
CCACCAGATCGCCTTCGCGCCGTTTGCGAAGCTCGGAATGGTGGTGTTGACGGTGGCCCCCTGGGATCGTTCCGAGCCCGTCTCAAGAATTGGGCCCGGATCGGTAATCGGACACGGCAGGATGCTATGCCCGCCGCTCCAGCCGAGATTGCAGATCTCTGCGTAGATCTGGACGTTCTCGGCCAGCGCACTCGGAATCGGATCGCTGGTGACGCACTCGGCCCGAGCCGGGAAGGATAGAAACGAAGCGAGCATCAGCAAACTCAACAGAGAGAGAGAGACTTGAGAACGTCGGACGTGCTTGGAAATCGCATGATCTCCACCTCCACTCGCCGTGGGGTGAACGCTGCGATCGGTTCCCGCGCCGGGCCGGGCCTGAGGGCGCCGCTCAGACTCACGCGGGGTTAGTCTCGATCGAAATGCCCCCACAGCGGACACGTGGGATGTACGCCGATCGGGGTTGGATGTCAATTGTTCACGCGCGTGCAAGTCAAAAACCACAATCGGCAATGCAGCCGATGCGGGCAGCGCTGGTACGGCTGATTGCGTTTGCCTTCGAGTCGATCCAACTGAATCACTTGGAAGCCAATGTCGATCCGCGCAACGCGCGTTCCTTAGCGTTGCTGCAGCGGCATGGATTCACAGCGGGCGGCCGGCGGTGCGTGCGCTACGTTGTCGGCAACGACTGGTCCCGGCGATGCTCGAGCTGCTGCGCGACTTGCTGCTGTCGTCAGGCCCCACTCGATGCGCCGCACGAAGCGATCATGCGTCGCTCGCTCCTTCGCGTGGCGGCCCTGGCTACGACACAGCACGAAACTCTGTTCTCCCGCACGGCCCGGACACATCTTGACCTCGACGCCCGGCTCGATCTCCGACCAGTCGCTGCCGAGTAGCTGCTCTTCAAAGCTCGGTGGGGCCAACTGAGCAACTTGGGCTAGCCGCGCGCCTAACCCAAATGCGCCACGAATCGCCGCCCGATCAACGGCAATTGCCCGGCCGCCCCCAGCCGCGCTTCGGCCTCCATCGTGCGCTGCACGATTTTCAACCCCAACGGGTTGTCGCTCACGCCGCGCGCCAGCAGCCGGTACAAAAACGGCGCGCGCTCTTCGGTCCATTTCACGAACACGCGCTTCAACTCGGCCTGCACCTCGCGCCACTCGTAAAGATTGCGTTCGCGATACTCGCGCTGCCAAGCGTACAAATCGCCCCCGCCGCGCAGAAACTCGTCGATAAAGTAATCGGCATCGACAGCCAACTCGTGTTTGGCCTGCAACGCCTTCAAGAGCTGCGAAAGCCACTCGCAGCCTTTGGCGTCCAGCGCCTCCCACGCAAACTCTTCGACCAGCAGCACCCCCTTGGGCGCCAACACCGCTCGCAGCGGCGTGATCGCCTCTGCCAAGTCGCCGATGTGATGCAACGACCGCGCGCAGAGCACCGCATCGAACGGCCCGCCCTTGAATGCGGGCCACTCCGCCAGGTGCGCATCGACACCCAGCGCCCGTGCATCGGCAACATTGTCGGAATCGTCGTCGATCGCGGTAACGGTAAAGCCGCTGGACTTCATCAGCGCTGCCACCTCGCCGGTACCGCACCCAATGTCCAAGACGCGCCCATCGCGTGGCGCATGCCGCACCACGAAGCTCAACGTCTCTCTCGGTCCCAACTCCGTCGGTCGCTTCACATCGTGCCTCGTTGCGTTGCCGGAAACTCGTTACCAACTGCCGCTGTACGGCCGTTGCAATCTCGCGGTGACGTAAATATCGCGGGGCCGCAAACGGGTGATTTCAATCTCGCCAAATCCCAGTCGTGTCAAGAGCGCGCTCACCAACTCGGGCGCGAGCCACTCGAACTTGTGCGAAGGGATGCCTTGCTTGCCGTAGTAAACCGCCACATCGGCGATCAGTTTGTTGAAGCCTTCGTCGGTCGTAGGGTCGGCCAGTGTCAGCGCCAATACACCGCCCGGCCGCAGCGCTTGGGCAGCAGTGAGCCAGTACGCGAACTGAATCTGCAAATCGACATGCACCATGGCGTCGATCGAATACAGACAGTCCAACGTCCCCTGCCACCCACGCGACTCGATCGCTTGCGCCAACTGCCGATGATTGCGCTGGTCGATCAGCAATGCGCTTACCCGCCCCGCGGCAATTTCTGCGTGCAGACGCTCGGCCAAGACCGCGAGAAACGCTTCGGAAACATCGGCACACAAGACGCTCGCCTGCGAGAAGTGCCGCACCACCTTCTCGGTGTACTTCCCCGAGCCTTGTCCCAGCTCGACGAAGCGCGACGCTTCGCGCGGCAGCTTGCTGGCCAAGAGCGCTTGAAAGATTCGCTCCCAATCGGCGGCGTCGGCCCATTCATCACCGGGCCAATGCTTGTCGCCGCCGGGCGCTCCCTCGCTTTTGATCTTCTGTTGCGCGGCGCGGACGTAGGAGTCCCATTCGCCGCCATAGGTGCGGCGCTGGGTGCGCACCAACTCGTACCCCAACTTGCTCAAGACGTTTCTTGTGACGTTTCGCAGCATGCGCAGAGCATGCCACAGCGACTGCGACTACGATGCGCCGCATGAACCAGCCCAAGTCCCTGGTCTTCGACACTCCCCAAGCCGTGGCCCGTGCCGCGGCGGTCAAGCTGCTCGAGCTGGGCCGCGAGGCGATCGAGCAACGCGGCGTATTTCGTGTGGCACTGGCGGGCGGGTCGACCCCCAAGCTGATGTACGGCGAGTTGGCCCAACAGCCCGAGGCGCTCGATTGGTCGCGCGTCGAGGTGTTCTTCGGCGATGAGCGCACCGTGCCCCCCGACCATCCCGACTCCAACTACCGGCTGGCCTTCGAGCATTTGCTGCAGCACGTCCCGATCCCACCGGACAGAGTGCACCGCATTCCGGCCGAGCGAACCGACCCCCATGCCGCCGCCGCCGAGTACGGCACCACATTGAGACGACTCTTCGGTGCCGGGCACCCTTGGCCGCAATTCGACTTGATCCTGCTCGGCATGGGGCCCGACGGGCACACGGCATCGCTCTTCCCAGACACCTCCGCCCTCACCGAGAGCACTCGCTGGGTGGCAGCGACCTGGGTCCCGCGCCTTCAAACCTGGCGGATCACGCTCACGTTCCCTGCCATCAACGCCGCCCGGCAGGTGTTGTTCGCCGTCACCGGGGCCGACAAGGCCGATCGGCTGGCCCAGGTTTTTGGCCTGAGCCCTGGTGGTAACGATCTGCCCGCGGCCCGCATCCGTACTAACGGAGGAGGCGTGACCTGGTTGATCGACCGTGACGCCTCCGGAGGAAGAATCTCTTGAGCGATACAAAGCAAGGCCGCCCGTGGTTGAAGCTGTTGGTGGTGGCAGTGGTCATCGTCGGATTGGTCCTGTTGGGCAAACAGTTCGGCGCGCGCATCGATGAGTTCAAGGGATTCGTGGCGGGCCTCGGTCCGTTGGGCCCCGCCGTGTTCGTGGGGGCATACGTTCTGGCGACGGTGCTGTTTGGGCCGGGCTCTTTGTTGACGATTGCGTCGGGCGCGGTCTTCGGTCTCACCTTCGGATTCGTTTGGGCCTTTACCGGAGCCGTGATCGGATCGTCGCTGGCGTTTTTGATTGCGCGGTACGTCGCGCGCTCCTCGGTTGAACGCTGGACCTCGGGCAACGCCAAGTTCAACGCAGTCGATCAAGCGATCGCACGCGAAGGACGCAAGATCGCGTTTCTGCTGCGGCTGTCGCCCGTGTTTCCGTTCAACTTCCTCAACTACGCGCTCGGTCTGACGCGCGTCAGTTTTCGTGACTACCTGCTGGCCTCGCTCGGGATGATCCCGGGCACGCTGTTGTTCGTATATCTCGGCACGGTGGCCGGCACGGTGGCCGGCGGCGGGCAGGGTCAAAGCACCGGCAAGTACGTGTTGCTCGGTGTCGGTCTGTTGGCCACGGTGTTGGTAACCGTTGTGATTACGCGCACCGCACGCAAAGCGCTGAGCGCGGCAACCGGGGAGCAAACCGCATGAGCCACGGCGCGCAGGTCCTCGACAACGATACTCACGACAAACAGTTGGTGGACTACGTTCATCCGCCCGCTTGGAAAAATCCGATGGCGAAAGATCGCTATCACATCGTGGTGATCGGGGCGGGCACCGGCGGGTTGGTGACCGCTGCCGGCGCTGCCGGCTTGGGCGCGAAGGTGGCGTTGATCGAGCGGCACTTGATGGGCGGCGATTGCCTCAACGTCGGCTGCGTGCCGTCCAAGGGCGTCATTAGCGCCGCGCGCTCGTGGCATCGTGCGCAGCGCTCGCACCAGGACTTCGGTGGACCGAAGGTTGCCGGCAACGGTGACTTCGCATTCGCGATGGAGCGGATGCGCCGCTTGCGGGCCGGCATTGCTCACAACGACGGAGCCGAGCGCTTCAGCTCCTTGGGCATCGATGTGTTCTTGGGACAAGGCACGTTCCTCGACCCCGAAACCATTGAGATCGGCGGCCAGACACTCAAGTTCCGGCGTGCTGTGATTGCCACCGGAGCGCGCGCCGCCGCTCCCAAGATCGAGGGACTCGACGGCATTTCGTACCTGACCAACGAATCGATCTTCACACTGACCACACTCCCCGCTCGACTGTTGGTAATTGGCTCCGGGCCGATCGGTTGCGAGATGGCGCAAGCGTTCGCACGATTGGGCAGCGCCGTCACCGTCTTTGAACGTGGCCCACAAATCATGCCGCGCGAAGACAAAGACGCCGCGGCGATCGTGCGGCGCAGCATGGAACGCGACGGCGTGGTGTTCGAATGCGGCACCAAGCTGCTGTCGGTCGAGCAACGCGGCGATGAGACGACCGTTCACTATCAGCAAGACGGGCAACGCCGCTCACTGACGGGCGACAAGCTGCTGGTGGCGATTGGGCGCGCGCCGAACGTCGAAGGGCTCGGCCTCGAACGCGCCGGCGTGGCGTTCGACGAGAAGGGCGTCACCGTCGACAACTACCTGCGCACCACCAATTCCCGCGTTTACGCCGTGGGCGACATCTGCTCGCCTTACAAGTTCACGCACACCGCCGATGCCCAGGCGCGCATCGTGATCCAAAACGCGCTATTCGACGGCATCCCGTTCAGCCTGGCGATGAAGAAGCACGAGCTGGTCGTGCCGTGGGCCACCTATACCAGCCCCGAGGTAGCACACGTCGGGATGTACGAGCACGACGCCACCCAGGCCGGAATTGAATTCGATGTGGTGACGGTGTCGTTGGAACACGTCGACCGCGCAATTTTGGAAGGCGAGAACGAAGGCTTCCTGCGCGTCTTGGTGCGCAAAGGGACCGACAAGATTCTGGGTGCCACGCTGGTTGCCGAGCACGCCGGAGAAATGATCTCCGAACTGACACTCGCGATGAAAGCCGGCATCGGATTGGGAACGATCGCTGCCACGATTCACCCCTACCCCACCCAGGCCGAGGTGATTCGCAAAGCGGGTGATGCCTTTAACAAGACCAGGTTGACTGCGCGCACCAAATCGATTTTGGGACTCATGCTGCGAGTCTTTTCCTAAACCTCTCGCGGGCCGAATCGCCTGCGACAAACGCGCGTTACTTGCGCCAACACGAAACGGGGGCCAGTTTGTCCGCCGGGAGAAGCATGGCAGGCACACCGTACGAACGAGCGGAATGGCTCGAAACCGATGGACTGGGAGGGTTTGCCTCCGGCACGGTCTCGGGTATTCGAACGCGGCGCTATCACGCGTTGTTGTGTGCGTCGCGACGCCCGCCGGTCGATCGTTTCGTATTGGTCAACGGCCTGTATGCCTGGGTCGACACGCCCAATGGGTCGTTCCCGATTACCGCACATCGCTTCGCCCCCGATCAAATCCATCCCGACACGGCGCACTCGCTTTCATTTTTCAAGAGCGAACCATGGCCGTTGTGGACTTGGCAGCTCGAAGACGGCACCACGCTCGAAGCCGAAGTCTTGGTGCGTCACGAGCGGCCGATCACGGTGCTGTCGTGGCGCTTGACGTCCCAGGCTTCGGGACCGGTGACACTGAACGTGAGGCCGTTGTTGTCGGGCCGCGACTTCCACAGCTTGCATCACGAAAATCCGGACTTTCGATTCGAAGCACAGCAAGTGAACGATCGCGTGGTGTGGCATCCGTACGACAGCGTGCCCGCCATCGCGGCGCATGCCACCGGTCGCTATACCCACGCCCCCGATTGGTACCGCCGCTTTCTGTACTCCGAAGAGCGCGACCGCGGGTTGGATTGCATCGAAGATTTGGCCACTCCCGGATATTTTTCGTTCGATCTCACCGCCGGTGAAGCTCACCTGATTCTCGAAGCCGACACCGCCGGTGGGTTCGACCCTGGCACCGAGTCGGCCGCGCTCCGCGCCGCCGCGCTTCGTAGCGCCGAACGCCGTCGTCGCGCCCAGTTTCCGACGCGATTGCATCGCGCGGCCGACAGCTACCTCGTGAGACGCGGCGAAAACGGCCGCACGATCATTGCGGGCTATCCCTGGTTTGCCGATTGGGGTCGCGACACCTTCATTGCGTTGCGCGGCTTGTGCCTGGCCACCGGACGCCGGCGCCTTGCAGGCGACATCTTGTTGTCCTGGACCGGCAGCGTGTCCGAAGGACTGCTCCCGAATCGTTTCCCCGACCGCGGCGAGCCGCCCGAGTACAACACCGTCGACGCCTCGTTGTGGTTTGTGTTGGCAGCGCACGAGTATCTGAACCCGCAAGATCGCAGCGCTGCCCCGTCGAACTCCGAAACGAAGGCGCTGCGCTCGGCGATCGAAGCGATTATCGATGGGCACGTCGCAGGCACGCGCTATGGGATTCACGTCGACGACGACGGGCATTTGTTTGCGGGCGAGCCGGGCAGCAATCTTACCTGGATGGATGCGCGCGTCGATGCGGTGCCGATCACGCCACGATGGGGCAAGCCGGTCGAGATCCAGGCGCTGTGGTTGTGCGCACTGCAAGCCGCCAGTCAATGGACCGATCGCTACGCGGCGCTCTTGCGCCGCGGGCGCGCTGCGTTCGCTGCCAAGTTCTACAACGCCGAGGGGTATCTCTACGACGTGATCGATGTCGAAGGCAAGGCCGGCGCCGTCGACGCCACGCTGCGTCCCAATCAAGTGCTGGCCGCGGGCGGTCTGCCGATCGAGTTGTTATCGAAGGAGCAGGCACGCAGCGTGATCGATACGGTCGAGCGGCACCTGTGGACACCGGTGGGTTTGCGCAGCTTGGCCCCGGAAGAAACCAGTTACGCCCCACGCTATCGCGGTAGTCCCAGCGAGCGCGACGCGATTTACCACCAGGGCGCTGTGTGGCCGTGGTTGATCGGTCCGTTCGTGGAAGGTTGGGTGAAGACGCATGGCGACGATGCCGAAGCGCGACGCCGGGCCCGCATCGTGTTCCTCGATCCACTGCTCTCGCATCTCGACGCCTGCGGCTTGGGTCACTTGCCCGAGATTACCGATGGCGAGGCGCCGCACGCCCCGCGTGGCTGCCCGTTCCAAGCCTGGTCGGTGGGTGAAGCGCTGCGATTGGACGAAGTCGTGCTCGTGGCCCCCGTCACTGAGGCCGTGTCTGGCACACAATAGGCGGATGCTAGGAAAAGCGGAGCGCCGCCGGCTCGACGAAGACGCACAACGAATCAAAAACTGGAAACGCTGGGGCCCGTATCTGGCCGACCGGCAATGGGGCACGGTGCGCGAGGACTACTCCGCTACCGGCGAGGTCTGGACCTCCTTCCCTTTCGACCACGCGCATTTGCGTGCCTATCGCTGGGGCGAGGATGGCCTGCTCGGTCTGACCGATCGCGAGGGGCGCGTCTGCTTTTCGTTGGCGCTATGGAACGAGCGCGACCCAATCCTGAAGGAACGCTTGTTTGGTTTGAGCGGACCAGAGGGGAATCACGGCGAGGACGTCAAGGAGGAGTACTTCTTTCTCGACTCCACCCCCACCCACTCGTACATGAAAGCACTCTACAAGTACCCGCAAGCGCGATTCCCATACGAGTCGCTGCGTGAAGAGAACAAGCGCCGAAATCGCGACGACTCCGAATTCGAACTGGCCGACACCGGCGTGTTCGCCGGCGGGCGCTATTTCGATGTTGTGGTCGAGTACGCCAAAGCCGATTGCGACGACATCTTGATTCAACTCACCGCCCTCAATCGCGGCCCCGAAGCGGCGCGACTGCATTTGCTTCCCACACTCTGGCTGCGCAACACATGGGACTGGGGATCCGCGAGCGAAGGCAGCCAATGGCCCAAGGGAACGATCGTGCGCCACTCGGCGCATCAACTGCGGCTCGATCATCCTGGCCTGGCGGCGTACGTGCTGGGCTTCGCCCCAACGCAGGGCTGTCCCGAACCAACGCTGCTCTTCACCGAGAACGAGAGCAACAGTGAAGCGCTGTGGGGCGTGGCCAATCGTCAACCGTATGTCAAAGATGCGTTTCATCGCCGCGTGATTCACGGTCAACTCACGGCAGTCAACGCTACCGAAACCGGCAGCAAAGCCGCGATTTGGTTTTGCGAGCCGATCGCGCCCGGCGCCAGCGCCACGCTGCGGCTGCGCTTGTCGCTCGTAGACCAAGCCCCCGAGGCCGACACGCCGCTCGGTGACGACTTCGCGCGCGTGTTTGCGCAGCGACGGCGCGAGTCTGACAGTTTCTACAATTCGATCCTGCCCAAGCCGATGAACGACGAAGAACGCAACGTCGCACGGCAAGCCTACGCCGGGTTGTTGTGGAGCAAGAAGTTTTACTACTTCGTGGTCAAGGACTGGCTCGACGGCGATCCGGCTCAACCCTCTCCGCCGCCGGAGCGTAAACACGGGCGCAATGCCGGTTGGCCGCAGCTTTTCAATCGCGACGTGATTTCAATGCCCGACGGCTGGGAGTATCCGTGGTACGCCGCCTGGGATTTGGCATTTCATATGCTGGCCTTTGCGCGCATCGACCCCGACTTCGCCAAACAGCAACTGGTGTTGTTTCTGCGTGAGTGGTACATGCACCCCAACGGACAACTTCCCGCCTACGAATTTGCGTTTGGCGACGTCAATCCACCGGTGCACGCCTGGGCGGTGTGGCGCGTCTACAAGATGACCGGCCGCCGCGGCAAACGCGATCTGACGTTTCTGAAGCGGTGCTTTCACAAACTGATGATCAACTTCACCTGGTGGGTCAATCGCAAGGACGTGGAAGGCAACAACCTGTTTTCGGGCGGGTTTTTAGGGCTGGACAACATTGGCGTGTTCGATCGCAGCAAGCCGCTGCCGGGCGGCGGGTCACTGGAGCAAGCCGATGGCACCGCCTGGATGGCGTTCTACTGTGCCACGATGCTGTCGATCGCCCTCGAGATTGCCGCCGAGGACCCCGCCTATGAGGATGTCGCTTCGAAGTTCTTCGAGCACTTCGTGGCGATCGACGCCGCCATCAATCAGTTGGGCACGACCGGCTTGTGGAACGACGAAGACGGCTTTTACTACGACGAGTTGCACTTCGATGGCCAAGAAGTGCCGCTGCGCGTGCGCTCGATGGTCGGAATCATTCCGTTGTTTGCGGTGGAGATACTCCGTAGCGATGTCATCGACCGGCTGCCTGGATTCAAGCGCCGGATGGATTGGTTTCTGCGCAACCGGCTCGACCTCGGCTTGCATGTGATCGCCAGCGAGCATCATGGCCATGACCATCGGTTGCTGTCGCTGGCGCATCGAGAGCGATTGGTGCGCGCCTTGCGGCGGATTCTCGACGAGAGCGAGTTTCTGTCCCCGTACGGCGTTCGCTCGTTGTCGCGCGCCCACCATGCCACCCCGTATTCATTGCGACTCGACGGTTCGACCTATTCCGTGGCGTACGAGCCAGGCGAATCGCGCACCGGAATGTTCGGCGGCAACAGCAACTGGCGCGGACCGATCTGGCTGCCCGTCAACTTGCTGCTGATCGAAGCACTCGAGCGCTATCACCATTTCTACGGAGAAGACTTGCTGGTGGAATGCCCCGCCGGGTCGGGGAAGTTCGTCGACCTGTGGGGCGTTGCACGCGAACTCGAGCGGCGGGTCTGTGCGCTCTTCTTGCCCGGCGAGCACGGTCAACGCCCTTGTCACGGCGGTGATTCGCGCTTTGCCAGCGACCCGCACTACCGCGACCTGCTGTTGTTTCACGAGTACTTTCACGGCGACAACGGCAAGGGATTGGGCGCCTCGCATCAAACCGGCTGGACCGCACTGGCGGCACTTCTGATTGCCGACACGGCACGGTGGCGCGAGTGATCTCAGTCATCGTGCCGGCGCTTGACGAATCGCAAGTCATCGCGCGGTGTCTTGCCAGCGTCGCCGCCGAGCCGGAGGTTGCCGAGGTGTTGGTGGCCGACGGCGGGAGCCGCGACGACACGATCGCGATCGCCTCTGCGCAGGCCAAGACCCGTGTCGTGCAGTCACCGCCAGGACGCGCCAAACAGATGAACGCCGCCGCACGCCAGGCACGCGGCGAGTTGCTGTGGTTTGTGCACGCTGACTCGCACGTCGACGCTGGCGCGGGCGCCGCGATCGTCCGCGAAATGGCCAACCCCAAGAACGCGATTGGCGCGCTGCGCTTTGCGATCGATGCTCGCGGCATCGCATGGCGTGTGATCGAAGCGTTCACGCGCTGGCGCGTCGCGCTGCGGCATACACCGTACGGCGATCAAGGACTGTTCGTGCGCGCCTCTGACTTTTCGAAGTGGGGCGGTTTCCCCGAGCAGCCGATTCTCGAAGACCTGCACTTTCTAAAGACCGCCAAACGCTACGGAGGCGTTGCCTTGATACCGCTCAACATCCACACGTCGGCGCGACGCTGGCAACAGCAAGGGGTACTCAAGGTGTTCGTGCAACACCAACGTATTTTGTGGCTCGACGCACGCGGCGTGTCACCGGAGCGGATTGCCGAAATGCGTGCACAACGATGACCACACTCGTCCTGTTTCTGCGCTGGCCCGAACCAGGGCGCGTCAAGACGCGCCTCATCCCGGCACTCGGGGCCGACGGCGCGTGTGCGCTTTACGAGCGGCTTGCCAAGCGTGCCTGCGCCGAGATCGATGCCTTCGAGTACCCGCAGCTCTCGCGCTGGGCCTTTGTCACACCGGCCGAGCACGCCTCCGACTGGACGGCGCGTTTGGGACCGCGTTGGACCGCCGTCGGTCAACCCGAAGCGACCCTCGGTCAACGCTTGCAGTACGTGATCGCGCTCGCCTTCTCCACCGGCGCGACGCGCGTCTTCGTGGCCGGCAGCGATGTTCCGGAGTTGGATCGCGAGGTCTGGAGCGAGGCGTTCTCGGCGCTCGACACCCACGACGCCGTCGTCGGCCCAGCCTTGGATGGTGGCTATTACTTGTTGGGGCTGCGACGCGAGATGCCCGAGCTATTTGCCGGAATCGATTGGTCTACCGACCAGGTGCTCGCACAAACCTGTGCGGCGCTGCAGCGCGCCAGCACATCGCACCTGCTGTTGCGGCCGCTGCGCGATTTGGATACGCCCGACGATCTCGCGGCGTTTTATCCGGGCTCGCGACCGTAGATCCACGCTTGCTCGGCCAGCCAATGCGCGAGTGCGTCGCTGGCCATGTCCGGATGCAAGCGGAAACTCCAGTGACCTGCCTCCTCGCCCGGCGTGTTCATGCGCGCGGACGTTCCCAGTCCGACCAAGTCTTGATGCGGGATGACGGCCAGAAACGCGCGCGACGCGTAGGCCATGCGCACGATTTCGGTGTGAATCTCGCGCGGCTCGTGTCCGAGATACTGCACTAAATAGCGCCTGACCTCGTCGCTGGCTTCGTCGTCCCACCAACCACAGATGGTGTTGTTGTCGTGCGTGCCGGTGTAGACGACTTGATTCTGGCGATGCGCATACGGCACGAACTCACTGCGTGGCTCGGGAGCAAAGGCAAACTGCAGAATCGCCATTCCGGGCAAGCCCAGCCCATCGCGCAAGGCATTGACATCGGCGGTAATGTCACCCAAGTCTTCGGCCACCAACGGCAGTGGACCGAGTGCTGCCGTCAGTGCATCGAACAGCGGCCGCCCTGGCCCGGGGACCCATTGTCCCGTCTTGGCCGTGTCGCTGTGAAATGGCACCGACCAATAAGCGACGAATCCGCGGAAGTGATCGAGCCGCAACAGATCGCACTGCGACAGCGCGCGCCGCACGCGCGAGACCCACCACCCGTAGCCATCCGCCTGACAACGCGCCCAATCGAACAGCGGGTTGCCCCACAGTTGACCTTCTTCGTTGAAGTAGTCGGGAGGAACGCCGGCAATCTCGCGCGGTTGGAGATGATCGTCGAGTTGAAACAGCTCGCGATGCGACCACACGTCGGCACTATCGAAGGTGACGTAGATTGGGATGTCGCCAAACAGTTTCACGCCGCACCCTTGTGCATAGCGGCGCAACGCGCTCCATTGCCTGTCGAACAGAAACTGCTGAAACGCATGAAAGGCCACCGGGCCTTCGTGGGCCTCGCGGAAGCCGCGCAACGCGCTTGGCTCGCGATGCGCGAAGGCCGCCGGCCAATGCGTCCAGACCAAACCGGGGTGCGCGTCGCGCATCGCGGCGAACAGTGTCCAGTCATCGAGCCAATGCTGCTCACGCTGGCGGAACTCATCGAACGCCGAGACCAACGCGGGGCGCCTTGTGTCGCGAAACTCTTCCCAGGCGCGCTGCAGCAACCGGTGTTTGAGCGTGACCGCGGCGTGCCAATCGACATACGGACCGCTGGGCATCGCGATCGCCGGGAGCACGTCGGCGGTGAGCAATCCATCCTCGACCAACCGCTCGGGGCTGATCATCAACGGATTGGAGGCGAACGCTGAACTGGCCGAATAGGGCGAGTTGCCGGCCCCGGGCGGGTTGAGCGGCAAAACCTGCCAATAGGTCATTCCGGCGCGCGCGAGCCAGTCGATATAGGCCTGCGCCATCGAACCCAAATCGCCAATGCCGTACGGCCCCGGCAGGCTCGTGGGGTGCAGCAACACTCCGGCGGCACGCTGGTCCGCCAGCTTTGCAGGTCCTTTCTTGCGTTCGGTCACAGGGCGGCTCTCATCGAGGGGCTGGCCAGGATATCAGCGCGCGAGCGATTCGATCGCCTCGGCAAGATTTTCATAGTCGGAAGGCGCGTTGTAGAGCTGCGCTGAGATCCGCAGCATCCGCTTCGGCGGCGCCGGCCACGAGAAGATCGGCACCTCGATCTGGTGCTCGTCGAACAAGCATTGCTGCCACGGATCGGGTTGAAGGAACGAGGTGCGGCCGTCCGGCGCGGCGTCGGCGAGTTGAACTGTGGCGATCGAGCCCAACATCGAATCGGGACAGAGTTCCGGCAGATCCCAGCGCTTCAGCAGCATCCGGCGCGTGTCGATGGCCAGTTGACGATTGCGCTGCATGATCTCGGGCCATCCACCCGGCACCATCGCGGCCATCGCGTCGATCGCCGCGGGGATCGAAAGGTACGCGGTCGGATCATGGGTCCCGGTCCACTCGAACTCGGTGAGAAAGCGTTGCGATTCGTCGCTCAGCGGTTTGTTGGCGCCGTGACTCACCACCAACGGCCGAATCTGCGATTGCAGATCACGCGCCACGTACAAGAACGCCGCGCCCTTGGGTGCACACAGCCATTTGTGCGCGTTGCCGGTATAAAACGAGGCGCCCAATCGGCGCAGGTCGAGCGGCAACATGCCAGGCACATGCGCTCCGTCGATCAACGATTCGACGCCGCGCGCGTTGAGTTCTTGCACCAATCGTTCGACCGGCAGCACCAACGCAGTGGCGCTGGTGACGTGATCGATCAGCGCCAACACCGTGCGCGCGGTCACGCGCTCCATCAGGCGCGCGACGATCTCCTCTTCGTTGCCGACAGGCCACGGCAGCGTCACCACCTCGACCACAGCACCACTGACCTCGGCCACGCGATCGAGTGCGTTGCGGCAGGCGTTGTAAGCGTGATCGGTGACGAGCAGTTCGTCGCCCGGCTCCAGCGGCAACGACCACAGCACCGCGTTCACGCCCGAGGTTGCGTTGGCGACCGGAACGATGTCTTGGGGATCGGCGTTGAGAAAGTTCGCGAGCCGCGCGGTGGCGAGACGCATCAGATCGGGCAGCTCGCGGTCGAGGAACTTTACCGGCGATCGTTCGAGCCGATCCTGCAGCGCGCGCTGCGACGCGAGTGCGACGCGAGGGCAAGCCCCGAACGAGCCGTGATTGAGGTAGTTGATGGCGGGGTCGAGCGTCCAGTGCGCGGCGAGTGTGGAGGGCATGCGGCATTGTAAGGGAAGCAAGCGCGTGCCGGAGCCCTACATCGACGCCACACGGCCTCGCTGATCGTTGGGTTCCGAAAGAAATGGGCGGGTCCCCGCATCGCGCGAAGACCCACCCCGAAACGACGAGCGACGTGGCTTGAGGCCTAGCAGCCGCCGGCACCGAAGATCGTGCACTTGTTCTTGTGCGCGCTGTTGCAAGAGCTCGAGCTGCCAGCCGGTCCCGGTGGTTCGAAGTTCAATCCCAGGTCCGAGTTGACCAACGCGCGATCGTGGCAGTTGGAGGCTGTCGGGATGCAGCTCGCCGGTGACCCTGGCGTGCTCATGTGTGCGCAGCTGTCATCGTTCTCGCAAGCGGTGGTGCCGTCGCCGTTGCAGGTACCCATCCCGCAAGCGCCGTTGTCGAGCACCGAGCCGCCGTTGTTGAAGCAATCGATCGCCGAGATGCAATCGCCGATCGACATCGCCGTCGAGGTACCGCTGCAAACGCTATTGCAGGTCGTGAAGGTCGACTCGACCGAGATGCCGGCGCAGGCGGCACCGCCGCCGCTCATCACGCAGTTGAGCGCAGCTGCCGCCAGTTGACGGGCCAACTGCAGCTTTTGGTCACCCTTCGGGCTGACGCACATCGCCTCGAGTGCCGACGTGCGGGAATTCACGATCGTTTGGTAGACCGGCTGACCACACACGCTGATTCCGCGGGCTGCGTCAAGCACGGCTTGCGTGATGTTCTTGCTGCCGCCCTTCTCGGTACCGGCGTGCGTGCCCCAGAAACCCGGCGTCCGGCAGATCTCCGCCACCGACGGCGGCGGGCAGATGCAGGTAAGAGGCGACGTGGTCACCGCAGCCACCACCCCGGTGTTGTCGGCATAGTTGGGATAGCGCAGGTTCCAGTTGAATGCGAAGGCTCCGACACGCCCGCCGTTGAAGTACATCCCGTCGGGATCGGCTCCACCGGAGACGATCGTGTTTTGACCACACACATCGCGACCCCACGGAACGGTCAAGGCTTTGCTGGGACGGGTGGGACTGGTGGACCAAAGTGGATCGACCGAGTCACCGTAATTCATGGTGGCGCTGCCGGTGTACGGAAATGTGCCGGCCGCAGTGGTGAGCGTAATGTTGTATCCAACCGTGGCAGTGCTTCCGGGACCTGTCGGATCGAAATTGCTTCCATAAAACGTCACGGTGAATCCAGCGCAGTCGGCCACGATTTTCCCGTCGCGCGGTAACGCGGTGGCGGACGCTAGACCGACGGCACAGACGACAGATGCCGCGAGTGCGGCAAGCGACGCGAAACGGACTCTCAAGGGAGTGCTCCTCGTGATTCGGCGTAGTTGGATACCACGCTACCGTGCGCACTCCCCGGGTTGCGATGGGCAACCGAATGCGTACGTCTTGTATACAGCGATGCGGAGCGAGCACCAGTTTTTTTTCGCCAAGTGCGGGAGCGGATTCGCACGATCGACACACTCCCCGGACAAGAAAGAACCCGGAGGGACTCCGGGTTCCACGCAAGCTCAGCCATCACCGGACGTGATCGCCGGAGGTTCAGTAGTAATTGAAGCTCTCGCCTGCGACGAGCACGTTGTTGGTCGCAGCAAACAGCGCCGTCAAGCTGGACTCAGCGAACAGGATGCCTTGGGCGAAGTACGGTTTGCCGGCCAATGCCGGCTGGCCGGCGAAGGTCAGACCGGCCACCGACGTCGTGGATTCGGCGAACACGATTCCTTCCGCGAACAGGATCCCTTCAGCGAACAGGATGCCACTGGAGTTGAGCAGCTCACCGTTACCGAGGATCGCACCGGCAGCGAATTTCACGGTGCGCGCGTCGAGGAATCCTGCCGGTGTCAACTTCGGGAGCGTGCCCGCCTTGACCGTTCCGGCGGTCGCCAGTGGCGCCCACTCCGCGAACAGAATCCCTTGCGAGTCGACGGTGGTCTCGGCGAAGACGATCCCTTCGGCAAACACGATCCCTTCAGCGAACAGAATCCCTTCGGCGAACAGGATTCCGCCCGATTTCACCAGCGTGGAGGACGTGCCACGCTGCATCAAGAAGTACCCTTTCGACCAGTTGACCGTCTCGCTGTTGAGCGTGGACGATGTCGCGGGCATCTTCGTCGGCGAGAGTAGCACCGTCCCTGGCGTGGTCGACGACAGCGGAGCGCCCACCATCGCCTTCGCGAGCCTTACGGCGCCGTCGGCGTTGACCTCACCCATCCCCTGCTCGAACACGTTGAAGCCGCTGAGCGTCTGCGCCGTGTACATCAAAATTGCTTTGACCTGTGCGGGAGTGAGCGCGGGGTTGGCCTGAAGCATTTGCGCGGCGATTCCCGACACGACCGGCGCGGCCATCGACGTGCCGTTGAGGTACATGTACGACTTGTTGGTCGAGGAATCCTCGATCGAAAAGCCAGGATAGTTTGCGACAATCCAGTTGCCCGCTGCTTCGGGAGCAATGATGCGGTTTCCGGTCGCGACGACATCGGGCTTGATCAAGTGGTCGTATCTCAGTGTGGTCTGATCGAACGACCGCGTAGGACCGCGCGACGAGTACAGCGCAACCTTGTCGTCGGAGCGCTTGGCGGTGCGTTGATCGTTCACGGCACCGACGGTGATCACCCAGGGGGAGTTCCCGGGCGACGTGATCGTGCCGTAACTCGTGGTGCCGCTGGGAGACCTCCCGTAGTTACCAGCAGAAACGACGACCACGATGCCAGCATCGTGCAGTCGTTTCGTCGCTTGGCAGAGCGGGTCGAGTTTGTACGACAGCGATGCCGGCATGCCGAGGCTGAGGTTGACGATGCGGATGTTCGATGTTTGGGCGTTTTGCAATACCCAGTCGATGCCCGCGAGCACTCGCGACACGGTTCCCGAGCCGTCATCTCCCAGCACTTGAACAGGAAGCAGCCCGGCGCCCGGGGCGATACCTGCGTAGTTCTTCCCCATGAACTGCGAGGCCTTACCGTTGCCCGAAAGGATCCCGCCGACGTGTGTACCGTGGCCGTAGAGATCTTGAAGCGGGCTGTTGACGTTCGCCGCACCGGTAGCCGGATCGATCTTCACCAGCTTCGCGGCAGAGATGTCCTGGTGAGTTGCAAGTCCTGAATCGAGCACGGCCACGGTGACGCCCGCTCCGTTGTAGCCCGATTTTTGTGCGAGATCCGCGCCGGTGACCAGTTGCAACAGGCTGTTGGCAGGATAGGTGTCGATCTGCCGGTTGAGCGCATGTGAAACGACCTTGGCGTCCGTACTCATGACCAGTACTCGCGGATCGAGCGCCAGGCGCTGAAGATCGGCAGGCCCTAAGGTCAGCGACACCATGCCGAGTTTCTTGTAATCGCCGCGCATTTTGGCTGAGCCGAAGACCGCCACCATGTCACTGCCGGTCAAGCCGGTCTGCAGTTGCAGTACAACCTGGCGGGTCTCGTAGGAAGCGGCCGATTGCGCCCAATTTTTTAACTCGGGCGCGACCACGCCCGCGTGGCTCGGCACCAGCGTGGCAGCAATCACGAGAGCGGCGAGCCCGGCAATCGTTCGATATCCGCGTCTGTACACAGCATTTCTCCTGCGTCGCACGACGGGGATGTCCCGAGGATGCGCGACGGCAAGCGCTCTGCTGCAATCCGATTGCCGCGGCTCAAGTCGTTGATCGGCTTCGGTTTGGCTTCCCTGCTCCGAAGCTCGGACTCGTCCGGTCGGACAGGCTGTTCTGCTGTATTGACCGAAATCGAGACGCAGTGAGAGGCCCCCCTCACGACGCCGGTGCGCCTCCCGTTAGCTCGATTCGCTCCTCATGCCGAGACACGCCGATTGAAAAAGGGCGGGTCTCCGCATCGCGCGAAGACCCGCCCCGAAACTACGAGCGATGAGGCCTGACGACTAGCAGCCGCCGGCACCGAAGATCGTGCACTTGTTTTTGTGCGCGCTGTTGCAGGAACTCGAGCTGCCCGCAGGACCTGGCGGTTCGAAGTTCAGCCCCAGATCCTCGTTCACGAGAGCACGGTCGTGACAGTTCGAGGCTGTCGGGATGCAGGTCGCCGGTGACCCCACGGTGCTCATGTGAGTGCAGTTGTCATCGTTCTCGCAAGCGGTGGTGCCGTCGCCGTTGCAGGTACCCATTCCACAAGCGCCGTTGTCGAGCACCGAGCCGCCGTTGTTGAAGCAATCGATCGCCGAGATGCAATCGCCGATCGTCATCGCTGTCGAGGTGCCGCTGCAGACGCTATTGCAGGTCGTGAAGGTCGACTCGACCGAGATGCCGGCGCAGGTCGCCCCGCCACCGCTCATCACGCAGTTGAGCGCGGCGGACGCCAGTTGGCGGGCCAACTGCAGCTTTTGGTCTCCCTTCGGGCTGACGCACATCCCCTCGAGTGCCGAAGTCCGGGAGTTGACGATCGTTTGGTAGACCGGCTGACCACAAACAGTAATTCCGTGGGCAGCGTCGAGTACGGCTTGCGTGATGTTGTTGCTGTTGCTCTTTTCGGTACCAGCGTGCGTGCCCCAGAATCCTGGAGTTCGGCAGATCTCTGCCACCGAGGGCGGCGGACATATGCAAGTGAGCGTCGAGGTCGTCTCGGCCGGGACGGCACCGCTGTTGTCGGTATAGCTCGGATAGCGCGCGGTCCAGTTGAACGCAAAGGCTCCTACGCGGGTTCCGTTGAAGAACATCCCGTCCGGATCGGCGCCACCGGAGACGATCGTGTTTTGACCGCAAACATCGCGCCCCCATGGAACGGTCAGGGCGAGGCTGGGCCGAGTTGGATCGGTGGACCAAAGCGGGTCGACCGAGTCACCGTAACTCATGATGGCGGAGTCTGTGTAGGGGAACGAACCGGCACTGGTGGTCAGCGTGATGTGGTAGCCGACCGTGGCGGTGCTGCCGGGACCTGTCGGGTCGTAGTTGCTTCCATAGAACGTGACGGTAAACCCAGTGCAGTTGGCGACGATCTTACCGTCGCGGGGGAGTGCTGTTGCCGAAGCCAGACCGATGGTACAGACGAGTGTGGCCGCGACGGCGGCCAGCGAATCAAGGCGGACTCTCATGAACGTACTCCCTCTTATGCGGCGTATTCCCGACGCCACACCCCCCACAGGATGGAAATCCCCAACCCTCAGCCCGTGGGATTAATACGTCGGACCGCACCCCAGAGCTCAGCAAAATTGAGGCGCCGGCTTTTGAGGAATCTCCCGAGATGACGGCCTAATCGCCCAGCGCCGCCCACGCTCGCTTCAACCGGTGAGCCTTCTGCAACGCGACAACGTAGTTCCACTCGGCCGGGTGATCCTTCGCGGTGAGTACGGCTGCCGCCGCGCGTTTGTCCTGCGCGGACCACTCACTAAGATCGGGAAGCGAGGAAACGCAAAGCGCCAACTGCTGAAACCAACGGCCCGAGGGCGCGACGTCGAGCATAAAGGCCAGTTGCTTCGTCGCCGCCGCGCGTGCCTGAGCCGCATCACCGCCGTGCTTGCTGGCAATCCACTCCGCGGCGTGACGCGAGACGTGCCTCGGGTGGGGCGCCTTGTCCTGGGCGCTCGTCTCGTCCGGCCGCCACGACAACTCGCCGGCCGCAAAGCGGCGCAGCATCGCCGCGGGCGTGCGCGCCCCAGGGTTTGACGTGAGGCGCTTTTTCTCGCGCTGCGCTTGATCGCAAAGATCCGGATCGACCGGCCGGAATCCGAGCTTGTGATAAAACCAAAACGCCCCGCTTTTGATTGCCTCGGAGTTGCCGCGGCCGAACTGATACGGATCGACGAAGAACTGCTGCGCCCCACAGGCTTGCCTGTACGTGCGCAGCAACTGCGCCAGCAAGAACGCCGACTCGCCGCCGCGAAACTCGGGAAAAATGTTGATCCCCACCTCGGCGCGATCGAAGAACAACCAGGCGCCGCCATACGCCAGCGGCACCGAATTGCGCGCGGCCATGAAGCCGACGTACGCATCCAAGGGCAAGCGCTGCGCCGGAGGCAAACTGAACAGCGCAATGTCGAGGCCATGCTCGAGTGCGTACAGGCGCACGGCTTCAGGTTGCGCGTAGGTGATGGGATCGGTTTCGCGGCCGCGCACCGCGAGCGTGAGCTTCGCGGCTTCGATCAGCTCTGTCGCTTGTGCCGGTTGCAAGCGCTGCGGCGGCGGCACTGGCTGTTGGACGGTGGACGATAGATCGACGTGACGCTGCAGCGCGCCGTGGTGAAAGTGCGGCGCGCGCGGCGGGAACCGCAGATGAGTGCGCGTGATCGAAGACTCGCTGAGCACCCAACGGCAATACAGGTCCAGGCGTTCGAAGAGCGCATCGCTGATTTCGGTTGAAAGTTGCAGGTCCGCGATCCGGCGACAGAGGAACTGCAACGACGACGCATGGCCGCCGCGCGATCGTTCGCACCACTCCTGCGTGCTGATCGTATCGTCGAGCAGGCTGTCGCGTTCGGCCGGCTGCGCAATGAGTTCGAGCATGGCGTCGAAGCCGTCGCCCGCCGAACCGTCGTCGTCCCAGGCGATTTCGATCGAGCGCGGGAATCGCTCGCTGAGCCATTGCGTCAGCGTCCACGAGTAGCCAGCCTCGACAATCGAGCCGGGGAGTCCACTTTGTTTAGGGGGACGCTTGGGCTGCAGCGCCACGAGAACGCGCTGCGCTTGCTGCAGTTCGGCGGTGTCGGCCGGATAGGCGCAGCGGAAGAGGGCGTGGTCGTGGTCGGCGAGTTTGAGGTTTGACATCGGTTACACCCTACGCGATCGAGCGCTGGTCTAAGGTTGATCGCGCGCAATGCTACGCTGCGAGGGCCCGAGTGTCCGGCTCGTGAAAAGCACTGTGGCGAGGTAGCGACCCCCTGCGTTGCTGTTTCAGGGTTACCTGGAGGAACCAAACAATGAGCCATCGAATGAGTCTCTATGTGGCGCTCTCGGTTCTTGCTTCCGCGTCGTCAGGCGCCGTCCTGGCACAGACACCATTCGAGTCAGGGGCGCACGACTTCAGCTCGGATTCGCCCGGAGTGATTTATCAGAGGTACTTCGCTGCTGGCTCGGGAGCGGTGAACCCTTCGGCAACCAATAACTGTGGTGGAGGGGCAAACGTCGAGGCCGCCGATGGGATCAACTACTGCAAACTGGTGACCCGAATCACGAGCTACGCGTACTACCGGGGCTATGCGGAAAACACCTCCAATTTTGGAATCACGCCTCCCGACGGTCAGGAATACCAATCTCTGTTCGACATGCAGACCGGCGCCGGCACGGTGAACCACATCGGCTACTTCGGCTGGACGGCGAAGATCGTCAACCCGTCCGATACGGCGAAGGCTTCTGCCAAGGACTGCAGCGGTGTCCATAGTGTGTCGTGCTTGGGAAACGCCAACTTCGCCAACGCGGTCGATCGCAGCGGCGTGCCCAATCGTGACGGTGGCCCCGCGGGAATGGACAAGGTTGGGGGCCTGAGTCCGCTTCCGGTTCCGCGGGTCAACAACTACAACTACACCTCGGGTGCGATGACATTGGGTTGGGATCGTGCGATCAGCAACACCGGCGGGAAGACTGCCGCGGGCTACGACCTATATAGCGCCTTGATCGTGAGGACGGGGCCAGGCGATTGCCCACTTCCGACCGAAGCAGAGTTACAGTTCTTTCGCTCGGTCAGCACGAACTCAGCCGCTTTCAATCGATCCGATCTCGGATCAACCCTTGGCGATCAAAAGTGCGCCACGTTCGCCCTGAAGATCAACTATGGCAGCAACACGAACGGGCCGGTCTTCAGTCGCTACCTGAGTGCGAACGGCCAAGCGATCTATCTCGATGGGTACGGCGATGCCGCTTCGGTGTACGACATCACCGCCCGGTGGTCCAGCGCCAACAACATCGATGTGAGTTGGAAAACCAGCCTCGAAGACGGGCTGCGCGGGTTCTACGTGACGCGCGCGACGCGCGCTAACGGCCCGTACGTACGAGTCTCGAGCCTGATCGCAGCCCACCGCGAGCCGTCGCTGTACACCTTTGTCGACGCGGTGCAAATGCAGGGGGTTCAGAAGGCGACCGGCTTGTACTACACGATCGAGACCGTCGACATTGATGATCAGGTTGCGTCGTTCGGTCCCGCCAAGGCTCAGCTTCCGCTTCCAGGCACGAGCGTGATTCAGGGACGCAGCAACAACCGCCGAGAGTAGCAGCGCTGTTAGAACCGCCAGTCCACCACCAACCGCAGCTGCCGCGGTTCGGCCGGGTGAAAGTGCACGTCCTCGGCGGGGCTGGATTCCCCGCGTAACTGCGACTCGTACAAATAGTCGATATCGCTGACCGACTCGTTGAGCAGATTGAACGCTTGCAGGCTGACCTTCACCGAATCGCGCAGCTTGTAGCCAACCTCGGCATACAACAATGTCGACGATTGCGAACGCGTGCTGTCGTCTTCGATCAACGGCCGCGGCCCGAAGTGACGGACGCGCACCGAGCCGTACCAATTCCTCCACTCGCTCAACGTGACGCCTGCAGTAATCGCACGTTCGATCGACCCAGGGATGCGATCACCGGCCGGATCGTTGTCGGTAAAGCGGCCACGCGAGAGCGCCAGGTCGAGATCGAGTTGTACGCCCGGGCGCGCGGTCCAGAAGTTGGCCCACTCCACGCCGACGCGCCGGCTCGGGCGGCTAGCCTCTGTGGTGCCGGCATCGCCGACGAACACCAGTTCGGATTCCAGCTCCAACGCAAACGCGGTGAGTGACGATTGCAATCCAGAGACCGCTTGCGTGCGCACGCCGACGTCGAGTCCCTTGGCGCGGACCAGTGGTGCGACACGTGTGGCGCGATCGCCGCTGGTGGGATCGACGCGGATCGTGGTGCCGCGTGCATCGTTGCTGTGATAGCCATAGCCGGCATTCACGTAAATTTCGGTGTCGCGCCATGGGCCAAACGCCAGGCTGAGTTTGGGGCTCACGAGCGAATCGTTCGCCGTACCGGAATTGGACGCCAAGTTGCTATCGACGGTGGCGCGGTAACCGTCGAGCCGCAGGCCCGCCACGGTGCGAAGCCACCGCGCCCACTTGGTGCGCGCCTCGGCAAACAGCCCGCCGCCGTATTGCTCAATCGAGTCGGCGCGCGTGACCGAAAGCAAGTCGCGTCGCTTTGTCTTCGCCAGCCCGTTGTCGATGTCGTCGCGGCGCAGTTGCAGCCCGGCCGAGAACTCGAAATCGCGCGACCACAGTTTGGCGGCTTGCGTGTGCGTGATCGTTGCGCCGGTGACCTGCCGATTGTCGAGCTGTCGAAACTGGTCTCCGTTGACAGGGTCATCCAAGAAGAATGTGAAGTTGGAAAACAGTCTAAGGTCGTAGTCGATCAAGTAGGCCGAGACGTCGGTAAACCCTGTGCCGCGCACATGCCGGTAGCTGCTCGAGAGACTGAAGCGCGAGCTGTTGCCGCCGTCGCTGTCATCCAGCGTTCCGAAGCGGCCGATGATGTTGCGGCTGACCGCGCGCGCTGGAATCTGGTCGGTGGAATTCCAACGTCCGTCGTAGGCCATGGCTGTGATGGCCAACACGTCGCTGCCGCGCTGGCGATTGAAGCGCACGATGCCGTTGAGTTTGTGAAAGCTGTCGGGGTTATCCCAAGGGCCGTCGTTGACGAGCCATTCGCCACCCACCAGCAAATCGCCGTCGGCAACGCGAAACGAATCGGCAACCAGCGCACGACGATAGCCGTCGGCACCGGGCGTGATCGACAGGATTCCTTTGGGCAAGCGGCTCATCAATTCCATCTCCACCGATCCGGCGGCGGAGAAGTCGCCTTGGTGGGCGTCGTAGGGGCCTTTGTTGAAGCGTTCGTAGGAAACCAATTCCGGGATCAGGAAGTTGAGGTCGGCGTAGCCCTGCCCGTGACCGTGCGAGGGCATGTTGACCGGCATGCCATCGACGCTGACACGAAAATCGGTGCCGTGATCCAGGTTGAAGCCGCGAAGAAAATACTGATTGGCCTTACCACCGCCGGAGTGTTGCGTGATGATCACGCCCGGCACCGCTTCGAGTAGTTCGCCCGGACGCAAGATCGGGCGGCGTTCCAAGTCGACCGCACCCACCGCACCTTGTGAGGCCGAGTCGGCAAGGCCGACCAGTTCGCCGGCACGGCCTTGAACGTCGACCGACTCGGTGTAGCCGCTGGTGGCCTCGCGTGCGGAAGCGTCGCCCTCGGAATCTGGGACGGTTGACTCCCCCGCCCACCCCAAACCTGCCACCAGGAAAATTACTGTCGCGATTGCGACGCGATAGCGAATCATTGCAGCAATGCCTCCGTCAGACTGTACGCTTGCGGTCTCCAGCTGGATTTTGACAGGCCCGCGTGGGGCCAAATGAGGAGTTGCTGTGACAAGAGTCAATATTTCTGGTGGTGCACCGTGGGAGTCGATCGTCGGCTACTCGCGCGCTGTGAAGGTGGGGTCACATGTATTCGTGGCGGGCACCACAGCGACCGACCCGGACGGTACGGTCATCTCGCCGAGCGATGCCTACAGTCAGACGCAGTTCATCCTGCTCAAGATCGAGGCTGCCTTGCAGCAGGCGGGCGCCACGCTTGCCGATGTCGTGCGCACGCGATTGTTCGTCACCGACATTACGCAGTGGGAAGCGTATGGCCGCGCTCACGGCGAAGCGTTTCGCAACGTGCGCCCCGCCTCGACCATGGTGCAGGTCTCCGCCTTGATCGACCCCGCCATGCTCGTCGAGATCGAAGTCGACGCCGTTATCGGTGCCGCTGCCCCGAAGTCCTGACACTCAGTATTTCGGGGACGGTAATTTCGGGGACGGTATACCTAACTAATTCGGGGACGGAATACGAAACTCCACCAGTCCGCTGCGACGAATCGGCGAACGGAGTTTCGTATACCGTCCCCGAATTAGTTAGGTATACCGTCCCCGAAATTCCGTCAGAAGAGGAACCGTGCTTGCGCGAGCCCGGTTG
>JANNUT010000106.1:0-37196 GCA_031395565.1 Acidobacteriota bacterium | reverse complement strand
ACACGCGAATTAGGTATACCGTCCCCGAAATTCCCCCCCCCGAGTTAGCGGAGGGCGGAGAAGAGGGTGCGTTGTTGGGCGCCGGCGTAGACGCCGAGGCGGGGGAGGCGCAGGAGATCGGGGGTTGGGGAGAGGGGGTCGGATTGGGAGGTGACTGCGGTCAGGAAGCCGGCACGGGCGACGGACGCGCGGGCGGTGTCGCCGGCTAGGCCGGAACCGCCGGGGTTGGGGTAGGCGAAGTGGGTTACCGACTCGCCCAGAATCGCTTCGAGGTCGCGCTGGGAACCGGCGACCTCGGCGTCGTGGCCGGCGGGCGCCAGAAGATCGAGGTGCGGATGCGATTGGGTGTGAGCTCCGATCGTCATCCCGGCGCGCCGCATCGCTAGTACCAAATCGGGTGTCAAGAACGAATGAGCCAAGCCATCGCCACGCGGAACACCGGCGCGCGCCGCCAAGAGATCGAACGCGTGTTCACGGTCGGTCGCCGTTAGCGACGCTAACCACGAGGTCGCCTGACGCCGGAAGGTCACACGCGCCGCGTGATCTCGATGCGAGGGTACGTGCTGTGGCGCGGGGTCAGGCCAATCGAGCCGTCCATCGGGCAAGCGGGGAACGAGTCGCCACAGCTCCGAAATCCACAAGCCGCGCCCCGACGTCAACGCCGTTGTTGCTACATAGAACGTCCCGCTCATTCCGAAATCGCGCAGCAACGGCACCACCACATCGTGGTTGTCCCGGTAGCCATCGTCGAAGGTCAACGACACCGCGAATCGCCCCGGCCTCGGGTCCTTCACACGCGCGAGCAACTGGTCCAAAGGGAGCACGTCGTACTTCGACGCCAAGAGCTTGAGTTGCCGACGAAAATCGTCGGGAGGCAGCGAGAGCCCCGGGTCGAGGTATTCGGCCACCGCCGCCGGTTCGCCCACCGAGTGATAGCGCAGGATCACCGCACGCACCGGTCCGCCCAACACGTGGCGGTAGATTCGGCGACGGCGCAGCGCGGTAATGAAAGGCCGAAACAGGGGCATACGTAGGATCGATCCTCGGTCGGTCGCGCTGAATCTAATGCCAGTCCGCCTCGGCGACCAAAAAACGAGCCGCTGCCTTCAATCCCGGTAGGTTGCACCGCAGGACCGCGCTAGATTACGCCGCGCGACGGGCAGGGCCTCAGGAGCAGGACGGTTGAGCGACAACCCAAACGACAGCCAGAACGCCGCCAACGAGGCCGCGTCCAGGAGTGATTCGCGTCATCTCGCTCGTGCCAGTCTGCTGGTTGTGGGTGCGGCGTTCATCGCCAAGATCTTAGGGACGTTGCGCGATATCGCCTCCGCGGCGATTTTTGGCGCCAATCGCGCGATGGACGGTTTTGCCGTCGCTCGCACCTTCCCCGACATGATCTCGACCTGGGTCGAGATGCCGGTCCGCTCGGCGTTCGTTCCGCTGTTCACGCGCACGATGCACGAGAAAGGCGAAGCCGAGGCTTGGCGCGCGGCGAGCAACATTCTCAACTGCCTGGTCGTGTTCTTGGCGATCGTGGTGGTCCTGCTGGTGGTCGGCGCCGAGCCGCTGGTGAAGGCGATGTCGCCAGGCTTCCAGGACGAAGCGGTATGGCAAGAGAGCGCCTCGCTCACGCGCGTGCTCGTGCTGTCGATCTTGTTTTCGGTGATGGCGGTGATCCTCGCCAGCCTGCTCAACATCTATCGCCGGCAAGGACTCACATCGCTGGGGCAGATCGCCAACGGCGCCGCCGTGTTGGTGGGCGTCGTGTGGCTCGGGCCGAAGCTTGGGCTGCATGGCTTCGCGCTGGGAATCCTGGCTGGTGCGATTGCCACCTGCATCGTGCAAGCCCAAGTGATTTGGCGTCATCGCAGCATGTATCAATTCGTGTTGCAGCCGCGCGCGCCCGAAATGCGCGAGTTATTGGTGTTGGCGTTGCCGCTGTTCATCGGGCTCACCGGCACACGCATCGACGTGATCATCGATCGGATCTTCGTTTCGTTTCTGAACGCAGGTGATCTGTCGGTCATGATCTACGCGATCAGCGTAGCCAACGTGGCCGCCGACATGGTGCTGTCCGTCGCGCAGGCAGTACTGCTTCCACACTTTGCCCATTTGGTCACACAAAAGCGCTACGACGAGGTTCGCAGGCGGCTGTCTCAATCGATCGAAGGATTTTTGTTTCTGATGTTGCCGATGTGCGCGTTCTTGTGTGGCGCGGCGCTGCCGATCGTCAACATCCTGTTCACACGCGGCAAGTTCACACCCGAGAACGCGGCGCTGGCCGCGATCCTGTTGCCCTTGATGGCACTGCAAGCTCCCGCTCACGGCGCCGGGCAAATCGTGGCGCAAGCCCACATCGCCAACGGCGACACGCGCACGCCGATGGTGATCGGCTTCTGGCGCATCGGCTTCAAGCTGGTGCTCTCGATCACATTGATCCCCTTCCTCGGGATCGCTGGCCTGGCCTTGGCCAGCTCGCTTTCGGCCTGGTTCCGCGCCGCCCTGCTGTGGAAACGGCTGAGTCCCGAGCTTCGTCCCGAGGGGGTTCGATTTGCGACACAAGCCGGGCGAATGTTGGCGATGTCGGTGCTGGGAGCGGTCGTCGTCTGGGGTCTGAGCCTCCTGATTCCGGCCCATGGCTCGACCGCGGTCCGGCTCGCGGTGGTGGGTGCCCTGGGGGCCTTGACCCTGGCGATTGGCGCGGGCGGCTCATGGCTTTTGAAGGTCGACGTCTCGCAAGGGGTGCTGCGCAGGTTGCGAAAGCACCGGTGAGAAAGGGATGAATCGCGCCGAAATCATGCTGCGACGGGCCGATTCGCCCGGCGCTCCCTAGAATCCGTCCTAGATGTCGGCAACCTCCCCACCGCAGTCCAAGTCGCGAACGACGATCGAGGTTCGTGACAAATCGCCTGAGGAGCAGAAGCTCGCGCTGGCTGCGAGCGAGATCTCGCTGCTGATGTTTATCGTGGCCGTGGTGGCCGTCTCGCAGGCGTTTCCGTTCAAGCCGGTCAAGTTCGCGCTGATGGGACTGTTTGCCGCGGTGTTGCTATGGCAGACGTTCAAGCGCCCGGCGGTCGGGCTGGCGTTGATCGTGTTTGCGTCGCCCGGAGTAGAACTGGCGCCATTCAAGTTCGGTGCGGCACTCAACACCGAAACACTGATTGCCTTCTTCATGCTGTTCATCTGGTTTCGAGCCAATCAGTTGAACGGAAAAGACCCCTATTCGTCGCGCATGTCTCGCGTGCTCTTGATTTACGTATTGGTCATGGTTGCTGCGTGCTTCAATGCATGGCTGACGTGGCACACCGGATTGTTCGACCTGATCGCCGCCGTCAAGAATCACGCGATCTTCATGGTCACGATGCCGGTTGCGTTCCATGTCCTGCGCAATCGTCGCGATCAAATGCTGGTGATCCTCGCGGCCTCGCTCTCGCTGGGCCTGAACTGTGCTTCGGGGATCAACCACTCGTGGTATGCATTCGTGACGGGCACTTTGGAGCGACGCCGGGCCCAAGCTCTGCTCGCGATTCAGCCCAACGCGTTCGGTTCGGCACTGGCCATGTACTTTCCGGTCTTCTTGTTGCTTGCCATTTACGCGGTCGGAACCCGGATCACGCGGATTTGGTATTCGAGTCTGAGCATGCTCTCGGGCTTCACGTTGATCCTGACACTGTCGCGCGGCGCCTGGATGGGTGCGATTGGCGGCCTGGCTGTTGCTGCGGTGTTCCGCGCGCGTCGACTGCTAGTAGTGATGTTGATTGGTGCGGCAACGTTCCAACTGTGGGTCCCAGACGTTGCTGTGGATCGAGTCAACGAAACAATCGATACCGAAGGGGAGAATGCTGGAGAGATCGAGCAATCGACGGCGATGCGCGTCGAGCAGTACAAGTCGCTGCCCGCGATGATGGCTCCTCGGCCCGTGTTCGGTTGGGGCTACCAATCTTTCTCTCGGGTATTCGAGAAATACGGCACGCTCAAGCGCGCCAAGGGGGCGCACAGCGCCTATTGCCAGTACGGAACCGAGCTAGGACTCATCGGTTTGGTGCTGCTGCTGTTCACGCTGGGTTCCGTGGCGTGGGCCGGATTTCGTGCGGCCCGCTATGCCGAAGACCCGTTTCATCAGTGGCTCGGGGTCGGGATCATGGGCGGGATCATCGCGATGGCGATTGGCATGGGGAGCGGCGCCCGTTGGGACCCGCAAAAGATGTTCGTGTTCTTTTGGGTGTTCGTGGCGGTGGCCGAGCGAGAGTCGTTGGTCGGCTTGGCCAATCGCGGCGGTTTGGGCAGCCGGCTTGCCGGTTTGAAGAGCGGCACCTAATGTCCCCTGCGGATTGGTCTGCCAAGGGCTGCGCCCTGAGGACGTCATGAACGCCGTCGACTTTTTCTATGGTCTCTACCAGCGCACGCCGGTGACCCTCCAGAATTTCATGGTGGGGACCTACGGCTATATCTTGAAGAAGCGTCGCTATGGCGACGAGCACGAGCGCACGCTGCAGTTCTTGATGGAGACGATGCGCTGGGAGCGCGAGCGGCTCGACGCGTTGGCGCTGTCACGCTTGCAAGACACGTTGCAGTACGCGCAAAAGTGGGTGCCTTACTACCGCGAGCAGTGGGCCAGCTTGGGGTTCGATCCGCGCGATGTGACGCGACTGACGGACATCCGCCAGCTTCCGATCCTCGAAAAGGATGCGCTCAAGGAAGATCCCACCCGCTTCGCCTCCGAAGAGTACGACCTGGCCAAGTTGTTCTCGGGCAACACCAGCGGCACGACCGGCAAGCCGGTCACGACCTTCAAAGACAAAGGTTGTTATCAACGCGTCTGGGCCTATCAAGAGCGACAGCGACGCATCTGGGGGCTGGGGGGCGAGCGAGCGCGGGTGTCGATTGGTGTGCGGCCGATCGTCCCGATGGACGAACGCAAGCCGCCGTTTTGGCGTCACGATTGGTCGGAAGACGATTGGCTGTTTTCCAACTTCCACATTTCGGAAGAGACGCTCGATTCGTACGTCGACAAGATCGTCGAGATCAATCCCGAAGAGTTCAACGCCTATCCATCGGGAATCTACTTGATTGCGGCGCACGCGCTACGCCGCGGCGAGACGCGCATTCGTCCCAAGACCGTCATCACCTGCGCGGAGACGCTCTACGCCGAGCAACGCCGCGTGATGGAACAAGCCTTCGGCTGCAAGATCGCCGATCAGTACGGTGCCGCAGAGGTGGTGTTTTGGGCGGCGCAATGCCCGCATGGCACGTATCACATTGCCCCTGAGTTCGGCTTGATGGAGTCGGTCGACGAGCATGGTGAGGCGATCTACGGCGAACCCGGCGACGCGATCGGAACAGGCTTCGTCAATCGCGCGCAACTGTTGATTCGCTACCGCCTGGGCGACTCGGTGGTGTTGCCGCACGAACCGCAGGTCTGCGCCTGCGGCTGGCAAACACCCACCATGGACCAGGTCGTCGGCCGCATCGACGACACGTTGTACGCACCCGATGGCCGCGCGCTGGGCCGCTTGGATATCGTGCTGAAGAAGATCGACGGCGTGCTCGAAGCGCAGCTCGTGCAGGATGCGCGCGACCACCTCACGATCAACTTGGTGGCCGAGACGTCACCGCAGCGCGTGGCCGAAGATCTGATCCGTGAGCGAATCCACAGCTACTTCGGCGCCGAGATGCGAATGACCTTCGTGTGGATGGATCGAATCCCACGTACGAAGTCGGGCAAGTTCCGCTTTCAACTCAACAAGGTCGGCAAGCCCGAGGATTGGCCCGATCACGCGCGCGTTTGACGAGTGCCGTCAGCGCCCGGGCTGCCGTCCGCCCGATCCGAACGTGGTCAAAAAATTTACGCCAGGCACGGCTCCGCGCTCAGTAGCCGTTGCGGCAAAATTCGGGCATGCGCCGCGTCGCTTCGCCCATACGTACAAAACCGCTCACGCCCGATCGTTGGGACGATCTTGTGCAGCTCTTCGGCCCACGAGGCGCCTGTGCGGGATGCTGGTGCATGTTTTGGCGCCGCACGCGGCGCGACTGGGAAGCGGCGCAAGGCGCCGGAAACCGCCGCGCCTTTCGCAACCTCGTCACTCAGGGGCCACCGCCAGGTCTGATCGCCTACGGTAACGGTGAACCGGTCGGATGGTGCGCCCTCGCACCGCGCACCCAATACGTTGGGCTGACGCGTTCGCGTGTGCTGAAGCCGGTCGACGATCAACCGGTGTGGTCGATCAGCTGCTTCTTTGTTCGCCGCGACTGGCGCCGGCGAGGCGTCACCATTGCGCTGCTCGACGCCGCGGCCAAGTTCGCGCGTCGCCATGGGGCAGACGTGTTGGAGGGATATCCGGTCGACACCCGCGGGAAGTTGCAGCCTGCTGCCTTCGTCTGGCACGGCACGCTCGAGAGTTTTTCGCGCGCCGGGTTTCACGAGGTGGCGCGCCGCTCGCCGACGCGTCCGATCATGCGGCGAGTGCTCTAGCGCTGTTTCACTGGGTGACGCGGGGGAGCCGCAGAGCGTCCGCGGTCTCGTCGCGCAGAAACACCACCGCCAAGTCATCCGCATACACGGGGCGCCATCCGGGGGTGCGCGCGAGCCCCTCGATTTGCGGGGACGAACGTTGGCGGTCGAGCAGAATCGACGGCCATTGCTGGTCGCGTTGCAGCAGCGGCTCCCAGGTTTTCGCATCGCCGGCCGCCATCGTGCGCAGCACCACCAGGTAGGTTTCGAACAATCCACGTGAGGCCACCTCGAGGCGCGGGTCGATGAAGACCCGCACGCGGCCGTGTGCGTGGAATAGCGTGAGGTTGGCTTCACCGAGCTGCGACACGAACGCCTGTTTGGGCATCGACGGTTGCGTCAAGAAGCGTTGTGCTGCGTGCGCGTACCAGTTGTCGCGTTCACCCAGGCCGACGGTGCGTTCTTCGCCGGTCCAGTTGTAGAACCCCCCGCTGAGCAATGAAATCGTCAACACCCCGAGTGCGGCAGTTGCCACAATGGTCGGCACTCGCCAGCCATCGTGCGGAACCGAAGCCGGCTCGCGGCGGCGCTGTTGGCGTGATCGTGATTCATGCCGTTGGCGCCACGTTTCTAATGCCTCGTGCAGATGCACAACGGTTAACGTCGCTGCAACCCAGGCGAAGAACGCGACGTTGCGCGTCGCCGACCAGCCGAATGCCGCGAAGATCGCGAGCAGCAGCACTCGAGAGGGACGCACGCGTCGCGCCCAAATCGCAGCGGCGAGTCCGGCTGCGGCGACGACCGATGTCGCCAAGAACGCCAACAGGTATGGATTGGTTGGATCGCGCTGCAGAAAGAACGAGACCGGCCGGAGTTCGCCGATGTACTGCGCGAAATACAGATGGTCTTCACCTTGTCCGAAGATCACATGCAGTGGAAACAGTGCGCCCGTCAGTCCGTAGGGATTGACGACACATGCCAGCAGGGTGGCGCCAAGCACTGCGGTAAGCGTGCGTTTCGGTGGCGCGCCTTCACGGTCAAGAAACGCCAACAGCACGAGCAGCGGTCCGAAGGCGAAGAACGGATGGGTGTTGACCCACACGAGCTGAAGCGCGGGCAAGAGCCACAGCAAACGCGGTCGCGCAGCCGCGTGCGCGAGCACTGCGACGAACGCGGCGAGCATCAGCAGTGAGATCATTTCGGGGCGCTCATAGCAGCGTCCCGACAGCGACACCAACGGTGCGAGCCAAACCAAAACCACCAACGCATCACGCGTGCCGCGCGGGCGTGCGGCGATCGACAACGCGACGGCCCCCGCCGCGCAGGCGGCTTTGGCGATGACCAACAGCGACGTGCCGCCGATCGTGTAGAGCGCCAGCGCGATCAGTTGAAAGCCCCAGTACAGATTGATCCAGAGCCGCCCTTCAACACCCCACAGAAACGGATCGACCGACGCGATCGACTTCGTCTCGACGATCCGTTGGGCGGCGGCCAGATGACCCCAAAGATCGAAGTCCCACACCGGGAAGAGCCCGAAAACGAAGGCCAGCGCCACGAGTGCGGTGAGCAGTAAAGGGATTGGCGTGGCGCGCTGATCGTTCACGCGCGCCATTGTAAAGAAAGTGCCTGTCCCCTTTTTTATTTCGTGTCGGTGCGCTGCAGATTGGTGACGTCAGAGGGGGGGGTGTTGGCCGGTCCGGACTTGGAGAGGATCTCGGCGGTGCCGGAGGCGAGGGTTACCGAGGTCACGCTGGCACCGTCGACTGTGGTCATCGTTTCACCCAGGTCGACGGTTTGAGTCGCGGTGGTGGGATTCACCAGCACGCGCCCCTTGCTGAACTTGCGGCTCGCCACACCGTTGGGGAGCTTGAGGTAGCGCTCGCTCGGGGCGCCCACGTCGATCGCCGCTTCGGGGAAGGTCTGAGCGAATCGATTGGCGAGCGCTTCTTCGGCGGTGCCCTTCCAGAAGTTCATGCACGACTTCGGGCCGGTCCAGATCAAGAGCATCGAGGCAATGCCGTAGCGATTGACCGGCTTGGAGTGCACGCCGGCGCCGATCAACGGCGTGGCCCACTTGTTGCGATCGGTCACGCCCTGAAACAGATCGAGATCACGCTGCCAGTCGCTGCCGAGTTTCGCGATCGCGGCGGTACCCGTCCCGGCGGCGACCCAATCTTCCATCGTGCAACCGTCGGTGTGTTCGAGATAGGCGTACGAGTTGTCCTTCCACGTGGGGTAGTTCGCGCTCGCAATACAGCCGTTGTACAAGAGCGTCTTGTTGGGTCCGACAGCGGTCTTCACCGCAGCCAAGAATCCCTTTTGATCGGCGACCCAATCGCTCTCAGTTTGCGTGTGGCCATCGGGATAGACCGGCGTGGCGGTGACCCAACCGCTGGAGACTTTTCCTGGCCGGTATGGCCAAGACGGGTTGGTGTTGTCCATGAAGACGCCGTCGAACCCGCGGGTCCCACCATAGGCCCCACCGCCGGTGACGATGTCTTGGAATCGGTCCGCCACGTACTGCCGGTAGGCGGCGTTCCCCATGCTCATTCCAAACCGGCAGTTGCAGTTGGTGCCGCTGGCCTTGCACGACGGTGGGTCGCAATCGGTGGCGTCGGCCGTGCTGTAGGTGGCGACGCGGTTGCCTTGAGCGTCGTGGTAGAACCAGTCCTCGTGGTTGGCGCTGATGAAGTTGTAATCGGGATTACCGGGACCGCTATCGAACCAGGACTGATAGACGATCGCCACGATGTTCGGATTGGTTTGGTAGTACTGATCGGGAGGGCCGTTGTCGGCCCAGCCAGTGCCCAGGACCACCAGGTCGTGCGTGTCCGCAATCCTGGCCTGCTGATCGGCGCTGGAGCCGCCCGGATGGTAGTTAGCCGCAACCCCGACGGTTCCCCCGTTGGCCGACGAGGTTTGCGCCAGCGCGCTCCCACCCAGCCCGGCAGCCAGCAGCAAGGCGCCGGCGGCGCCGAGTCCAATGCGTGTGGTGCGGCGAATCGAACCGGACGGGTCGCGCATCGTCCCTCTCCTCGAGCTTCTCAACAGCAAGCTAGGTGCCAGAGGGCGGGCCGGCATGCTGGTCGCGAGTTTTGTCCCAGGATTAGCGCGGACGACAGCGAACGACCAGGTATCCACCGAGGTACTTGAACGGCGGGATATCGGCGAGGGCTTCGAGCGCGTAGGCCAACGCGCCGAACCCCGGCCAGGCGTCGTTGCTCCCTCGCGAGCGGAAGTACTGCAGCGGAAAGAGCCAAGCGCCCGTCGCCCGCTCCACCGCGAAGCCCGCGGCCTCGAGTTGAGCGCGTAACTCCGAGAAGCTCGCCCACTGCGTTGGCTCGTCGAACTTCGGTTCGCGCCCCGTGAGGCGCAAGAGCTTGCGCACCGTCGCCTTGATCGGGAGCTTGAGTGCGCGAATCAAGCCGTGCGGCGAGATCCAGTTGTACTGCACCAAGACGAGTGCGCCCTCGGGTTTGAGGACACGCCGGATTTCTGCATAGGCCTTGTCTTGGTCGGGCAGATGCTGCACCACGCGCACACAAGTAATCGCGTCCACGGTGCGGCTGGCGAACGGCAGATCCTGTGCCGAAGCCCACACCAACTCGCACGGGACTCTTGGCGGCTCCGAGGCTTCCCATTGCTTGGCCACACCGAGCAGCCGCCAACTGCGATCCAGGCCGATCAGTCTTTCCGCGCGAGGGGCGAGCCAGCGCAAGAAACGTCCATGACCGCATCCGAGATCCAAAAGCAACGCCGGTTTCACCTTCGGAAAAACGCGGGTAAGAGCGTTGGCTTCGACCTCGGTCATGTACCGGCCGAAACTGCCGCGAAAGGCGTGGTCGTAATTGGTTTCTTCCCAAAAGCGCGCCTTGCGTTGTGCCAGCAGCGCCTTGTCCGGATCGAGTGTCGTGCTCATGGTAGTTGCACACGCTTTATGAGTTCGCGGAAGTGAGTGACGTAGACATCGGAACGATCGCTCAGATCGCTGAGCAAGATGTCATACCAGGCGCGAATTTCGGGGCTTTGCTGCGAATAGCAATTGGGGTGCAGGTTGATCACCACCACGCGGCCTTCGTCGGCGGCACGCGCGAACAGCCGCCGGGTGTACTCGACCGCCTGATCGAGGTTGAAGCCAAGGCCGGTGGCTGAAAACAACGTGGAGTCCATCACGTGCAGCGGAAATTCGACGACACCGTGGCGCACCAACCGCGGGCCCGGCAACGGCATCGTCTCGGGGTCGAGCGTTTTGCGCTCCATGACCGTGGAGTCGTATCGAACCCCAGCACGGGACAGGCCGTCGAAGGCCTCACGCGTGAGACGCAAATAGTGCATTCGATTGCCAATGATCGGAGCGCCACATTCGAGTTGCAGGTCGCGCACTTCCTGCTCCAGCGCGGTGGCATCGTCGCTATTTTGACCGTGAAGCCCCACCTCATGGCCGGCGTCGATGAGTGCGCGCGCCAAAACACCAGCGGCAGGCAGGTCGAATGCGACGCCGCGGCCGCGACGCACCGGGATAAACCAAGTGGAACGAACACCAGCGCGCTTTTCTGCCGCGAGCAGTTGATCGATCACGTTCCAACGATCTTTTCCCAACACCGCCTGGGCAATGCCCCAGTAACTGTCGAGTGCGCGGATTGGACGAAATCGGCTGAGCAGATTTTGCCGAGCGATGTTGGCCGCATAGCGGGCGAGAAACCCGTCGACCAAATGCTCTCGCAACCCGAGGTGATCGACGTCGTGAGATAACACGACACCCCAACGCGCTCCCGCGGGTAACAGGATTGGAAGCTCTTCCGAAAGTGCGGGCTCGGGAAGCACCACACTCGGTCGCGAGGAGCTGAGGCGGCCGGGTCTCAACATGGGCTGGAAATATGCCGTGAGATCGTGACATTTGGGGCTGTTTCTTCTGGCGACATCAAAGTATCTTCCCTGGCACTTGCGGCTCCTACGCATCGAGGTAGCTGCACTAACGGCGGTTGGCAACCGCCCCTGTTAGCAGGAGCGAACGATGTCGGCACGAGTGCTGCGGTTGGTAAGCGTTCTGCGCGAGGGTAAGCGCTGGAGCGACATCCGGGCCGTACTTACGCGCGAGCTTTTCCCTTATTGGGTTTATCGCAGCAACGAGATGGTGGTGGTGCGGCTCGACGCCGATGCGGTCCGGCCCTTATCGCGGGATCTCGCCAACATCACCGTGCGGTGGGCCGGTCCGGCCGACGAGCCCTCGCTCCAGCAGATTCGCCCGCGAAGCGCTTCGTACGTCGAGCAGATGAAAAAGGGCGCGTGGTGCGTGATCGGTGAAGTCGATGGCAAACCCGCCAGCTTCAACTTCTACGAGCGCGGTGAACGGCATGTGTCACCGGCCAACGGGTACAGCTTCGCTTTAGGGGCTGGCTCCGTGTGGGCCTACGGTATGGAGGTTGCTTCGCCGTACCGACTTTCAGGGATCTTCCACAAACATTGGATCGAAGGGCTCGCACTGCTCGCAACACGAGGGGTGCGACGCGTGTATGGCTCGGTGCAAGGCGACAGCCCGTTGTCGCTCAACTCCCACAAGCGTCTCGGTTTCGTGCCGTTGTACCGCTACCGGATCGTGCGCGTTTTGGGTTTGGAGTGGTTCAACGCGCGGCCACTGGATGACGCGCGATTGCCCGCGTCGCGCGGATTCGGTCATTGGCTGGGGTGCGACGCGCAGTAGCACGCGCGCCGATCAATCGGAGAGCGGCGCAGAAAACGGTGCTTGACTGAAGCTGCCTCAGCGTCAGCGCACCAACTCGAGTTCGAGCGCGCCTGCATAACGAATCAAGGCGGAGTTGGTCGCCTCAACGTCAGCAGCCATGGTCCCTTTGGTTGTGCTCGTGTCTTCGTAGCGACAGGACAACAGGCTCAACTGCCCGCGTTTGCGATCGGCTTTCAAATCGACCCGCGCTACCAGGCGTTCGCCGGCCAAGACCGGCAAACAGTAGTAGCCGTACTTGCGCTGCGGAGCCGGCTTGAAGATTTCGAGAATCTGATCGAAGCCGAACAGCCGTTTGGTCCGCGCGCGGTCCCACAACAGCGGATCGAAGGGCGAGAGCAAAACCCCTCGATCGCGTTTGGGGCGCAGAGCCGTCAACGAGGCAGCCACGTCGAGATCCTCAGGAGTGATCCATCCCGCCGTTTGGCGCTTCTGATCATCGATCAGCGCGCACGGCACGATGCGCTGTTGCGCGGTGAGGCGTGTGAGTGCGGCGGACAACTCCTCACGGCGATTGCACAACCGCCAGGTTGCGGCGAGCGTGCCGGTGGTGGCCCAACCGTGTCCCTGCAGTGCCTTGAGCAAGAGCTGCTCGAGACACACGCGCTTGTCGAAGGGCGCTTTGCGCATCGACTCGGGGATCACGCGCTCGGCGAGGTCGTACGTACGCTGGAAGTTCTTGCGCTCGCGCACCACCCATTCGCCGCTCGACCAAAGCGCGGTTGCAATCCGGTTGGCGGTCTTGATGTTCCACCAACCGCTGCTGCCCGCGCCCTCCATATCGATTGAGCGCAGTGGTCCTTCGGTGCGAATCCGGCGCCGCAGCGTGCGCGCTAGCTCGGGATGTTCACCCAGCACATCGCCCCACCACGGATGATGACGAAACTCGCGACGCCGAAACTCGAACGCCGGATACAACGACAACGGGATCCAACTTGCCTCGTGACCCCAGTACTCGAACAGCGGAGTACCCGGTTGGAGCAGTTCTTCTCCCACCGCAGGGTCGAGCCCCGGCAAGCGCGAGAGCAGCACGATGGTGTGACTGCGCGCCCCGGCAATCGAAACCGTGTCGAGCTGCAGATACCCGAACAGATCGATCACGCGATGCGCCGCGCTCACCGCACTGCGGCCGCCGCCGCGCACCCGGGAGGGCAGTCCGAGCCACTGTGGCTTGAGCAAGCCCGCGCGATAGAGCGCCAAGCGCCGCGCTTGTAGAAGCGAGAGGTTCACGCGCGGGAGATTACGTGGTGCGGACCGACAAAAAAAGGGCCGAGCCTCGCGGCCCGGCCCTTTGGTGTTGTTCTCAGTGCGGTCGGTCAGGGGCCCTCGACGTTGCAGGTCGAAAGTCCCTTCACCACGTAGAAGTACGTCTGCTGATCGGCACCCACGCCCACGTCGTCCAGCATTTGTGCTGCCGGTTCGCCGAGGATCGCGAACGTCCCGGGCTGCGGTGAGAGGCTGCGCAGCACGCGGTACTTCGGTGCATTGCTGGCCGCGTTCCAGGTGAGCCGCACCACCGCGCCATTGACGCGCGCGACAGTCAGGCCTGCCACAGCGCCCGGTGTCGATTGCGTGGAAGTGGTGACGACCGAGCGTGTTACCAGATTGCTGTCGGTCACTCCGCCGTTGTTGGCGCCCGTTGAACACGCCTCATCGTTCTCGGCCCGCACGATGTAGTACAGCGTGGTGCCGTTGGGCGCGAGCGTGTCGTTGTACGAAGTGCCCGTAACGCCCTGCGCAATGCGATTGGTACTCGACGGTGTGAAGTTGGGGACGGTGTCGCGGAACACGGTGTATGTGCCGTTGTTTCCGGTGCCCCAACCAGGTGCCTGTGTCCAACTGACCGTGACGCCGTTGTTGGCGCAGGCGTTGTTGTCGACGGCGCTCGTGATGCCTGCGAACGTCGGTGCGCCACCGCAGGCACCACAACCGACGAAGTCAGGATCGTTGAGGCTATGAATCACGAATCGATCGACGTTCCAGCCGGCACGGTTGCCAGCGGCACTCGGTCCACCGAATTGCCGGAACGCGACTTGTAGATTGGCGTTGTTGTCGCCGTAGTTCGAAATATCGACCTTCTCGAGCGTCCAACCCGACTGCGTCACACCTTGAATGCTGTCGGAGGTCCAAACGGGCTGATAGACAACCCCTTGCTTGACCTCGATGTAGGAAATGCCGCCGCCTCCGACGTTCAACCAGCGTCGGAACCAAACCTGCAGCCGGTTCTTTCCGGTGGCATTGATCTTAGGGCTGATGGCGCGCTCGTTAACGGCACGTTCGTAGTCGCCCGCACGCAGGCCCAGTCCAGTGAGGTCGTGGCCCAACACCTTCGTGCCCGTGAACGAAACCGTCGGATCACTGGGTGCTGTGCCCTTCCCTTGTGGAGACGTCACTTGCCACTCGCCTTCGAGCGTCCAGGTGGTGGTCGCGGCGTCGAAGTTGTCGCGATAGACACCAGGGATGATCGACGAGTTGAAGCTGAACGGTTGACCGGTGGCGTCGATTTGGCTCTGGTTGCCGTAGGCGTCCGTGGAGAACACGCGGAAGAAGTAACGGCCGCATTCCAACAACGGGCCGATGGTGACTTGGTGATTGGTGGACAGTGCGTTGTCTTGCGCAGAGCTGCCGAGCGAGGCGCTGTTGCCCCAGTCGACTCGACCGGTGGTCGGCTCGGAGGTGGTCCAACGGACACTGGCTTGATCATCGCGAATGTCGACGACTTGAACCGGGTTGAAGCCTGCACCGTTGCAGTCGGCGACTGAGGTGTCGAACGAGACGCGTGGAATCCCGGCGCCGTCATCGGCGTCGGCGTAGCTCGCGGTCAGGACATCGCCGTGTGAGCTTTCGAGTCTTCCGTTGCCGGTAATGGCCGGGCCCGGTGCCAACAAGATGCTTCCGGTGAAGGTGCTGGTATTCGGGCCCGTCTCTGTGAGCACCACTGCTTCCGGTGTCGATTCGGTCGTGGAACTGACGCGCACGATCACGGTGTTGACGACCGTGCTCGACAGGTTGAGATCCAAGTCGACCAGGTTCAGCGAGAGTGCGCTGGTGCACGAGAGCGTTTCGGGTGTCGCCGTCAGGCGTCCTTGGTGGCACGGCTGCAAGCCTTGTCCGAAGTCGCCGAGTGTTTCGAAGTGGTAGTACTGTCCGCCGTTGTTGGCGACGGCCACGTTGCCCGCCGGATCGGTGGAGCGCACGTCGTAGTAGTACACGGTGCAGGATTGGAGTCCCGCCAAACCGACCTGATGATTGGTGGTCAGCCCGCCCGCTGTCGCATTGTTGGACGGCGGCACCGTGGGGCCCCAGGTCACGAAGCTGTCGCTGGCTTCATCGGTGGTCCACGCAATGGTCGAGGCGGTCGTGCTGGTGTTGGTGTCGCGCGGATTGGTGATGACCGGATAGATGCAATCACCGGTGGCGGTGTCTTGGACAGGCACGTTGAAACCGCCCGAACCGTTGTTGGCATCGATGTACTTCACATGCAGCACATCGCTGTGGTGCAACGATAGGAACCCATCGCCGTGCACCGCGGGATTGCTGGTGCTTGCGATCGTGCCGCGATACTTGCCGGCACCGGGTGCGATCTCGGTGAGCACCACGTTTTCTGGTGTGAGCTCGCTATCGGACCAAACTTCGACCGTCGACGTGGGGGCACCCACGTTGGCGTCGGTAAGTTTGATCGCGATATTGGTGCTGCAGCCGTAGGTGTCGGCCTCGAACGTGACCGAGCCTGCGAACGGTTGTGCGGCCGTCGATTCGCACAGTGACACCGCCGATTCGCAGGCGCTATTCGAGCCGATCGCCTGCACACGGTAGTAGACAGTGAATCCGTTCGCGACATCGGCATCGACATAGCTGGTCGCGGGAGCCGCCACCTCGGCGAGAATCACCTGCGCGAAGGAGCAACCAAGATCGTTGCGCAAAATGCGGTACTTCGCTGCGCCAGGCACCGCCCCCCAACTGACGGTCACCGATCCAGAACCGGCCGCGGCCACAACATCGGGCTTGGCCAAAACCGGGCAGCTCGACGTGTTTTGATTGGACGCGTCGGCAGCGGCGCCACACGCGATTCCATGACGCTTGAAGGCGTTGAAAATTTGCTGCGCGTGCGGCGTGCCGTTGTTGAGATTGCCGTCGTCATCGTCGGCGATGCGGAACTTGTGGAACCAGCTATTGGTGCCGCAGCCGTCGGAACTCGGCAAGGCGCAGTTGTAGGCATTGCCACCCGACCCGTTGCGCGTCTGATACCAAAGCCGCTCGGCCAGTTGCCATGCGGAGGCAGTGTCGAATCCGGCCGCCGGCAGGTCGCGCGTGGCGAGGTCGAACATCGTCTCGCCACCGACATAGCTTTCGCAGTGCTCTTCCTTGCCGCACGGCCCGCCTCCGCCGCCGCAGTTGTTGGTCAAGAATCCCTGCGGTGTGGCCGGCGTGTGCGCCGCGCGTTGGTCCCAGTCCTGATCGCGAATGCCGGTGCAATTGAGACACGAGTCGCCGTAACCACCGCACTGCTGCGAAAGATAGAAGCCGCGGCCGACACACGACAGGCGCGATTCGAACACCGCCACGATGTCGGCGTACGCTTCGGACGGGTTGTCGTACCCGCCGCCATCGTTTGCGTCGATGCCATGACCCCACTCGTGGACGAACACACCTTGCAACTCACCCGTGTTGCCGCATCCACCGCCGGAGCGATAGAAGTTGACGTTGCCATCCCAGAAGGCATTGCACGTGTTGTTGATGTTGACGATGTCGGTGAGCTGCGTCTGCAGCCAGGTGTTGGACGGCAACCACGCGCGCCCCTTCGCCATCGCCAGATTGAGGTGATAAAACGACGAGCGTGCCGAATGCGTATTGCCGGCCGACGCGCCCGCAGGAACCTGACAGTCGGTTCCAGGGCCCTGCTTGAGATCGATCCCGTCGTCGCACAGCGCGCTCTGATCGATCACGCCGCAGTTATCGGAAACACGAATGTATGGACCATTGAGCTGCGAGCGGACGGTTGAACCAGTGCTGCACGACAAGATCCCGTGGTCGCCGGTGTACTGGATGGCGCCGCCGTTGACGGTGTAGTCGGCGAACGGCATCGGGAAGCCGGCCTGCTCTTGACCTTCGGTGCCACCACCGTCGTTGGACAGCGGGAAGACGCCGCCCTTGATCCGGTCGTAGCGCGTGTCGTCGATGAGGCTCACAACAACGCCGCTGTTCGCGTCGAGTTCGGCAACCCACAACGCTTGCTCACCGACCGCGCGCACCACGAAACGCCAGACGAGTTGATGGGTGAGTCCAGCGCCGCGTTGCCCGGTCCAGGCGCTCGCGGCGAGGCCGCGCGGATCGAGCGGTTTCAACTCGAGCGCACCTGCGTTGAACTCGGTCAGTTCGGCGGCGTTGACGACGCCGAGGTAGGCATCGAGCTTGGCGCGCGCTTGCTCGCGCGTGAGTGCTGGCGTCGTGCCGGCAGACACGCCATTCCAGTTCTGTGCGCCGAATGCGACCAAGTTGCCCTGCACGATTTGAAAGTCGAAACGCGCGCCTTGAACCGCGACGCCGTTGACAACTTGCCGGAAGACAACTTGCCACGTTCGAGGATTGACCTGACCGCTGGCCGCCGTATCGAGCACGAGCTGGCCGCGCCAATCACCCAACAAGAACGTGTGTTGATCGAGGAAATGGCGCGTCATTTGTTCGAGCGAGGCGAGCGTCGGTTCCGGACCCACGAGCTGATTTCCAAGCCCTGGGATCCAGGCGATGCCACGGCCGGTCGCCAACAACGGCAGCCCGCTGCGCTGATCGAGGCTGATCTTCCAGCCGCCATGGTCGGCCGCGAATCGATCCCAGCCCTGACGCAACGGATCGCTGGGATCTAGCGAACTCGCATCGAGAGCCACAGTGCCGATCACGGCCCCTGCCGGGGACGCTGCCTTGCTGTCGAAACGCGATGGTTCGCGCTTGTCTGTAAAAGCCAGTGCGGATGTGAAGACGAGGCACGACGAGACGACGGCGGCGAGGCCGCGGGCCAACGAGAGTTTGGACATGTAGACGCCCTCCGGAGCTACGCCTGTTTGTACGAGGAAAAGCCCCGTGAGGTCAATTGAAATCGGTCATGTCGATGCGGCGGAGGATCGATCGGTACGAAAGCAGACCGTTTCTTCCTCAGGTGTTGGTCTCTTTTGGTGGTCGATCCGAATGCGGCAGCCATCGGCCGTATCGAGACAGCCTGCCCAACGTGGTTCAAACTCATGCAGAAATTTCTTGGCGCACGCGCCAGCAGGAGTCCCTTGCGATGAGTCCGATCGGAATGAACGCAGCCTTCAAGGCGGTTTTGGATCAGTTGCTGGGACTCTCGGGCTTGCCTGACCCGCTCCCCGACAATCCGATGGTGCTGTTCGGTACGTGGCTCGAGGAGGCTAAGCAAAGCGGCAAATACGCCGATCCCAACGCGATGGTCCTGGCCACCACCACTACCGACGGACGGCCCTCGGCGCGGGTGGTGCTGTGCAAGGCCGTCGAGTCCGCTGCCGGAGCGATTGTCTTCTACACGAATTACAACAGCCGCAAGGGCGTCGAACTCAACGACAACCCGCGCTGTGCGGCGGTGTTTCATTGGCATGACGTCGGGCGACAGGTTCGAGTGGAGGGCACCGTCACCCACGTGTCGGAAGCCGAGAGCGATGCCTATTTCGCGTCGCGCCCCTTGCTGTCACGGCTCGGAGCATGGGTGAGCCATCAGAGTCAGCCCTTGGCCAAGCGCAGCGACCTCGTGACCGCGACCGCCGAGGTGATGAGCCGCTTCAACGTGGCGCCGCAGTGGTTGTTGAGCGCAGGGACCAACGTCGACATCCCGCGGCCACCACACTGGGGCGGATTCCGCCTGCGGATGGACCGGATGGAGTTGTGGGTGGGTGGTGGCGGGCGCTTACACGATCGCGCGGCGTGGACGCGACGCGCCGAAGCCTGGAGCGCCACGCGCCTGCAGCCGTAAGCCGTCGGCAGATTCAAATACGGGGCAACGGACACGATTGAACCAAGGGTTCCGTCACTTTGGGTCACGCGACTACTCACACATGTAGTCCCCTCGCGGGCCGAAGCCTGTAACGTCAGCGGCGGAGGATTCGATGACCCCGTCCAAGCGCCGCCTGATACCCCTCGCCCTGAGCCTGTTGGTCAGTTCGCTTGCGATGGCCCAAGAACGGGCCTTCGTGCAGATCGGTTCGATCGTAGGAGACAGCACCGACCCGGCCCACTCAGGCTGGATCGACGGCTATGCGCTCGACAACAAGCTCTACGGGCCGCCGCCGCCGGTGGGTGGAGGATCGGGAGGCCGCCCCACATTCGAGGACTACGCAGTTCTCAAGGGATTCGATTCGACCTCCCCGGTGCTCAACCAGGGGCTGGCCTCTGGGACCAATTATCCGAACGCGGTGATCGAGGTCTGCCGCGTGGGGACCCCGACTCAAGAGTGCTATCTGCGCATCGAGTTAGGGGATGTTCAGATCGCGACGCTCAACATCTCCGGGAGCGTCTGCGGCGCCAGCGGCAGTTGCACGCCGAGCGTCACGGAAAGCCTGACCCTGCGCTATCACAAGATCGCGTGGATCTTCACACCGTACGTGGGCGGCGAAGCGGGCACGCCGGTGCGCCGCTGCTTCAACGTCGACACGAATGCCAGTTGTCCGTGATGCATCGCTCGCGCACGATTGAAACGCACCGCCGCTGGTGGCTGCTGGCCGTCGCACTGGTCGCGTCGGTGTCCATTACTTTTGCCGACGCTCCTGTCTACTCGGCAGCAATCGCCAAGTTTCACAAAGAGACCGGCGCCGCTTGGGGCGCGCGGCGCGGGGCCAACGATTCGTTGCTGGCACACCTGAACACGCTCGCCGCACACGGCCTGCGCCCGCTGCGCACGACGCTGATTCCTGGCAACGACACGCACTTCGCGGACCTCACGCGACCACTGCGCGACTCAACGCCGATGTTGTCCGCCGCCACGCCAGAGCCCGAGCGTTGGGGTCCGGTTCAGCGCTCGCATTTGTTGGTGACGGGCTGCCCGTGCTTTCTTCCATCCGCCCCTGGCCATGTGCCGGATGGACGCTTCGTGTCAGGTCCGCCGTTGTTGATCGCGAAGAACCCGAGCGACCCGGCGCTGCTCGATTTGACGTGGGGGGCGAGTTGCTCGGCAGCCTCGGACTACTCCGTGCACGAAGGGACGATCGAGTCGTGGTACAGCCACAACGCGCTCGTTTGTTCGACCGCCGGGTTACTCGCCGCCACGGTCACGCCGTCTGCCGGCGACACCTACTACTTGGTCGTTCCACTCAGCGCCGACGCCGAGGGGAGCTACGGCGTCGACGTGTTAGGCATCGAGCGCCCCCCGTCGCCCTCGGCGTGCCGTGCACAGCAGCAAGTGAGCAGCTGCCCGTAGCGCGCCGCGCGTGACATGTCGGCCGGGGATCGGACACGGTGACGGACAAGACGTCCGGTCCGCCGCTGTCCGCAAAACATGAAGCCCCTTTGGCTCAGCGAGTTACCGCTAGGCATCGAACTTGCGATAGGCCCTGTGGAGATAACCACGGAGGCTATGGTGAGACGCCTACTTTCATGCCTGACACTTGCGATGCTGGTCGTGGCGTTCGGCGTGACGGTAACGCCTGCGTCCAGCCTCTCACCCGAGCTCATCAGTTGGCTCGATAAGGGATCAGTGCTCGATCAGTCGGCACGGTTGATCGTGCAACTGAACGCGCCCCTGAGCGCTCAGGATCGCGAATACCTGCTGCGCGGCAAACTGCCCGAGCAGGAGTTTCCGAACTTGAGCATGATTGCGACCACGATTACCGCGCGCGATCTGCCGCGTTGGGCGGCGCACCCAAGAGTGCGCGCGATTACGCTCGACCGGCCGGTCCAGGCGGCTTGGAATGTGCGCCCCGGACTGCCGGAAAGTTTCCTGCAGCGCGTCACCGGTGTCGCCGCTACAACGCTGAGCGGATCGGGCATCGGGATCGCCGTGATCGACTCGGGAATCAGCGTGCACTCCGACATTTGGGTGAAACAGCGAGTCGACTTTACCGGAACGAAGGTCAAATACGACGATTACGGCCACGGCACGCATGTCGCTGGACTCATCAACGGCGACGGCCAGAAGGCTCTCTTGCAGGGAGCGCCCGATAACTATTCCGGTGTTACCTACAACGACTTCTTGATCGATCTGCGTGTGCTTGACGCCTCGGGCGCAGGCAGCACCTCGCAGGTGCTCGCGGCGTTCAACTGGATTATCACCAACGCGAGCCTGAAGAACATTCGTGTGGTCAACGCGAGCCTCGGTGCGCCAGCCGTCGACAGCTACAAGATCGATCCGCTCTGCCAAGCGACCAAGCTGCTCTACAACCAAGGGATCGTGGTCGTGGCGTCGGCGGGTAACGCCGGCTTGATGACCGATGGCCGCACCGCCTACGGCAGCATCACCAGCCCTGGCATCTCGCCGTGGGTCATCACCGTCGGCGCCTCCGACGATCACGGCACGGTGACTCGCACCGACGACACCGTCGCTAGCTTCTCTTCACGCGGACCGACACGCGCCTACAACGATCTGACCCAGGAATACGACCACTTGATCAAGCCGGAGTTGGTGGCGCCGGGACACACCGTGGTGAGCACGATGCGCAGCACCACGTCGCTGTGGATCAACTATCCGAGCAAGCGCGTCAAGATCAACAACGTTGACAGTGAATATCTCAAGATGCACGGTAGCTCGATGTCCTCGGCCGTGGTCTCGGGCGTAGTCGCGTTGATGTTGCAAGCCAATCCGAACCTGAGCCCGGCGCAGGTCAAGGGCATTTTGATGTACACGGCGCAAACGCTGCCTGGCTACTCGGTCTTCGACCAGGGCAGCGGCTTGGTCAACGCGGCAGGCGCCTTCCGGCTCGCCAGCGCGGTGACTGGACTGCGTGGCTACACACCTGCGGCCGGAGCGTCACTCATTACACAAATGCCGGCCACGACCTCGAGCTTCGAGGGGCAATCGGTCCTCTGGTCGCAAGGACGCGTCAACCTGTTGAACAACACCAACGGCCAAATGGTGCAAGGCGGCGGGATCTTGTTTGCCGAAGGGATCTTGTTCGCCGAGAACAACATCAACTTTGCACAGGGAATCGTCTTTGCCGAGGGGATCGTGTTCGCGGAAGGTGTGATCTTCGCGGAACGAACCGTCATGGGCAACGGCATCGTGTTTGCCGAGAACAAGTCCGCTCGAACGGTCAATGGGAAGATCGACGCGTCGGGCATCGTGTTTGCCGAAGCGGCACTCACAGGTAATGGGCGGCTCGTCAACGGGCAAGGCGTGATCTTTGCGGAAGGACTGCTGTTTGCCGAAGGGTTGATCTTCGCGGAGCGGACACTCGCCTACGTGCCGCCCGGAATGAACGTCGTCGGCCAGGACAAGGTCGGCAAGCTCGCCGTCAGCAGCAATGGTCTGTTGTTCGCGGAATGCGACATCAATAACCTGGCTGAGATCACTCAGGGACTGAGCGCGCTTTCGACCAATCCGCCGCCGGCACCAACTGCTGGCGATGGTTCAGCGCCGGTGGTTGGCGAGCCTGCGGATCTGAATGGTCAAAACGTCGATCACGATCGCGCCAACTAACGTCGTTGCTTCACTTTGATTCGCACTTCCACGGGCGGGCCGCAGGGTCCGCTCGTTGACTTTGTAGCGAAGCCGTTGGCGGCAAATCGCAACGCGGTCCGACCGCACGATGACCAGCGCGATCGGACCGTTGAATTCTCAGGCTTGGTGCCTCACTAGGACGGGTCGAGGTTGAGCAGGCTGTTCGGTGTCGGAGATCCACCAAATGGCCAATTGAAGCTGTTACCGGTGGCATAGACGTAGTCGCAGAAGGCGGGGCTATTGCCTGGCGGCGCGCACACGACTCGGGGGCGCGCGTATTGGGTAATCCCCCAGTCGTTGATCTTGACTGCAGTGTTGACCGTCGCTCCTGCCGTAACGTCGTCGCTGTGCCAGGCCAGGGCGCTGGTCTTGGCGAACCACCCGGAGCCTGTGATGCAGGTCGCCGCAATGTCAGCGTCGTTGCGGAACAACTCGATGTCGCCCGTGCTCGCACACGAACTGTGCAGGTTGCGTGCGCTGCCGAGGCCGCTGCCTGGTGTAGACGTAAAGCTGTACCAGTCCAGCGCGAACGTGTTGGCGATACTCGCATTGGCCGGGCCGAGGCAGGTCATTGTCGTTAGCCCTTGTTGAGCCTTTATCTCCGCGTTGTGACACGAGCCGCTGCTGCTGGTATTGCCAACGAACTCGTAAATCAGTGGATTCACTGTAGCTGTCAGTTTCCAAACCTTGGTGTAGCCCAGTTGAGCCGTCGGGATTTGGTAGGACACCAGTCCTGCAAGATTTTGCGCATCCGAAGCAAATCGAGGCCACGCCACGGAGCCGGCTTCGTTGGTGGGTGAGCCGGGTCCCGTCACGTTCGTGATTGTGGTGGTCAAGCTATTGGCATTCTCTGTGACACGGATCAAGCGCACGTACTTGAGCGCTTGGCCGGCGTTGTAATCCAGAAACAGTACGCCAACGTACAGTTGTGTGTAGTCGGTCTGATTGATTCTGAGCGCCGCGATCGTCGCGCTGACATCCTGCGGAGTGGTTGGAATCGGTGCGCCGCTAAAGATGGTGTGGGCCGCGAGCCCGCCGGGAAGCACGCTCCAGCCTCCGGCGCCGGATGCCCCCGAGAAGTAGAGCAACTCGAGCGTGTTGGTAAGCGCACGCTTGATGGAGACCACCACGAATCCCTTGCGCGGCGCTGTCAAGCCATCGACCCACTGCGCTGCTGTCAGATTCAAGCCCAGCACCGAGTCATTTACATTGCTCGTCAACTGCACCGAGAGAAATGGTGTCCACGTGAAGGGCGTCGTGATCCCGCGGCCATAGACCTTGAGGAATGGAATGATTCCGCGGGTCGGCAGTGCCACGTTCTCGTACTGGATGAACGCGATCATCATTCTTCCGCGGCCGTCCGATTCGGCGTCGAAGTAGGAGAGTCCCGGCGCGTTGGCGACCTGTAACGGGATCTGGGTGATCAGGTCCTGGTCGGTGTTGTCGGGCGCCACGGCAAATGCCGCCGTGGCGGTCAATCCAATCAGGCTCGCGAAGAGCAAGCGCACTCCAAGTGCACGTAGCATGGGGTTCTCCTTTGGGTCTGAAAGCTGCCGTCGAGGAATAGACGCAGTGGGGGCCGATTCACTCTCACCAGTCGACAAGAAGCTGCGAATCGAGGGCAGGACCCGATTGCTACCGATGACCTCCTAGGAGCAGTGACAAAAGCTCTTGGCTGGCCCAGAGTCTCTCGACTGCCTGGCGTTGGGTGTGCTGACCGGGTGCGAATCAGGCGGCAAGGACCGTCAGTCGATGGTTCAAGGTTCAATATGAGCGACCGCAAGCCGCGAGCCGAAATCGAGGCGCAACTCGAGCAACTGCTCACGACGTACGGCCAGTTTCTGCGCGGCAGCTTGCGGCAAATGATGCCGCGGTCCTTGCACATTCCAATCGAGGAGCTGGAACAGGAGGTTCGAATTCGTCTGTGGCGAGCGCTGGAAAGTGAGACTCAAATCGTCAGTCCCGCGTCTTACCTCTATCGAATCGCAGCCACAGCGACCCTCGATGCGGTGCGCCGGGCCAAGACACGGCGCCACGAACTGACCCAGAGCGAGGTCCTCCAGGTGTCTGACGACGGTGAAGAACACGTTGCCGATCGACGCCACGTCGCGATTTCGACGGACGATCCGGCCGCGGCTCTCGACCGCTCGCGACTGCGGGACCAAATCGAACGAGCACGAGCCACGCTCGCCCCCGCTCGGAGAGTCGCGGTCGGATTGCATATTCAAGGCTGCAACGCTGGAGAGATCGCCAAGGTGTTGGGGTGGACCGAACCAAAGGCACGCAACCTGCTCTATCGCGGACTGAACGATTTGCGAACCGCGTTGGTGAAGGAAGGAGTCGAGCTTGAAGCTATCCAAGAGTGATCTCGAGCAGATTGTGCGTCACGGCTCCTCGGGCCCCCGGTTCAACACCGCGTCTGACGCCTGTCCGACAGCGGAACAAATCGCGCTGGTTGCGACGGGCGAGTTTGGGATCAGCGATGAGGATGCCGAGCCTGCGGCGATCGTGCATCACATTGCCGGCTGTTCTGATTGCTCGGACCAGCTACGCCTGGCGTTGTCGATGCATCAGGCGTTGGTCGGCGAACCGCCGCAGCCTGTCGACGTGGTGGCGCGCCGGCTCGAGGTGCGTCGCGTCGGGTGGTCGCTTGTGGCGGCGGCAGGACTGCTGGTGGGCGTGGTGATGCTGTCGTCGCTGTGGCGCAGCACTTCTCGAGCGCCCGCCGATCTTGATCTGGTGCGCGGCGGGGATCGACTTGCAGGGGTGGCCACGCCCGCTGATCGCGCGAGCCTCGACGGCGCGCCGGTGTCGCTCGACCTGCAGCTGGCAGCGTTGCCGTTGACACCCGACACCCGATTCACCGCACTGCTGTTTGACGCCGAGGCCGAGCGGCTGTGGGAGAGTGCACCGTCGGCGATTCCATCGTTCGTGCTTCCTGACTCCGTGCGAGATCGTCTGGAACGCGGCAAGAGCTATGGCTGGCGAGTGGTGGCTCGCGACCGGGTCTCGAGTTGGCAGTCGTCGCTCTATCGGTTCGAGATTCGAAAGTGATCCGCTGCGCCGTGCTCTTGCTGGCGCTGCTTGTCGCCCCGGCTACTGTTTTCAGCTCGGAAGAGGAGTGCCGCCAGCAAGCGCGTCAACTGAGAGCGGACGGCATTACCGACCCTCGACCCTCGGCGATTACCGACCTTCATAGCTGGGAAATCGACCGGTTTGGAAATCAGTTGTTCAGGGCTGAAAGATTCGCGGCTGCATTCAATTGCTTCGAAGCTGCTGTGCTCGCGGCACGCCAAACCAACGATCGTTTCGCGCTAGCGGTGTCACTCAAAGACCGCGGCATTGCCCATCGCTACTTGGTCCGCCATGAGCAGGCGCTCACCGATCTCAGCGAGGCAGTCGAACTCTTCCGGCAACTCGATCCAGACGGCCCTTACTATCTTTCTACGCTCGAAAACCTCGGCATGAGCTACACCGCACTCGGCGTGCATGAGCGCGCCCTGGCGCTGTATGACGAAGGGCTGGCGATCGCGCGCAAGCGCAACGACCCTGCCTTGCTCTACGCGAGCTTGGTGCGATTGGGCGACGCGGCGCTCGGTCTGGATCGCCCAGAGGTGGCCCTGGCGCAGTTCGACGAGGCGCTACGCTACGCCTCCGCGAGCGTCGAGCCTCTTCCGCACCGCTGGCCGCTGTACGGGTCGGCCGGTGCACTCGCAGAATTGGGCCGCATTCCCGAAGCGATCGAACGCATCGACCGATCGATGATGTTGGCGGCGGCGGCCGGCAACGACTTCTATCACTTCGAAGATCTCGCCACGAAAGGGGCGCTATTGACGGACAGCGACCCGCAGCGTGCGGTGGCGTTGCTGCGCGAGGCGGGATGGCTGCGAGGAAACCACGAGAGTTCAGGACCGTGGGCGTTTGACCACCGATTGGCCAGAGCGCTGCGCCGTGCCGGTGAGTTCGACCAAGCGATCGAGCACGCGCGGCGTGCCATTGCTTTGTTGGAGTCGACTAATCCCGCCGCCACACCCGAATCGTTTCGAGCGACCTACTACGAAACGCACCAATCGCTCTACGTCACACTCGCGTTGTCGTTGCTCGACCGGGCGGTCCCCGGCCCTCCCGGTGATGCCGACCGAGTCGCCGCTTGGGATGCCATCGAGCTTGGGCGCAATTTGCGGCAGGCCAATCGGCACACTGTCGACACTCGACTCACGCAGTCGAACCTGCCGGCACTCCTGGAACGGTTGGGGACGACGCGCGCACTGGTCGAATACGTGATGACGCACGAGGAGCTGATCGTGTTCGTGGTTGCGAACGGCCGGCTGACAGCTGTCCGGACCAAGATTCCCGAGCAGCGGATCGCCGATCGCGTCGGCCTCTTGATCGATCTGTGGCGGGCCGACGACGAAGCGGCCGCTGCGCCCATCGCTCGCCGGCTCGGCTTCGAAATCGTGGCGCCGTGGATCGACGAAATTCCACCGGGTGTGCAGGAGCTCGTGATCTGCCCAACGGGTCTGCTCAATCACGTGCCGTTCGAGTACGTGCCGCGCAACGCCGCTGGCGGACGACTGATCGATCGCTTCGCGATTTCGTATGCTCCATCCGCGGCGTTGTTGCTCACAGGCTCGGTGCTCGAACCTAGTGCGCCGGTGAGTGGGTTGTTCATTGCGGGCGGCGAGGGCGGCGCGGCGGTGCGCTCCGACACTGCGCGGGCGAGTTCGCGCGATCGTTGGCTCAACGAGCTTTACCTGGCCGAGGGCCTCAGCGATCCTGCACATTCGCTCCTGCCGCTCCCTGGCGCGCGCGCCGAGGTCGACGCATTGGCGCGCTTCAAGGGGCGCGACGGCCTCGTCTTGCGTGGCGAGCAGGCGACCGTCGACGCCATTTCGCGGCTAGCGCTCAACCGCTTTGGGATTTTGCACTTTGCAACTCACGGCCGCGTCAGCGAGCGCAACCCCGAGTGGTCGGCGCTGCTGCTGTCGCCCAAAACCGATGGGGACGAGGTCAGTGACGGCTGGCTTCGTGCGCGCGACATCTCCAACTGGACCCTCGATGCACAACTCGTCGTGCTTTCTGCCTGCGAAACCGCGCATGGGAGGAGCCTGCGCGGCGATGGTGTTCAATCGTTGGCGCGCGCGTTTTTGCACGCGGGAGCGCAGAGCGTGGTGGCCAGCTTGTGGCTCGCGAATGACGCGCGTACTGCCGAGTTGATGCCGCGCTTCTACGGAGAGCTGGCGCGCGGCACGCCGATTGCCGAAGCGCTGCGTCGCACCAAACTCGCAGCAGAGCGCGACCATACCGTTCCCATTTCGGGCCGTGCAGCGTTTGTCTTGCTGGGCGATGGTCATCACACCGTGCCGCTCGCGCCGGACTCTGACATCAGCGTGCGATCCGCGGCCGGTTTACTGGTAGCACTTGGCGTGATCGCGCTCGTCTTGCTTCGATATCGCCGCCGCGATGCGATGGCGGCGACGCCACTCGGATCTGGCCTGCAGCGGGAAGCGCCGCCGCACAGCGACCGCTAATCGACTTTTTCGCACCAGTACTGCAACTCACTTCCTTTGCTCGGTTCGTAGACGAAGTTGAGCCCGGTGAACCCGTGCTTGCCGGCATTCTTCGGAAACGGCGGACGGCGCTTGGACTGGTGGATCAGGACCGGCTCGCCGCTCGCCAGTGCGTAGGTGTAGAGGTTGATCGCCGCGGCTGACGCGGGCGCTTCGACGTAGACGACCTTGAATTCGAAATAGCGGCCGATCTTTTGTGACGCCACCAAATATGGACTCGCCACGGGTGACGCTTGCACGAGGAAATTCTCGCCGCCGTAGATGACGTGGCACTTGATCGACGCGCCGAACGCCGTCGTCCCGAACAGCAGAGCAAGCGCGCAGAGCGCTTTCATCGCTTGCCTGCTTTGCACAGTTGGATCGCCGGCACACTCGCTGTCCCGCAGGGGCTCGCAGCTTCGAGATTCGGCACTGGGACGCCCTTGGCGTCGAGCCGGGCCACACGGGTATGCCAGTCGATCAATCCCGACTTGCTCATGGTTACGCTCAAGACCCATCCCGTCGTCGTTGCCTCGGTTTCGAATCCGTTGAACACGAAGTTGCCGAGGCTGTACAGGATCAGGCGTCCCTTGTAGTACTCGGCGCCCTGCGTGACATGCGGGTGACTGCCGACAACCAAATCGGCACCCGCGTCGATCATCTTTCGAGCGAACTCTCGTTGCCGCTCGCAAGGATCGGATTCTTCCTCCCAGCCCCAATGCATGAACGGGATCACGAGATCGGCGTGGTACTGCGTGCGCGCCGCGACGATATCGGTCAGGACCTGTTCGTCTTCTCCGCCCCATGCGATCCCCGGATAGTTGGCGCCGCCTTCGTATGATCGCGGCTTGAATTCGTTGTAGCCAAGCAGGGCGATCCGAATTCCATGTCGGTCCACGATCCACGGCTGGTGCGCTTCTTTCAGCGTGGCGCCGCCTCCGAAGAACGGTACTGCTGCGTTCTGCATCAAGCGCAGCTGCTCACTGAACGCCTCGCGGCCAAAGTCCTTGGAATGGTTGTTGGCGATCGTGAAGCCGTCGAAGTGCTTGGCGAGAACCGCAAGCACACGAGGGTGCGCTCGGAAGGTGAACGGCTTGATGGCAGCGGTGCCCGTCGTCGCCACGACGCACTCCAAATTGCCCACGCGCAGGTCGTGAGTGGCCAAAAACGATGCGAAAGGCGCGAATGGATCGCCACCCTGCTCGATGATTTCACCAGGTGTTTCGGCAACCATGATGTCGCCCACGAACGCCATCGTGACGGTTGGCGGCGCGCCTCGCGCGGTGCCGGCGAAACAGGCGATGCAGGCCAGGTAGACCAAGCGGAAGAAGAGTCGATCGCGTCTCATCGGGGACAGCCTAACGGATTGCTCGAAAACTCGGAAGCTCTCGTCGCCCGCGTACGACAGATCGAAGTCGATCCCCACGAACGATCACCGGCTCGAGCGTATCGCCGTACACTCTCCGGCCGAAGGGGTTCCCATGATCGGCTCAGCTCTCGTTCGAATCGTGCTCTTGATCTCCATGGCAGCTTCCGCGGCAAGCGCTGTTGCGGCGCCCTTGGTCTCCAGTTCCGTACCCGCGGACCGGGACCGCGTGACGATCCGTGTACCGATCACGTTGCATTTCGTCGCGCCGGTCGAGGTCGATGCGAACGGCGATGGGCGCTTCACACGTGTCGATAGCGCCTCGATCGATGCCGTCGATCCGGACATCGTGGTCGCGGTCCGGCTCGAGCGCGATGCGGACGACGACCCCGCGACGCCTGGCGGAGTGGCCCTACCTGCCACTGCGTCCTGGGAGCTTGGGGACTACCCGCCGCTGCTTCGTGTCAGCGCCGGGGCTGTGCTCGAACGCAATGCTTGGTATCGAGTGCTGTCGTTTCAGACGCCTGGCACGGTGCGGCGTGCGTCGGATGGAGCGCCTGCCGATCCGTACGAGGTGACATTTCGCACGCTCGCGGCGAGCAGCACCGGAACGGTCGCGCGCAAACAGTTCACGCCGCCGAGCCTCGGTTACGTGGAGGACTACAACCTCTATCTGCCGCCTGGTCACGGTGCGTCGCCCACGCAGAAGTATCCCGCGCTGTACTTGCTGCACGGTGGATTCGGCGACTGGAGCAGTTGGAATTCGGGTGGCGTCGTGCAGCAGATCGTCGACCGCTTGATTGACCAGGGAGACATCGAGCCGGTGATCGTGGCCATGCCCGACGGCAACGGCGGGCCCGCGTGCTTCGGCATCATTCCGTATCACCGGCTCTGGTCGAACAGCTACAACGGCCAATGGCGCTACGGCGATTACGCGTCACAGGATCTCCCGTCCGATGTCGAAGCGCGCTTCGGTGCTGCTACCGAGCGTCGCCGTCGCGGCGTGGCGGGAATGTCGATGGGTGGATTCGGCGCGGCGAGCGTCGGCCTTGGCCATCCGTCGCGATTTTCTTTGGTCGCACCGCTCGCGGGGTGGCAGTGGAGCGTGCGGATGACGTCCAGCCCGCATCGGCCGATCTGCGATGCGGCCCACTGGCCGGTCGTGCCGAGCTTCGGCAGCGATTGCTTCGGACTGATGCTGCAGTCGGCGGTCGGGCCGCCAGCGCTTGCGGATCTTGCCCATGTGAAGTCGATCAACGGCCGCGACCTGGCGGAGTCGACACCCGACACCACCTTCCGCGGCGCGATCTTCATCGCGCATGGCACGGGCGATACGACCGCCACGGTGGAGTGGTCCGACGACGTCTCGTGCGCACTCGATGGGCGCGCCACGGCGCACTGCTACAAGCGTCCGCCCGGCATCGGACACGATGGCAACCTTTGGAACGTGGCGCTGGAACAAGATGTGCTGCCGCGCTTCAACACCCTCTCCAACTGGGCTCCGCTGCCAGCCGGGATCAACAACGACTGCGTCAACAGCTCGATCGTCTCGCCGCGCGATGTCGACCTCGACGGACTTGCCGATGCGCTCGACAACTGTCGCGACGAGCCCAACGCCGCGCAACTCGACTTCGACATGGACGGATTTGGCGACGCGTGCGATCTCGACGATGACAACGACCTTGTGGCCGATGGCGATGATTGCTCACCGCTCGACCGCAGCGCGGGCCGGCCGAACTCGATCACGGATGTCCGCCTGCAAGGCGCGTCGATCACGTGGGACCCGGCTCCGTCGGCCGACACCTACGACGTGTCACGCGGCTTGCTGTCGGTGCTGCCGGCGAGCGGAGCGTGTCGCGCGCGCGGACTCACGGTACCGAACTATCAAGACCTCGACGTGCCGCCGATTGGTGACGGGTTTGGATATCTGGTACGCGGGCTGGATGCAGCTTGCGGTGGGGCGGGCACATGGGGCGTGGGCGAAAGTCCCCTGTGTCCCTAGCAGCCCGTAGTGAAACTCAGATTTACTTCGCCAAGTCCGCTTGTGGACAGAGTCGCGTCGCGCTGAGATGTCGCCGACGGTTTTCTTGTCACTCAGGATGCGACCTCATGGCTCTCGGCAAGCGAAAACAAACACAGCAACCACTCTTCGTCGTCGTCAGCCAACTGCTCGCCGCCAAGTCGCATCCGCATTACGAAGCGCTCGACAAGCGATGTGCAATGCGTCGTGCAGTGCGCGCCGCAATGAGTTCGATCTCTCGATCGTCCGGAGCAGGCAGGGTTGAAAGCGAGGCTGGTCGTCACCGCGGTCCTCGTACACGCCGTCGAGCACGACGCTGTGGAAGTGGATGTTGAGTGCATCGCCGAAGCGCTGCACGAAGGTGACGGCGCACAGCGCGGCTTGGTAATTCCGAACTCATGCCGCGCGCGGCGACGTAGGGAACTGAACACCGCGCGAATGAACTCAGCGAGGACGACTGTAATCAGTTCAGCGTCAAAGGCCAGTGGATAGCGCAGCGCAAACGGCAATGTCAATACCGACTGACGAACGGGGGCCTCAGGGAGTACGCGATCGACCAGCCACGCCGCCGTGTCGGCGTGCGCCGTCCGCCACACGACGGACAGAAGCCGCGCCCCTTGCAGGACGAGGGGACGAGCCGCTCTTCGCGACACACGGGACAGCGTATGCGCTGCTAGGGGCAGGCACTTGATGAACGGGTAACCCCTGAAGAGTCGACGCCATAGCTCCCCACACCACAGAGGTTTCGTGCCCGAACCAAATACCAGAATCCATCACCGGCCGCGGGCAGGGCGGAATCACTGGCTGTCGCCGCGGAGGTTCCCGACACAACGCACGACTCTCCCGTGCCGCTGCCAACCGGAAGCTGCGCGAGCGCGCCGCGCAAAACGTCATGCACCGTCGACGAGCCCGATGTCGGCTGTGCCGAAGTCCAGTTCAGCGTCGATTTGTCGGGCGGCAACGTGACTCCCGCCACTTCGACGGGGATCGCGAAGACCGTGCCGTCAGTCGGTGCACAATCGCAGAGATCGCCAGCGGCATCGCCATCGAGGTTTGCTTGGTTCGCGTTAGGTATGTTTATGCAGTTGTCGAAACGCCCAACCTTCAGGTCATCGTCGGCGTCCCAGCCAAAAGCCCACAGGTCGTTGTGGTGATAGCCGGGAGGCGCGCTGCCGGCCGCGAGCAGCACCGCTTCGTGGTCCGGATCCCAGGCTGCTCTGGCCGTGAGTCGACCCATGTCGGGGCTGTAGGTCGTTGACACCGAACTCCAAGAAGTTCCGTCGAACAACCAGGTCAACTCGTCCTCAGGAAGGGGGACTACCACGTTGCCGCCGCCTAAGACACTCACACCGCGAATTGGATCGTACGCCATGAATGACCCAAACCGCGGTCCAGGTCCCGATGCGCCAATCTGAACCCACTGCGTCCCCCGCAACACCCATGTATCACTCAGATAGGACGGATCGCCCGAGCCACCATAGACAACCACTTCTTCGCGACGCGAGTCGTAGGTGAGTGCGTGATTGTACCGACGTGGTGGAGGATTCGTGGCCTGCAACTGCTGCCAGCCGCTCGCAGTGAGTAGCCAGGTGTCGTTTTGGCCCTGGCCGGCCTGACTTAGGCCAGCAAACGACAAGGTGCCGGCGTGCTTCGCGCTGAAGCTGGCGGCGGCACCACACCGCTCCTGCGGCTTGACTCCAAGAACTGGCTGCCACGATTCCGCGGCGGAGTCGTAGAGCCAGGCCCTCGCAGTGCATAGATTCAGGACACGGTCGTACCCGAAGGCAACCACCGTTCGGTGCAGGATTGGATCGTAGGTCGAGACATGCTCTTCGATCAGTCCGGGATCCGAGGGCGCCGGCGACTGCACCCACGCGCCATTCACATACAACCAGGTCCCATCGACCGGTGGGCCGCTGTCATTGCCGCCATACGCAATCGCCGCGTGCAGCGTGGCGTCGTAGGCCACTGACGAGTACGCTCGATGCGGTGACGCAATCGGCTGAGTGAACTGCTGCCAACGCGTCCCATTGAACTTCCAGGTGTCTCCGAAGCCGACTCCCGTCGAATCGTTCCCGCCGTAGACGACCGACTCGCCTAGCACCTTGTCGAAGGTCATCGCGGGTGAAAGGCGCGGAGTTGGTGGTGTTACAGCCGTAGTGATCAATTGCCATTGAGTGCCGGTCCAGTATCTGGTCTCGCCTCCTCCTCCGGTGCCACCGAAGATGTAGACCTTGCGCCGAATCGTGTCGTAGGCGATGCCAGTTCCTGCTCGCGATGCGAGCGTCGGTTGGCTCGGCCCCTTGATCCAACGCACGCCATCGTATTCCCACGTGTCGTTGTAGAAGCCGGTGTAGTGAGAGCCAAAGGCCAGCACTGTGCGTTGACGCTGTGCGTCGTAGGCCATCGAGTGGCCGTAGCGCACGCCAGGTCTCGGGGTCGGTACGCTCACTGGTCGCCAAACCACGCCGTCATACTCCCAGGTGTCATTCAGCAAAACATTGCCGGGGCCGAACCCCCCGAACATCACCATTACTTTTCGCGTGCTGTCGAATGCCATCTCGGCTCCGTCCCGCGGCGTTGGGCCGCCGACATCGGTTCGGTGTACCCAGTTCGTGCCGTCAAACTCCCACGTCTCGGCAGAGCGGTCATCGGCTCGTGTGATTCCTCCAAAATGAACCAGTCGCTTACGGTTGGAGTCATAGGCCAGCGACATCTCGGTGTTGGGCGGCGGTCCCGGCGAGAACAACCGGCGCTCCCAGCGCTCTCCGTTGCGCACCCACCACAGGGGGAGCATGTCTCCCCCGCCCTGGCGCAACCAGGTCTCTCCGGTCTCGTCAAAGTGGAAGAGATCGACGTAGGGCCCACGCAGCGGAGTGCCATCGTCGACGAGTTGCCATTGCAGTGACCCTGCAGGGACGGTTGTGCTTGCACCCATCAGGATCACGACGAGCGTTAAGAGACACCGTCCCCATTGGCCCGCGCCGTGGTCTGGGGCGCGGGCCGGCCAGCGAGAACGCGACCTCATGGGTGTGGCGCCACACTGACTTCAGCGCTGTAGGGACTCATGTTGCCGGCGTGGTCGATGAGCTTCGCCACGACGTAGTAGGTGGCGCTGTTCTGAAGGCCACTCACGGTGTAGTGGGTCATTCCAAACGCGGGGATCGGTGTCGTGTTGACCTTGTTGTAGGGTCCGCCGCTGCTCGAGGAGACGTAGATGTTCGCGCCCGAAGTGCCGGTTCCTACACAGGCTTCGAAATCTACCTGGGCTCCATGGTCGAGCGCCGTGGCGGTCAGTACGGGTGCCGGAGGTGCGGCAGTGTCGATGGGTGTAACCGTAACCGGGGCAGACTTGTTGGAGGTCACGCCCCCGCGCGCGATGCTGTAACTCCTGTAGGTGTGTGGCAGGCCGCGCTGCACCAGAACGTCGCGAAACGTCTCACTAGGCTTCACGATTCCGATGAGTTGTTCGCTGCCGCCACTGATCTGCCGCGTGATGCCATAGGCCGCATTGATGGAAGGGATACAGCCGCTTGGTGACGCGGACGGCGAATTGGAGAGATTGGTTTCTCCATCGCCAGTGATGCTGACAGTCACCACCGGTACACAGGGCGACCCGCCTCCCCCGCAAGACACGCCAGAAGAAGCCTGCTCGAGCGGTAGCACTTCCATCGCATACGGCGTTCGTGCGGCATCGTATTCGTCGTCGGCTTTGACCCGGACGGATTGGAGTTCTTCTCCAGATCCGATTGGCACCGTGAACATCCGATACCACATCCGCCGGAATCGTAGGGAAAGCGACTCGGGGTCACTATCGCAGCCGCCATCGTTATCGAAGCCGTCCTGCATGCAACTCAGCTTGTTCCACGTTCGGCCGAAGTTGCCGTGGACCTGCGGATTGTCGAGGTAGAAGGGCGCCTGCGAATCGGCGTTTATCCCGCCCCTACGGGGGTCGTCCAACATGTAGGTTGCGATTCCACCGTGGCCCGAGACGCTGAGTTGAGTCCACTTGTCCGGATCGATGTTGGCGAGCCCCGCGTCCGGATACGTCACGGGGTTCACATGCACGAGGTCGAAGTATGTTGGGGACGTGAGCCCAAGCCGGTCCGGTGTCCAAATCGCAGAGATCGGAGCAAGGTTCGGCGCGGTCGGTATCACCACATCGTCATGGACTTGACTCAGCCGCGCTGTCACTCCGTCCGGGCCGAGCGGTCCGACATCGTGCACTCGTAGTTCGAATTCGGTCTCGTAGAGAGCCTCGTATCCCTTCTCGACTCGTACTGTTGCAAATCCGCTCTGTGCGCCCTGGGCGCTACTAATGACACGAAGCGTGGCCCCTTGCTTCGTGCCAAGCCTGCGCGGCGCGTTGTTGCACGAAAAGTTCCTGTGATCCTCGGAGAGGAGCCTCAAGGAGAGTTCTTGCACGAGTTCGGCGTCGGTGCCGCCATACCGTCGCGCAATCCTGTCCACTAACCAGTTCGACGCCAGATGGAGCTTGTACCCAGGCAGATCGGTTGACACACCTTCCGCGGTAATCGTGCCGCAAAGGTTCTTGTCGTTGTTGGCTCCATAGGGTGGAACGCAGGGCGTGCAGCTTGCGTCGAGCGCGAGGCTAGGAGCGCTACCCGTGGCGACAAGATCCGGATCGCTAGGCGGCGGCTGAGTCCATTGATACGCGTAGATATAGAACGTCTCGCCGTTGTCGCTGACCTCGAGTTCTTGTCGCGAACTGAACAGGCCCGGATTCCCCTTCGGATCGAGCCACTCGACTGGGCAAACGTCCCTTTGGCTTCCGACCATGTCGCGCGCCATGACTACGATCTCATCAGTCGAGAGCAAGTAGTTCTTGCCCCATTCATCTTGATAGGGCTGGCACCTTCGTTTGTTGCTCGTGACGTCAGGCTTGTCCCACGACTCGCAATTTGTCTGATTCGCTTCGAAATATGTCAGCGAGCAGACGTCGGCAAACGGACACGGTATTTCCGGATGGGTGAAACAAGGATGGGCCCGCCAAGAATCGTAGTTGAAGACGTTGTGCAAGAGATTCGTTTTGCGTCGCTTGTCGATCTGGAACCGAAGCGGAATCCAGTTCGGAGTTGCGTTCGGGTTGTACTTGTAGAGGTAGATCTGACTGATGGGCACGGCAGAGTTGTTGACCCAGCTTCCAAAATCGCTACCTCGCATGACGATTGGCATGCGATCACGCTCGACTGCGATCGCTGCCCCAGAGCCGAGAACTATCAAAGCCGGAAGAAGGCAGGCCCGGATAGCACTCGCTCGGAACCGTGCGACCGTCGAAGCGATGACGTGTGCTATTGGATGCGTGCTGCGTGCTGCGTGCTGCGTGCTGCGTGCTGCGTGCTAGATGATTCATTAGGTTTCCTCCCTACTCGCACTAGCCGGTGTCGCGCCTAAC
>JANNUT010000105.1:0-2720 GCA_031395565.1 Acidobacteriota bacterium | reverse complement strand
TTGAAAGCCATTGCCGTGCGCTGCGCAGCGCGAGCCCGCCGAGTGGAATCCAAAGCACAAGGCCAGAAACAGTACCCGGCGAATACGACTGCGTGATGAGACTCGTCACGACGTGTTGTGCACCGTTGAGCGCGACGATCGCTCCAAGGGTGGCCACCAACCAACGGAAAGCAGGGCGCGCGGACACCAGCGCTGAGGCCAGAGTCATTGCCGTTAACGCAACGGCGTTGATCGCCAGAAATCTGGTTGTTGTGAACTGCCGGCGCGTCAGATCGGAAGCCCAAGCGGGAAACCCAACGGCCGCGAAACACTCTTCTGCGATGTGCACGATGTACGTGGCTGGAAAGAGCCAGACGCAGCTACGCCACCGCCCGTTCGGTGTCGTCATGGAAGCGCTGCCCATTGGCCTAGCGGCGAGCGTGACGTAAGAACTTCGAGATCGTGCGATCGACCTCGACCGGTTTGTCGTCCATTACGAGGATCCCTGCACCTTCCAAAAAGACTGTTTCGGTGCGCGGGCGGTCCTTGAACATGCCCTGCCATGGTTGTGTGAAAAAGCTCGCGAGGTAACTGCGCTTTGGGTCGGCGCGCAAGGCGGGGTTGAACGACGGCTGGATCATGAGCAGCGGCAGCTTTGTCTGCGGCAGCTCGGCCCTGACGTCCGATGCGTGAAATTCGCACAGATAACGAATCAGCACCGGCAGCGGCGGATCGTTGGCCCGATCGGCAAACACTTCGCCGCGCGCAACTTCGGCCGAGTAGTCGGTGGCAACGAAGTTGTTGGCGACCCAGGTCTGGCGCGTGACCGTCTTGAACCAACGCGGTGCAAGGTACCCATCGACCATCGCGACCTTCTTGTCCAGCGTCAGGTCCTTCGGCCAGTACTGCGTCGACTCCACCGGCTCGAAGCGCGGCGAACCGGCAAGAAGAACGAGTGCCCGGACGAGTTCCGGGTGATCGATCGCAACCCGTGCCGCGACTTGCGTGCCGTTGAGGAAATGCCCGACCTGCACCGGCCGATCGAGCCGGCGTTCTTTGATGAGACGCACCACTGCATCGGCGGCAGCGCGCGCCCAGGTTTGATCGCCGTAGCTGGTCCCCGCGGGAGGCATGGGCGGGGCTGCGGTCCCTTCGAAGCCAGGCAACGTAATCGCGAGCATGTGGTAGCGCTTGCGATTGCGCTGCATGAACGCTTCGAATGCCGAGCTGCCGACTCCGAAGCCTGAAATCAGCACCATGTCGACGGATCCCTTGCCGCGCTCGACGACGGCCCCGAGCGAGCCGATGGGCGCCGTTTGGTAGCCCGCGTCGTGCACGAGGTTGTCGCGCGTGGCGTCTTGAGGAGCGCTGGCCGGCTGCGCGAACGCGCTAGACGCTGCCAAGCAGAGAACGAAGCCGAAACAGAATCTAAGAGCGTGTGTGTTCATGGCTGGCTCTCCCGGGCGGTTATGGTGCGCTCCGCTTGCGTGCCACGAAGCATGCCATCGGAACGGTGAGCGCCAACTCGCCGCGCTCGGTGGCGATGGCGTTGAGCTTGCGCTCGAGCGCCTCGAAGGTGTTATGAAGCGAATCGGCGGCGGCAATCGACTTCCAGCCGCCGATGAAGCCGAGCCGGATGAAGTGATGGCGCAGCAGCGACGATCCATCGGCAAATCTCATACGGAACGATTTCGTCACAGTCTCGACCAGCTCGAAGCCCGCGCTCAGAAGCAAACGCTCCAAGGAATCGACGGTGCCGCGATGCTGGATATGCGCTTCCAACGTTGCCAGGCGATCGCGTTGCCCCAGTTCGACCAGCACATCGTGGTAGGCCTCATAGAACTCCTGCATGTGGCCGACGAGGTTTGTTGTAAGCAACAGCGTGGCGCCGGGTTTGGCGACTCGTGAACATGCTTTAAGCACCGCAGGCGGGTCGTCGAAATTGTTGATGCCGAGGTTGGAAACGATCACGTCGACGGACCCGTCGGGCAGGTCGAGCGTCGCTACGTCCTGTTCGAGCAGGAGAATGTTGTTCAGTTGTCGCTGCTCGATTTTTCGTTGTAGCCGAGCCATCGCCGACCGCCACGGATCCACGGCAATGACCTTGGTCGACGGTCCGCAGCGCTCTGCAAGCTCGATCGTGAGAAAGCCGGTTCCGGCGCCCACGTCCAGTATCGTGAGACCAGCCCTGAGGGGAACGCGATCGAGAAGCATCAGGCCGAATGGTGCCGACCACAGCGGCAGTTCATCGTACAAGTCGCTGAACGCCGGAGCGGTAAAGTCGATTTCTTCGAGGTAGTTCATCTGACGACCTCCGCCCACTTCGCCGACTGATGCGGCCTTGTGCCTCTCGCCACAACTATTTCGTCTTCCGATTTGCTCGCTGTACGCGAGCCTTCACCGCATCCATTTCGGCATCACGGCCACTGGCAATATCACGCACCGAAGGGACGACAAGTATGTCCGGCTGCACGCCTTCGTCCGGCCGGTCGCCTTCCGGAAACAGCCCGATGAGCGGCAGGTCGAGTTCGAGACCTGAGTTCGGCAATCGCAAAAAGAAAAAGGCCCCGCCGTTAATGCCACGCTGGTTGCCGCCGGTCGGCTGGCCGACGAGCGTTCCCAAGTTGTTCTGCTTCACGATATCCGCGAACTCGAAGGTGGCGGAGCTGTTGGTGGCGCCTACCAGTACCCACATGCGGCCAGCGAACATGGGAGCGGCCGGCTTGATGACGCTGCCAATG
>JANNUT010000104.1:0-7843 GCA_031395565.1 Acidobacteriota bacterium | reverse complement strand
CGAGTGTGCGCGCGACATCGGCCAGTTCGAGTTCTGGCTCCGCGCGAAGGTGACCAGCCAGGCGCACGCCTGCCGCGTCGAGAGCCCGTTGGTTGCGCGCCGAGAGGACGATCAATTGTCGCGCCCGACTTGGCGGTGTCGTCGCCTCGGTCGGCGGCGCCCGCTCGACGACCATGAACGCATTCGTGCCACCGACTCCGACCGAGTTGACCGCCGCGATTGCCGGACCCTGGGGCTGCCACGCGCGCAGGCGTGCATCGACGAAGAAGGGCGAGCCTTCGAACGCGATCGCCGGGTTCGGCCGCTCGAAATGCAGGCTAGGTGGAATCTGCCCGCGCTCGAGCGAAAGTGCCAGCTTGGCCAGCGACGCCACGCCGGCGGCGGTGTCGAGGTGACCGATGTTGGTTTTCACCGAGCCGAGGCCGCAAAAACTGGTTCGCTGCGTCGTCTGGCGAAAGGCCTGCGTGAGCGCGGCCACTTCGATCGGATCGCCGACCGGAGTGCCCGTGCCGTGGCATTCCACGTAGCCGATCTCGCCTGCCTTCACGCCGGCGATCGCCAGCGCTTCTGCGATGGCAGCGGCCTGGCCATCGACGCTCGGGGCCAGATAACCCACTTTTCGCGCGCCGTCGTTGTTGACCGCCGAACCCAGGATCACGGCGTAGACATGGTCGCCATCGCGCAAAGCGTCTTCGAGCCGGCGCAGCACGACCACGCCGCTGCCGCTGCCGAACACAGTGCCCTTGGAGCGTGCGTCGAAGGCGCGACAGTGGCCATCCGGCGAAAGGATCTCGCCCTCCACATAGTGATAGCCGTGCCGATGGGGGACCTCGATGGTCGAGCCGCCGGCAAGCGCGAGGTCGCATTCGCGCGAAAGCAAGCTCTGACAAGCTGCGTGCGCGGCCACCAACGAAGTCGAGCACGCGGTCTGGATGTTGACGCTCGGTCCTCTGAGGTCGAAGCAGTAGGAAGCGCGCGTGCACAGGAAGTCCTTGTCGTTGCCGGTGTGCCGCAGCAAGAACAATCCCACCGAGCGGATCAGCTCCGGGTTGGTGAGAATGTTGTTGGCGAAATAGGCGCCCATTCCGCAGCCGGCAAAGACGCCGATCGAGCCCTCGAAGCGCTCCGGCATGTGGCCCGCGTCTTCGAGCGCCTCCCAACAGCGCTCGAGGAAGTGGCGATGCTGCGGATCCATGATCGCGGCTTCCTTCGCGCTGAAACCGAAGAACTCCGGATCGAAGTCCTCCATCCCTTCGAGGTAGGCCGCCGCGCGCACGTAGTGCGGATCCTTCAGGTCGCGTGCCGACACTCCCGCGGAGCGCAAGCTCTCCTCATCGAGCGGAAATACGGACTCTTTGCCGTCGCGCAGGTTGGACCAGAACGCGCGCTGGTCGGGAGCGCCTGGGAAGCTGACCGCCAGCCCGACGATAGCGATGTCGTTCTCACGACTTCGTGAGGCGTCGGGTGACTTGGGAGTGGTCATCGGCGGTCGGTTCTATGTGCCGCGCAGCCGCCTTTTCTGGAGCGAGGCCCGCCGCTGTTCTGCTCGGTTCGCGCTCTGGGCCAGCGTCGCGTCCTCGCCATCCGATTCTAACCAATTCGCTAAACTTTGGATGGTCGGGAACCGGTACAGGTCTGTGAGGGCCAGAGGCCGCCCGAGAGCCTCCTTCAAGAGGCGCTGCAGTCGGACCACCAGCAGCGAGTGGCCTCCGATATCGAAGAAGTTCTCCCGCGCACCCACCTGCTCGAGCCCGAGCACTTGGCGCCAGCAGGCCGCGATTTTGCTCTGGATCTCACCCTGCGGGATGAGGTCGGCGGTCGGAGCCGACCGCGCATTCGCGCGCAATGATTCTGGCGCAGGCAGAGCCTTGCGGTCCACTTTCGCGTTGGGCGTCAGCGGCAATTCATGTAGCACGATGAAGTGCGCTGGCAGCATGTACTCCGGCAGCCGGGCGCGCAGGTACTCGCGCAGCGTCGCGGGTTCGGGCGCTGCGCCGTTGATGGTCAGGTACGCAACCAGGCGCGGCTCGCCCGTTTGATCATGGCTTGCGGCGACCACGCACTCGCGAACGGCTGGATGCTCTCCGAGGCGAGCTTCGATCTCGCCCAGTTCGACGCGGTAGCCTCGAATCTTGACCTGATGATCTGAGCGGCCAAGAAACTCGAGCGCGCCGTCCTCGCGAAAGCGCGCCACATCGCCCGTCGCGTACATGCGCTCGCCGCTGCGGAACGGGTTGGTCACGAATCGTTCGGCGCTCAGCTCCGGACGATTGAGGTACCCGCGCACTACGCCGGCACCGCCGATGTACAAGTCGCCGGGGACGCCGGGAGGCAGCGGTCGCCGATGAATATCCAACACGTAGAGCTGCGTGTTGGCGATTGCCCGGCCGATCGGAATCGTCGCGTCCGCGGGATCGACTGCGTGTGTGGAGGACCAGACGGTGGTCTCGGTCGGTCCGTACATGTTCGTGATACGAGCGGAGGTAACAGCCGAAAGTTCGCGCGCCAGGGCCGCGGAAAAAGTTTCGCCGCCGATCAAGAGCTGTTCCAACGAGCCGAATGCGGCGCGGTTTTCCGCGTCGAGCAGCAGCATTCTCGCCATTGATGGCGTGCACTGCATGTGGCTGATTCGCCGGCGTTGCACTTGCTGCTGCAGAGAAGAGCCGAGGCTGGCTTTCAGCGCAGCGGGATTGGCCAGTTGGCGAGCGCGGTCCAGGTGCACGAGGTGTTTCAGGGTCAGCTCGTTAGCCACGCCAAAATCGATCAGGCAGCCGATCTCGTTCACACCGATTCTCTTCAGTTCGTCGATCATCGGCTGCACCGATTCCGGCGTGCCGAACAGACCGCTGGTCTCGAAGTAGCGCTGGAACGCGTGCTCCATCATCGCGTCCAGCTCTGTTTCGCTGAGCGAGTCTAGGTCGATCTCGTCGAGGTCTGGTTGTGTGGTTGCCGGGCGCTTGAAGGCCGGGAAACTCCAGGCGTATTTCTTCACCAGGTTGGTGGCCGAGGCCAAGTAGCGCTTCATCGGCTCGCGCACGGTCTCGCGGATTTTCTCGATGTCGTCGCCGATGAACGTGTGCAGCATCAGAGTCACGATGCCGGTCGACGCATCGAAGCCCGCCGCTGCGCGGGCTTGACGGTAGATGCGAATCTTCTCCGCGACCTCCTCCACGCTCTGTCCCAGCAAGTGAGTGAGGACGTTTGCCCCGGCCTCTCCGGCCAATCGATAGGTCTCGGGATTGCCGGCGCTGGTGATCCACACCGGCAATTCCTTCTGCACGGGGCGCGGCAGTGTGACGCGCGCAATCGACGATCCATCCGGCCCGGGGAACTCGATCGATTCGCCGCGCCAAAGGCGGCGCACGGTTTCCACGTCGCGCAGCATCTGGCCTTTGTTGTCGGCGAGGTTCTCCGGTCGCAGCACGAAGTCGTCCGGCTGCCAGCCCGCTGCGAACGAGATGCCGACGCGGCCGTTCGAAAGATTGTCAACCACGGCCCACTCCTCCGCGATGCGGATCGGGTGGTGCAGCGGACTGACGCAGCTTCCGGCGCGGATCTGGATGCGATGTGTGACCGCGGCGATCGCGGCGCTGGTCACCGAAGGGTTTGGGTACGGACCGCCAAAGGCGTGAAAATGCCGCTCGGGTGTCCAGATGGACGAGAAGCCGTGCTCGTCGCCGAAGCGCGCTGCCTCGAGCATGAGCTCGTACTTGCGCGGACCCTGACCGGCATCGCTGCCCCACAGGTACAGGCCGAAGTCCATCGGCGATTGCGTGCTCGCGGCGGCTGCTCCGTCGGCGCGTTCTTGGTCTTTGTAGATCACGACCTCGAAGCCGTGGGTCAGGGGCCAAAGCAACTCGAGGACCGAGATGTCAAAGGAGAGGTTGGTAACGGCGAGCCAGCGGCCGGGGGGATCGTGGGGGATCCGCGCGTCCATTCCCGCGAAGAAGTTGAGCACGTTCCTGTGCTCGACCATGACGCCCTTTGGGCGGCCGGTAGATCCGGAGGTGTAGAGCACATAGGCGAGGTCCTCCGGCCGAGCGCGACGAGGTGACGCGCTGCCTTGCGCCGGTGCGGGCAGGGGCTCGTCCACATCCACGACGACTGTTCCCGTCGGCAAGGCAAGCTGCGGACGCAACGCGCGCTGGGTGACGACGAGTCCCAGGCGCGCATCCTCGGCCATGTAGGCACTGCGTTCCTTCGGGAGCGTGTGGTCGAGCGGGACGTAAGCCGCGCCCGCTCGGAGCACGCCGAGCACGGAAACGATCAGGTCAATGGATCGCTCGACACAGACGCCAACGAGTGTGTCGGGGCCGGCGCCAAGACTCGTGAGTCGTGCGGCAAGCGCGCCGCTTCGAAGCTCGAGTTCGGCGTAACTGATTTCTTGGTCTTCGAAGACGACGGCTGTGCGAGTTGGAGTGCGCCGTGCTTGCGCTTCGATCAGCTCGTGGACGCAGAGCCCGCGTTGAACTTCGGTCGTGGTCGCGTTCCAGTCTTCCAGGATCTGGTGCGACTGGTATTTCGGCAACAGGTCGTGCTGGCCGACTTGAATCTCCGGCCTTGCTGTGAGGTTGGTCAGCAGGACTTCGAGCGCACCCTGCAGAGTGTTCGCCGCGGCACGAGAGAGGCGCGTGCGGTCGTAGCAGAGCCGAAGGCTTCGATTCGAGGTGTCGACCACGAGGGTGAGCAAGTCGCTCGCGCTTGGTTGGAAAGCTCTCGAATCTCGGCGAAGTTCGATGGCGATGTCGAGGCCCCCGGGTTCGAAGGTTTCGGTCCGACCGTGGAGGGCCGGCTGACGAGCGAAGAGATCGCGTGCCCAGGTACCTGCGTTTCGCGAGCGCTCCAGTTCGTCGCGCACTGCAGCGCGCAACGCCGCGAAGTTGTGTTCCGGTTGTACGGGCAGGCTCAGCAGCGAGCGCGCTGCGTGCAACGATGGTCCGTCTTCGAGCAATAGCTCGTCATGTCCGAATCCAACGGTGAGTTCCCGGCGACCGCAAAAGCGGGCCAGCACAAGACCGAAAGCGCCGATCGCTGCTGCGGCGAACTCGGACGCATCCATCGAGGCGAGCCTCGGGGGAAGTGCGACATCCAAGCTTTCATGCCCCGATGCGCCAAGCTGCGAGATGGACGTTGGCCAGGGCAGCGTCAGTGGATCGAGCTGAAGAAGCCTTCGCGTCCAGGCGGCCTCATGTCGGCAGGTCTGGGCAACGAGACTCGTCAGGCCAGCGCGGCCAGCGGCGTCGGGGCCCCGGAACGATTCGCCCATTCGGACCCCAAGCCGGGCCAACGCGAGCTCTGGCGTCAGTGTCTTGCCGGCCAGCGTGGCGAAGGCTGTGAGTCGAATCGCCCCGCTGGAAGTCGCGATGGTCAGACCGCTGTCACCTGCGTCCAGCAAGGTTCCAGTCCTGCCGGCTCGATCAACGAGCTCCGAGCGCAAGACGATCAGCGCTGCATCGTCATGGCAGATCTTCGCTGTGGTCAGCGGATTGAGATATCGGCCGAAGTCGAGCGCGCGAATCAACGCATCCAGCTCGTGCGCAGGGCGTGTCCAGTCGAGCACGCCCGCTGCCTCAGGCAGGTCATGACGGCCGAAGTAGTTGCGCAGCGAGAGGTCCTGCGGCACCGGACGCGCTTCACCCGCGGCCAGTTGGTCCGCGAGTTCGCCAAAGGTCTCGAGCCCGGCCTCGAAACAGCGAGTGTTGAGGCTCAAGGCGGTCTCGTGCGGGCTGATCGTGAACGTGCGCTGCAGCAGAATGTCGCCTTCGTCCACGCCGCCATTGATCTTGTGCCACGTGATTCCGTACTCGGACTCACCGCGCATCAGCGCCCAAGCCGGAGTATTCAGTCCGGCGTAGCGCGGCAGCGGGCCGTCGTGGAAGTTGATCGCTCCCTTCGACGCAAGTTTCAGGACTGCGTCGGGGATCAGGGCGAGGTGAGTGATGCTGAACAGATAGTCGAAGGGCCGCTGGGCGAGTTCCGCGGCGTAGTCATTCGTCACGTCGAGAACCTGCAAGTTCCTGCTGCGTGCCCACGCCATCACGGGTGCGGCACTGGTGATCACGCCGCGCAAATCGTGACCGCGCGCGAGCAGCACTTCCCCGCACTCTATGAGCAGGGAGTCCCCACCGATCAGGAAGCACGAGAGGGCCTGATGGTTTTCGGGAGACATGCGAATCGTCAAGAACGTGCTCGCGGCTGCGTGCAGGGCAGCCCATCACCAAGAGCGTCGCAGTCGAATCCGCAAGCTCGATCGACGCTGGGGATTCAATCTGTGCAGACTTCAGCCCTTGCTCATGCCGGTCCCCCTTTTCGCCAATATACCCGGGTTCAAGTAGTCTGCTGCTCCTAGCCACTTCCGGGGCTGATCTTCTCCCGGCGGCCCAGGGAAGGAGCCGTCTGCGCACGGCCTGCAGGCGGCAATCCGCTGCGACGGCAAAGTTTTGGCTATTCTGAGCCGCTACTAGGACCCGGATTTTGGCGGAGATGCTATTTTCGGCCCGGGTGCACCTTCCTCTCGCAACCCCGATCTTCCATGAAAGCACACCTCCTCTTCGCCAGCCTGGCCGCCCTCCCGGCGATCGCCGACGCCGATCAGCTACAGGTCACGACCTCCAAGGACAACACGCTCTACGCTGCTTGGGACGGCTCGACCTCCAACGGCCAGGGTGACGGGTTCTTCGTTGGCAGCACCTTGCAATGGAGTTTTACACTTCGTCGGGGTGTGATCGCCTTCGACCTTAGCGCGATTCCCCTCGGTTCTGCGGTCACGTCGGTCACACTACAACTCAACTGCTCCGCATCGGTCTCTGGGAGCTTGCCCACCACTCTGCAGCGCGCGCTGGCCAACTGGGGTGAAGGCGCCTCGGTCGCTCCTGGTGGCGGTGGCGGTGGAGCGGCAGCTGCCGTCGGCGACGCGACTTGGTTTTACACCTTCTATCCGTCTTCGTCCTGGACAAACCACGGCGGCGACTTTAGTGCCGTGATCAGCGGCTCGCTCGCGGTAGGCGCCATAGGAACCTACGTTTTCCCTTCGCAGGCCGGGATGGTCAACGACGTCCAGTTCTGGCTAGACAACCCAACCCAGAACTTTGGCTGGGTCGTTCTTGGGGACGAGTCCGTCACCGGCACGGCCAAACGCTTCGACACGCGCGAGAATGCAGTGCCCGCCAACCGGCCGATCTTGACGGTCACCTACACGCCGCCAACGTTGACGTATTGCACCGCGAAGGTGAACAGTCTCGGCTGCACGCCGGCTATCAGCGGCACGGGTGTCTCAAGTGCGTCATCGGGCTCTGGTTTCGTGCTCGCTGTTACCAATGTCATCAACAACAAGCCCGGCCTGTGCCTCTACACCAACGGCGGTCAGGCCTCGGCGCCCTTTTACGGAGGGCTGCTCTGTGTCGGTGCTCCGATAAGGCGTTCGATCTCGCTGAACTCGGGCGGCAATCCTCCGCCGAACGATTGTTCGGGCATATACTCGATCGACATGAACGCGTTCGCGGTCGGCGCACTAGGCGGTACGCCGGCGGCGTTTCTCACCGTACAGGGTACCGTCGTCGATGCGCAGTTCTGGGGTCGCGACAATGGGTTCGTCCCGCCGGACAATGCGACACTCTCGAACGGATTCCAATTTCTGATCGGCGCTTGAGTGCGCTGCTTACAGCTTGGGCGCGGTTCACGAGCCTCCGCGTTCATTGGGTCGTCTGTAAGCGTCCGGCGGAGAAAGCCAGCGCCGCCTGGATCCGTTGATCATTTGGCCTGATGCTCTTGCCCGGTCCCGGTTCTCTGCCCTGGAGCGGTCCACCCCAGGTCCGCGGGCTCAGTTCGACCGCGCCGTGGCCGT
>JANNUT010000103.1:0-17723 GCA_031395565.1 Acidobacteriota bacterium | reverse complement strand
GGGATCGCAGCGTAGAGGGCAGCGGATTTCTTCAGGACCATGACAGCCGTCACAAACAACACGAGCAGCGACACAGCGAGCGTTGCGCGAGAAGCGCTGTGGAGCTGCGGCTGCTCGAAGTGGATGACGAGTCGCCTCCTACGGAGCCGGGACAACCGTCGCCTCCACGGAGGTAATGCCTGTGACAAGCGCTTGAAAAGCTGGATATGCCTTCGTGAATTCCGGCTCACGTTTCGTGCTCAGGACGACGACCGCAACCGGACCCTCCGTGTCGAGGAACGCCACTGCTTCGTAGTTCCCCCAGCGATCACCCGTGTAGTGGCGGATGGCAGCGGTACCCTCGCTTCTCGTCTCAATCGCAGCCGCCTCTGTCACGGTCACCGTCGGGTTGTCTCGTCTAAATCGTGCAACCTCCGCCGTGATCACGCTCTGCACAGAACGGTCGGGAGCGGATCGCGGTGTGGGGTTGACATACATAACGACGGAAGCAGTCTTCCAGCTCGACCCCGTCGGCCACAGGGCGATCGGAACCTCAGAGTGCTCCGGCGCTAGACAACTGAGGACCCAACCATCCGGAGCTGAAACGAACCACACGAAACCTTCACCATCGAACACGCATCCGCTAGGCTCTTGGTCGTGCTCGGGTGTCGTCGCCTGCGCGCCGAGTGAAATGCTCGCAAGAATCAACATCGACAGGATGATTCGCATCAGAGCCTCCATCTCCGAGTCGCTCGCAGCTGGTACGCGACGTTAACTGGGAAGCCGCATCTCGCGCTCCCGCAATTCCGAAAACCACGCGCCCACGATGCACCCGAGAACGAAGCCGAGTGGTCCTGTGAGTATGAATCCGATCAGTGGACCCGTATTGGCTTCCGGCATGAAGACGAGCGGTCCGAAGAAGCCGCCGAGAAATCCGAGGACCCCGAGTGCCAATCCGCCAAGCATTGCGCCAGCAAACCGACGCCGCCGTATCGGGTCGGAGCCACGCAGGCCGAACCAGAGAAGCAGCGCGCCGAACGTGAACGCGGAGAGTGGCATGGGCAGTAGTACAGAGTTCCGCAGGAAACCCTGACCAGTGAAGAGGGGGATCGTCCGCCAGACCGCATAGGTCAGCGGTCCGATCGCTGCGATCCCTGCGAGTACTCTGAGCACTTTGATCGTGATTGCGCGAAGTGCTTCGCTTCTCACCGGTCGCCTCCGATTCATCGCCTGACGCTGAACTCGACATCCATCGGTTTGCCTAACGCTTGCCTAAGTGACGGGCTGGTTGCGCGCACCGCTCACGACGCACAACCAGGACCGCCTGCCTGAGGCAATCCTTGGGACGGGCGCTCATTCTCTTACGGTCCAACCAGCCGCGTGCGCAGCGTCGAGCGCGGACGCAATCGTCCGGTCCTTCGGTTCGCGCTGCGTGAAACAAGTCAGTACCACAGTGACAAGCATAGGATCCTCGTCGGCAACGGCAGGCAGTGTCGTGAGGGGCCCACTGTTGCAGCCAACTTCCTTTGCGCGTTCACCGAAACTCTCGGCCAGCGCTTGAGCTAGACGTGCGAGCACAACGCGGTCGGTCGTCAGCGGTGGCGGTGCGCCCAATGGAGTCGCGAGTGGGATCACGTCGGCGATACGCCCGAGTATTCGAATTGTGTAGCGAGGGTCCTCTAGAAAAATGCGCCACAGATTCTGCTGCAAGGCGGCATCGCTGGAATCTCCGGCGGCTCCTGTTCGCGCCTGTGCCAGATGCGAACGAACGCTGTACTCACTGGTGTGCTCGCGCTGATCGGCCTCGACAGCCAATCGAACAGCATCTGCTCGGGGATCAGCGGAGAGGTCGAGCGACGCAAGCGCGTTGAGTTCCTTGCTCGCGAAAAGAGCGGCGGTGTACTTCTTCCCGTCGATAATGCGGAAATCCTGGTAAAGGAAAGCCTTTACCAGTGTTAGTGCCTCCGGCTGTGTCATCGGTTCGCCGGCCTTGATGCAAGGAGCGAGACAGATCGCCAGAAGCAAGGCGAATGATGAATACCCTTTTCTCATGACGACGCCTCCGTTCCGCGTCTAGCGCGCTGCCTGAGCAGCGCCGGGCACCGGGGTTTGCAGCAGCGTGTTGTCAGGCTGTGGCGCTCGCCGCCGAGGAATCAGGCGCACGAATACCTCGCTGTCCCCGCTCAGTTCATAGGAATAGTTGGGCGTGAGCCAGATCGTGGTTGTCTCCGAGTCGGAGACCACGATTCGTATCTCTACCTCCAATCGGTCGCTGGCAATGTGTGTGATTCGCAGGCGCGGGTGTGTCAATCCTTTCTTGGTTTCAACCTGAACGTCCCAGCTCTTCGGAACGCTTTCGAAAGTGGAACCCGGCTTATGTTCCGAGACAACGAAGCGTGCGGGTGCACCGTCACCCCACTTCCAGGCGTGGGTTGGCGCCTTTGATCCGCCTGGCCATTCAAGCACCACGCGAACTGCGTCATTCGGTGCAGAGAACATCAGGCTCGATCCAAGAAGCGCTATCGCAATGACGAGCGTTGCTTTCATGTGAACACCTCCAGGTCAGCATCTGGGACGTGAGTGCAGGTCACGGTCAGTCTCGTCATGGAATCGCCTCCACCGGTAGCCGCACAGGCAGATGAGCCGGCGGCAGCGCGGTCGTTGCATAGTTCGGCAACTCCACGCACCGTTTCAGCAACGCAGCAACCTTAGGCCCGCGATTGCCAGACCTAGCCACTTCCTCTAGCGCTCCTCCCACAGCGAAACCATCCCAAGCACGAGTGACGTCTCTGTGGATCAACGACCGTTCCCCGGGGGTGGCCGAGGGCAATTGGCGAACTCTCGTCGTGAGTTCGATGTCACGTTCCAGGATTGCTTTCAAGCAACGATTCGTATCCTCTCCCTCGAACACCTTGAAAACTCGATCGGTCTCGAGGCGATCCACGCCGACTGCCTGGAGGTGGTACACGACATTTCCAACGCCGTCGTCGACGATCCCGCCGCACCCCACCGACACCAAGGCGTAGTACGGCGACTGTTCCGCCGCGCTACTCAGGAAAGCCCCCGCGCATGCGGCCAGCAGCAAAACACCAAGCATGCAGCACATCGAGTACTCCTTCTCTTGAAGTTATCGCTCGCCTAGGCAGCGAGTGGGCGTTGCAGTCACTGCTGCGATGACCAGCGTGCATACCCAGCCAACAACCGCGGTGGCGACCAGCGTGCCGAAAAGCAAAACGAGGACCAACGTGACCGTGTGCTCAACACTGTGCGAGCTGTACGTGAAGAGGCCAAGGCCGGTTGTGAACAGCGCGAACGGAGTCGCTGCACGCCATACGATTGACCAGCCAACATGCTGAAGCGCGGCACGATCCGCTGCTGCGCCGCTGCGCGACAAAGTGCGCAGCGCGAAAAACAGCACGACAGGCAGCGGTAGGATGGCGATGCCGTCGGTGAATACGCTGACGCGGTGGATCGCGATGCCAGCCTGATTACCAAGCCAAGAAAGCAAGCACAGGCTCGCAGCCAGAATCAGCGCAGATTTTGTCTCGAGTTTCATCGCTCGCCCCTCTCAGCGCGAAAGCCAGCCCGACGTGAGTTCGACGGGCTGGTCAGGACCGACGGTTTGATCGCTCGATTTTGGAAGCGCCACTGACACATGGACTTCCCCCCGCGCCCCACGTTTCCTCGCCTTTGCCTGCGACTGGTCATGCTGCGGAGCGACGCGAAACTATACGCCCCCGATGCGCCGCTAGTCGCCAAACCTAGATCACGTGCCGCGGCCGAGGGTCGGGCGGCCCACCCTCGGCAGCGCTGGCAGCGCCCGGGGGCAGGTGGGGGAGTCGTCGACTCGCGACCCGCAGTCACCACATTGCCCCTGTGTTACCGTCCGTCGCAGAAAGCCCCGGCAAACCCTTCGCAACCGCTCGCTGTCAAAAGGAGTTGCTCATGGCCAAGTGGACGCTATTGATCGCGCTGACCCTCGCGATTTCCCTGGTGGCGTTTATGAGTGGCGCAAGCACGCCGCGCCTCCCCGCGAATGATCGTGTTTCAACATCGATGTCCAACATGCGCCTCGTTGCTTTCACTCTCGATGCGTTTCGTCGAGAACACGGCGCCGTCCCGTTCGCGGATGGTCAGTTGCGGCCTTTCACGGAGGTGCTCGCTGCCCTCGAACCAGCGGTCGCAGTACGAAGCGCGGCGCTCGATGGTTGGGGTCGCCCGATTCTCTTTCGCGCCAACGCCGACAACTATCAATTGATCAGTTTTGGTTCTGACGGCCAACCGGAGCGCGACTACGCGAACGAGCCTCTTTACTCATGGCGGCACCAACCGATCACCGAGGCCAGCCGCGAAGGCGCTGATCTCGTCCTGGTCGATGGGCGTTTCGTGCAGCGCCCGTTCGGCGATCGCAAGGCAGCGTTTCTAACGGTCAACGCGATGAACAGCATTTTTGTCGCGTGTGAATCGTATGCGGTCGACAACAACCAATACCCCAGCACTGGCCCCGGGCTGGTCCCCGTAACAGCGCTCGAGCCCCACCTCGTTCCTATCTACCTCGCCAGCCTGCCAGACGCCGACGGTTGGGGGCGATCGATGCACGTATCCAGTGATCGGTCCTCAATCACACTCGTGAGTTACGGCGCCGATGGCGTACTCGATTCACCGTACTCGATTACGGCAGTGTGCGGCCTCGACGGTTATGGTGCTGGCCCGTCCGCGACTGCTGGCGCCGACATCATTCAAGCCTGCGGTGACTTCACTCACTGGGTCGCTGGCACCGAACCGTGACGAAGACGCGAACAACGCGATGAACACAATGACTCAGGAGGCGGGCGGCCCCTTTATGCAGAGCGGTCGAGTTGCCTGACAGCTATGAGGTCGCCGTAAGCAACCGCGCGGACATCAGATTCCTTGAGCGTCACGAGCGCTTCGGTACTGCCGGATGCCCTGACGAACTCGACTTCGAGCCCATCTGGCTCGTAGACATGGACGACTGCCCCGAGGTCGCCTCTCAGGAGTCCCTGGTTCGGGAGGTCTCGGTTCAGAACAACGGTTTGAAGCTCTTTGTATCTCACAATCTCACTCCGGGGAACGCAGTCACGAACCGTGGGAAGTTATCACCGCGAAGCACGATCCAGACCGCCACGAGAACGGCTGACTTTCCGCCTGGGCTGGCGAGCGAACCACGGACCTCGTACTTCTGGCCGTACTCACTGGCCTCCGTGGCCACGGTGAATTGTTCATTGCATCGCGCTGAAGATCGGCCGCAAGACCTTGCCAGCCAGCGATCGAGTGACCGAGCCCAACGAAGAAAGCGGCCTTGAACCTGCCCACAGGGTGCGCGTCCGAGAGCAGGTAGTCGCGAATCTTGGCTTCGTCAATAACCGCTCGATCAACACCGGGGAGATTCATGAGGTCGCCTTCATATTGCGGGTTAGCCTCAATAAGGTCAGAGCGGCACGGCGAGCCAATGGCTAGCGATGTCATCCATGGGTCTGCCATGAGTAGAACTACCACTTTGTTCATCGGCTTGGATGTTCATAAAGACTCGATCTCTGTGGACTACGCCGAAGACGAGCGACCGCACGAAGCCTTGGAGATAGACACGCCTGCGTCGCGATATCGCCCGTCGAAGCCAAATACGGCAGCGCAACGGTGGCTCACTTCTGGTACTCCTCAAGTACACGACGCCACACCCTGTAGCCATCCGCCGCGCCTAGTTGGCGCGCGATCAGACGGCCGTGCTCGAACAGGAGCTTCGTCGGAAAGCCCTCGACCGCGCACGTGGGCTCGAACTGCCCAGAATCCGCGACGAGCGGAAGCCCGCGATATTCCTGACGCGTGGCGATCTGCGAAAGCCGCTCCGGAGGCCAGCCGTGCACGAAGACGTGGAAACGAACTGCGCCGTGATGATCGAAGTCATCGATCAGGCGGCGCATCGCGGGCAGCTCCTTCGTGCACGGAGCACAACCGAGCGCGGTGACGTAGACGAAGTCCACACCACGGTCCCTGGAGCCGATCTCAATCTCTTCGCCTGTCATCGATACGACCCTCAACGATCCAAGCTCACGGTTCTCACGAACGAGCGTCACTCGACCGGCGATCTCTTCCCGGAGCACCAAGCCCACAATCGCCACGCAGAGAACCGCGATCATGAAGCCGATCAGAACTCGTTTCACGGCGATCGTCACGGCAGCCTCCCTCGTACTCATATGCCCAACGCACCGCTAACTTGGCAGCGAGGCCGATCAGATTCAGTGAGTAGTTCGACTACCCAGCCGAACCCGAGCGACTACCTACGCAGGTTGATCTTCGTGAAGTCACGCGACCCGTGCAGGAAAGCGAGGACTGCGATCTCGTTGTCGTGAATTTCGTAAATCAGCCGGTACTTGTAGACGAACAACTCGCCCCCGGTCACTGAGCGTGGCCAGACTCTCGGCTGCCTCAAGTGCCCGGTCCAGAAGCTGGAGGGCGGACTGCGGTGAGTCCTTCGCGACAAACGCAACCGCGTCGTTCAGCGCTCGCGCCGCGGCGCCCACCCAGACTACTTCTCTGCGCCCAACACCCATTTCTCCCGCATCTCCCGCGCAACCTGTTCATGAGAAATCCGTTGACCAGCTGCGTAGTCGGCGCGGCCACTCTCTACGGATTGGAGTACGTAGAGGTGATAAAGCACATCGTCCAGACTGCAGTCGTCGGGGAGATTCTGGAGGACCTGCTGTACCTGCTGTTTCGTCGTCATGCCCGCCCTCCTGCTGCCGGGTCAAACTATACGACGCTGGATGGTATCTGGCACTCGCTCATGTTGTCAGTCGACCGCGAACTCGACAGCCCGGAGAGGACCGTCGGCCTAGTCGAGCAATTGTGAAGCGCCACGAACGCATGGACGTCCCCCGGCCGCCGGCGTGTTTCTACGACGTGTTCTGCAACTGGTGCTGCTGTAGGGAGACGCGAAACTATACCGCTCGCAGTTCCATCGCGATTGAAAACCCAAGCATCAACGCTGATGACAACCATGGATTGAGCTCAACTCGGCTCTTTATCGCGGCTGGGCACGACAAAAAGCCTGAACCTGTTAGGCAGCCGGCTTCTAGGTTCATAGAACCGCCCACGGTTACGCTCGACGAATGCCTTCAACAGTTGATCAAGTTTGTCGGGGTATTCATAGAACTTAGCATCTAGTGCGTTCAGCGTGTCGGTCGCGGAAGCACCCAGCCGCGCCAGCACCTCGTTACGTTCGTCGCGATCCGAGGGTGGCCCCGACGGACCGAATACGGCATTCGCTGCGTCGGCGATTGCGGCCGCCTGTGTCGCGCCGATTTCGCGCAATGCGGCGGGCGTATCAATCGCGTTGTCGCCTGCGGAATTGACGTAGAACTGCGCAAACCCGCCATTGTTGACTTCACCTTCGAGATTCCAGATGTAGAGAAAGACCTTCTCCTCGGAAGACAGGCCCTTCAACCCGACCGCGGCTTCTCGTGCCCACACAGCTTCGCTGACCCGAAACAGATCGATCTCAGTGCCAGACGGGAGCAAGGGTTTCTTGCGCATTCTTGATCCTCCGTCGTTTCCTCACACTCCCGAAAGGACCAACGCAGGCCCGAGTGTCGCAGAGTATGGCGTTTGGCTTCGCATGTCGTCCGGATGCCCAACGCTTTCGCTCAGGCGCGCTGAGCGCGCTAGCGCGAAGCGGCTGGTTAGGCAGCAGCCTCATTATGCCCGCGACGACGAGACCCATGCACGGCACTGCGCGTCGCCTCAGACCCTCGAGATCGGCAGCGACCACGGCGGGCAACCAGAACGCGACTACCAGGCAGGCGACGCTGAGAAGGTGGACCCTCAGGGGAGCGCCACTCTGCCACCGGTACAGGCCGATCATCAGGAACAACAGCAGGGTCGGGACAGAGCGTGGTCTGTCTATGCGCCCAGCAACCGCGCCGCATGGTGGACAGTGACCACCTGAACCGACTCGGCCTGGATGCGATACACGATGCGATAAGCCCCGTGAATGATCTCGCGAAGCGACGCGTCACCAACTTTGGGGGACCACACGGCCCGACTCGGGAAATGACTCCAGGCGGCCAACGGCCGCGACGATTCGCTCGGCGACGAGGGCTGCGTAACGAATCGAATCTCGAGCCACATACGCTTTGATGGCCTCGACGTCTTCGACCGCTTCACGGGTCCAAATGACCCGCGTCACTTAAGGAGTCGACCCTTGGCTTCCTGATGCGTCGGCGTGTCGCCTGAATCGGCCTGCTCCAGACCCCGCTGAATCTTCGCCAGGAAATACAGGCGCTCTATCGCATCTTCGATCGTTGCATCCGCAGGGAGCGCCTCGACCGCTTCAATGACACGTTGCTTGATCGTCTGCTGTGCCACGATGCCTCCGAGCTAGTAGGGACCTGACAAGAGAGTACGGTGACGTCACGATTCGTTCAAGTCGTTGTCCCAAACGGCCCGACGCCGGCCTAAGCGGCAGGTCGGGTTTGATGCACAACGTTCGGTTGCGAACACTAGGTCTGTCCGTTTGCGGCAAGAGTTAGGCACCTCGACGGTACGACGCCTAGAAGAAGTGGGAGTTGTGACACTCGAGCTGGAGCGCGCCCTCCTTCGTCAGCGACAATCGCGGCTTCCAGCATGTGCGGCAGAAAAAACGTCGGCTTGGAAGAGATCGATCACGAACTGTGGCACGTCTACTGCGGGCCGTTGAAACACTACTGGCTACACGATGGGGCGATGGGCGTCGAAGACGCCCTCGACAAACTGCAACGGCACCATCGAGTCCGCAAATGATGTTACCCATTTGCCTGGACGACTCTGTTACCTCTATTCCCGACCGCTCAACCAAAACTTCCACCACAGCTGCGTCTTCTGCACAAAAGCCGTTCTCTCGGGATACCACCAGCCCTCGATTTCATGAACATATGCTCTCCCGCGGTCGTCAATAACGCGCACGGTGCCGGTGAAGGGCGACTCGGGGAGCCCCGCGCCGCCCCTGCGTCGCCGAGTTGTCGGATCCACCGTGACAACTAGTTCTGCCGCCGCGATGAAGTCAACCGACGAGTTCGATCGGCGAACCAGGTCCGGAAACCATTCCACGTACCGCGCTACAGACGCGCTGACTTCGGGCACCAAGAGCGGCGAGTTGTCGGTTGCCCCGTTCACGAGGTCGACGCGAAGGCGAGTCGAACCCGTCGACCATGCTGCGAGCACGATGTGGCCCATGGCATAGTCGTCTCCGCAGTAGTTCATCAAACTCGTGAACGACTCCGCGAAACTCGTAACTACGCTCTTCAAGGTCTTGTGGCTTGGCATGCCGGAGTCAACGTTCGAGCTCAGCCGCGTGCGAAGTACGCTGGCCGTAGCACGTTGTCCGAAGCGAAGGGTTAGGCATCGCCGGCCGGAACAATAGCAGCGGTTTCAACCATGAGGATCACCGCACGATCCGGAGCGCGAGTGCGGTGCACGACGCCTCTTGGGACAACAAAGCCCGCTTGAGGCTGTAGATCGACGCTGCGGCCTTCGAGATCAATGATGAAGTGACCCTCGAGCACGAAGAAGAACTCATCGTCGTTTTCGTGCTTGTGCCAGTGGTACTCGCCCTGCATGACGCCGAGGCGCGCAACCGATTCATTGACTTTGCACAACGTTTGGTTGCACCAACGATCTTCGCACGCGCGCACCAGTGCTGGAACGTCGACCGTGGCCAGGGCTTCGACATGGGATCGCTCCCTTGAGCAAGGGGTCAGGCCTCGGGCGCGTGGCATACCGCTTCGACATTGTGCCCATCAGGACCGATGACGAAGGCCGCGTAGTAGCTAGCGTGATAGTGCGGTCGCAGACCAGGAGGACCATTGTCCTTGCCGCCCGCTTCCAGAGCCGCGCGATAGAAGGCCTGTACTTGCTGCCGGCTTTCAGCCGCGAATGCCAGATGAAGATGTGCCGGCTTCTCCTTGGTCTCATACAAGCATAGTGAAACCGTGCCGTTCGGTTGGCTGAGCTCCACTCCGTTCGGCGGCCACTCTCTCACGTCCGTGACTCCGAGCGGCTCCAGGGCCCTGACGAAGAAGGACCTGCTCGCCGCATAATCGCTGACGCCGAATTTGACGTGGTCAAACATGGGTTCTCCTAAATCGCGCGGTTCCTTGCGGGTGGGGCCACAGTAGGTTCATGGACTGGCTGTTCAGCGGCGGTAGGAGCTGCAAGGTGTGCGTTTTCCGAGGCCTAACGCCAGTGCTCAGCTGCGTGCGCCTTCGCACGTCGGCTGCAGACACTTATTCGGCGTATGTGATTCACGCTCACTGATCCTGTTTCGTGTGTTCACGCCGCTGCGCAACGTGCCAAAGGACCCCGGACGGATCTACCACGTATGCAACGCGAAGTCCCCAAGGTTGCATCGCCGGAGCCGTGGGTGGTGGCACACCGAATTGCTTCGACAGCTCGAGTGATTCGATGTGCGCCCACCACGCGTCGAGATCGTCGACCATGAGCTGAATCATGAAATTTGCGGCCCAGTCTTTCTGGAAGTGCCGCTGCAGAATGAACCCACCTGAGCCGGCATTGAAGATAGCGACCTCGCTGTCGAGGGTCTTTTCAAAGCCAAGTGCTTCGTAGAAGCGCTTGGATAGATCGAAATCCCTTGCGGGCATGAATGGACGCGCCAGCTCTGTCCCGGCGGGAATGCTGCTCATCTTCCGATCCTCCTTGGTGTGGCCCAACGGTTTGCCGCCCAGATGCGGCCGCGCGAGATGCTAACAGGATTCGTGTCGCGCATGCCGCCCGCACGGCGTAGGCCCGCGGCCGCCAGCTGGAGCGGCTTGTTGGGCGGCGGCCTACTCACGCCACTCAAGCTCAACTGACTCGATAGATGAGTCGGTGTACGCGAGCACCGTGGCCCGCACATGGGTGCCTGAGCCACTTGACCACGAAGTGGCGAGCGAACTCACAAAGTAGCGATGATCCGCGCCGAACTGTGCGCGCGCCCGCTCGATTGCTCGCCGAGCGCTCTCGCTTCGATTGGACAATGGAAGGGTGATGGAGAGAAGAGCCACAAGTGCGACCCCGATGACGAAACCCGACTTGGGCCGGTGCCAGAGGCGCGGGCGACCCAACTTGGCGCTTTGGATTGCCATCTCCACGGGAGCAGCGGTCAACGACTGATACACCCACCAGAGCAGCCCCAGGACGACCACGAAGAAGGTGCCCCACCCGGCAAGCTGAGATGCGGGGGTGATGCGCAGGTAGACCTGGATCAGATCCGCAGGAAAGATGATGGGAAGTGCCACGAGAAGGCCGGCAAAGGCCGCGAACATGAACGCTGCGAAGAACACGACCACGCGCGATGTCCGAAGGCTGCCGCGCCGAAGGAGGACACCCGCTATCACGGCGAAGATGTTGAAGCTGGATGAGTAGCCGTAGCCGGATGAAATGACGTAGATCATCCAAGCGATGTCGACTAGCCCCACGATGATCAGGGCGTTGCCAACCCGTCGCAGGCTGACCTTCGGATCCACCGTCTCGATCGGCATTGCTTCCACTACTGTGCCGCCGCCCAACTCCTTGTTGAGCGGCTCGCTTTAGCGCGTCCGCTCGAACTAAAGTTCGACCGCTCAAGGCTGCACATGGGGTTTCCCGCGTAGAGCTGCCCGCATCGGCGTCCTGTCGGGGTGAATCGTGAACGTCCCGTAGCACAGACGCCTTAGGATCGAGTCAGGGCGGACGTACCAACTTGCCCAACTCAGCGGCGTGTCGCCGTTTACATCCTTCGTTTCGCGCGCGGCGCCTGCACCGAGCAGCAAGTCGATCGTGTCTTCCGAACCGAACGCAGCGGCGCGATGCAGAGGCGTCTCGCCCTTGGTTCTGCAGTCCCGCATGAATGCCCCAGTTATGGCCCCCGGCTTCGTCACACGATGAGGGTCCGCCCCGCGGGCCAGCAAGACGCGCAGGGCGAGATCGTGCGCCCCGCGACGAGGTGTGCACAGCGCGACATGCAGCGGGGTCTCGCCTGTGTCATCCGCGGCTCGATTGACGTCCGCCCCCTGCTCGATCAAGAACTCGCAGAGTTGCCAATGGCCATGGAACGCCGCACCGTGCAACCCATGGTTCTCCCCGAGCGACGACAACGACTCGCCGTGGTCCAGCAGGAACCGTATCGCGCTCACGTCGCCGTAGAATGCGCACCACCGCACGAGCGGCACGCCGTCGGCGGCCAAGGTCGTCGCAGCCTGGCCTTGAGCGACGTATTCCCAGACCAAGTCGGTGCGGCCGTCGACGATCCGTTCAAGCAGTTCTTCCGGCTTCATTTCCGCCTCACGGTTCTGTCGGTCGAACTTGAAGTGGGCGGTCCGAAGAAGACCGTCGCTTTGATCGTCCGATTTTGGAAGCGCCACTTCCACATGGACTTCCCCCCGCCGCCCGCATGTCTCTCAGCCACTTTCTCCGACTGGTTATGCTGCGGAGCGACGCGAAACCATACCCCTCACTGGGGCGATTTGTCGACGAGCCTACGTCACCGCCTGAATTACTCTATCCCCAACCGCACGATGCCGACCGCGCGCAAACTGCACGGAGCCTTCCCTGCAACGAAAGCATGCGCGGGAGTCAGCCATCCAAGCCGATTGTGCGTCGCAACCCCAGCAGTCCACTCGAATCATTCACCAAGGTAGGATCACGGCTCCTACCCCCGTCACCAGCCGATGGCGGCCGATGCTGGGTGCAAGACCTGGCGCGAGACGCAACGAATGACGAGCCACACGCGAAACAACACATACCAACCCCATTCCACCGCGCACTCCGGACCACTCGCAGGCACACCGCTCGCATCCTTCAAGCGCCGCGCATTGGCACTGTGGATCGACATGCTTGTTGCCGGGGTTTCCTTCGCCGCGATTTCCATCGGCGGAATTCTCGCGACAGACAAGCTAGGCCTCGTTCACGAGACCAAGCAGACTGATCTAAAGTTCAACTTCTTCGGCAACTGGTACAGCATCGTGTGGCTCGTGATCTACTTCACGCCGTAGCTAGGCCGCTTCACTCGCCACCATCCATTTTCTGGAGCCGTAAACAAGGTTCGTTCTTCTTGATCCGTTCTAGGGCTTGTGCAGCCATCTTACGGAGGTCGGCTCCGACTTGGGGCCTGTGTTCCAGCGGTGCTCTTACATATTGCGCGAGCGCGTCTCCGAGGAGCACAACACCATGGAGGACAGTTCCATCGTTGGGCGACCAAGCCTGGCCGCTACGTGCAATGGTTCCAAAATGAATCTCGGTCCCATCGCATCGTGACAAAAGAACGGGCGTTCCAAATTCATCACGCTCTTCAAGGTACTGTGTTCGCAAAAGCAGGGCGTCCCAGACGCTTATCAGGGACTGCGCAGTTGCAAGATCAATCGGTACGCGACTCACATGTGAATCGTCGGCGTCGGTTCCAGGCCACGTCAGGACCGCCTGGTAGATAGGTGGGGCAGGGCCAGACGCAAGTTCAGGGGACGAAGCCTCAAGGGCGACCATGGAGTTAGGGGCGAATGAAGGAAGCGTGATCATGTAGAGAACCATGGTATGACTGTCGTGAGGGTAGAGTGCACGCCTCGTGCTTACATCGTGTTCAAACAGATTGTTGATCGCGAAGATCCCGTTTTCTGGCTGTGGACATGCTCCGCTGTCGAGCCAAGCCCGAGTAGCTTGTTGTTGCTGTGGCAGCAAGACGGTGACTGGACGATCCGCTCCAGCAGGCCGACATGCGAGCGGCAGGAGGCTACTCATCAACAGCAGAGCTACGCTTCGCGGGCTGAGAATGGCATCGAATGTCATGAGTGGTCTAGCCTCGCCGCAAACTGCCGGACTCACTCGCGCGGTTCGTACGCGCGCACGACCCGTAACAGTGTGGCCAGCCAGCGTCGCGCCGGCGTCAAAAGGCGCTTCGCCCTTCACTGTCCGAGTTGCCACACCTTCGCGCGACCCTTGATCGCCCATTGCTGACCCACCTTCACCAAGTAGACGTACTCGCCAAACGACTTCGAGGAATCCGTCCAGCTCACAACACCAAGATAGAGCAGGGCGGCGTCGCGGCCTGCGTTGAAACCAACCCGCGATGGATAGAGTGCGAAGTCAGGAGAGCCTAAGCCGTCAGGGATCGCTGCGCCGCCTGTCGGCCCCCAAATGACCTGCCTGACTTGAAGTGGCAATGGCTGGGTGACCGGCACGCTTGTAGCTGCACGAGATTGCAGGCTGTCAGTCAATTCCTTCGTGACGGGGCGGATCGTCTCACGAACCCATGCTAAGACTTCGGTCGGGCTCTGGTCGCGCGACCTCATGCCGCTGCAATCGCTCACCGAAAACCCGGAAGTCTGGGCTGACTCACATGCGAAGCTAATCGTGTGGTCGGCCACCATGAACCAACGCGCCGCGCCGCCGATGTGGAGCTGTTGCACGGCTGCCGCGAGCACAACGAGTTCTTCGCGCTCAAGGGACTGGGTGGCCGCGGGGCCGTCGGAGCCCACGACGACCGACGTCGCAAGGAGGATCAGCAACACCGTAACGACCCAGGCGTTGTGGAACAGCCGTGGCGGCTGATTCATGCTTGGTTCGTCCTTACGCGAGGTGCGCTTCGCGCAGGTCCGATCAACCGCCGGGTTGGGCGTCTCAGCGTTCATCGAACCACTCCATGAACTCGCCAGCCACCTCGGGTGAAAGCTCCAAAACCGCTGCGGCAACTGCCGGTTGTCCCTTTGCTGCAGCAACCGCCGAAAGCGCGCAACGGAGGAAGCCTTCATCCCATTTGCGCGAGGCGGCGGCGGCCACAAGAGCGGGCAAGCGCGACAACGACTCGAAATAGGTGGGCGCGATGTCTTCGGGGACCGAAACACCGTTCTTGACGCGACAGACCTCAACCCAGGCCGGAAATTGAAAATAGGAAGAGTCGGCCCGCAATGGGGCTGAGGCGAGCGCATCAATCACGTGTGGCACCGCAGCGAATGAAGCCGAGTAGACATCGCCTTGATGCGCCAAGGCGCTCCAGATGGAGAACCAAGGCTCTTTGTCTTCCTCTGACGAGGGAAGGTCGGTCAGTTGCTTCAACAACTCCGGGATGTTCGCTGCAGCGCCATAGGCATGCTGGAGTTCAGACCAGCGAGGATCATTAAGGCTGATCAAAGCGCGACTCCTCAAGGTGGGAATTGGGTCGCCCGTCGCGGGATACCTCGACTCGTGCTCCGCCGTCGAACGGGAATCGCACCAAATCGCGATACACAATCACGTTCGCTTCGCTCTCCACGTGTTCGAGATACTCATAAAGTCTGAATCTATTCCCGAAGCAGTTGCGTCCGGGGATGACCCCGGAAATGTTGAAAGGTTGACGGCGGTTCCTGCCCCGATGACATCATCGGGGTGCGCAATAAAGGAGAGCCACCGTCATGAGGAAGAATCGCACGAAGTCGGTACCGAAGGGGCAGGTATTTGAGTCAGAGACTCCGGCGTCCAGAGCGAAGCAGCGGGTCGAAACGATTCTGCAGAGCACTCAAGTCTGCCTTCGAGCGTTGATCATGCGGGTCGGTCTGCAGGGACTGGCGAGCTTGCTGGAAGCCGATCGAGAGGAGTTTTGTGGCGCGCTGCGGCGGTCTAATCAGGAGCGGACGGCCTATCGCTACGGCCACACGCAGGGGAGTTTGGTGTTTGGCGGCCGCAAGGTGGTGATCGACAAGCCGCGTGTCCGGAGCCTGGACAATCGCGAGCTGGCACTGCCGACCTGGAGTTTGTTTCAGTCCAGTGATCCGTTGGACGAGCATGTCGTGCGTCAGGTCTTGGGTGGAGTCAGTAGTCACGGTTATGCCGAAGCTCTCGAGCCGGTGGATCAGGTGTTCGAGTCCCGCGCGACGAGTCAGTCCGAGGTCTCGCGTCGCTTCGTGGCCAAGACCAAGCACGAAGTCGCCAAGTTCCTGGGCCGGTCGTTGGCTGATCAGGACTTTCCGGTGGTGATGCTGGATGGGACGCACTTTGGAGATCACCTGTTGGTAGTGGCGCTGGGGATCGACAGGACGGGCCGCAAGCAGGTCTTGGGTGTGGTGGACGGCACGACGGAAAGTGAAGTCTGCTGCCAGAGCCTGCCGAGAGATTTGATCGAGCGCGGATTGGTGGTGGAGCGCGCCCGGCTGTTCGTGATCGATGGTGGCAAGGGGCTGCGCCGCGCGGTGCGAACCGTGTTTGGCAACTGGGCGCTGATCCAGCGCTGCCGGATTCACAAGCTGCGGAATGTGCTGGAGCATCTGCCACAGCACCGTCGCGCTTGGTTCAGCGCGGCGATCACAAAGGCGTGGAAGCTGACAGATTTCGCGGTCGCGAAGAAGAAGCTGCAACAACTGGCGGCGCAGATGGAGTCGATCTCGCCGACAGCAAGCAGTTCGATGCTCGCGGGTCTGGCGGAGATACTGACGATCACGGAGTTTGCGATCGGCGAGAATCTGCGGAAGACGATCAGCTCGACCAACCCGATCGAGAATTTGCAGGGGCAGTTGCAACGGGTGGCCCGCAACGTGAAGCGCTGGCGCGGCGGACAGATGGCGCTGCGTTGGGGAGCGACTGGAATTCAACTGGCAGAACATCGCTTCAGAAAGATCAAGGGTTACAGAGACATGCCCGCGCTGATCCGCGCGATCGATGCGGCCGTACGCAAGACGATGATGGACAACAAGAAGAAGATCGCCTAGAACATGCCAACCATCCGCCGTCAGCTTTCAACAATCAACGGGTCATCCCCATGTTCCAAACCAACGCATCGTGGTGCTGTGCAGAATCTTGGGTAGCTTGATACTCGCAAAGAAGAGTATCCCGCTCCGGTGGGCGCTGTTCACGCTCGCTATCCATGCCGACCTCTGACATCTGCCTGTTGCAGGCTAGACAGCATGACTTCTGGATGAGCTGGAGGCCGACCTCCGGCCTAATCGCGGGTTAGCCTCAACAAGGTCAGAGCCGCACGCTGAGCCATTGGCCAGCGATGCCATCCTCGGGTCCTCCATGAGTAAAACTACCACTTTGTTCATCGGCCTGGATGTTCACAATGACTCGATTTCTGTGGCTTACGCCGAAGCCGAGCGAGGATCCGAAGTCGTGTTCGTGGGACAGATCGGCCCGCGCCACAGCGACATCGACAAACTCGTGCGGCGGCTGCAATCCAAAGCCTCGAGGCTGGTGTTCACCTACGAGGCTGGGCCGTGCGGCTACGTGCTCTACCGCTACTTCGCCAGCAAGCAGCTCGAGTGCCTGGTGGTGGCGTCCTCGTTGATTCCCAAGAGAGCCGGTGATCGCGTGAAGACCGATCGGCGCGATGCCGTCGAGCTCGCGCGTTTGCTGCGAGCCGGCGATTTGTCGTCGGTGTACGTGCCGACTGTCGAAGACGAAGCGATGCGCGATCTGTCGCGGGCGCGCGAGGCGACGCTTTCGGATCTCAAATGCGCCAAAAGGCGGCTGAAATCGTTTCTGTTGCGACACGGATTGAATTACACCGGCAAGGCCAGCTGGAATGAAGCACACCTGCGCTATCTCTCGCGCGTCGTTTGCTCGACCGCCGCTCAGCAAGTTGTGTTTCAAGAGTTGCTGCGCGCGGTTGATGATCACGATCAGCGGCTGAAGCGACTCGAAACTCAATTGCAGGAGCAGATTCCTGCGTGGCGGCTGCGCCCCTTGGTCGAAGCCCTCGTCGCACTGCGCGGCGTGCAAGACATCGTGGCGATCACCACCGTGGCCGAGATCGG
>JANNUT010000102.1:0-4209 GCA_031395565.1 Acidobacteriota bacterium | reverse complement strand
CACCAGCGTGCTGTCGCCTGTGTACGATCTCACCGGCTATTACGGTGTCGAGGTCACGCTGCAGCGTTGGTTTCGCAAGGATGCTGCCGACGGTCTCGATCGCTTCGATTTGGAGGTGAGTCCCGGCGGCAACAACTGGCAATCGCTCGAGACCTTGTTGGCGAGCACTTCCACGCCGGCAGCGACTCCGGCGTGGACCGAGAAGCGTGCCGTGATCGACAGCTTGGTCGCGCCCGCCGCCGGTGTGCGTTTTCGCTTCCGCACCTCGGACCTCGGCGCTGACAACATCGTGGAAGCAGCCGTCGACGACTTCGAACTGCGCGGCTACTCACTGGCACTGCAGGGCGAAGTGCGCGGCGTCACACTGAGTGGCGGCGCGAGCACGGTGCTCAACTGGCAAGCGGTGCCTGGCGGTGCTGGTGCGGTTTATGACGTGGTGCGCGGCGACGTCGCCAACCTCTCGGGTGGACCTGCCGGCGTCAACCTCGGGGCGCTGGCCTGCATCGAAAACGATTCGGCCGATGCCGCCACCGCATCCAGCCCAGACACAACGCTGCCCAATCTCGGCGAGTCGTTCTTTTATCTGGTGCGATTTCGTTTGGGCCTCAGCCTTGGCGGCTACGGCAAGGGAAGCGCCGGCGGCCTTCGCACCGGCACCGCCGGTTGCCCCTAAAAAGGGGACAGGCACCTTTTACAGAATGCGGACCTGCCAGGCTTGGAGCCCGGCGCTGTGTTCGATCCCGGAGCCGTTCTCGGGCCTGACCAAATAGCGAATCACACCGCACACGCGTGTCATCTTGTAGCGGCACAGCACGGTGAAGCCGAGCCGTCGATGTGACTGCAACGAGTGCGGGTTATCGGCTTGAATTGTCCCGAAGACACGATTGATGCCGCGCTCGGCAAGCCGCTCCATGGCTACCTTCCAGTGCTTGTGGAAGATCCCCGAGATCCGAAACTCCGGCCGGATCTCGAAGCCAAACACCCACGCGGCATCGGGCCCATAGCGAAACCTGTAGCCATTGGTGCGCGAAACATGGGTTCCAGAGGTTTCGAACCAGCAGTAACTCGCCGGCTTGCCATCGACGAATCCGATCACGCACAGACACCCCTCATCGAAATGTCGCGCGTACGGTCTGGAGCGTGGCCTTACCTGTTGCAGCAGCTCTTCGTCATCGCGAGTGCCCCAGCGAACCTCGATGTTTTCCAACTGACGCGGCAAGGCCTTGATCTGCCGCACCTCCATCATCAGCATCTCGTTGGTGCGCAAGAGCCACCACGGCAACACGCTACGCGTCAGTTGCGCCCTGAGCCCTGCGGTGGGAATCGAGTCGTCGGGTTTGGCGGGGGTGGTCATGGCTGTGGTTCTTGGACGGCTGGTTGAAGTCGCGCCGCACGCTTGCCGGTGGCGATCAGCTCGGTGTTGATTCCCATGCCGATATGGACGAAAGCAATCGGTTCGTTCTCGAACGCTTCGCCCGGCTGCGGTGGAACGAGGATTCGAGCGCCAGCACTTTCCATTTGCTGCAGCGTCGCGCTCATGTCGCCGGTGCGAAACGCCAAGTGGTGCAGCGTTGCGGCCCCGCCTCGTGTGGCCATCGGCGCGCCCTCGGCATCGACCTTTTGAAACAGCTTGAGCGGCAGCGATCCGTCCTTCTCGAGAAACACCACACGCACGCTCTGACGCGTGTTGTGCACCGGCGCTGTGGCCTGCGCATAGCCGAACATCGTCCCGAACAGCTGGATCGCAGCGTCTAGATCGGCCACCTGAATCCCAATATGGTCCAGCGTCAACACGCCGCGCGGCTCCTTCTCGATGCCCAATTCCAAAAGAAACCTCGGCCTGGGGCCGGCAAAACGCAAGCCGCACCCCCCTCTCGGTTGGAAAAGCCGGGTTTGCGGGAGGTTCCGTGATACCCGCGGCTGTGCAATCCTTCCGGCCCCCAGCGAGGAGCGATGATGCGCGCGATTGTACCGGTCGTAATTGCGGGAGTGTTGCTTTCACTCGGGTTGTTTAGTCGAGCCGACACTCCCGATCCGGTGTTGGATCGCGCTAAACGAGTACTCGCCCGTTGGCCGGTGATCGACGGCCACAACGATGCCCCGTGGGAAATCCGGGAGCGGTACAAGAACAAGCTCGCGGCCTTCGACTTCCGCGATACGTCCAAAGGCGAGAAGCCGATGGCGACCGACCTGACGCGTCTCGCCGCGGGTGGCGTCGGTGGGCAGTTTTGGTCGGTCTTTGTACCGGGCGACATGCGCGGTCTCGCGGCCACCAAGGCGGTGTTGGAACAGATCGATCTGGTCAAGCGGCTGGTGGCTCGTTACCCCGATCGGATGGCGATGGCCTACTCCGCAGAGGATGTGATCGCCGCCGAAAAGCAAGCAAAGGTCGCCTCGCTGATCGGCATCGAAGGCGGTTACGCGATCGACGAGTCGCTGCCTTTGCTGCGCGCCATGTACGACGCCGGCGCGCGCTACATGACGCTGACCCACTGGGAGACCACAAGCTGGGCCGATGCCGCCACCGACGCGCCCAAACACGGCGGCCTCTCACCGTTCGGGGTAGCGGTGGTGCGCGAGACGAACCGGCTGGGAATGCTGATCGATCTTTCCCATGTCTCGGCCGACACCATGAACGATGTGCTCGACGCTTCGGCTGCCCCGGTGATCTTCAGCCACAGTTCGGCGCGAGCGCTGTGCGGACACACGCGCAACGTCCCCGATGAGGTGTTGGCCCGAATGTCAAAAAACGACGGCGTCGTCATGGTCAACTTCGCGCCGGGGTTCGTGAGCGAACAAGTGCGTCAGCACCGCGCCACGCACGATGCCGAAGAGGCGCGCTTGAAAGCGCTCAATCTTGGCGTGCCTTCGGCCGTGGAAGACGGGCTGAAGTCATGGGAGCAGGCGCATCCCGCACCGCAGGCGACGCTCGCGCAGTTGGTCGATCACATCGATCACATTCGCAAACTCGCCGGGGTCGATCATGTCGGAATCGGCTCTGACTTGGATGGTATTCCGTCCACGCCTGTCGGCTTGGAAGACGTTTCCAAGTACCCGATGTTGATTGCCGAGCTGCTGCGCCGTGGCTACACCGATGAAGAAGCAGGCAAGGTGGCAGGCGCCAACGTGCTGCGCGTGTTGCGGCGCGCCGAACAAGTCGCGGCAGAACTTCGAAAGACCGAAGCTCCCAGTGAGGCCGAGCTGACGGCGGGCGAGTGAGTCAAGCCGTAGCCGCTGGCCGATTGCAGCGCGCGATCGGTCCCTTCGACGCCACGATGTTGGTGATGGGCGGGATCGTTGGCGCTGGGATTTTTCGCAATCCGGCTGTCGTGGCGCAACGCGCCCCCAGCGACACCGCGGTGCTGGCCGCGTGGATCGTCGGTGGTGTCGTCGCGCTGCTCGGCGCCTTCGTCTACGCGGAACTGTCGGCACTGCGGCCGAAGTCGGGTGGTCAGTACGCCTTTCTATCGGAAGGACTGCATCCGCTGTGGGGGTTCCTTTACGCCTGGGCGCTGTTGTTTGTGATTCAGACGGCGGCGACGGCCGCCGTGGCGATGACCTTCGCTTCGTATCTGAATCAACTGTTGGGCCTGACCTTGCCCGAGGGGTTGACAGCGGCGCTCGCAATGGTGGCGATCACCGTGGTCAATCTAGCGGGAGTGCGCAGTGGTACTCGCATGCAGAGTGCGCTGATGGTGGCCAAGATCGTCGCGATCGCGCTGCTGTGTGTGGCCGGCTTGGCCGCAGCACCTGCGGCCGTCGCAACATCACCGCAAAGCGTCAGTGCGCTCGGGTTCATGACCGCTCTGGTGCCTGTGATGTTCGCGTATGGTGGCTGGCAAACAGCCTGCTTCGTGGCGGGCGAGGTGAAGGATGCACCCGGCACGCTGCCACGCGCGCTGGTATGGGGCGTCGTGGCGGTGATCGTGCTGTATCTCGCGGTGAGTTTCGTGTGCGTGCGTGCGCTGGGTGCCGCGGCACTCGCACAGAGCACGGCACCAGCCGCCGATGTGCTGCGCTTGGCGTGGGGCGAGACGGGAGTCAAAGCGGTCTCGGCAGCCGTGGTGTTGTCGACGCTGGGCTACATCTCGCAGGCGGTGCTTACCGCGCCGCGCGTGATCTACGCCATGGCAGCCGATCGGCCGCAACTCTCGCGCCTGGCGTGGATCGATCCACGCCACGGCGTGCCATCGTTGGCGATCGTCACGA
>JANNUT010000101.1:0-10272 GCA_031395565.1 Acidobacteriota bacterium | reverse complement strand
GGAAGCCCGAGGCACTGCAGAATCTTGCGCGTGGTATCGGGTGGGTGAATCTGCGCGAGGATCTTCATCGGGCCTTGGCAGCGTGGGCATTCCAGCGCATCGATGGCAAACACTCGGCGCATCAACGCAGCCCACGAGTAGTAACGCTCGCTGACGCTGTTCGTTGTTGCAAGGCTTGTTTGCGTCGAGCTTGCGGTCTTGGAAGTCGGAGTGTTTGCCGCGCTGTGTTTCTGCGCGCACGACTTTGCTGTTTCTTCTGCACCCTCCGGCTGCGGCACGATCCGCTCGCGGCATGGTGCGCCGGGAGCAAGCACGCCGTGGTATCTGACGAGATGAACGGCGCGGTGCAGGGATCAACGCCGCCAGCTTGGCGATGAGTTCGAGCTGCTCGAACACCACGTGCGTCGTGCCATCGCGCCAACGCCTCTTGAGTTGATACAGCAGCCGTCCATCGTCGAGCGCTGACAGCCGCGAGGCTGCAATCGCAGGCCTCGCGACGCAGCGACACAGTCGCTCCAGCCGCTGTCGATCGCGCGCCGGAAGTACCACACCCGCATGCAGCCCCAGGCCCGCGATGTTGGCGCACTGGGGCTGAGATCGCGCGGGAAGATCCTCGGGATCGACGCGATCACCCAGCTTCAACAGACGCTGTCCAGCTTGCGGGCCGATCGCGATGCGACCTTGCACCGAGGCCGCGGCGAGTGCGGCAAGCCACGACTCTTCCTCTGCCAGTGGGTCGGTGCTGGATGACTCATCGTCAGGCCAAAGTCCACGGCTGTTGATCGCAGCCCCCGCGATTTGTCGCGCGTTGCCCAGCGTTACGGGCAGGTCTCTAGGTCACGGCCACTCGCTTTCTGCTGACAGCAGATCGAACAGATTCGGAAGGTGAACTAGCCGTATCATCCCTTGTCGCGTGTCTGCGGCCGGTGATTCCGCCCGCCAGCGAGAATGCCCATGACACTCACGAACAGACCATTCCGTAACTCTCTCTCTCTCTCAACAACTTACGGCCGGCATTGATCATGTCGATCGCATCGTCCTCGACTCTGGCTGTGGCGGTCTGCAATACCGCAACACCGATCCCTCCCGAGGTCGCTCAGTACAATCAGTACTTCGCTCAGGTGTGCGGACTCCCGTGGCAGCCGGGTGGCTCCACCTTGCCTTGCCCAGCACCGAACCCGCCGGCCGTGGTTTCAAGTTCGATTCGACCGCAGGGGGCGACCGTCGAACTGACCATCGAGGCGAACAAGGTCCCGGCCGGGAAGAAAATCAAGAAGATTTGGATTCTCGCTGGAGCGGAAAACTCGTCGGGCTACTGGCAGGAATTCTGGTCCCATACCTCGATTGAGGGCAGAGAGGGGTCTACATCCGATCCTGAGTATGTTGTCGGACACACCTACGAATTCGGGATCCCGGGGCTTGCGGCGTTCGCTCTCAACCGCGTGTCGATTGCCTATGAGGACTCGGATGGAAAAAAGACCTGTTGGTCGACAGGCTCCGCGGCGATTTCGACGCCGTCGTTGACGCCACCCGCCGGCGAGCCGGCGGTGAGTGCGGGCTACTACGACAAGGTGCGCGACGACTTCGATCGTCCAGCCACAAGTCCGCGGATACGGACGGCTCCCGGTGATGGAATCGGCCCGTCAGGCGTTTGGTTCTCGACAGACACGATCCAGCCGAGTTGGACAGTGAAGATCCACGCGAACCGAGTCGAGGCACAGGTCGCACCAACCGGTGGTTTCATCTATGAACGTCAAAAGGACTCGAACGAAAAGACCTTCGTGATGGCACAGGTCCGGGCGATTGTCCCAACAAGCGCGCTCGACGAAAACTACAACGTCGAGGTCAAGGCACGTGTTGGTCAATTCGATCAAGTGACGCAGACGGCTCCTGCGTATGTCATCAAGCTAGTCAAGGGCTTGCGGGATTGCGGAGCCAACCACGCGCTGATCATCTATCGAATTCCTTCAGAGACCGATGTTGGGTGTGTCGTGGGAGCTGGCGGTGTGATCGAGTTCTCGCCGCCTGGTGGGGGCACACTCTGTAACACCTATCCGACATTGCTTGGAAAGGAGAAACCATCGACGCCGGGTTTCAGCTATCCGGTTTGGCTGCAGGGTGAATTGAGGAACAGTGGTGAAAGCGAAACGACGATCGTCGCGACGGCGACATGGACCGATGAGGGCAACGTCACCCGGACGTGCACTTTTACGCGCATCGACTCTGCTACGCCAGGTGATCTAGACGGTAACCCTGTGGGCACCAGGTGGGGCGCACTCTTTCACGAGAAAAGCTACGTCGTGCCCGTCTTCAGAGCGGGTGACGGTACCCCATGAGCCCGGCCGGCTCGAGCATCGCGGAAGATGCGCGACGACTGTGCGCCGGTGTCGTTGTGCCCATAGCCGCGGCTGCAATGGTGTACTTGATCTCGTGCACAAGTTCCCTCGCCGGATCGACGATCGATCTCGCGACGAACAGCGATGTACTGCGCATCGATGCGATCGATGTAGCGGATCGCGCCGGGGTCCGCGCCGCAGCGTGCGACATCAATGGAGACGGCATCGACGATCTTGTCGTTGGGGCTGATCGAGCCGAGCCCAACGTGCCGCGAAACGACAGCGGCGAGGTCTATGTCATCTACGGTCGACGCGGGGCCTGGAGTGGGGTGTCATCCTTCGCCACCGCTCCCAACATTTCGATCACAGGACAGAACGCAACCGATGACCTCGGTTACGGTGTGGCTTGCGGTGACGTCAACGGCGACGGATATGGAGACATGTTGTTATGTGCACCGTGGGCTAGTCGGCCTTCTGGAGCGGGGCTAGCTCACCTGATTCTCGGCGGACCATCCCTTCCGTCGGCCATCGACCTGTTGACGAGTCCAGGAATCCCTATTTACAGCGGGACGCCATCAGCGGGAGGGCTTTGTACTAGCCCAGAGATAGCCGACATGAACGGTGATGGTCGACTGGACCTGATCCTGAATGATCACGAAGGGCCGGCACCGACGGGCACCATTCACACCGGTCGCGTCTACATTCTTTTCGGAAGAGCGAGTTGGCCAGCATCGATCGTGCTGAATCCGACCGGCGCCGACGTGATTATTTACGGCAAGCCGGACACCGACGACTTCGCCTTCAACGTCGCCGTTGGGGACTGGGACGGTGACGGAAAGGCCGACATCGCGAGCGTTTCACGCCTCGGTGATGGACCTAACGAAACGCGAACGAATGCAGGTGATATCTACTTCTTGCGTGGCCGCACCAGCTGGCCGAGTTCAATCGACCTGGCGTCGTCGGCTCCCGACAAGTTCATTTGGGGTGCCGATGTAAGCGACCTTGCCGGCGGAGCGCAAGGACTTCGGTTCGGTGACCTCGATAACGACGGGACGAACGAGCTGATCATCGGCTCTCGCATGGCTGACAGCGTTGGGAACTCGCGCCCAGATGCAGGCGAAATACGAATCGTCGAGCACTCGGTGACACTACCGGCCCAGATCGATCTGTCCGTCAAGTATGATCGCGTGATCTGGGGGCCGACCACTGGCGATCAAAGCGGCACCAAGGTCTTTGTCGGCGATGTTGACGGCGATGGAGTTTCCGACCTCTTCACGAATCAACGCTTTGGCGATGGGCTGAATGACACGCGCATCGATGCCGGAGAACTCGACGTGCTTCTGGGAGGCCTCAGTTTTGCGAGCAGCCTAGATCTCGCGTCGTCCGCTCCCGACATGCTCATCTACGGCAGGTTCCCTGGGGATTCCCTGGGGCCAAGCGCACTCGGCGACCTCAATGGCGACGGCATCAAGGAGCTCATCGCCACCTCCGATGTCGACAGCAACACCGATCTGAACGCCGTCTGGATTCTCAGCCCGCTCGACACCGACAATGACGGCGTTGCGCAACTCACCGACAATTGCCCGTTGATCTCGAACCCGTCGCAGATCGATTCCAACGCCGACCGGCGCGGCGACGCCTGTGCGCTCGACTACGACGGCGATGCAATCCCCGACAGCTTGGACTGCAATTCCGCGAATCCGCGCGCTGGCCGCCCCTCAGAAGTCTCGAACCTCCGCGTGGTTGGAGGCAGTATCTCGAACGTTACATGGGACGCCCCCGCAACAGCAGACACGTATGACGTTTATCGCGGCGATGTCGCAGGGCTTTCATCGAGCGACTTCGGCGCGTGTCAGAACTCCCGGGACCCGAATCTGGCAGATACACTCTTCATCGAACCGCGAGTCCCTGATGCGGGACGTGCGTACTTTTTCCTTGTCCGTGGCAAGGATGCAGAGTGCGGTGGAGCCGGCACACTCGGGTACCTCAGCAGCGGTGCAGAACGTGTCAACACGAACCCGGGGTCTTGCCCGTAGCGCTTCGGTTGGTTCTCCTCGTCAAGCGGCGACAACGTCTAGCATTTCCCAACGTCACGGGCAGTTGCCGGTGCTGCTTTGCTGTCGCGGTCCTGCCGTTGCGCTTCCAGCCGGCCCTTCGCCCGCCGAGTTCGCCGCGCGAACGAGATACCAGTAAGCAGCACCAAGCGGCGGGTTCTCGGCAAGCACGTTCCCTGTCGTGGTCGCTGTGGTGGTCAGCCGCAAACAGGATTCGGGCGCCGGCGTCAGCAGGCCGGCCAAGTCGTCGGCTTGTCCGCGGTACAGGTTGTAGAACGCAGCGCCTGCGATGCTCTCCCATTGCTGCGCGGTGCGGCTGGTCCAGGTTTGCGCGACCGGTTCGAGCGACGGCACCGCGAGCACGCAATCGTTACAGAGGTAACCGACGTTCGTCGTCAGTTCGAGTTTCCAACCGGTAATGGTCCCCACATCGCTGCTGGCGTTGTCGACGACCTTGAGGCTCCACGTTCCGTTGGCCGGGATGCCGTTGAGTGTAGCCAGCGAGCCCTCTGGCTTGAACGTGCCGGTGAAGGGTGGCGAGCCATTGGCGATCGCCGTCGTGGCAGCGTCGTCGAACCAGGTGTTGGTGTAGTTGTCGCCGGACGACCCACGCTTCGTCGAAAGCGTGACGCTCGTGCCGTTGGGACCGATGAGGTACAGCGTAATGTCACCGTCGAACGTATGAGTGATGTTCACGTTGACGCGCACCTTGGTCACCGTGTTGGTGTCGGCCAGGGCCACGATGCTGGCCACGCCAGCAGTGTTGTTGTCCGGAATCGATTTCGGAACGTCGGTCGAGGTGTAGGTGTTGGTGGCGCTGCCGAGCGCGCCGGCTCTCACGTCGAACGCGTCGGAGAACGTACCTTCGCTCGACACGATCGTGAGGTTGAAGTGGAGGTCCGATCCGCACACGACGGTTGGACCGACGGTGTACGCGAAATGTGGTGCGAGGCTGTTGATGAGGGCACCGGCCGCAACATTCGGGAACGATGCGAACGAGCGCGTCACAGTGACGCCCGGTGTCGTGGTCGAGATCGTGGCCGACACATTGGTCAAGGTGACGGTGCCGGAGTTACGCAGCGTGACTGGCATCACAATGTCCTCGCCCCGGTCGACAACGCCATCGCCGCTGTGAGCACCTCCGGTCTGACAGGAGTCGGTAAGCGGATAGCTGGGATGAAGTGGCTGGCCGTCCGATCAGCCGTGGTGGCAGTGCGTGCCCCACATGCATGATTCCTGACGCGTCCTACGTACGGTGTGTTCCTTTGAACTCGATCGCGCCCTTTGAAATGAACTGTCGCCCGAGCGTGACCTTCCAGCATGCCAACCTGCGCACGCCCTACTGGCTCGGGTATCTGATCCAGCGGCCGGAGTCGCACAGCGTGCGCCACCAACGCGGTGTAGACGCGTTCAACTACGGGGACATAGCGCTTTGGGACATGCTGTTCGGGACGTGGTGCAACCCGCGAGAGTGGGACGAGCAAGCAGGCTTCTACGACGGCGGCAGCCGCAGGATCGTGCCGATGCTGCTCGGCAGGGACATCCACGCAACACCTGATGTGCGAGTTACGACGAACTGAATACCGTGCGCAGCGCGAGCGGCCGCGGCCGCTCGCGACGACTGAGATCCGACTCGCCGTGCGGCGCTAGCGCGGTCTGAGATCGCAAAGATGGTGACTGAGAGCCCCAAGCCGAAGCAGCGCACGAGTGACACGAACAGGATGTCGCGGCATGAAACCGCGACGTCAGAGTCGGGGGCGCTCTTTACTGATCGGGGGCGACGAGGCGTCCGGTGTAGAGGGTGCGGTTCCAGGCGACGATCCCTGCTGTTTTGTCGTTAGGGTCTTGAAGCTGTGGTGCTCGGTGCGGCGAACGTCCCCCGAAGTCGACTGCCGATCGACGGTGACCTCCAGCGGCCAGCCAAGCCGCGCGTCCACCAAGTAGACGCCGGTATCGAGCGTCACGAAGTTAGCTGCTTGCTGCGCGCTCGCTTCCGCGGATGTCACTGCCGATCGGTTCAAAAGTTCTATTAACTTCCGGTTGAGCACGTTCGTGTCGATCGCGTTCTTCCATTCGACGGTCGCGCGTGCCAGCTGCGGATCAACACCGATCAACCGAACAGTCGTGACCGCGGGCAAGGGGGCACTCAACAACGGGTGGGCGACAAGGTTCTCGAATTCAGCTACCTCGCCTACGCGTAGTTGCATTCCGCAAACAGCGAATAGAAGGCTCGGTTCCTTGAAGAAAACGGTGTCGCTCAGCTCTTTGCCTAGGCCGAAGATCGGCCCGAGCGAGGCACGGAGTTGCTCGATATCCGCCGGTGAAGCCCCTTGTGCACGAGCCCATTCGATGAGTTCGTCGAACGCCCCTTGGAACTTGGCGCGAACCTCATCCGAGTTGAGCAACGCGAGTACCGACGCGTTCTCGTCGGTGCGGAGTCGGAGCGTGAGGCCGTTCATCATCTCGAGCAACCGGACGGTGAGCGGATTCTTGGCCTCTGGTGGAACATCACCGATCAGTGCGGTTTTCCCTTGAGTCCAGTTGAGGACAAAACCGTCCGGCAGGACTTCGACAACCTCGATCTGCAGCGGAGTTCTGCTTGTCCCCGACTTGTTACGTTTCTCGCCCTGGTAATCTTCCTTCGTCAGTGTGTATTCAACCTCCCAACGATTCCCCACCCTCCAGGAGGGACTCAGGTCTACTGTCTGCGTTGGAGGTGGGGACGCGAAGGAATGGAAGTCGAGGTCAACGCATCCGAACAGCATCAATGCGACCAGTAGACGGTTCACGCTCCCTCCCGGAGTCCTTCTACGGAAGAGCCCGGACTGGCTAAGCCTGGCTCTCGACCGACTGCTTAGAGTGCCTTCAGCGTCAGGCCTTGATTCGGCTTCTGATCACCGAGTCATCCGCAGGCTAAAGCCTGTTCGCTGACAATTGCAACTCCGCCTCGGTGTTGCTGCCCGACGCTGACCGACCCTCGCGGCGCGCGGCCTAGTTCTTCCGCGTGAAGCGGAAGACGGTTGGGGACATCTCCTTGCCCCCTGTTTCTTCTGCATCATCTGGCTGCGGCACGATCCGCTCTCGTCCTGGTGCGCCGGGAGCGAGCACGCTGTGATAGCGGACAAGATGAACGCGCGGAGGAGGAACTAACGCCGCCAACTTGGCGATGAGTTCGAGCGGCTCGAACACGACGTGCGTCGTGCCATCGCGCCAACGCTTCTTCAGTTGATACAGCAACCGACCATCGTCGAGCGCCGACAGTCGCGAGGCAGCAATCGCTGGCCTCGCGACGCAGCGACACAGTCGCTCGAGCCGCTGTCGATCGCGCGCCGGCAGTGCTACACCCGCATGCGGCCCCAGGCCCGCGATGTTGGCGCACAGGGGCTGAGATCGTGCGGGAAGATCCTCGGGATCGACGGAAGCGCCCCCGGCGAGTTCATCAGTCACCATGAGATCGCACACAACCCTGGAAGGGCCGACGGCGACGCCGATCGCAAACGAAAGATCCGTTCGGACAAATGGCATATCGAAATGTTGGTGTATCTGATAGCGGAGATGAAGAAGATCCCCGGTGAACGTCGGGGGAGGATGGAGGCCCGTAACCTGCCAGTCAACGAACGGTTCCGTGATAGCGTCCCCGGGGAGTAACACACGCGAGGGCGCAACCTCTTCGGATGCACTGCGGATCGGGAGCTGGCGAGGGACAGGGAGGCGCGATGGAACTTCGAGACGACGGCGGCAGGTTCCGTTTCCGCGGGCTGTTCCCCGTGGCGCTCGTGCTCGGATTGTTCGCGATCCCCGACGTCTCCGCCGCACCCACGCAGTGCACGCCGGGGGGATGTGACGACAACGACCCTTGCACCGTCGATACGTGCGACCTGGTGCTGGGCTGCATCTACACCCCGGTGAACTGCGACGACGGCAATGCGTGCACGGTCGATGTTTGTTCGACGACCGGAGGGCCAGGCGTTGCGACGCTGTTCATCGGCCACGACATCCAGCAGCTCGAGCGGCAGTACCAGAAGATCGGGACCTTCATCCAGACCTGGGGCGTGCTGCCCAAGGCCACCGGAGCCGCGGTCGATGCGAACGACGTCGTCTACATTTGTAATCCGTCGGGCGGGAACAACTTGATCGAGAGACGCGGTCCGGGGAACACCAACCTGGGGACGATCACCGCCACGGTCAACAACCAGTGGATCGAAGACCTCGGCAACTTCGGAGGCGGCTTCATCCTGGCCGGCACCTTCGAGGGCGACGTCTTCAGGATCGACACCACCACCGGCGCCCACACCCTTCAGTTCTCGACCGGGCAGAGCTTCGTCGGAGTCACGTTCGACGGCACCGACATCTGGACGACGGGCGGCTACACCAGCACCCTCGTTCACAGACGTGATCTTGCAGGGAACGTGCTTTCGTCGTTCAACACGGGCCGGACCAATCTCGGAATCGGGTACGACCTGGACGACGGCACGTTGTGGATCGGCCACTTCAACGGCCAGGTGACGCACTACAGTCAGGCCGGGGCGCTCCTCGGCGGATTCACCAGCATGGTCGCCGGCCCGCTCCTCGACGGAGTCGAGCTGGCGAAGCTGTCGCTTCCCGCGGGTTGTCAGCACAATCCGATCGACTGCAACGACAACGACTTCTGCACGGCCGATGCGTGCGACCCGGTGACGGGTTGCTCTTATCCGCCGTACCTCTGCAACGACACCAACCCGTGCACCGATGACGCGTGCGACTCCCAAGCGGGCTGCATCTACACGAACAACACCGCTGCCTGCGAAGACGTCAACCTCTGCGATACCGGGGCCACGTGCAGCGGCGGATTGTGCCAGCCGGGCACCCCGATCGCTTGCAACGACAACAACCTCTGCACGACCGACAGTTGCGACCCGCGCTTCGGTTGCGTCTACACCGACAACACCAACGTCTGCGACGACGGGAACGCATGCACGATCGAGGACATGTGCGCCGGAGGGGCCTGCCAGCCCGGGGTGACGTTAGATTGCATCGACGGCAACGTGTGTACGCTGGACTCCTGTGACCCGATGACGGGGTGCGTTTACACCAACGAGCCGAACGGATCGCCGTGCGACGACGGCAACGCGTGCACGACGGGAGAAGTGTGCGTCGGCGGGACGTGCCAGCTGGGCGTGGGCATCGCCTGCTCGCCGAGCGATTCGTGCCATGTCGCCGGAATCTGCGATCCCTCCACCGGTCTGTGCTCGAATCCCGCCGCACCGAACGGCACCGCGTGCAACGACGGCAACCCGTGCACGGTGGGCGACGTCTGCGTGAACGGCATGTGCAGTGGCACGCCGGTCGGGACTCTCGCAGAGACGCAGAACATGTCCGCGGCCGCCGACAAGTTCACGTACAGCTGGTCCCCCGTTCCGGATGCGACGAGCTACGACGCCGCCCGCGGTCAAGCCCTCCCCGTCGGGTCGAGCAGCGCCGGCGAGGTGTGTTTCGACGGCCTGATCGCGGCGAGGCTCGTCGATACGACGACTCCCGAGCCAAACACCGTGTTCTGGTACCTCTCCCGAGCGAGAAGCCCGTGCGGCCCGGGGCTGTGGGGAACGCAGAGCAACGGGACCGCGCGAGTCACGACAGCCTGTCCGTAGGCTTGTGTGACGCTCAATAATCCATGCGACAAGGGTGGTTCCGACACACGAATCCCTTCACTTGGGACCGCGAGCGTCGTTCGGGATGTCGGACCTTCAGACCGCTCGGCGCCACTCGTATCGATGATGGAGACCCACGACTCGCGGATGGCCGACGACCTCGGCGTTGTCGTGCGGCTTCGAGGCGCCTGCTCTCATCCGCGGCCTAGATCGCCTGGCTGTGAGGATGGCGAGCTGCTGGCGGAGGGCGAGGTT
>JANNUT010000100.1:0-2431 GCA_031395565.1 Acidobacteriota bacterium | reverse complement strand
CGGCAAAGCGCGCGCAGTTTCGACAACACTTCGGCGACGTCGAGGCAGCGGTCAGCGGGGACGACGTGTTCGAGGCGGTATCTGGCCGAGGAATCCCAAGCGAGAAGAGTACCTAAACGCTGCCGATAAGGCGTTTAGTGGGAGGAAGCAATGAGTGTGAAGAGGCAGCGTCGAACCGCTGGCACTATCGTCGAGATCCCGGTTTCGGACATGACCAAGGGCTATGCGATGACGCTCGAAGAGCCACTGTTCGCGCTCTACGACGTGCAGGTACCACGGACCGCGTCCCCTTCGTTATCGGAGATCGTGAGCGCTCCGGTGCTCGCTCGGATCTGGGTGATGAATCATGCAGTCACGCGAGGACGGTGGAGAACAGTGGGCAAAGTTTCCGTGCCGACAAATCTCCAAGGAGCGCCTACTTTCTTCAAGCAAGACGCAATCACCGGAGAACTATCACTCTATTCGAACGGCGTGAGAACTCCGGCTTCTCGCGAAGAGTGCCAGGCACTTGAACGTGGCGCCGTATGGGACCCCACGCATGTGGAAGATCGACTGCGCGACCACTTTCTAGAGCACCGAATAGCTTGAAATCGCAGTCATGCTGCGATCTTACGCTGGATGGTTTCGAGGTTCTGTATCGCAGCGATGCGGCGAAGGTCGAACACATTCTTGGTCACTCCACAGTAGCGGGCCCGCCTACCTTGTCGCGCGGCGATATGCGCGAGGCGATGCTCGACACCGACTCGCTCACGTAGTTGTAGTCGACCAGCCTTCGAAGCCAGGCGTGCTCGGAGCTTCTTCTGCAGGCGTTCGTCTTCGCCGATGCTGACCGAGCGTCCCTTGCCAGAAGCGGAATGCGTGCACTTGTTTCGGAGCGGACAGGGTCCGCACACTTCGGGGTCAAACTCGACCACTTGTCCTGGCTCGAAGGCTTCGACGTGCCCAGCGGGGCAGGTGATCGTCATATCTCGCATGTTGAGATTGAAGTCCGTCTTCTTGAACAGCTCCGGACGTGTGTTGCGCACGTGCCACGGCTTGCACACGATCTCACCGCCCTCGCTTTGGACGTTCGCCACGAGTTCGCTGTTGATGTAGCCTCGGTCGACGTACAGCCGACCGATAGAGGCACCTTGCAGCTCCAGATCCTCCTTGAGCTGGGGAGTTGCCTCTTCCTCGGGTCGATTTGCTGGGGTGACTGCACACGCCAGGATGAGGTCGCTGTTGAGGTCCGTCACGATGTGCTGCTTGTAGCCATTGAACCGCTTACTCTTGCTCTTGCGGCCGTGCCGCATCTGTGGTTCCTCGATTGAGACACGACGATCCTCGGCGACGCCTTGCCGGATCCGAACGCGGCCGTGCTCGTCCTGTTCGGTATCCTGAGCGCGAATCTGCGCGATGGCTTCGATGTACCGCTGCAGAGGGCGCTCATTTTCCATCTGCGTGCGCTCCAGCCATCGATGAAGAGAGTCGACCTGGCCCAGGAGCTCCTCAAGGGCTTGGCCGCGCTGGTCCGGGTCACTCCAGTCGCGGTCAAGCGCGGCTTTCGTACTGCCGTAGAGCGCGATCGGGATCTGTGCTTGCTTGGCGACCGTTTCCACGGGTACATCGGTCAGCTTGGCTGCCAACATCACGATTTTTCGCGCTGCGTGACCGAGGAGGTTGATCGTGTCCTCAACTCGGCCCGCCCCTTCGAGAGGGCGCGAATCAACCGCCACGTGCAGTTCCTTGGGCAACTTCTTCCAGTCGAACCCCTTCGTTGTCTTGGCAAGCTCAACTGTGCGTTCGAGCAGGCGCCGGTCGAAGCCAGCTGCGATGAGCCGCTCGCGAAACTTCTGCAGCGCGCCCTGCGAGATCACCGGAGACTCCGCCTTCATGCAGTCGAGAACGAGCTGCCAGCGCGCGTCCATCACCGTCAGCTCGACCGCCTCGGCGTCGGACACCCCGGTGTACGCCTGCAGCAGCACGACCATGCACAGGAGGGCGGGCGGCAGCGGCTCACTACCTGCGCCGGTCGTGCGGTACATGCCCTCCAGCTCTTCCTGGAAGCCATCGTCGAAGAGCTCGCACCGATGCAACCGCAGAAAGGCAAAGAGCTTCTTGTTCCGGACGAGTCGCTTCATCACGAACTCCTCCCTTCGGGTCATCGATGCAGTCGGGGTCCAGCGCGGCACGGTCCTCCTCAGGGAGGCCTTCGAGCCTCCGCGAGGCGCAGAAGATCACAGCGCGATCCCGCTGTCGATCCTCATCTGCTAAGCGATCGAAATCCTGAGGCTTTCAAGCTGATCGGTGCTCTAGTCTGCCACTTTTCCGTGGCAGCCGGCCGCTTCATCCCATCTATAGGCACCCTGCCCTACCCCCGGTTTGTTTCGCTTAAGGTTCACGTCCTACATGATGTATTCTCTGCGACGTTGTCAGGGTTGGCCGAATGGCG
>JANNUT010000099.1:0-38498 GCA_031395565.1 Acidobacteriota bacterium | reverse complement strand
GGCACCGTCGCCTCGGCAAACGCGTAAAGCAGCTTCGCCCCGTGCACGATGATGCCGCCGTGCTCCTGCGATACACCCGGCAAAAACCCCGGCACATCTTCGAAGGTAATCAATGGAATGTTGAACGCATCGCAAAAGCGCACGAAGCGCGCGCCCTTCTTCGACGCATCGATGTCGAGCACGCCAGCGAGCACCGCCGGCTGATTGGCCACGATTCCAACCGGCGCGCCGTCGAGTCGCGCAAAGCCAACCACAATGTTGCGCGCGTAGTTTTCGTGGACCTCGAGAAAGTCGCCGTCGTCCACGATGTGCGCAATGACTTTCTTGATGTCGTACGGTTTGTTGGCGTTTTCAGGGACCAGCGTGTTGAGTGCTTCGTCGCGCCGATCGATGGGGTCGCTGCAACTGCGACGCGGTGGATCCTCTTGATTGTTCTGCGGCATAAAGCTGAGCATGCGGCGGATCAGGCCCAGTGCGTGCGCATCGTCTTCGGCAGCGAAGTGACAGACGCCCGACTTGGTCGCGTGCGACTGCGCACCGCCCAAGTCTTCCATCGTCACCTCTTCGTGCGTCACCGTTTTGATGACTTCCGGGCCAGTGATGAACATGTACGAAGACTTCTTCACCATGATCGTGAAGTCGGTAATGGCCGGCGAGTACACCGCGCCTCCCGCACACGGCCCCATGATCGCGGAGATCTGCGGAATCACGCCGCTCACCAGTGTGTTGCGCAGAAAGATGTCGGCGTATCCGGCGAGCGAGGCAGCGCCTTCTTGAATGCGCGCGCCACCCGAATCGTTGAGCCCAATCATGGGGCAACCGATCTTCGCCGCCTGGTCCATGACTTTGCAGATCTTCGTCGCGTACGTCTCGGACAGCGACCCGCCGAACACCGTGAAGTCTTGCGCGAAGACGGCGATGGGCCGCCCATCGACGCGCCCGAACCCAGTGACGACGCCATCGCCAGGAAACTTTTGGTTTTCGATTCCGAAGTCACGGCACCGATGTGTGACCAGCGCGTCGGTCTCTTCGAAGGTGCCCGGATCGACCAGCAATTCGACGCGCTCGCGCGCGGTGAGCTTCCCGGCTTTGTGCTGCTTCGCGACGCGTTCGGCCCCACCACCCTGCCGGGCTTGCTCGAGCCGAGCGCGCAACTGCTCGTTTCTGTCCACGGTCGTTGACCCCGTTCGCCCCGGTTGAGTGCAACTCGATTGCTGTGAGGCGGGGGCAGGATACCACTCGAAAAAACCGCTGCCGCTTGCCCTATGAGGCTGGCAAGAGGGGCGGTTGTGGAGTTCCTCAGCGGTGGGCTGGGTGGTGCTGTTGGCGGCTTGACGTTGGATTGGTTAGGGGCTGTGCAGCGCTCTTGATTTGGCGCGAATGCGTGCCTTGGGCAGGTCCTCGGCGGATGTGTAGGTTTCGGTTTGCGGGGTTTGCCAGGTTGTTCCGTCGAAACGTGCAAAACCTATTTCGTTCGAGGAGTTAACCCAAGTCTTCCAGGGCGATCAACGCATGTACGCGAGGGTCCGTCATACTTCAACAACGATGGCACGCTACAGGCGCCGGGTCGTGCAACCCATAGTTTTCCGACGTCTCTGGTTCTGAGTCAGAATCAGCAGCCTGCTTGCCACTCTGAGCACTTCGTGGAAGCTGGCGCCCAACGTTTGTGCCTCCAATCTTGCCATCCTGGATCGCGTCACCGAGAATTCTGACCTTCTCTAAGGCCCACTCAACAAGTCTTGCTAGCTCCTCTGGGTTCATCGATAGCGAATCTGTTCTCAACTGTAAGCATCCGGTGAGGGGCAGGTACGTTTCCCCTTGCGATCCGCCTCATTCATCGGTTAGCGCCTAGTCGTAGGCTAGTTCAGGCGATCGCAGACGACGACGACAGGTCCGGCTGATTGATCTCTTTCCAGCGTGGTGGAAGCAGCTCTTCCATCTTGCTCTGCGGCCAGCCACTCATCAGCTTCTTCATCACGTCCTTCAAGTACGCGACCGGTTCGACACCGTTGACGCGACAGGTGCCCAGCACCGTGTAGATCGTCGCCGCGCGCACCGCACCGTCATCGGAGCCCGCGAATAGCCGATTTGTTCTCTTGTGCGGAGCTACGCATAAGAGAACTTATGTGCAGTTCGCAGTTATGCGGCGTTGGTCGCGGAAGGTGGCGCGCGGTGCGATGAGTCGCCACTTGACCTGCGCATAATAACCAGGCTACCGGAAGCGACAGAGCGACTTCGTCGGCGGTCTCGGCGTACCACATGTCTCAGGGGCGGGCGGTGCCGCTCGATCGTGCATGGCCTCATTGCGAGGCCGCTTCGAAATCGCGGTGCGCCACCGCTGCGTGAGAAACCTGACGTATTCCGCGATCAACCCCGCCAGCAGATTTCTCTTGAGACAGCGGCAGGTCTGCGGCCTGCGAATGATCTTCTCGAACATCGTGCGGTCCATGCAGCGGTAAGAACCTAGTCGGAGGGGGCTGTGTATTATGCGGAGCGAGTCAGTCGGCCTGGCGCCGCGAAGTCACGACAATTCAACGACTTTCAACTGCTGCGATGTGAGCAACTCCGCATAATCGGGAACTGTACATAATTTCCCTTATGCGTAGCTCCGCATAAAAGAACAAATTGGCTATTCGCGGGCTCCGATGACGGTGCGGTGCGCGCGGCGACGATCTACACGGTGCTGGGCACCTGTCGCGTCCACGGTGTCGAACCGGTCGCGTACTTGAAGGACGTGATGAAGAAGCTGATGAGTGGCTGGCCGCAGAGCAAGATCGAAGAGCTGCTTCCACCACGCTGGAAAGAGATCAATCAGCCGGACCTGTCGTCATCGTCTGCGATCGCCTGAACTAGCAAACGGACTGGCGCCAGCTAGTGAACGAGGCGGATTGCAAGTGGAAAACTACCTGCCCCTCACCGGATGATTACGGCCAGCTGCCGCTTGCAGGGTGTGGATCCTTACCGCTATCTGGTCGATGTGCTGCAGCGTGTTGAGACACGTCCGATGAGTCAGGTGGAGTTGCTGACGCCGAGACTCTGGAAGAAGAACTTCGCCGATGACCCGCTGCGATCGGCGATCGACAGGCGGTTCGTGAACGCCTCTGCTTGCCCGGTTACACCGCTGCACCAAGTGGCCGGGGGGAACAGCGTCTTTGAACGAGGTCTCGTAGAAAGGCGAGCGCTCGGCGTCGGATTTGCCCATTAACGAGCGCGCCCTCTTCGAATCGCGACGCCGGCGTACATGCCTGCCGAGAGGCCACAGGCATCATCAATTTCCGCCCTGCTAGCTACTCTTCGTCAACTTGTATCCGGCCGTGGCACGCCAGAGTGCTACCCCGCCGCTAGCGCCGATGACCATCTGAACGGTGTTGGGCAGGATCTCCACAACAGCTGCCTCGACGTTCGTGACCGCGAAGAACGGGATTCTCTCCCCTAACCAGGGGTAAACGTACGCTTCAAATACGAAGTACCCAGGCACAATGATGAACGCACCGACAATCGCCGCGAAGACTTTCTGGTTCACTCTATTGTTGCGGCCTGCTAGGAGTCCAACTACCAAGCCTTCGAGCCCTTTCGTTACAGCGGTCGCGAGCATGAACTGTGGGAATCCGATTCCATCCGCGATCGTCGGACCGAGGGCTCCTACAAGAAAGCCACCCAATGGGCCGAGCCACAAGCCTGCCCACACGACAAAAACGTCGCCGATGTTGAAGTAGCCAGTCGTAGCAGGGATTTGGATGCGCACCAGCATCGTGCCAAATGCCGCCAGCCCTGTGAGGGTTCCGATCAAGGCCCAGGTTGTCATCGGGCCTGGTTGATCTTCGTGCTGGACCATCGCTATTCCTCCCTGTTCGTGCTGGTTTCCGGATTGAGAGCCGCCAGTCTGCGGAAATCCCGCACAACAAACGGGACCGCTTGTAGGCTCTGCATCGCTACAGTCCGCGGCCAAATGATTAAGAGATCCTTCGCCCAACTCAATATTCCCAACCTGCTGAAGAGCGATCCGTGCCAATCGGCGCGAAACCGCGGCACGATTAGCTGCGGGTTTTCCTCTCGCCAGGCAACCATGCATCGTGTTACGACCTCAGCCACGTTCTGCAACATCCTGAGGAGAATTGCCAGCCTAAGGGTCCAGGTCCGCGGCCTCCGCGAGCTAAGTTGCGACGCCCAACGAACGAGATCACTCGCTGGGAAACTAACGAGAGTAAGCAAGGCGAGCGGATAGGTTGCGATCACTTTGAAGAACTGTGCGATCAACGCGAGGTTAACTACGTCAGGGTCCTTTGGCGCGACGCGAAGCAATTCTTCGATGAAGTGCCAAACCCCCAGTTTTCGGAGGAGAGCACCAGTTAGCAACAAAACTAGCGCAAGCATGAATGCGGTAGAGAGCCAATCGATGAGTCGATTCACACCCACACAAACGAAAACGAATCCCCAGATGAAACAGACGTAAGCGGTCCACGAGCCAATATCGACAAACACGTGAGTATCGTGCAACGTCGGATGCAACCCTCTCTTCCCAAACAATGGTGCCGCGAGGAGAGCAAGGAGAATCAGGCGGACCCACCACGGGCGGATTCGAGTGAGACCCAACCACCCGCTATCTATGAATCGTCGGGCAATCAAGCTGGCGTCTCCACGATATCCACGGTCCCTTGACTGGCGGCGAGCTCAAGACGACTCCGGACGAGGTCGTTCCACCACCCCGATTGATGAGAAATCACCAGGATCGCGGTCTTACGATCGCCACTGTGCGCAACCTCGGCGACGCTCTTAACGAAGGCGGACGCCACGGGGCGTGAGAGACACCAGCCCGGTTCGTCGAGGACGAGCAGTGGCGGGCGATGTGCGAGCCTCTCCGCGACGAGTGATAGCTTGCACTGGAGCATCGTCCCCTCTCCATCGGATTCAGCAAACGAACTGGACGGGAAGTCTCTCGACAGTCTCGCGACGCATGACGTCTCAAGCCTGTTGAAGGTTTCGAGAGCGAGCCTCCGGCGGTCCTTGTCGTACTTGAACACTTGTTCAAGATGCTCACGGGCAGACACGGAGAACAACTGAACTACCGTATCTTGCATGAGTATGCGGGCATGGCCTGAATAGCCCGCAGTGCTGACTGACGTTGAGCCGCTCGTGGGGTCGACGATTCCCGCCAGGATCTTCGCTAGTGTGGTTTTTCCCGACCCGTTGGGTCCAGTCAGGAGAGTCGGCGAAAGCAGGTTGAACGCATTCTTCGCTGGTCTGAAGTCAAGCGACTTCTGCTGAATGAGACCGGTTGTAGTCACGCTAGCAAACACTTGAGAGATGTTCGTCATTTGCAGAGTCCAACTCGCCTCACTCACGGCATCTGACATCCTCTGCTCTGCAGGTGGTGATCCCGTATCAGGTTGCTCACCGTCGAGTACTAGTAGATGTGTATCGGCAGCGGACGATCCGGCGAAATGTTCATTGACGAGTTCTTGATTCGCCGAATCGAGCCAGAAGAACGGGGAGCAGATCGCCAGTCTCTCTAGGCGCGGTTTTATTGCTGCAGCTTTCGCCAGGCTCACCAGCATCCGCTCTCCGCCGGAAAGAACGGAAACCGGACGATCCAGTAGATCGGCGTCTATTCGAAAGGTCGAAGCAAATGTGGTCAAGTCTCTAGGGGATGTCCTTGTACCGACGCCGAAGAAAAGCGCGAGAAGTAGCTCATCTCTCGGATACGGTAACGACAGGTTGAGGCTCGGGTCAGGCATCACCAAGGCGCTGCCATCCAGTGCCGTGTCCTCGCCCTGGTTCAGCCATGTCGGTAGATCGCGAAACCACGCCACCGCGCCTCGCGTGAGTGGCGGTACGCGAAAGCCCGTAAGGGTCCGAACCTCCTGAAGTTCGCGCTCGAAAGTCGGAAACGTGTGAATCCTCACTTCGCTCCCCCGGTGCGGTCCAGCTGCGATTTCGCCAACATCCTATCCAACTTCCGACACCGTGTAGTCCGCACCAGTACGTTAAAAGTCATACCAACTTTCCGATGACCAAGCGCGCGGCTAACAGGGGTGGCTAGTCGCGTTTCGGTGATTCGGCGCGAACTCCCATCGGAGGCGGTCGCCAAACCCGAGAAGTGCGACTAGTGCTGGTGTTTCGCTGTCGAGACTCAAAACGGGCCTCGCTCTTCAGTTCCCCTTGTCCATCTCGGCGATCGGGGTATCCCCAAGAGTATCGTAGGGCTTGCTACGACCGTGACTGGCAAGGGCTTGGTACACGAACTCTTGCGTTTCGAGATCGCAAGCGGAGAAAGTCAGGCGCGCACCTTGAGCTGAGCCCACTGCGGCTAGAATCCAGTCTCCATGTCCCTCCACCCCGACTTCCCAACCTCGCCCTACGCGCCGCTGATCCCAAGTCAGCGGTGGTTCCCCGCGGACGAGACCTATCGCACCACGGCCTACGAGAAGCTCCTGCCCCCGCTCGTGGCCAAGATCCGCCAAGAAGTCTTCGACTGGCGCAACAAGGGATATCAAAACGCGGCGCCTACCTCGGTCGCCCTGCTCCGCTGGTGGTTTGAAACCGAGCACCTGCTCGAGGCCGCGGATGGCGCGCTCAACCCATTCCGCTACTACTTCGCCCAACGAGAAGCCGTCGAGACCCTGATCTGGTTGCACGACGTTCGCAAGGCACGGGACAAATTCGACCTGCTGCGCTACGACGCCTCGGGCGCGGTCTCGCATGGCATGTTCGACGAAGACTGGCCTCGCTACGTTCTCAAAATGGCGACCGGGGCCGGGAAGACCAAGGTTCTCTCTCTTCTCATCGCCTGGAGCTATTTCCACAAGCTCTACGAAGCCGACTCCACCCTGGCCCGCAACTTCCTCGTGATCGCGCCGAACATCATCGTGCTCGAGCGGTTGCGCGCTGATTTCGACGGCCTGCGCATCTTCTTCAACGACCCTGTGCTACCAAGCAACGGCCACGAGGGCCGCAACTGGCGGGACGACTTCCAACTCACACTCCACATTCAGGACGACGTGCGTGCTATCCGCGACACCGGGAACATCTTCCTGACGAACATCCATCGCGTCTTCCTGGGCGACGTCGTCGAGCCATCGCTGGAAGACGACGACCTGCGGGACTACTTCCTCGCCCCATTTGGCGCCAAACCCGTAGGCAAGACCACCGACAGCAAGACAGACCTTGGCGAAATCGTCCGCGAGTTCGAAGAGCTCGCCGTGTTCAATGACGAAGCGCATCACATCCATGATCCCAGGATGGCCTGGTTCAAGTCGATCCAAGATATCCACCACAAGATGCTGCAGAGAGATCGCCGGCTCGCGCTACAAGTCGACGTAACCGCCACGCCGCGACATGAAAACGGCTCGATCTTCGTGCAGACGGTGTCGGACTACCCGCTGGTCGAGGCGATTCATCAGAACGTCGTCAAGCATCCGGTCCTTCCCGATGCCGCCAGCCGGGCAAGGCTCCACGAGCAAACCAGCGCGATCTTCACCGAGAAGTACGAAGACTACTTGGCGCTTGGAGTCGAGGAATGGCGCAAGAGCTATGCCGAACACGAGGTGCTTGGTAAGAAGGCCGTGCTGTTCGTGATGGTGGACGACACACGCAACTGCGACGACGTCGGGGCGCATCTCCAAAAAATCTGCCCGGAACTTCAAGGGGCAGTGCTGGTGATTCACACCAAAAACAACGGCGAGATCTCTGAAGCGGCCTCGGGTAAGAACAAAGAGGAACTGGAACACCTGAGAAGGCAGTCCAACCAGATCGACTCCTGGGAGTCGCAGTATAAGGCGATCGTCTCGGTGCTCATGCTCAAGGAGGGCTGGGACGTCCGGAACGTCACGGTCATCGTCGGGCTCCGGGAGTACACCGCCCATAGCAAAATCCTCCCCGAGCAGACCCTCGGTCGCGGCCTGCGCCGCATGTACTTCGGCACCGACACACGCGAGACCGTCTCCGTCATGGGTACTCCCGCCTTCATGGAGTTCGTCGAGTCAATTCAAACCGAGGGAGTCACATTCGAGCACGTCCCAATGGGCGGTGGCACGACGCGCGAAGACTCACTCATCGTCGAGGTGGACACGGAAAATCCCAACAAGAACATCGACCAGCTCGACATCTCGCTGCCCAAACTGACGCGTCGCTTTAATCGCGAATTCAAAGACCTTGAAGCGCTCGACCCTGCTGCCTTGGGCAACGCACGCCTACCACTGAAGCCGTTTACACCTGAGCAGACGCGGGAGATCGTATTCAAGACGATGCTCGACGACGAGATCCACCATACGATCCAACTCGACGGCAGTGGGCCGGCGGACTACCGATCCGTCGTCGCGTTTTTCACTCGGCAACTGATGAAGGACCTTCGCCTTGTCGGCGACTACAACGTGCTCTACGGCAAAGTGAAACCGTTCATGCGGGAACATCTGTTCACCCCAGCGCCTGTGGAGCTTGAGGATCCGGTTGTTCTACGGAATCTCTCCGAGCCTGAGGTTGGCAAGGTCGTGTACGACTCCTTCAAGCGCGCCATCAATGAACTAACGATCCGGGAGTCAGGAACGACGTACGTCGGGGACCGGATTCGGCTGCGCGACACACGCCCATTTAGCCCTGACAGTCGGCGTTTTCTAGTAGCCAAGAAGTCGGTGTTCAACAAGATCGTCGGTGAGGCGAACGCTGGCGGGTTTGAGCTGTCGTTCGCGGCATTCCTCGAGGCAGCACCCGATGTGGTGTCCCACACCAAGAACTACCTGGCCGTCGGCTTCAAGCTCGATTACGTGAAGTCTGACGGCGACCTGTCCAACTACACACCTGACTTTATCGTGCGCAGCGGCGACGGAGTCGTCTGGATCATCGAGACCAAGGGGCGCGAAGAACTCGACCTTCCTCAGAAGATGGCGCGACTCAAGCAATGGTGTGCCGACGCCACATCGGCCAGCGCCAGCGACGACGGGGTGATCTACCGATTCATCTACGTTGATCAGAAGGGGTTTGAGCAACACCGCCCAACAACGCTGGCTTCCCTTGCTGCTAGCTTCACCGAGTACCAGGCCTAGTCATGGCGCGCCATCCTTCCGACAACTACGAGCTTTCCGACGCGGAGAAACGCGACCTCATTAAGCTAATCAACGAGGGCAAGCCGCTGCCTGAGAAGTATCGCTTCATCTTGTTCGCGGACAAACGCGAGGTAGAGCTCGTTTGGAACGGCAAATCTCGCGAGGTATGCACCGCGATCCTCCCGTTTCAGACCCTGGAACACATCGACGAGCCTCGCCAGGAGACGGGCACGGGCCAAGCGGACCTTTTCGATGGGCGTGGGCGACAACTTAAGGGCTGGACGAACAAGCTGATCTGGGGCGACAACAAGCTGATCCTCTCGTCACTAAAGAGCGGCGTGCTCCGCCAACAGATCGAGGACGCCGGCGGCCTCAAGCTCATCTACATTGACCCGCCGTTCGATGTTGGTGCGGACTTCAGCATGGACATCGAGATCGGCGGCGAGACCTTCCACAAAGAGCCCAACCTCCTCGAACAAATCGCCTATCGGGACACCTGGGGGCGCGGCGCGGATTCCTTCATCGCCATGATTTACGAACGCCTAACCCTCATGCACGATTTGATGCACAGCGACGGCAGCATCTATGTCCATTGCGATTGGCGGGTGAACTCATTTATTCGGCTCGCGATGGCGGAAGTTTTCGGGTCGGAGAAATTCCGTGCAGAAATCATTTGGAAACGAGCATCCGCTCACAGCGATGCAACAGCGTTCGGCCAAATCCATGACACCGTGTTGTATTTTTCTAAATCGGAGAATGCGACGTGGACTAACCCAAAGACCGACTACGAAGATTGGTATGTGGAACGATACTATCGCTACACAGACACGGACGGACGGAAGTTCATGTCAGACAATCTTTCTGCGAAAGGATTAAGCGGAGGCGGCTACAAATATACTTGGAAGGGTTGCGAAGGCTTGTGGCGCTGTCCCGTTACGACGATGGAGCGGCTCGATAAAGAAGGACGGGTTTTTTACACCAAGAACGGCGTTCCTCGCTTGAAGCGGTTTATCGAAGAAATGGACGGTCGCCCTGTTCAATCGCTTTGGGATGACATTCAATCTGTTGTCTCTTGGGCGGTGGAGACAGTTCAGTATCCGACTCAAAAGCCGGAGGAATTGTTGGAGCGGATTATCAAAGCCAGCAGCAACGAAGGCGACCTCGTGGCCGATTTCTTCGGCGGCAGCGGAACGACGGCGGCGGTGGCGGAAAAGCTCGGGCGCAAGTGGATCACCACCGACCTCGGCAAGTTCGGCATCCACACCACGCGCAAGCGGCTCATCCAGGTGCAGCGCGAATTGAAGGCCGGCGGCAAACCCTTCCGCGCCTTTGAAGTGCTCAACCTCGGCCGCTACGAGCGCCAGGCGTACCTCAACGTCGCCGGGCGGCTCACCGGCAAGAAGAAGGAGCAGGCCCTCGCCCGCAAGGAACAGGAGTTCCGCGATTTGATCCTGAAAGCCTACCGCGCCGAGCCATTACCCGACGCGGCTTTCTTCCACGGCAAACACGGAGGGCGGCTCGTGGTCGTCGGCCCGATCAACCTGCCGGTGGGCCGACTGTTCGTGGAGGAAGTCATCACCGAATGTCGCAAGCGCGGAGCCTCACGCGTGGACGTGCTGGCGTTCGAATTCGAGATGGGCCTGTTTCCCGCTGTGCTGGACGAGGCGAAACAAAAGGGAATTGACCTCGCACCGAAAGCGATCCCGCCGGAGGTCTTCGACAAGCGCGCCGTCGAGAAAGGCCAAGTACGTTTCCACGACGTCGCGTACATCGAGGTCAAGCCGTGCTTCGACACCGTTGACAAGCTCAAGCTCGGTGTGGAATTGACCGACTTTTCGGTCTACTACTCGCAAGGTCTCGTCGACGCGATCACTGCCGACCTGAAGGAAGGGAAAAACGAGGTCGTGTGCGAGGCCGGCAAGTTGATCAAGCTGAGTAAGGACAAACAAGGCGTGGTCACCCGCGAGGTGCTCACCAAGCAGTGGACCGACTGGGTCGACTACTGGGCCGTGGATTTCAACTACGAGAGCCGGAAGGAGATCATCAAGGTGCCTCGCGGCACCGGCATCGGCGGGGTCCAAGGCTATCTACCGGGACAGGCGCCCGCTCAACGCTCGCTGGATCTGACCGTTGTCGACTTTGAGGAACGCTGGACCGGTGCCTACATTTTCGAGAACGAATGGCAGAGCTTTCGCACGCGCAAGAACCGTGAGCTCGAGTTGGTCAGCGCAAAGCACGCGTATGCCGCACCTGGCCGCTACGTCATCGCGGTGAAGGTGATCGACATCTTCGGCAACGACACGATGACGCTGATGCCAATCACCATAGGCTGATCGGTGTGTATGAAGCCACCACGATTTCGATCTGCCATTGATCGGCGTGTCAAATACGCCGTTACTTGACCGCTTACGTGGAAGAAGAACTTCGCCGATTGTCCACTGCCATCCGCGATCGAAAAGAGGCTCCTGAACGCCTCTCCTTGACCGCTTACGTTGGCGCCGTACCCGCCGCTCTGAAGTACACAGTGGTATCGGGCAGGTAGGCGGCTGACTCTCAGGTGCCTATGGCGCGAAGGCTCACTCTTGAACAAATGAATTCCCCGGTAGATCTAACGCGTTCGGGTGCCTGTCGAGTAACGCTGATGCGCATGCAGGACAGGTCCTTGAACCGTAACGCGAGGAGGATCGAGGCGAGCACGTGGGGTTTCGAGCCCATGGGAACGATCGTAACCTCATTCTCGACCCGCAACTCAGAGATAATCTCTGCCAGCAGTCGGTAACTTCGTTCAACGCTGGATATAGGCAACTCGGCGACGTGTTCGATTTTCCTATCTCGCAATAGTTCAAAGTTCCGGTTGCGAATCTCAGCCTCGTATTCCGCCGCTCCGCCAGTTGGAACCCATGCGACCGCGCGTCCGGCTTCGATCTGGTCCCACAGGCAGTGCGCTGCTAGGTGATCCAGGCCAAGCCCGAGAACAACAGCTGATGGCCGCACACCCAATGGCACGCCCTCTAGGCTCGGTAGTACAGAGATGCCCTCAATCGCCAGTGACTCGCGCATCCCCTCATAGGCACCACGGCTGTATGAGAAAGTGACCTCCGCCGCAGGCACTCGCCCAGAGAGCAAAAGCCAGTTGAGCAGAGCTGTGTACCAAATCCGCGACATTGATGAGTAATCACAGAGTATCCGCGCGCAGTCGATGCCATCCCAATTCAGCGCATTCAGGACCCCGAACATCTCCAGTTCGGATTCTCCAGAACTAACAGTCGGTTCGGTGCTCCACCTGCTTCGATAGACGGCGTCGTGATCAATGCGCTCTTCGGTGTCGCTAAGTTCTTGGAAGCCCAGAACTGCGACATTCCGAAACATCGAAGGCTGCAGCTCTTTCTGAACAGCGACACATCGCGGCTCGTAACCGCTCGCAAAAAGCGCTAGATCGAAGTGATCACGAAGAACGTCGGGCCAAGCGGTGTCTCGTATCGCGATCATTCATTCGGCTCCGACGTCCAGAGCCGCGACTGGCCTGCATGATGCAGGCTGTTAGCTGCCCACAGCTCCATCTCAGCAACCGATCTCGCTTTTCCTCGTCGTGGAAGTATGAAGAAATGCGGCGCTAGAACGTAGGCCATGCGAAACTCGCCGCCGCTCATTGGCAGATCATCCGCCTTCCACGGCTTCTGGTTTGGGAACAATAACCCGATGCCAACTGCAGCGCGGACTGTCGCCCAATCATCTTCATTAGTCTCAGGACCAAACGAGACTGACCCCACTTGATCTGTGGATATCCGTCGCTTATGTAGCGCGTCATGCATGTACGATCCCAACATGCCAAGTAATTTGAACATGCGACCCCCCCGCTCTGGCTCGCTCTGGACTCGCTCTAGCGTACTTGAGGAGAACTTCCGCAGAATTCTGGTTTGGTCAGCACGCGAGATCGGTTCCCAGCGATCCGGACGCAAACGGTCCGTGCCGTGCAGGAGCAACACATTGAATAGACGCACGAGTCGACGGGGGTTGAGGTCGCTACAACGTACAATCATCGATGCGCCTGAATAGACGTCTGGCGCCTGCTGGCCACGTTGATTCCAAAGCGCTTCACGTAGGATGAGCGCGCCGTGGATCTTGCGACCAATTGCATTGCCAAAGCGGTTGGTGCCAGCTAGGCGTCGCGCTCGCTTCAGTGTAGCTTTCGTTGCGTGCCTCTCGAGAAGAGCGAACATCGCTGAGCCGTTGGACCAGTCAGTTGCCTCGGCGTCCAATATTTCTGAAGACCCGAAGAGCTGACCCATCGATCCAATTAGTGGTGATTCCCGACTGCCGGCGTCACTAGAGGCTCGCCCATCGCGCGCCCTTTTCAATCCTGACGCAATAGCGCGCTTCGAAAAGAGCGTTTTCGCAAACCACGGAACGCCTGGCGGCGTGCCTTCAGTGGCGTACTCCCGCAAGTTGCCAGTGCGGCGACTATCCACCGGGTCCACGTCGATGTAGACATACTCAAAATCGTGCCCAACGTTCAGTGGGACCCCGATATTTGTTTCAAGCGTGTAGTGACAGTAGGGTTGAGTCGTGAGTTTGAAAAAGAGCTGGCACTCCGGAAACGACCTCATGTGCGAGTTTAGGATTCGATGATGGACTTCGTCGAGATACTCTGCCTCGTCTATGCAAAGTAGCCATGCGTTATTCTGCGGCAACTCGAGAATCCTTTGGGTATGTACGATTCCCCGCTTCAGCGGTGCGAACAGCTCCATCCGAAATACAGCACCAGGTTCTTCACTATTCTCAAACGAAGAAATCCGTTTTCTTACGAGCAGCAGGTTCATCTCGTACTCAAGATCCTGAAGTGCGCGCTGGATATCACGGAGGGTGCGCGCGTTAGGCGAGAGTTGCCAGTCTTGCGTGAGTGCCGCGACCAGTGCGTCCTCCCAGAGCGCACGTTGCAGTGGATGCGGTGCACGGACGTCTAGGATGCTTTGGAGCGTATTTGCAAGAGACGAGCAAGAGATCAAATTCATGCGCCACTGAAAGTACTCCTCCTGCTCTTGCTCGTTTCGCCATTTCTTGTTCCTTAGTCCGCCGACCCACTCCAGCCGCGTAGGGATATAGATCCCACACAACGCGCATTCTGTGACGAGTCCGCCGATCTTTTTGTCCTTATAAAGGCTGAGGTGGTCGTAGGAGAGCATTTTCGCAAGCGCTGTCTTCCCGGAGCCGCGGGCTCCGAGTACTATCTGGTTCTTTGCTGAAAGCAAACGCCAGAAGGCTGGGGTGGGTACGAACGTATCAACGAGGTCTTGCCTAGGTAGGTCACGGGCGTTGTCAATCTCAAATAGGTTCTTGTACTGCTCCCCTGATCCGCGCCTCATGGGTTGGGATCTCCCTGCCGCACGAGAAACAACCCGTCATCTAGGTCGCCGAGAATTCTGAGTTTCTCCTGACTCGCAATGCGGCTCAAGACTTCCATGACGAGTCTAGGGCGCAGGTAGCGGAGGTCTGGTGTGCGTACCCGATCCAGAACGCTTGCCCAGTCGCAGTGGTTGACATCGTTGACAAGTCCCATCACGACCGGATGCACGATCGAGTAAAGGGCGGCGGGAACCACATGCGGTCCGAAGGGCTCCGTATGAGAGATGCCTGTGTATTTCTCCTTGCTTGGCTCCCATCCACGCGCACTAGTAAAGGCCCAACTCTTGACGCGCCCGGTTACTACCATCTGCGCACCGTCGCGCTGGTGAAACTCCACTACGTGAAACTGGTTTGTGACCGCCCCGGCCCAGCGCGTATCAAGCGCCACGGAGAGAGAGCCGGAACACAGGACCGGGATCGGCGCTGCCGAGTCATGAGAGACCATCTTGAATCTGGGGAAATGCCGGTGACCATGCGCGACGAAATCAAACGACTGACGATGTAGAAAGTCAACGAGTGACTCGGCGTTCTGCATTGCACTGAAGTCTTGCATGTCTTGTAAGGGCTCGTTGTAAAGCTGCGGGTGATGGTGGACGACGAAAAGCCGAATCTGCTCAAGACGACGAGGTACCGCGCTGAGTGCGCGCTCTAGCGCGTGCAGGTGATGGACCGTCACCAAACCATGGTGGAGCGCATTATCGGGTGCGTCATGGTGAGCCGAGTTATACCCAACAAAGAGCAGATCCGGGTACTCCTTCACCAGGAAGAAAGGGTCGGTTAGCAATGATGAGTTTGGCGGTCCCAGCCGCGGGAGCCCGAGCACTTGGGCTGACAGGGGTCCGTACCTTTGCGCCTTTCGGTAGCCTGTTGTGTCTGCGGGGTCAAAGACGCTCCAATCGACGTCGTGGTTCCCAGGGACCCATAGCACCCGATCCTGCGGTACTCGCAACGTGCTGCAAACCGACAGGATGAACTCGACCGCATGTTTGACTTCCGTAGGCTGTGCTCTGCTAGTCAGGTCCCCCGGGACGATGACATAGTCGATTGCCGATGGCAGGAGCTGGTCTTCAAGAAAACTGAGAAATCGGCTTTGGAAATTCTCGTTGGGCATCGAGCTGCGATCATCTGGTGGGCAGAGGTCCGCGCAGCGCGCGCCCCTGCCGATGTGAAGGTCGCTCAGTATTGCGAGCCGTAGCAACATCCTGCTAGCCTGCGACGCCTTTGGGCGAGTTGGAAATCAGCAGTTCATGCGCTTTCCGCCGGTGGGCGGCAAAGCCAGCAATGTGACGAGTTATTTGTATGCGGCGGTTCGGCCAGCTTGAAAAAAAGTCGAGCGCTTCTTTGCACAGTGCGTAGCTAAGGACGAAGTGAACCCCTGCGGCATCAAGTGTCATCAAAGCACCTCGGAGCCTGTCTAGGTCAGAAAGCCCGAATGTCGACGCATTGTATTGATGAAAAACACGACGGTTCTCAATCGCGAAAGGCGGATCGAGATACACAAAGTCACCATGCTTGCAGCTAGCAAGTAGTGTTTCGAAATCAGCAACGCGGATGGTTGCCGAGAGTAAAACGTTACTCAGCTCCTTGAGTTCACGAAGTGTCGGCAGCGTACCGGTCCGCGAAGGCGAGTATGGAACGTTGAACTGTCCCTGCAGGTTCGTGCGATAGAGGCCATTGAAACAATAGCGGTTAAGAAAAATGAACCTCGCAGCGCGCGCCGTACGCCCCATGCTCGATGGGTCTCTGCCCCGCAGTTGGTAATAGCTTTCACGGCCCTTCCCGATCCTCTTGAGTGCAGCACTCACCCTTGCGGGGCAATCGCGCACTGCGGTTAGGGTATCTATGAGGTCTCGATTCACGTCTCCGAGTAGCGCTTTCTCTGGCTCAAGATCGAAGAAGAGAGCACCAGAGCCCACGAACGGTTCTACATACCTCCGGTAGCCAGCTCCCCAGAACGGGCGGAGATGCGCGAGCGCTTGCCTCTTCGAACCAGCCCAGCGAAGAAAGGAACTCGCCAAGTTGCTCTCCCCAAAAACCAATGACTTTTTGTGCTTGTCGATCCGAGCCGCAGTCTACCGAATGGGGGCCGACGTGTGAAGCCCACGGCGTGTAGTTTCGACTATTGGTTACGTTCCGCCCTGCGGACTTTTTCGTCCTTCGGACGCGCCCTCCCGGGACGCTCGTCTGGCGCGCCTAACGATAGCCAGAGTGCAGTCGCTTGGCTGCCTCCCAGTAGGAGAGCAGGGTGCCGGCCTGTCACCCCGGAAAGAAGTCGTCCTCGCCACTGGCGATACCATGCTCGACGGCCGAGTGCAGCGCTCTTCACGACATCGCGCAACCCCGGTGCGCTGTTGGATGTCGACTTGGAAGCAAGCGTGGGCTAGCTCAATCCTCTCCTGCCTCCTTGGCCGCTTCTCTCACCTCGGGTCGTGGATCGTTCTTCAAGGACTTCAACGCGCTCAGCGCGCGCTCGCTGCCGAGGCTGGACAAGGCCTCGACCGCCGCTTGGCGAATCTCCCAGTGCTCGTCCTTCAAGCGCGCCGACAACACATCCAACGCTGCCGGATCGTTCAATCGGCTCAAGGCTTCGACGGCCGAATGGCGCACTTGCCAATGCTCGTCGTTGGCGGCGCGAATCAGCGCAGGGGTGACCTTCATGTTCTCCAACTGGCCCAGCGCATCGACCACACTGGCTCGCACGCGCCAGTGCGAATCGTCGACCATCTTGGCGAGCGGGTCCAAGGCGCGTGCGTCCTGCAACTCACCCAATGCCTCGGCGGCACTCGATCGAACGTTCCACGACTCATCCCCGAGTGCCGCGATCAACGCTGTAATCGCAGCGTCAGTCTTTAGCTCGGCCAACCCTTCCACGGCCGCTTGGCGCATCTTCCAGTTTGCGTCTTTGGTCGCCTTCACCAGCACACCCGCGGCGCGGGAGTCCTCAAACTCGCGCAGCGCATTGATGGCGGCGTAGCGAACCGCGGCGTTGCCATCGCTGGCCGCATCGATCAACGCCGGCACCACTTGCGGGTCGCCGAACTCGGAAAGCCCACTGGCCACGCTCTCGCGCACACGAGCGCTGCTGTCATTAAGCGCAGCAACCATCGGTTTGAGGGCGCGGCCATCTTTCAAACTGGCCAGCGCGCTGGCAACCGCGGCGCGCGTTTGCTCGTCGGAGTCCTTCAGCGCGCCCACCAACGCGGCGACGGCGCGCGTGTCTTCCAACTCACCCAGCGATCGCGCGGCGGACCGGCGCACCGCAGCATCGGCGTCTTTCAACGCTTTGCTCAACGTATCGACGGCGCGCGTATCGCCGATATCACCCAGCGCCATGGCAGCGTTGCGTCGCACGAGCGACTTGGCGTTGTCCATGGCTTGCACGAGCGATGTATAGGCCGGCTCACCCATCTCCCCGAGCGCTTGCACGGCGGCGAACGCGGGAGTCATGGAGTACGGAAAGATCCCCATGTCGGTGTCGATGCGAAAGCCGCAGCGCGTTGGTTTGGCAACCGCCTCGTCGCCGAGCATTTGAACCAACACAGGCACGGCGGCGCGTGCAGCGCTGCCGAAGTCAGCAACCTCGCAGGCGGCATCGGCGCGCACCGTGGCGTCAGGCGACGATAGCTTGGCGATCAACGCATCGAGTTCTGGCGATGACGCGGGTGGCGTCGCCGCCAGTACACAAGCCGAAGACAACAACAGCGTGAGCAGAGCGGTCGCGTAGCGAGCGGTGTACATGGGTCACCTCGCAAGAAGGAGTTGAGTTGGAAAGCGTGCGGTTAGGGTTACGGCTTGGCGGCGCCTGCCTTCAAGGTAATGGCGCCGCTGTAGGTTTCTACCTCGACCGAGGTGTCTTCACCGGTTTGAAATTCCAAGACGCGAAATGGATTGAAGCGCTCTTCGCGACGCGGCTTGGGGCCGAGCGAGCTGACAATCTCGCCCTGCGCTGTCTTCAATCGAAAGTGCGCGAGTGGTGTCTCGCTGAAAGCCAGCGACACCGCTCCGCTAAAGGTCTCGATCCGCCACTCGCCTTCGGAGGCAATGCTGCCTTCGACGGTGACACTGCCCAACGTGGTTTCCGCGCTCAACTCTTTCAGCTTGGCAGCGCGCACCGTAATGTTGCCGGTGACGCTGCGAATCCGCGCTTCGCCGCTGAGCGTGCCCAGCTTGACCGCGCCGCTGACGCTGTCGACGCTTACAGCCTTCGCCGCGCCCTCGTAGTCGACGGCTCCAGTGAGCGTTTGCAAGCGCACCTCGCCGGTTCCACCAGAAATCTTGATCGTGCCGTTGACGGTTTCGGCCTCGACATCGCCCGTCATGCCGGTTGCCGTAAGCGAGGCGTTCACCGATTGCATCTGAATCGACGCGCTCTTGGGCACATAGATCTCGAGCGTCGAGCGATAGTCGCTGTCGTCGTCCGATTCGAACGTCCACGAATTGGGGGTTTCTACGTGGACCTCTGCGTAGGTGCGCTTGACCGCCTTGCCGTTTTCGTCCTCGTCTTCACTGGTGTTGGTGTCGAACGCCAGCTGCATGGCGCCTGGGGCCAGGGAGCCCTTAACCCACACCTCGTTTTTGTCCCACGCGGTAACGGTGACGCTTCCGAACGAATTGCTCACGCTCACGATTGACCCCGCCGGCAACGGCTTGCGCTTGTCGATTTGCACTTGCGCCTGCGCCGGAACAACGGCGGCGCTCACCAACAGCACCAACCACAGAAGGCTCTTCATTTTGGTTTCTCCTGACTCGCAGTCATACGCGTCACCTGTTGCAACATATCCAATTGACGGCGATGGCTGGCTACCAACATTTGACGCAACGAACTGCTACCTGGGTCGCGCGACAACGCAACCCTTATCTCGTGCGTGGCGTCTTCCATGACACGTAAGTTGCGCTCGACAATCCGTACCGTGTCGGGCGACAGCGACCCGCGCTGCTGCTGCAACACGTTGTCCAGTTGAGTGCGCGCTTGCTTGAGCGCTGCATCGACCGCAGCGAGCTCGGCAGGCAACGGCACCTCGATGGGCGTTGCGAGCGCTTTAGCAATCTGCTGCGCGTTTTCGCTTTGTGGTTTTGGGCCCATCGATTGAGTGCTGTTGCGCCACAACGTCAACCCCACGACGCCCACCAGCACCGCAGCCGCCGCTGCAAGCCAGGGCCATCGGCTTGCGTTCGACGAAGCGCGCGACTCCGCCTGCAATCGTGCCCGCAGCATTGGCCACTGCGTGGCCGGTGGCTCGATCTCTGGCGGCAGCTGTTGCAACTGCGACACCAAGCCGCGCAGTTCTTGTTCGAGCTTGCGGCACGGCGCGCACCCTTCGGCGTGTTGCAACATCCGCACGTGCTCGTCGGGCGTTAGCTGCGCATCGATCCACTCCGACACGCGGCTTTCAAACAGTTGGCAGTTCATTGGCTAAGCCTTTCGCGCAACAACATTCGCGCGCGATGCAACTGCGACTTGGAAGTCCCGGCCGTAATCCCGTTGAGCGCAGCAATCTCTTCGTGGCCGTAGCCGTACACGTCGTGCAACACCAACACCTCGCGCGCGCCCGCCGGCAAGCTGTCGATTGCGCGTTCTAAATCGACGCGCAGTCCGGTGCTGGACTTGGGGGCAGCCCACGTGGCCGCCCCCGCGTCGTCGATCGGAGAGGTGGGAGTTCGCTTCGCGCGACGGCTCGCATCGAACACCGCATGAATGGCGATTTGGTGCAGCCACGTCGACAGCGAGCTGCGACTTTGAAATGTCGCGAGCTTTTGCCAAGCGCGGATGAACACCTCTTGCACCATTTCCTCGGCCTCGTGCGGGTCGCCGGTGAGGCGGCGGCACAGCGCTTGGATCCGCCCGGCGTGCTGCCGGTAAATTGCCTCGAACGCCTGCAAGTCTCCTGCAGCAGCCTGCGCCACCAGGCTGTCGTCCAGCGGGACGTCTTGGGGACTCACGAGCGGTAGGGCAATCATTTCGGTCCTTCGCGGTTTCAACGGTTGAGACGCCGGGGCATCGCCTTGGGTTGGAAGAATTCTGAGGCCAATCGAAGGGCGCGGGGCGAGGCCGCATTCGCTATGCTGGCCACCCTATGGCGGCCAAACAATCGGGGCCCAAAGCCTCCAAGGCATTCTTCAAGCTGCTGGCCAGCGCGTTGGGCGATGCCTCGTTTGTAAAGCTCACATTGGGTGGTTATGCCGGCGCCGATGAGTCGTTGCAAAACGTATTGGTTCGACCTGTCACGCTGCGTGTCGGGCCGCGGCTGAGCGTGGTGTTTCGCTACACCACGCGCGACATCACCAAGAATCTCGACTATGTCGAAGGCACCGCCCTGGTGCGCGGGTTGGTGCGCCAGGAGTTTCAAACGGCACATCTGTTTACGACGGCGCTGTCGGCGCAGTTGGAGTGCATTCCCGGCGAAGAGCCGCGCTTGATCACGGGAAAGCCGGCTCACGCCGAGGCGCCTGCGCTCGAGCACGATCGCAGCAAGCAGCGTGTCGCGTCGTTCGATTCCGCGGCGTGGTTGCACAAGCTCGGTGTCACGACGGTTGCGGGCAAGGTCACTGCGGGGATGCAAGCCAAGCACCGGCAGATCCACAAATTCGCCGAAGTGCTTTCGCACTTGCTGGCCGACATGCCGCCACGCGAAAGCGGCGCGCTTTCGATGATCGACATGGGCTGCGGCAAGGGATACCTGACGTTTGCCGCTTACGAAACGTTGCGCAGCCACGGTTGGCCCGAGCTTTTGGCCCGCGGCATTGAACGGCGCCCCGAGCTTGTCGCGCAGTGCAATCACGTCGCACGCGAGTGTGGCTTTGAAGGTTTGCAGTTTGAGGCTGGCGACATTGCCAGCCGTGCGGTGGGCAACGTCGATGTTTTGGTGGCGCTGCATGCGTGCGACACCGCTACCGACGACGCCATCGCCAAGGGGATTCACGCCAACGCGTCGCTGATCGTGGTGGCGCCGTGTTGCCACAAGGAACTTCGCCCGCAGCTCACCCCACCCGCGCCGTTGGCGCACGCGTTGTCGCACGGAATCCTGCGCGAGCGGCAAGCCGAGTTCGTTACCGATGCGCTGCGCGCTGAGTTGTTGGAATGGGCGGGGTATCACACCAAGGTCTTCGAGTTTGTCTCCACCGAACACACTGCCAAGAACCTGATGATCGCGGCGGTGAAACGGACCGAGGCCACACCTTCAGACCCGGCTGCGCCGGCCGTGCGTCAGTTGGCTGGGTTTTACGGCATTACGTCACAGTCGTTGGCCAAACAGTTGCAACTCGAGTTGGTGTCTTTACACCCGTAGCTGGTGATCGATCCGCGTCGCGCTTATTCTCGGCGGCCTAGGAGGCTTGTATGTCGCGCAGGCTTGCAGTTGTCGCCGCTGTGTTGAGCTTGGCCGCCGGTACCGCACACGCCGAATCAAACACATCGGTCGCGCTGGTTGGTTTCGATCCCTCGCTGCTGCGCGCGCACTGGAACATGCAGTGGGCGCCGCGCTATCTCGACATTGCCTCCAGCGAAGCGTTCGCCGACCTGCTCAAGCAAGAAGGCATTCAACGCATCGTCACGCCACGCGAAGTGCGCGATGAGATTGCACGAGCCGAGCAGCCGCAGCTTGCGCAACCCTCACCCGAATCAGCGATGGCGTTGGGCGCGGCTCTCGGTGTGCGTTGGGTCATGTACGGAACGGTCGTGGAGTTCGAGGCTGGTGCCAAGACCACCACCGAAGGCACCAAGCGCAGCACGATTCGCGGTCAAAGCAGTCAAGACGATGGCTTCTCGCCACGCGGTGACGCTTCCGACGCTGTCGCCAAGCCGTTCGACACGCCGTACCTCGCACGCTATTCAGCCACCGTGCGCTTGAAGCTGTTGGTGTTCGACGCCAAGGACGGCAAGAAGCTGCACGACCTGGACAATGCGGCCACCACCAAAGTGGAATTCACCGGCGCTGCCGCGGGAGACAGAACGGTCCCTACGCGCGAGCGCGACATCAAGACCGACGACGGGAAAGAGGCCTCGCCGCTTACGGCCAAGCAAGCGGCAACGCTGCAACGCGAATGGGATGCTGCGGGAGGCCGTGCGATCGTGATGCCTGCGCTGCAGGGGTTGATCCCGCCGCTACGGCCGACGATTGCAACGGCGGAGGTGATTGGCGAGGGGGTCAAACCGTAGGTGATCGGTGCGGCACGCCGATTTGGCTGCTATTCGAAGTGCGACAGTTTTTCAGCCATCAGTGTTCAGTCGACTCATCGTTAGACCCCTGGTCATCAAGAGAGCCTGGCTTGAGCGTGATTGACGGGCACGACCTCAGCGCAGCATGGCCTGCGCTCGCCCCCGTTGAAGCAAACCTTCTGAGTTCAGCGTCACTGTGATCCGCGACACATGCGGGCGATCAACAGTCCGCGCGATACGAAACTACGATCAGTCGCCGAGTTTGTAAGATCGTCACGACGCAACATGATGGCCGCTTGTGCGCCGGCGCGATTCGTGAATCGGCGAGTCAGCGATAGGGGCTATGACCCGCGTTGCACTTTTGGGCGCCCCCGAGCCGAAGTGCGGCACTGCGTCCGGATGATTCACATCAAACCTCGTGGTTTGCGCTTGCCATATCGAAACCTCAAGCGTAGCGTCCCGTTCAAGCAGGTGGGGTAGGACATTACCGACGAGGGGTGCACGACGATGCAACGAGAAGCATCCGGCGGCGTTTCGCGTGTGGAGTTCACCCAGCTGGTGGGAGTCCGTTCGCGAGCCGGTGGGACGAGTGGCCGGGAACTTACCACTACACGTACTTACCTGTATCAACCGTCAGGCTCGCTGGCAATTCAACAGCGTGCACCTGTCGATCGGGCCGAGATGAATCACCTCGCCCCAAACCCACGAAAACGCGCTTCATGTCTGACGCACCACGGCGCTCAATCTCAGCGCACTGATCGTGTCGCGCCGCATTTCAACGCTCCACAGTGGATCGGAAATCAGCATCCGGAGGTTCAATGACCTTTCGAGCGATCGCCTTGGCGTCCGTTGCTTTCGCCCTTGCCGCTGCTTCGATCGCGCAGGAGGTCCCACCACCTGCCCCTCCTGGAGGAGGTGGTGGCGGTGGCGAGAATTGGTATGGCTCGATCACCGACATGGCCAACTTCGATTACCGCAGCGTCGTTGCGATCGCACCGGGACTACCTGAAGGCTCGATCTTCGCCGGATTCGAGAACAACGAGAGCGTTCAGCTCTACAACGGCAATCTGATCGTCACGCACCCGAGTAGCGTGTCGTATCCGCTCAACGGCGGTGGGGCCCTTTCGCTGAGCCGGGTCTATAACAGCATGAACGTGATCGATCGGCAGATCACGTTGTCACTCATTAGCAACGACAAGAAGAGCATCATCTCTGGAAAGAACTGGGTCGGCTTCGGTTGGAAGCTGAACCTCGGGCGCATCTTCCTGGAGTCGATCGAGCGCCGGGGAATAGTGGGAGCCAATCCAGGTTGCGCTACGGGTTCTGGGGCTGATGGTTATGACCCTTGCTATCAGGAGTACGAGTACTTCTTCGAGTCTCCCGATGGAACGAAGACCCGATTTGCATCCACGGATCCGGCCGGAGGGCAAAGCCTCAGCGGAACGAATGATCCCTTTGCTGCGAACGAGGTAAGGCGTGAACTCGGGACGGGCCAGGACCACCCGATCTTGCGCATCAGGTACTTCAAAGAACCAGGGGGAGAGTGCAAACTCTCCAGCGGGAAGCCAGTCTGGTGTGCCAGTCGCGGAGGCGCGCTGCCGGCCGAGTGCACGCACTACGGCAACAACTGCCAGGTCTCGCCTGACGGGACCGCGCACTACCTTGTCGAGTTAGAGGATGGCACGCAGCTGCGCCTTGAGAAGGTCGTCGACACCGACCGCAACGACCGCAAATTCATCCGGAATGCAAGTCAGAACGGCTGGTATCCGACGCAGATTCGGTACCCGGGCAAGACCGTTTCCGGTGACACGCTGATCAATATCACCTATCACCAGCAAGAGTGCGTGAAAGCCAACATCGCTGGATGCGCTCAACTCTACCCATTTGGCGAGGCAATCAAAGAGATCATCTCTCCGACGCATCCTGAGCTTCACGTCTGGACCGAGCTGTGGAGTGCGACAGATCCCGGCTACGTACTCGGCGCGAAGGGAATGCTCAAGGCAATCAACTCGATAGGTCCAGGCGGGCAGACGATCACCTACCGCTACTTCTACTCGTCGATGCAAGACGATCTAGGAGACGGCGTCACTGATCTTGTGATGTTGACACGCGTCGAGATCCCATCGCCTGGTCTATCCACACCCGCGTCCATCCAGTATTCGTACCGTGCCGGATTTGACGAGATCCCGTTTCAAGCTCCCGGTTCGGGGCCGCTACTCGAAACGATCACGTATCCACTCGGCGGTCAGTCGCAATACGTCTATGGTGGATGGACCTGCGGGGTCAAGAAGGCATGCGGCCCGGCGACGTGCACCGATCTTGACAAGTGGCCGATGAACCCCAAGACCTGTCGAGGCGTGATCAGGAGAAACATGAAACCTGAAGGCGCGACCGGTCCTGTGGCAACGGCCCATTGGGAACGCAAATGGAGCGCCACTCAGTGCGGCGACAACCCTACCGACAATCTCAACATCACCAAGCGCTATGCAACGATCGGCGCGGATCAGTCCCACAGCGTTTCGGAAATCCTTCTGGACCCGTGCGTTGACGCCGTGCTGCCGCCGAACCTCAGAATGGCTGGGAAGTTCAGTGCCGAGCGAAGCTACAGTGGGGAGTCCGAGATCACGAGCGCGCTGCTGCGAACGGTTGACCACGGCTACAGCTCCGAGACCGGAAGCTCCGCGCCGTTTGCATCACCGGATGTCACGGGCTCGCCACCGGTATTCGCACGCGACGTGACAACAACCTTCAACGACGATACGGGTGCGTGTTTTGGCGTCGGCACGCCGTCGACGCCGCGGCAAACCGAGACGCACCATCGCCTGCGCGATGATTGGAACAACTGGCGACTGCATTGGGAAACTGGGTCGTACTCCAGGCAGAACACCTCAGGAACTCTCAATCGCATTTCCTATGTCGACTACTTCAGCCCACTTTCATTGCCCATCAAGCTGCTCGATCGACATGAGGTCGGCCCGTACTCCCGAGCGTTCGCGGAGGAGGGCAGCGGGACGGCGACGCAGACCGGCAACGAGAACGGGCGGTATGAGGTCAACTACCGGTTCGAGGGCGTGGATGCGGCCGATGCCGGGCTCGGCAAGGTCAAAGAGATCATTGCCAAGGACAACTGGCAGGCGGCGAGCACTCGCCTGTATGGAGTGGACCCGCCGCAAGTGCAACCGAACGCATCAACCGACATCACCGATCTGAGGTCGACGATATCCTTCGATAACAACGGCAACGTGACCCAAGCACAATTCGATGGTGGGAATGCAGACCCAGTCACGGCGACGCGGAAATCGTACACGACGCAGTTCACGTGGCAGCAAGGCGTGGCAAGTTCGATGCGGATCGTCGGTCAAGCGTATGTCGTTGCTCACGTAACGCCCGATCGAGGGAAGGTGGTCTCAGCGGAAGATCCCAACGGGCTAATCTCCACGTTCTCATACGACACACTCGGCCGACTTCTTGCCATCGATCCGCCAGGCAGCGTCGAGCAATCCACACGAGTGATCTACCCAACACTGCGCGAGACGCGGATCATTCAGTCCGATGGCGCCGAGACAGACTTCCTGAACGTCGCCGATAACCACCAGCTGTTTTCGAGCCAGGAATACGATGGCATCGGCCGCACAATCAAGCGCCGCAAAGCCGTCCCCGGAAAGCAAGACGGTACAGGCCGCGTCGCGGTGCAGATTGTGCGTTACGACCAAGTGGGCCGAGAAGTGTTCGTCTCGGAGTGGTTGACCGAAGAGGACTATGCATCGGCGACGAAGATCCGCTGGGACGAGCCGGCGTGGGATCGAAACGGCGATGGCACGGTCGACGCGTCGCAGTATTGGGTCGACGGCATCCCAGCCACCAACGGCAAGCCATGGGGCACCACCACCTTCTACGGCGTACCGTCGACGACCACCGCAGATGCAGACAACCCACTGCGCGTAACTCCAGATGGCCTGGGGCGAGTTCGAAGACTCATGTTGGCCGACGGTTCGATAACGGACAAGGAATACTGCGGCCCGCATGAGCAGGTCACCGTCCGCCTCGTGCGCACTCGCGTTCCGGGCGCCAGTGAAGGCACGGCGCAGGAATACACCGACGTCACCACCCGCTTCTACCGCGACGGCAACAACCGCTTGGTCTTCGTCGACACGGAACCACTGGCAACTGGATTCCGTGCCGACGGCACAACCAATGGCCAAGCCGTCGTCCGATACAGCAGCGCAACGAACAAAGGTGCTGATGCAGCCTACGAATACGATCCCCGCGGCAAGCTTACCAAGGTCACGCTCTATCCGAGCGATCTGGTCACCTCCGATCCCTTCGCCGCCTGGCGCGCCGGGACACTCCCTGCGGGCGGGCAGACGCGACAATTCATCTACAACGCGGTTGGTCGGTTAGTGGACAGCTATCAGCCGGAGAAGGGCTGGGAAAAGAACCGGCTCTACGATGTCTGGGGCAATCTACTTGCTTGGCAGGACCAGCTTGGTCTCGATCGAGACTACTTCTTGCGCAACCAGTACGACGTCGCTGGGAGATTGGTGTCCTCAGAGAAGCGAGCAGGGCAACTCACTGGCGAGACGGTTACCGGGAGCGTTGCCCGCAATCAGCTCGACGAGAACTTCGATGCTACGTTGAGCGCACAGTGGGAAGAGGGTTGGTTCGCCGCAGGCCGCTTCAAGAAGTTCGGCGCAACACCCCTGCCGGATCCACAGGATGGGCAGTGGAAGCAAGTCTCTGCTACGGGGCTTACGTGTATTCCCGCGCCTCCAGGTACAACCAGCGGCAGCATGCTGTACTTCGGAACCGGCTGCACCTATGGAGCGGCCCTCGCCTCGCCTGAGGTGCTTCGCAGGAAAGTCACGGTAAAGCGCGATGACACCGTCAGCTTCAAGCTCTACCGCTCCACTCGGGAAGTCAGTGCCGGGACTCACGACGCAATCAGTGTATGGGTCTTGCCGGATAGTGCAGGTGACATCGACGCCGATGGCACGCCAGATTCCATTGATAGTGATCAGCGCCGCGTCCTGTACACGGCCTCCGAAGCTCAAGCCGTGTTCCCGAAGTGGTTCCAGATTCCCGCGACAAGGCCAGCAGACTTCTTCGAAGATTGGGGTGCCAACGAGCAGCGCGACGTCTGGCTCTACCTTGTCTTTGAGAAGGGAGACACGGTTACGACGAATCTCGGGTCCGGCGTCGCGATCGATGACGTCTACGTTGGGAGGCGTCTGTCCGAACCGCTCTCAGAACAATTCTGGGACGAGGCGATCTGTTCCGCTGGTGTGGGCGGAGAGGCGTGCACCTCGCCAACCGAACCGTCCGACCGTGGAAACGGAAAGCTAACGACCGTGAAGTCCTATCAAGACGGTCAACTAATCTCGACCAAGCGCAACGTCTATCGCGGCTTGAACGGCCGGCGATCCGGAGTACGTGAGCAACTGGATTGGACGGGACTTGCGCGGCCCACCGTTTCCACGGACTGGAGCGATTTCGTCTACCGCCTGAGCTACACCGACCGCGGGGTCCCACTCGACCTGACCTACCCGATGGTCAGTGGTGTCACCGAGGCGAGAACCTACACGCAGTCGTTCATCCGCGACCAACTGGTGGGCATTGCGCACGTCGCCGGCAACGTTCGCTTCCTGAAGGCTACGTCACTCGGTGGGATCGAGTACGACTCGTCAGGGATTCCGACGAAGATCTACTTCGAGAATGACTCGACGCAGGCGCTGGATCGCGACATGATGCACCGCCTCAAGTCGATCACCTCATCGTGGACAGGATCTGCGACACCACTATTCTCGACTGGCACGTATCAGTACGACGGCGCCGGGAATATTGCCGCAATCGGTTCTCAGAAGTTTTCGTACGACGCCTCTGGCCGACTGATGACGGCATGGATGCTGCCGCAGGCCAGCGATGTGACAGCGGCAAACAACAACGTCTATCAGAAAATCGGCTACCTCTACGATCCCTTCGGGAACATTCTGTCGCAGGACATGGTTCAAGAAGCCGTCACGATCCCTGTAGGTTTCGAGTTTTCGCTCAACTACGATTCAACCGCAGAGAGCACAGGTCAAAACAACAGGAACCGCATCATCTCGAGCGGGTTCTCGTATGACTCAAACGGAAACTCGCAGAGATTCAAAGGCCGCTTGCAACAGCCCGCCGGTGCGACGTGGGATCCGCGGAATCGCATGCGTACCTTCGTCTTAGGTGATCCCAACGCATCAGGCGCCCCCCTAGAGAACTACATGTACGACGCCAGCGACTACCGGATCGTCGATATCGATAAGTCGGGTTGGCCTGTCGTGAGTATTCGGGACGATGCCGGCTCGACGTTGTCGGAGTTTCAGATCAAGCCGATCAATGCGAACCCAACACTAACCAAGGACTTCCTCTACAACGGGGATCAGCTGCTCGTCGAACGAACCGTGGCGAAGACCGCGCCGACGATGTCGACGCATAGCGTGCTCAAGACGGGCACGGCGTACAACTTCAAGCTCACGTCGGGGCTTGGGAATGCCTCGTACGCGGTTGACATATCGGCAGGTTCGGGGTGGCGACGCGAGGTCAGCGGCATTCATCCTGACTCGTCCGGCGTGTTCGCGATTCAGGAATCGGAGTTTGCACCGGATGAAACGAACTTCATCCGAGTACGGATCGAGTCTACAGAGACCAGTGGATACTCGGCGCCCGTCAGCCTCACGTATGACACAACGGTCACGTCCGGATCCGCCAACCAGATCCGGACGATCGCCGTCGCGAGAAACGGCAACGACCTGGTCGTCCGATGGGTGCTGAATCAGAGTAACGGCAAGTCGACGAAGCTGTATTTCCGACGGGCCGATGGCGCGGCTACTTACGTGCTCACGCCACAGGCACTGCCGACGAGCGTGACAGAGCTCACGTTGAATGGTCAGGCGCTTGCATCACCCTGCGGTGGTTTTTACGGAACACAGTTCAGTGTCGGGGTCGAGACGAACGGCAGCAAGGAATCTGCGCTGGGCTCTGACCGCAGCGAGGAGCAGGGCACTCAGGACGGCTGTGGGAACCCGCCACCGCCATCCCCGGCGCCAACGCTTCATTTCGCGAACGCATACCGTCATCTCGATCATCTACGAAGCATAAGGGTGGAGACAGGGAGCAACGGTTCACCCACGGCGAGGTTTGACTACTACCCATTCGGCAGCGAGTTCGCGACAAGCACGCTGAGTGCGGCAACAGGAGATGAGTTCTTTGCTGGCGCCGAGCGCGATTCAGATGCTGGCAACGACTACTTGCTCGCGCGCTACGTTGGGATCGGAAACGGGCGGTTCCTCAGCGTCGATCCAGAGGACGGCAGCATCGCGAACGACAGGCCATTGAGTTGGAATCGCTACGCCTCGGTGAGCAACAGCCCAATCAATCGGATCGATCTGGATGGCAGGATCGACGACTCAACAATGCGCATGGATCGTCAACAGGGGATTTGGAAGGACGCCAAGGGGACGCCAGGGTCGCCAGCAACGATCAGCCTTGGCCTTGGAGCGAGTGGTGTAGGGGTAGTGTCGGGGGGGGCTATCGGTGTGAATCTGAATATTGATACAAATGGGGGGGTCAACCTCACGTTGGATGCTGCCGCGAAATTCGGTGCTGGGCTTGAGGTACAGGTTGGTCCGTCCCTCAACCTTCAACTCGGGACGGTTACAGATAGAGCCAATGGCAGTCCGGAGACCCTAACCGTGAGCGGCACTTGGGCTCTCGGTGGGCAGGTATCGGTCTCAGAGGACGGGGCAGTCGTAGGGGCAGGCATCGATTTCATAGGTGGTGGGGCTTCCGCCACTATTGACCTTGGCGGCTCCGTGGTGCTCTGGAGTAACGATACCGCTAAGGCGCAGGAGGAGTCGGGCAAAGCGGAAGCGAAGTCTCAGTCTGGCGGATCATCCAATCCTTGCGTAAATCCCAATGGGAGCGCATGCAGCCCCGGTAACACAGTGATAAGTGGTGAGAGTGCTCTTCCGAAGAAGTGAGCCTGCCCTGTGGCAAGAACAGCGACGGAAGTTCGAACTACTGACAGTCCCGGGATTCCCCGAGACCAAGAGAAGGGGGTCCGCACCATGAAGACCCGGATGAAGTTGCGCGGTTGGAGTAGTAGTCACTCTCGTGCGACGGTTGAGCGATGAGTCCAACTCCCGCCCAGGGAATCGAAGCACTGCCCGAACCGTTACGCACCGCGGTAATGATCGCCTTGGCTATCGCTCTGCTGTTCGCTGCCGCAGGGATCACTGCGCTGATGCGAGGAGTAGCGCCGGAGCAGCACAAGCGTGATAGCGACCGGCGACTACTCGCTTTCCAGCGCCGCCTGTTCAGGGGACACTACCCACTCGGGAAATACCGCACGCCTTTCCACTCCAGGATGAACCGCATCGCGATTTGGTTCACTTGGATCAATACCAGCATTATCGTTGTTGCGATCCTGTACTTCACGATTCAATCCCACTGCGCGAGCTGACTCACATCGGGATGCTGGCCGAAGCTCCCCTCTCTGCCAGCAAGTCTGAGACATTCGCTCTCGAGGGTTTAGTGTAGAGGGCGGAGAAACAGATCGATCATGAGCAGCATGGTTCGTAGCGGTGATGATGTTCGTCGAAGTGCACCGGAAGCGTACGGGCGTAGCGACGGCGAGCGAAGCGAGACGGCGCGGAGCGCGGGCGCTTCCGGTGCGCGCACGCCCGATCCCAAGGTCAGTGCCAAAGCCAAGCGCCGTCGTTTCACAGCGGCAGAGAAGCTTCGCGTGCTGCAGGCTGCCGACGCCTGCAAAGCTCCCGGTGAGCTTGGCGCTTTGCTGCGGCGCGAGGGTATCTATTCCTCGCATTTGGCCGCGTGGCGCAAGCTTCGCGCGACCCTCGGCACAGCAGGTCTGGTCGCCAAGCGCCGCGGCCCCGCACCGAAGCGGTCCGCTGAAGAAAAGCGGCTTGCCGAGCTCGAGCGCGAGAACGCTCGCCTTCAGGCCCGGCTCGAGACGGCGCACACGATTATTGCTGTCCAAAAAAAAGTTGCGACGTTGCTGGGCAACACGATTCCAGACCTGCCGAGCGACGGGAGCGAATGATGCCGATCGTGCAGCAACTGGCTGAATCATGCAGCACCGCCCAGGCGTGTCACGCCTTGGACCTGCCGCGCTCGACGTACTACCGCTGGCGAGTACCACCAACCCCACCGATCGTGCGCGCCAAACCGCCACGATCGTTGACCGCCTACGAAGAACAAGAGGTACTCGCGCTGCTGCGCAGCACGAGTTACGCAGATCTGGCTCCAGAGGCAGTTGTCGCAGCGCTTTTGGATCAGGGCCAGTACCTCTGCTCTCCGCGCACGATGTATCGAATCCTCAGCAAGCACGGCGAAGTCCAAGAGCGACGCCGGCAATTGCGGCACCCTGATTACACGAAGCCCGAGCTGTTGGCCCAAGCACCGAATCAGATCTGGTCGTGGGATATCACGCGGCTGCGCGGGCCGGCCAAGTGGAGCTATTTCTACCTGTACGTGATTCTCGACATCTTCAGTCGGCGCGTTGTCGGCTGGATGGTGGCGCCGAGTGAGTCGGCGAGTTTGGCAAAACGTTTCATCCAAGAGACCTGCGACAAAGAACAAGTCGATCCCGAGACGCTGACAATTCACTCTGATCGCGGCGTGCCGATGACATCGATCCTGGTGGCGCAGCTTCTGGCGCTGCTGGGCGTCACGAAGAGCTTGAACCGGCCATACACCAGCAATGACAATCCGTACTCCGAGAGCCAGTTCAAGACGATGAAGTACCGCCCGGAGTTTCCCGATCGCTTCGATTCCGAGCGTGCGGCAATCAGCTTTTGTGAAAGCTTCTTTCGGTGGTACAACACCGAGCATCGTCATTCTGGAATCGCGATGCTCACGCCCGATGACGTGCATCGTGGATTGGCGAAGGATCGAATCGCGGCGCGGCAGACGGTCCTGACAATGGTCTACGACAAGAACCCGGAACGATTTGTGAGAGGCATGCCCGTGCATCACGCGTTACCCAAGGCTGTCTGGATCAACCGGCCCGCGCCGGATGCGATGGAGATTGCTCAGTAAATGCGACACGCGGGTGTCTCGGAATTTTTGGCAACTTCCGGTCGCCGCTTCGAGGAAGCGCAGCGGAAAGGATCGCCTTGCCTTGGTACATTCGTTGATAGGCTTTGGGGTGTTCAAATCGTCGTTCCCAGACGTCCGCGTTTTTGGCGTCATCGAGCCACTTACCGACGATCAGTCCGGCTTCTAGCGCTGGGCGGTAGAGCATCCACGCCTGGTAGGCCTGCCCCTCAAAGAGGAGTTCGAAGGCCGATCGCGCCTGACGCTGGATCAGCATCAAGAACGGTAGAAGGCCAACATGACTGTGACCCACGTCGTCACGAACACCGGGTATCGTAACCAATAGCTTAGTGAAAGCGTCGTCCATGGTTGTGAATGCATCGAAGGCATGGGGAAACGTCAACATCGAGACATCACGATTGTAGGCGCGCCGATGGCGGCAATCGAGAATCGGATTTGGCGGTCCGACGCGGTCTGGTGACCCCATGCGAGATACTTCGGACTGCATCATCGTCTCCTCCACGTTTGTACCAGATGGCGGCGCCGCACCTACTTCATGTCGGCAAGTCCCTTGGCTTCACGCGCGATCTCTTTGAGGACGTGCTCGTCATCGGGTGTCTCCTCGCCAAGCAAGATCTTGAGAAGTGCGACCCGCGCTGCCTCCGTTTTGCACTTGGCAAATCGTTCGTCTGATTCAAGTCGTTTCGCCGCATCTGTCCGGCGTTTCTGCGTCCAGCTGGCACGTTCGGAGGGTTCGGGATCCTCTTGCCACTGATCGCTGTCGTCGTTTTCAACCAGGGCCTCGAATCGCGCGTACCAGTCGCTTGTGACGACTAGGGTCGCAACGAGCCTCGACTCCGGCGCGATGAGTGAAAACACCAGATCGCCCAGCTTGCCGATATTGCGCTTGAGCACCCGCAATCCCTCATCGATGTCTCCCAACGCAGGCTCCTCCGCGTACATCTCGGTGATCTCGTCGAAATCGGACTGTGTGAACCTCGACGTCTGCAGGGTGATCAGTTTAGGGGCGGATCCAAGCAGTGCATCGAGTGTCTTCGCGAGATTGATCTCTTCGCTCAGAACCACCTCGAGTAGTGCCGACTTGCCTGGCTCACAAAACCCGTAAACGATCGGGATGTTGTTCGCTGCGGCCCACCGTTCGATCTCCGCAACCAGATCCTCGATGCTTTGGCTTGATTCACGCGCCACAGTTCCTCCCCGCACGGCCACACACTCGTTGTTCCACTTTTGTTCTCGCGCTCAACGAGCGCACTCGAAACCGTCGGCCAATTCTCTACTTGGGGCTCGGTGCCAATCTGCCCTGGAGATCATCCAGAAACTCCGAAGCCGGCTCCACACCCGTCACAATCAAGCAATCCCTCGCCCTCGTGCACGCCACATAAAGCAATTGCCGCTCCGTGTCGTACACCTCTTTCAAATCCCCCATGTCCCCAACTTCCTCAATCCGCTCCTGCAGCGGAATCACTTCGTCATCGCAGCCCATTACCACCACCGCGCGAAACTCGAGTCCCTTCGCCAAGTGCATCGTCGAGACAGACAGCGACCCACCGACCGTCTCTACATGCTCGTCAAGGATCCTGAACTTGACGCCGGCAACGCCAACAGCAGCTGTCGCGCGGCCAATCTGCGCCGATGACCGTACGAACACGCCGATCTCATGCGCCAGCACCCCGGCCTCAACCTGCTCAGCAATCCAGCGCCCAACAGCCTCGCTCTCCTCCGCCTCCGAGCCAAACACGCGAACCACAGGGTCGGGCCCGTTGAACACAGACACCGTGTTGTTGCGCTGTTCCACAACCCCATCAATGTCGACAACCTGCTCACTCAGCAGTCGATCGGCGTGCATTCGAATCTGGTGCGTGGTGCGGTAGTTCACGCGCAGCGTGCGCGAGCGGCCCCGGACATCGACGCCGAGTGCCAACCACGAGAACGGTTGCTGGTAGATGCGCTGGCCCAGGTCCCCCGCAAAGAAGAGTGCATTCGGCTGGCCCGCGGCAATGGCAGCGAGAAATCGAAGCTGGCTCACGCTAATGTCCTGCGCCTCGTCGATAATCACAAAATCAAACGGCGCGGCGTTGCGCTGCGACATCGCCGCGGCGAGCGCGGCGAACAGTCCCGCGTGGGTCAGCTGCGCCTTGCTCTCGAGTTCCTGCCAGGCCTTCTCGAAGGTCGCCCACAAGATGCGACGTTGGGTCTCCGGCAAGCGCGTCTTTCTCCCCAAGCGAGCGACGTCCCGATACGCCTCCCATGAGCGCAGTTGCCAAGCATCCACAACATGGTCCCACTCGCTGCGAATGAACGACGCGCCGAACTTGTGCTCACCGACGGATTCCGCCGCGAACGCTAGCACCGCGGACATCGTACTTGGACTCACTAGCGCGGGGGCACCGACGAACTTCGAATATAACCGCTCGCCAATCGCGTTGAGTGAGTAAACATCGATGCGCTCGGCCAACCGGGGCTCGCTGCTCAGCAGGCGCCGAAGCTTGGTCCGCAATGCGTTGGCAAGCGTGTCAGAGAATGTCGTCAGCAGAACTCTCGTGTCTGGGTTGCTGCGCGCGAGATGTGCCGCGCGATGAAGGGCAACGACGGTCTTGCCCGTACCAGCAGATCCCGACACTCGTGCCGGCCCTGAGTAGTCGCGCTCGGCCCATTGGCGCTGGTCCGGATGCAAAAACACCGTCCACTTTTCCCACGGAAACTCGAGCGCGCGCTGTAGCTCTTCGACATTCGCCAGCAAGCGGAAGCGCCGTTGTGCGTCTGGGTGATCGAAGGCAGTGGGCGCAACGCTAGGTACAGGTATGACGGCATCTACAGGCAGTTGGGTCGCAGGCACCGTTTCGAGTAGCGCACCGCCTGGCGAAACTGGCGCTGCAACAACGCGCACTTTCGGCTGGCCGCCGGTCGCGAGTTCCAGCACTGCCTCGGCCGCCTCCTGCGGAAGATGATCGGCGATCGTCAGAATGGTCGTCTCGGTCGCGCCTCGAACATCCGAGATCCACTCCAACGGCACACCAAAACTCAAGAGTTCGTCTTCGGAACAATGGGCCAGCAGTGCGATAGGCCTCGCGCCCGTCGTAGGCGAAGGCGGCGCAACATACTGAGGAACAACAATCTCCTGCACCTTCTCGCGAATCTCGACGAACTGCGCCGCGCCTGTCTTGGGGTGCGTCTCCAGCTTGCGGCGCTCGGCCCACGCATACGCCCCGTCGTGATGGTCAACGTAGCAAAGGAGCAAGCTGCTGTCTGTCCGATGAACAATCAGCCGAATGTCGTTGTTCACTCGCACCGACCAAAAGCTCTTGTCCTTGGCGCGATCCAACTTATGGAAACACATCCCAGGATTCGCGGGATTGAGCTGAAGGTCGAACGCCGTCGTCTTGACCGCCTTCTGCTCGTCCCCGGTGAGACGAACCAGACTGTCGGTAAACGTGTCGGCGATTCGGAAGTCCATCGGGTTACACCTTGAAGACCTTCATCACTTCATCGCCCAAATGGTTGATCACCTTCACTGCGATTCGCCCCGATGTCGGTACCTCGAAGGGGCGCGACGTGTCGCTGTGCAGCGTCTCCCACGCTTCCTGATTGATCTCAGCCTTGAGCGTTGTCTTGAGGGATCCATACGGGTCGCCCGCACCGAGGAAGTAGGCGTGGCGAACGAAGAAGCTCTCCTCGTTGTAGTCGGTGTCGATAAACCAGCAGGCGATGCCGTCGGCGCTGTCGCTGATCACCTCGCCGGTTTGTGGCTTGAACACATCCACGCCATTCACCTTAACGCGCAGCTTACCGTCGTTCTCGGGCAAGAGCGTGATGTCCGGCTCGCCGAAGATCACAAAGAGATTCCCCTTGCCGGTGTTCTTGAGGTCATCGGCCATGTGCAGGTCAGCGTTCATGCGGGCCTTGAGCACAGGAATGCGTCCCAGCTTGCTGAACTCCGTGGCGTGCGCGTCGTAGTTGAAGGCGCACGCGATCAAAACATCGAACCCCGCATCCCCCGCCTCGCGAGCGCCGGCGACGAGGTCGGCGCGCTGCACGGTGCCAAACTCGGGGCCAATGAAGATGGCGGCGCGCTTCTCCGCCTCGCCTTCCAGGTAGCGGCCCTCGCCGCAGACCAATTCGCCGGGCCAGGGAGTGAGCGCAGTGAAGGCGATGCGGTCCTCCTTGTGCGCCTGCTGCACGCCGGCGGTCTTGAGGTTTTCCAGGATCATCTGGGGGAAGGACTGCTTGGCTCCGTATTCGGTGGTGTCTGGGTTAAGGGTGTCGATCAATTCATCGTCTTCATCTACTCCCAGCACGCGGTGGGGGCTGAGGCTCTCCACGGTGAAGGGACCGGCCACGCGGACCTTCTTCTTGTCGTCGTAGGGCTTGTCGTAGAGGAATTCAAACTCGGCCTTGGCGGCGATGGACTTGTCGATCTCCTGCTGCCGGGCGATGCGGGCCTGCCACCAATCGGCGTGCAGCTTCTTCGCCGCGTCCGGCCACTGGGCATCGGCCTCGCGCGGAATCTCCCACTCAGCCCAAGTCTTCTTGAGCGCGGCGTTCAGCTTCTCGCGCAACGGCTCCAGCTTCGCCTGCCACTGATCCCAAATGACATCGATCTCCGCGTTGTTGGCAATGGACCCAGAGGTGACGTTGACAGCGCGCTCATAGACGAAGCCGTGGCGGATGTTCCCCTGCACCGGTTGCGAACGCGGCGCGGTGCGGCTGACTTCGGCTTCCTTGAGCTGGCCCTCGCGTGAATCGGCCAGCAGGTAAAAGGGGTAGCGCGCGCCCATGACGCGGGCACGAGCCAGCGCGAGCGCCACGCGCGAGGTGTCAATCGTGATCCAGCGGCGGCCCCATTGTTCGGCGACGGTGGCGGTGGTGCCCGAACCGCAGGTCGGGTCAAGCACGAGGTCGCCGGGGTCGGAAGCCATCAGCAGCAATCGCTCGATGACTCGCTCGTTGGTCTGCACCACATAAACCTGGTTCGGCGCTCCGCCAAAACCGTCCCACCAGTTCGAGATCTCACGAATAGATGGAGTTGGTGAATGCCGCACGAAACGCACATCCGTTTGCTGCGGATAGAGTCGGTTCGCCATCGCCAAACGCGACATGCCCGGTGTGCTGCCGTCGTCCTCAACCACCGTATGCTTCCAACACTGCCCGGCTTTGATTGGAAAGGTTCTGCCCTGAAAGTGGAAATCGAGTGACTGCTGACGACGGTTTCCACCGCTTTTGAGTGGGTTTGCTGCAAATAACTTGGCGTCGGGATAGTGCTTTCGGAATGCCGCGATGTCGTGCGTGTAAGCACGCGCGTCTCTAGTCTCTAGCTCCGTCACTCGCACTCTTTGCCCGTCACGCAGCTCGGCAAATCCGAAATCCTCGAATAACTCCGCGTCGTCTCGAACCTCATAGACTGAGCGGATTTTTATCTGGCCCGACGATTTGGCGTTTCTTCCATACCAGAGGATGAAGTCGTTCACCGGGTCGAGTGTGCCGCCCTTCTGACTGCCCTTCTTTTTGACCACGACTTCCGTGACGAAGTTCTCATCCCCGAACACTTCATCCATCACCGCCCGGACGCGGTGGACATTTTCATCGCCGATCTGCACGAAGATGGAGCCGGACTCGGTGAGGAGATCGCGGGCGACGGTGAGCCGATCCCGCAGGTAGGTGAGGTAGCTGTGGATGCCGTCGCGCCAGGTGTCGCGGAAGGCTTTGACCTGCTCGGGCTCGCGGGTGATGTGGTCGGCCTTGCCGTCCTTCACGTCGCGGCTGGTGGTGGACCACTGGAAGTTGCTGTTGAACTT
>JANNUT010000098.1:0-21025 GCA_031395565.1 Acidobacteriota bacterium | reverse complement strand
CGAGCTGCTGGCGGAGGGCGAGGTTCTCGAGGACGAGATCCGCTCGCGAGGCGAAGAGGGAGCGGAGTCGCAACCCCTTCGATCTCAGCGGGGACGGAGTATTGGCGAACCACAGGACAGACCGCGTGACCTAGGATCAGCCTAGAACTTGATCCGCCACTCAGCCCGCACACCTGCAAGATTGTCCTGCACACCGCGATCCGCATACATCCCATCAAAGCGCATGGTCATGTTGTGCGAGAGCTTCATCTGATAGCGAATCCCCAGGCCGTACTGATCGTCCTGAGCAAAACGCTCGGTAATGTCGCCCGTGGTTTGTAGCGCGGCAATCTCCAGCACCAACTGGTGCTCGAGGTTGAACAAATACTCCACGCCGAACGCGCCGCCCCACGTGTTGTTGCCGGACGATTCCATCGAGGGCAGCCCGGTCAGTGCGTTGCCTTCAAACAACAGACCTGTGTTCTTGAGAATGCCGCCAGCGCCCGGGTCGCGCGCCAACGACTGCGGCGAATCGACGCCGTAGAACAGATTCAAATACGGCACGAGCGTCAGCGGCTTGTGCGTAATAAACGAGTTCTCGATAAGCAAGAGCGCGCCATCCGCGGTGCGCACACCAACGGCAGGCGCCTCCTGCCCGAAGTTGCCGATCACGCGCACGCTGTTGGACAGCCAGTCGCCGTAACGGCGCGTAAACGCGAGGCTAACGTTGTGATAGCTGCGGTCGGGACCGCTCGCGGAATCGTCCGTGTAGCCGTAGTCGATCTCCCAGTAGCCCTGATTCGCCTCGGCAAAGACCGCCACGCCGGCGACGCGCGGATCGCGATCTTTTGAGATGGTGGCGCCGCTGCTGACTCGATCGAGGCCGACGAAGAACGTAATGTCGGCATTGCTAATGTCGAGTCGCTTGCTGTTGCGCGCCGGGATGGTGACGGCCAACCCGGTAAACGCATCTTCGAGCCAGACACCGTTTTGAAATAGTAGCGGCATTAACCCAACGGCAAACGGCAGATCGAACTTGCTGTTTTTGTCGCGCCAACCGGAAAGCATGGCGCCTAACTCGCCCTCAAAGAACAGCGCGTCGAGATTGCCGTCGAAACTGCGGGTGAAATCGCCGTTGCTGTTTTGATAGTCGTACGACAAAAAGCGCCCGTTCTTATCGAGCGGACGCGAGAAGGCGTGGATGCGTTCGGTGGAGGTAAAGCGCCAATCCATGTCCAGGTTCAAGCGTGCTGCGACGCGCGACGCGTCGTTGTCGCCGACCTGATTCCAACCGGCAGCCAACTGCAAATCACCATGCGCGATGAACTGTTGAAGCATTGGGTTCTTTCGGCCGAACAACGTCGAGGACGATGGCTTCAACGGCCCGGCCGCGTACAGCTCGCGTCCCAACTCGAGCAGCGGCCGCTGCGTGAGATTGGCGTACTTGCCGCCATAAATCTGCAACTGCGCCGAGGCGTCGTAACTCTTGTCCGCGTAGCTGGGGTCAGGCTGAAACGCTTTGGGATCGTGGTCGGCCGGCTTGGTTTCGGGGGACGCGCTCGGCGCCTCGGGTGGCTTTGGTTCTTCGGCCGACCGAACGGCTACCGTGCTCAGCGCCAACACCGCACTCAATGTCACCCATAAATGCAGCGCGCGCATATCACTTCACCTCGAACGTCACGGTGCGTGGATGAACGTCCATCATCCATTCGTTCATCGACTGCTGCATATCGACCGTCGCCCCCACGAACTGCATGAAGTAAATCGGTTCGGCCCGGCTGCGCAGCCGCACCGCTAACTTGTAGGTGCCCGGTTGCTTGAGCAGGTGGCCGGGGACCTTGTACTCGGCCTCACGTTTGCCGAGCGGCGGAATGCTGCGCTGTTCCATGCGAATGAACGGCGGGTGATTCATCACCGAATTCGGCGTGCCTGCCGGCCGGATAAACGGCAACTGATCGACGTCGAGGTTGACCGGCAAATACATCTCGCGGTCGGTGCCTTTGACATTGGTGGTAATGAACTTGGTTTGCAGGTTGAACAGTTGATCGTCGTGCGCCAACTTACCCGCGCGCACATCCAACGAGTGCAGGTCGGCGAAGTCGCCGTTGGTATCGAGATATCCCGATTCCCACACGTTTTTTCCGGATGGGTCGATCAACGCAACGTTCAGCCACAACTCAGGTTGTGCGCCCAGCGAACCGGAGGGCAGGTTGTGACCCTCATCGATGTTGTGGATCACGTAGTCGAACTGAAGCGATTTGCCGGCGCGTGGCGGTGAGTCGAAGAACGGCCCGTCGATACGCGAGCCCGCCTCCATCACTCGGCGGCGCTGATCGAGCTTCTTCTTGAGCTTGACGAGATTTTCTTCGACGACGCCGCGTGCCGTTTCGCGGTCGTAGTCGTCTTGCCATTCCTTCGGGAAGGTGATGCTCACTTCTTTTTTGTAGACCTTGTCTTCAAACTCCGGCGCGCCCCATCCGGCGCGATAGTCAAACTTCAACCACGCCTCGATCGGGAACTGCTCGGCCTTGGGGTTGTGCGGGAAGATCCCCGGGTGCGCAATCGGGTAACCAGGCCCATAGAACGCGTGATTGTGATGCTCGCGCTTTTCGTTGACCTTCTTGCCGCCGACCACGGCCACAGCGCCCGTCTCATAACCTGAAACCACGCCAGGCTGTTTGCCCATGTGGCATTGCTGACACGTCACGCCGTGCTTGAACGCGGGACTATCGCGGTATTGATCCCACACCACCTCGAGCTTGATACCGGGGTGCACCGCGACTTGATGACACGACAGGCAAAATTCCGACGTCGACAACGGCTCGAATTTGATCCCAGCCATATGGATGTCCATGCCTGGACCTTTGTCGCCGGGGAGCGGTTTGACCTTGTAGAAGTCTTTCTTGGAGATCACCTCGGCCACACCATCTCCACCAATGTTGCCGTAGACCGGATCGTGAATATCGCCGGGCTCGATGCGGCGCTCGCCGTTGACGTGGCCGTATTCCTCGCGCACGCGATGACATGTAATGCAGGTGACGCCCTCGCGCGACACCTTGGTGCGCTTCCAGATGGGTAACTCGCGCGGCTCGCCCAAGGTGGTGCCGACACTGGCGTGGCAACGCACACAGAAGTTGCCGATGGTGCCGCTGGCGAGATCGTTGATGCGCTGCTCGAACTTGTGAAACATCGGCGAGACCGAGGCATAGGCGTGATTCGACGAGGCCCACTCCTCATAGATCTGCTGATGACACTTGGCGCATTCACTGGCGCTGGGATACTTGCTGGTCGCGTAAACGGCGGCGTGTGGATCGTCTTCCGCCCACGTCGTCAAGCCTGCGAAGGCCAATGTCAACCCGATCAGTATCGACGTCAGTCTCATGAGCCCCTCGTGCGCGTGGTCTTGGTTAGCATAAGCGCAACGTCTCCCAATGTTGGGGAGCGTTCGCAGCTTTTCAATACTGTGAGGCGCTTCGGCCGGCCGGGCCTGACGACCTTCCGGCTCAAAGCTCGATCGTCAACCCCTCGGAAGCCACCTCGACATGCGGAAATTCACGCTGGGCCTCGGTCTGGATCGCATCGAGCTGGTCGTCGCTGCGATCGGGGTCGTGGTGAAACAGGACGAGCCTGTCGACTCCGGCACGCTTGGCCAATGTCAACGCATCGCGCCACGAACTGTGGCCCCAACCGCGATGTGCCGGGGCCTGCTCGGGGGTCCACTGCGCGTCGGCAATCAGCGTCGAGGCGCCTTGTGCAAACGTGGCGAGCCGCTCGTCGATGCTACTCACGCCGCACTCGTGGTCGGTCGCAAACACCACGCTGCGCCCGGCATGCTCGAGTCGATAGGCATAGGCCCCCTGCGGGTGATTCAAAGGACAAGACTTCACTCGCAGCGGCCCGACATCCACCGTGCTGCCGTCGAGGTCGTGATACCGGCATCGCGACTGCACCGAGGCCAACGACACCGGAAACAGGGGCGGCTGCAGCGCGCGCTCCAGAATCGATCGCAGGCCCACGCTTTCGAACGGAAAGCCGTGCAGTTCAAAGCTCCCCGCCGGATCGTGCAGTGGCGCAAACAGTGGCAATCCCAAGACGTGATCCCAGTGGTAGTGCGTAAAGAACAGGTGCCATTTGCTGGGGCCGCCGCCTGCCGCACGCCACACCGCTTCAAGCGATTTGAGACCGCTCCCCGCGTCGATCACCACCCGCTCGCCCTCTCCCAGCACGAGATCGAGGCATGTAGTGTTGCCGCCGTAACGCATGAAAGCCGGCCCCGCCACGGGCAGTGAGCCGCGCGCGCCACGAACGGTCAATCTATAAGGTGTCGACATCGCGAGGCATTATCGACGAGTCCTGCTCGCGGAATCCTTGCGTCTCTCAACGAAAAGCGAATCGAACAGGCTCTAGAATGCCGAGGTTCCTACGGGGTTAGGGACGGGAGGTATGAGGGTGATAAGCGTATTAGGCCGCTGGACTCTGGCCGCAACGCTGTCGTTGGTGCTGCTAGCACCCACCGCACGCGCTGCAGAACTGCCCGCGAACCTGGCGGGCGACCCAGAGGCAGCCGGGTTTGCAGACCTATTCTTTACGCAGGCGCTGTTGAAGTTGTCGGGTGGCGATGTAGCGGGCGCGTTGACCCTGGTCGAACGCGCGGCCGCAACGGTCCCTAACGATGCCACCTACACATACTTCCGCGGTGTCTGTCTCACGCGCTTGTCGCGCACCGACGAAGCGATCGAGGCCTTTCGCAAGGCGTTGCCACCGGCAAAGTGCAGTGTGCCCGAAGCGACCGTGCGGCTGGACTTGGGCAGTGCGCTACTCACCAAGGGCGATCTTGCCAACGCCGAGACAGAGTTGGCGAAGGCGGTGGAGCTGGCGCCCGAAAACGGCCGCACACGATTCACGCACGGGCTTGCGCTGCTGCGCGCCGAGAAGTACGACGAGGGCTTGAAGGAAATCGATCGCGCCACCGGGCTCGATGCTTCGCTCGAACCGGAAGGATCGTTCTACAAGGGGATCGCGGCCTATCGGGCCGGCAACTTGGATGAAGCCAAGGAGCACTTCAATCGCGCCCAGGCGCTTAACACCGAAAGCGGCGTCAACGCCGCCGCGTGGTTGAATGCGCTGCAAGAGGCGTCGAAGTTTTCGCAGCCGCCGGCCTGGGAAGCGCGCGTCTCGTTGGGCTATGACTGGGACAACAATCCGGCGCAACTCACCAACGACCTTGTCGCGATCGAGCAGTTCTTGGGTGACGAGGTCGAGGACACGCGCACCACGGCCCAGGTGCGGGGCAGTTGGTTGCCGGTTCGCGATCGCGGGGGCTACACGCTTCAGGTCACTGGGTTGGGGTACGCCAATCGCCACGCCGACTTCAGCGAACTCGATTCCGACGGTTGGGGCGCGTTTGTCGGCTTGGCGCGCGGTGTGAATCCCCTCGGGTTTATGAACGGCCCGCTCGGCTATGTACGGGTGCCGGCGCGTGATGGCGGGTTTGGCTGGCTGCTGCAAGCCGGTACCAGTCGTTTCAACCTCGACGGCGAGAAGCTGCGCAGCGATGTGGCGGCCGATCTGAGTCTGTTTCTCAACGCGGCTTCGATTGGCGTCACGCAACTCGACCTGCAGTACGAAGACCGCACGTTCGAGCCTGCCGAGATCAAGGGAGTTTCCGGCGATGTCATGACGGCAAGGTTGTCGCAACAGATTTGGCTCGGCACCAACCCCTCGCGCTTCATTCGCGCCTCGATCGCGTGGGCCGATCACAACCCCCAAGACAGCGGCCTCGAGCGCACCGAGCGTCAAGTGGCCGCCGAAATGGCCTGGCCGATGGGCAAGCGTTGGACGCTGTTCGTGTACGGCGCGCGCACCCGTACCCACTTCGACAACTTTGAAGGACTCGAGCGGATCGATCGCCGCTTCGAGTTGAAGGGCTCGGTGGCGTTTGCGGTGACACGCTGGATGTATCTGTCGGCGCGTTATGGCACCACCGAATTCACGGTCGAGCCCAGCGTGCTGGGCGCCAACCTCGACTTCGACCGCAAGGTCGGTTCGTTCAACCTCAACTTTTTCTGGTAGGCGGAGACACAATGCGCCGCTTGATTGCTTTGCCTGTTGTCATTACCGCGAGTTTTGCGTGGGCCACCGATGTCGGACGCTTTGCGTTCGTGCAGAAGGAAGTCAACTCCTTCAAGCCGAGCGTCACCGAATCGGTGTTGGCCAAGGCCGGCGATACCGTTGTCGTTGGCGAGCGCGAGGTTACCGGTGTCGCGTCGGGAGCCAAACTGCTGTTTGGTGAAGGCGGCGTGGTGTCGCTCGGAGCCAACACCTCGTTCGTGGTTTCGCAGTTAGCGGTTGACCAGGCCACTGGCAAAAACACCAGTTCGGTTTCTGTCTTGTTCGGCAGAGCGCGCGTGTTTCTGTCGCGCTTTTGGTCGGATCGGCCTGAGATGAAGATCGATCAACCGACAGCGGTAGTCGGCATCAAAGGGACCGAGGTTGGGCTGGAGCAGTTTCGCGATGGGCGTCTAACGATTACCTGTTACGGCGGCGATGCGGGTGTGCTCACCAAGGCAACGCCTCCGCTGTCGTTCGAGTTGCGCGCAGGAATGCAGCTCAAACTCGATGCCTCGGGCAAGCCGGTCGGCCCGCCGTCCACACTTTCGGCCGCCGAGTTGGATGCCCTGCGTAACAGCGTCGACATCATTGCCGATGGTGTTGGCGGTGGCGTGTCGGGTGGTCAGCGCGCCATGGCGGCGCCGTCACCCAGCGATATCGCGTCACAGTTCAGAGGGTTGGGGAGCATTGCGGGTCGTGCTGCCGTGAACACATCGTCTAACTCCGCCAACGGTGGCACATGGTCCGATCCGGCCGGTGCGTTGTTGCTGCCGCCGATCGACTCGGGGTGTAACTGCGGGCCAGACCCACGTTGACCGACGAGCCTCACGCGCAGGTGAGAGTTCATTGAAACGCTCTCGCCTGTGGATTGGACCGTCACTCGGCCTGTTGGTCGCGCTCGCGGTGTTGCCGTTGTTGCGCACCACATTGTTCGCGGGCTTCGAAAGCAAGACCGTCGATGCGCGGATGCGCTTGAGCACCGGCCAACAGGCGGACGACCGAATCGTGGTGGTCGCCGTTGATCCGGCGTCGATCAATCAACTCGGCCGTTGGCCTTGGCCGCGTTCCACCGTAGCCGAGTTGATTCGACGCATTCATCAGGGTGGCGCCAGCGTGATCGCGCTGGACATGATTTTCAGCGAGCCGACGCGCGGCGACAGCACCGAAGACGATGCGCTCGCGGCCGCGATTCGCGAGGCGGGCAACGTCGTCCCTGGGTTCTTCCTGCGAGTCGCCGAGGACGCTACAGCGCCGAGCGTGCTCCCCTCCCCGATCGAATCGGCGATTCAGCCGCAAGCCGGCTTCCCCGCGATTCGCCGCTACGGCGGCATCGAAACGCAGCTCCCGGCGATTACCGAAGCCGCGCCGCAAGGCGGGCATTTCGTAGCGCGCGAAGATTCCGACGGCACGATTCGCCACTACCCCTTGCTGCTTTCGTACGGCGATGCGCTGTATCCCGCGCTGGCATTGCGTGCGGTCCAACGTCAGCTCGGCAACATGCCGATTTCGGTGACACCGGTTCAAGGCGTCGTACCGCAACTGATGTTGGGCGAGCAAAAGATCCCCATCGATGAGAGCGGCGAGTTGTGGATCAACTGGGTGGCGCCGTGGAAGGCGTTTCGTTACATCGCCGCCGCCGATGTGTTGGGCGGCAGCGTCGATCAATCTGCGCTGCGCGACAAGATCGTGTTCGTGGGCTTCACCGAGACCGGGCTTGCCGATTCAATCACCTCACCGTGGGGCACCCAGGTCCCTGGTGTCGAAGTGCACGCAATGGTGGCCGACAACCTGCTGCGCCACCGATTTGTGCGTGATGGCGCAGTCGAGTTGGCGTGGTCGATGCTGGCAACGCTGATGCTTGGTGCTTTCTGCGGCATGGCGGCAGCGTGGACGCGCCGGCCGTTGATGGGCGCCGTGCTCGGCGGTTTGACGCTGCTGGGCTACGCCGTGCTCGCGCAACAGGCCCTTTACTTTGGCGCAAGGCACTTGCATTTGTTCTTGCCCCTGATCGCGGGTGCGATGGCATTTACCGCCAGCACCGTGTGGCGCAATGTGTTTGCCGAAGCGCGTGCGAAACAGATCCGCCGCGTGTTCTCGCAGTACGTCTCTCCCGCGATCGTAGACGAAATGTTGAAAGACCCTGACGCGGTGCGTCTGGGCGGTGAGCGACGCGAGTTGACGGTGTTGTTTGCCGACATCCGCGGGTTTACGTCGTTGGCAGAAACGATGCCTCCCGAGCAAACCGTGTCGCTGCTTCAGGAATACCTCACGCCCATGACGCAATTGATTCAGGCTCAGGGCGGCACACTCGACAAGTACATGGGCGACGGGATCATGGCGTTCTTCGGCGCACCGGTGGCGCAGCACGATCACGCGCCGCGCGCTGCGGCGGCGGCACTGGCGATGCGTGCTGCCTTGGACGACTTGAATCGCGGCTGGCTCGCGCGCGGACTGCCCGAAATTCGCTGCGGCGTAGGGCTCAACACCGGGCCAATGGCGGTGGGCAACATTGGATCGTCGATGATCTTCGACTACACGGTGATTGGCGATAACGTCAATTTGGGTTCGCGCATCGAGGGTCTGACACGCATCTATGGAGTGGACGTGATCGTCAGCGCCGCGACGGCCGAGTTGCTGCCCGACAGCATCGTGATGCGACAACTCGATGCGGTGCGCGTCAAGGGCCGCCGCGAGCCGGTGCAGATTTTCGAGTTGACGCCCGCCGGCGAACTGACGCCGGAGTTTTTGGCATCGTTCGCCGAAGGGTTGCGACTGTATCGGGCACGCGTGTTTGCCGCGGCGCGGGCCGAATTCGAAGCGGCACAAGCGGTGCGACCTGCTGACATCCCCTGTGAGTTGTTCATCAAACGCTGTCTGGCCTTTGAGGCCGCGCCACCGGCGAGCGATTGGGATGCGGTTTCCTAACGGCTGCGCCGCCGATTAATAGCGCGTGATCACCTTGGTCGTGTCACCGCATTCCACGATCAGCTGGCGATCGTTCAATCGCGCGTGCGAGCTGCGGCAACTTCGGCCTTTTGGCCCGATCACCGAGTTGCCCAGGTTGTCGCGTTCGTTGACCTCACGCAGCCGGTCGGTCACGTCGATTTTCAAGATCAGGAATTGCCCGGAGACGACCTGGCCACGCTTGAGTCGCTTGATGATTCGTTTTTCAACGACTCGGTCGGGCCCAATCGGTTCGGTCAAAAAGCGAGCGATTGTGCGGTCTTTCGGGTCGAGCACGGGGTCATCGGACAAAAACACCTGCACCGCAACTTGGCAGCCACAGAGCGTGCCGTTGTTTGCAATCGCGGCGATTGCATCGATCGAACACTCGTTGGAATCCGCGTTACAAATTTGCTCAGCCGTGATGAACCCGCCCAGCAAGTTCGCCGCATCGACCACGTTGATGGTGACTGTGGCGGTGTCGGGCGTGCCCCCCTGCAAAGGGGTCAGCGTGTAGTTGAAACTGGTCGTGCCGACAAAACCATCCTCGGCGACGAAGATGTACTGACCGGGGAGCTGCCCTTGGAAGACCTCGCCGTGGGCCGGGTCTGTGACGTTCTCGATAACTGTGACGCCCGCTTCAAACGTGTCGTTGGCCAACACATCGATGGTCACGGAGCCGTTGCGAGCGCAGAAAGCGCGATCGTCGCGCGCGTCGAGCGTGATTTGCTGCGCCTGAGCGGGGAGCAGTGCGGCACCGAAGCCAAGGGCGAGCAACGCCACAGACAAGAAACGGCTCATGGGGTTTCCTTCCTCTCGTGCAGCTTGACCGGTGCCGACCGCTTGCGCAGTCGCATGTTGATCATTTCGACGAACAGCGAGAACGCCATGGCAAAGTAGATATAGCCCTTGTTGATGTGACTGCCCATCGATTCGGCCACCAGCATAGTGCCAATCAGGAGCAAGAATGACAGCGCCAGCATCTTGACACTGGGGTGGCGCTCGACGAAGCCGCCCACAGCGTTCATGGCCAGCATCATGACCACCATCGCAATTGACATGGCCGCCACCATGATCGGAATGTGGCTGGCCATGCCGACGGCGGTGATGACCGAGTCGAGCGAGAAGACGATATCTAGCACAGCGATTTGCAGCAGGATCGTCATGGCCTGCTTGCCGCGCTGGGCGGCTGAGCGTTCGTCGTGTGGATCGGCTTCGAGTTTTTCGTAGATCTCCCAGGTCGACTTGAACATCAGGAACAACCCGCCGCCCAACAAAATCAGGTCGCGGCCGCCCCAACCCTTGCCGAACAGCGAAAACCAGGGCGCTGTCAGCGACATGATCGAGCTCAGAAAGAGCAGAAGCACGATTCGCGTGCCTAGCGCGAACAACAGCCCAAGGCGACGGATTCTCGGCTGCTGATCTTTTGGAAGCTTGGCAGTGAGAATCGCAATGAAAACGATGTTGTCGACGCCGAGAACGATCTCCATGAGCGAGAGCGTCACCAGCGAAATAAGACCTTCGGCGCTGAGAAATCCTTCCATCGGCCGGTGATGCTAGCAGGGATCGGCCCCGAAAAAACCAGCCGGCTGTGCTACACAGGGCTGGGCGTCGGCCCGTACGATGGGCCCGAGGATCCAGCGAGATGACTTCAGTGCGCGACCCGGTTTGCGGCATGACCGTCGATCTCGACACCGTCCCCCATCGACTCCTGCACGAGGGGACGACTTACGGGTTTTGTCACGCCGGATGCCTCGAAAAGTTTCGCCGCGACCCCGCCCGCTACCTGGCCCCAAATGCCGCGAAAGCCGCGGAAGACCTGCATCCAGCGGGCACGACTTGGACCTGTCCGATGGACCCAGAGGTGGTGCAAGACCACCCCGGCGACTGCCCCAAGTGCGGGATGGCGCTCGAACCGGCGGTACCGATACTGGACGCGGGGCCTGACTTAGAACTGCTTTCAATGCGACGCCGCACGATTGCCGGTGCGGTGCTCACCGCTCCACTTCTGGTGCTCGGCATGACCGAACACTTTGCCCCGCAAGCGTTCGGCGGCGGATCGGCGACACGCACGTTCCAGGCGCTGCTGGCTACCCCTGTGGTGCTGTGGTGCGGATGGCCGTTGTTGAAACGCGCTGCAGCGTCGGTGCGCAACGGGTCGGCCAACATGTTCACGTTGATCGGCATGGGCGTTTTGGCGGCGTACGGGTATTCGCTGGTCGTGCTCCTCGCCCCACAACTCATTCCTGACAGGCTAGGCGGTGACCACGGAGCACCGGCGCTGTACTTCGAGGCGGCTGCGACGATCGTGACGCTGGCACTGCTGGGGCAAGTGCTCGAACTCTCGGCACGTGCACGCACCAGCGATGCACTGCGCGCCTTGCTGTCTCGCGCGCCGAGCACCGCGCGCCGGATGGGAAACGACCTCAGTGAACGCGACGTGGCGATCGACGAGGTGAATCCCGGCGATCGTCTGCGTGTCCGGCCCGGTGAACAGGTTCCTGTCGATGGCGTGGTGATGCGCGGCAGCAGTTCGATCGACGCATCGCTCTTGACCGGCGAGTCGTGGCCGCAACCGGTAACGGTCGGCGATGTCGTCTATGGCGGAACGCTCAACGTCGATGGCGCGTTGGTCGTGCGCGCCACCGGCACGGGGCGCGACAGTTTGCTGCGCAGAATCGTCACGCTCGTGGCTGAAGCACAACGCAGCCGCGCGCCGGTGCAGCGCATCGCCGATCGCGTTTCGGCGTGGTTTGTGCCGCTCGTGATCGGCTGCGCGGCGGTCGCGTTTGCGGTCTGGTTCAGCGTGGGGCCCGAACCGCGTTTATCACACGCCGTGGTGGCCGCGGTTTCGGTCTTGATCGTGGCTTGCCCTTGTGCACTGGGCCTGGCAACTCCGATGTCGATCGCTGTGGGGGCCGGACGCGGCGCGCAGGCAGGAATTCTGGTGCGCGATGCAGCGGCGCTCGAGGCCTTGGCCCATGCCGACATGGTGTTCCTCGACAAGACCGGAACGTTGACACGCGGGACTCCGCAAATCGTACACATGGCAGCCGCTGCCGGTGAAGATGAATCGAGTGCGCTCGCGCGTGCCGCCGGGTTGGCGCGCAACTCCACGCATCCACTCAGCGCCGCGATCCAACATGCGGCGCGTCTGCGGGCGCTGCCCGCCTTGGGAATCGAAGGAGTGCACGCGATACCGGGCCGCGGACTGCAAGCCGAGTATCAAGGCACGGTGTTGCGGCTCGGTTCGAGGCTCTGGCTCGAAGAGTGCGGGGTTGACCTCAGTCCGCTCCACGACGCGATGCAGCGCGTGCAGCAAGCCGCGCGCAGCGTCGTGTTGCTGGCGAGCGATCGATCCGTGGTTGCGCTCTTCACCGCCGAAGACCCCTTGCGTGAATCGAGTGCCGAGGCGGTTCGCACGCTCCAAAGCGACGGTATTCACGTCGCGATGATTACGGGCGATGTCGCCGAGGTAGCGGTCGATGTGGCGCATCGCGTTGGCATCCAAGACGTCACGTCGGGCGCGCGTCCCGAGCAGAAAGTGGCCGCGGTCGAGCGCGCTCGAAAACAGGGCCACACCGTGGTGATGGTCGGAGATGGGATTAACGATGCGCCCGCGCTGGCGGCGGCGTCGTGCGGCATCGCGATGAGCACCGGAACGGATGCAGCAATGCGAAGCGCCGGGATCACCTTGTTGAATGGAGATCTGTCTCGATTGGTCAAGGCCCGGGCGCTGGCGCGCGGAGTGATGCGCAACATCCGCCAGAACCTCTTCTGGGCCTTTGCCTACAACGCGCTTGGCGTGCCCCTGGCGGCGGGGATTCTGTACCCCCTCTGGGGGCTCGGTTTTAGCCCGATGGTTGCGGCGCTCGCGATGACCTTCAGCTCGGTCACCGTGATCGGGAATGCATTGAGGTTGCGCCGCCTGTCCCTCTAATTGGGTCGACCAGGGGTGCCCGGGGCTGTCCGCGGCTTTTCTGGACCGTCCCCTGCCCCGGCCAAATGGCGACTGCTCTATTATTTGCAAAACCTTCGGCCGTGGTCTTAACTGCGGCCGCCTGAATGGGGTTGGGAATCAAGGAGCAGAGATGAAGAGAGATATTAGGAACCTAGTTGCCGCCGCTGCGGCCGTCCTCGCCGTGTATGGCGCCTCACCAGCGCGCGCTGGTGAAGATCCGTTCGAAATCGGTGTGATGGTAGGAGCCACGGCCGCCGACTCAGGGGTTGACTCCGACAGTCTCGCCGACTCGCTGACGCCAACATTCGGTTTGCGTGCGGCCTGGAACTTCAATGACCGGCTCGGTTGGTTCGTCGATGGTGTGCGCGCCAAGTACGACGCTGCCGCCTTGTTTGGCGATTTGAAGGAGACGGCGCTGCGAACCGGGTTGGAGTGGGACATCCCCACCAAGACCAGCGACTTCGGTTGGTTCATCAATGGTGGTGTCGGCCGTTCGTCTTTCGACGTGCCCACCGTCAGCGATAACGACAAGCGCAATTTTGGTTCGGCTGGAATCGGTGTGAAGCAGTTCTTCGACAACGGCAACAGCCTGCGATTGGAAGCCCGCTACGACCAAACCTTCGGCGGGGACAAGAGCGATCCACTCGGTGATAACTCGCTCAGCATGATTCGGTTCTTGCTCGGCTACTCGTTTGGGATCGGCGGCAAGCCGGTCGATACCGACGGCGACGGCGTGTTCGATCGCAAAGACAAGTGCCCCGATACACCAAAAGGGGCGACGGTCGACCTGAAGGGTTGCCCGAAGGACAGCGATGGCGATGGCGTGCTTGATGGATTGGATCAGTGCCCCGATACGCCAAAAGGTTGGCCGGTCGATGCCAAGGGCTGCCCCATCGATACCGATGGTGATGGTGTTGCCGATGGTGCCGACAAGTGCCCGTCCACACCGAAGGGCTGCACGGTCGACGCCAACGGCTGTCCGCTCGATAGCGATGGCGACGGTGTTTGCGATGGTCTCGACAAGTGCCCCGGTACGCCCAAGGGAACACCAGTCGATGCCAACGGATGCGCCAAGGATAGCGATGGTGATGGCGTCACCGACGACAAGGACAAGTGCCCCGGAACTCCGGCCGGCATGAAGGTCAATGCCGATGGCTGCCCCGCCGATAGCGATGGCGACGGCGTCACCGACGACAAGGACAAGTGCCCCAACACGGCGGCCGGCATCAAGGTTGGCGCCGATGGTTGCCCTGAAGTTGCGCCGCTGTTCACCCCGGGCAACGACGTGTTCGTACTGGAAGGCGTGAACTTCGATAGCGACAAGTCCGACATTCGCAGCGATGCGAAGGAGATTCTCGATCGCGTGGTGCGCAGCCTCAAGGCGTACCCGGATGTGAATATCGAGATTCAGGGCCACACCGACTCGCAGGCCAGCGACGCGTACAACCGCGGGTTGTCGCAACGCCGTTCCGATGCGGTGATGAAGTACTTCGTTGACAACGGCATTGCGGCCAACCGCATGTCCGCCAAAGGCTACGGCGAGGCCAAGCCGATTGCCGAAAACAAGACCAAGGAAGGACGCGCCAAGAATCGCCGCGTGGAGCTGCACCGCGCCAACTGACGCCGCGTGGCGCCGATGGGCGCTAGTTCGCTTTGTCTGCTAAAACGTTCAACCCTTCGGGGCGGGTGTCATGCCCGCCCCGAATTTTGTCCGCCAAAGGGCTCGGGGCCCCGGCGAGGAGACTCGACGATGAAGTGTCTTACAGGGATTGCGGTATCACTGTTGGTCGCGGCCGGTGTTGCAGGGTTTGCCGCGGATGAAAAGAAGCTCGGCTGGTCCGACACGGCAGATTTCAGCTACGTGCTCACCAGCGGTAACTCCAGCACTAACACGTTTGGATTCAAGAATGTGCTCAAGCGCGATTGGCAGGACGCGGCGTTCACGCTGCGGGCTGGAGCGGTGCGTGCCAGCAATGAGGTTGTTACTCGCGCCGCGATACTGCAGTCGGGTGGCGTGACGTTCTTGGAGGATTCCAAAAATGAGACCTCGACCGAGTTTTACTACCTCAACGGCCAGTACGATCGGAACATCTCCGAGAGCTTCTACTGGTACGTGGGCGCAGGCTGGGAACGCAATGAGCCGGCTGGGATTTCCAATCGCTATGTTGCCTCGGCCGGTGTCGGGAACATCTGGCACAACACCGATGACCTGAAGTTCAGGACGTTCTACGGTGTGACCTGGACCGACGAGAAGCCGGTTGTGGGCGAGAGCGATAGCTTCGCCGGCGTGCGCGTCGGGTACGATTACCTCAACAAGCTTACGGCCAGCACGACCATGGGCAGTGTGCTGATCGTCGACCTCGACGCCTCCGAGACCAGCAACTGGCGTGGCGATTGGACCAACTGGGTGGCCGTGGCCATCAATAACCGCATGGCGTTGAAGGCTAGTTTGCAGCTTTTGTATGACAACCGGCCCGCGTTCCGTCAGGTCGACTTGTATGAGCGAATCCCTGACAGAGCGCCGATCGATCTGGACGGCTTCGAGAAGATTGGCACTGCCGATCAGGAGTTGGACAAGCTCGACTCGATCTTCACGACGTCGCTCGTCATCAACTGGTAACAAGCGCAAATCGGTAGCTTTTCAGGGCGGGTATCGCACGAGCGGTGCCCGCCCTTACTGTTTCGCGACGTCGTGGGCCCGCACCAGCGTTTCCGTGACGTCGGCCGCAGCAGCCAAGGCCACAACATCCAAATTCGACGCAACATCGCGCGTCGTATGAATCGCCAGCACCGCTTTGGAAAGTCGAGCGGTGGTTATCGTCACGACGTCCAATCCGGCAGCGCCCAACGGCATCGCATCGGTACCCGTGCCGAGCGGCAAGATGATTCGTCGCGCCGAACGGCCAGCGGCACGCAGCTCCCGAAGTGCGCTGCGTACCAGCCCGCCCCTGCCCGCCACACCGACAGCGCCGGGCGCTCCGACTCCGTCGTGGTTGATCACCAACGTCTCGCCGTTTTTCCAGACAGCGGCGTGATCGCGTGCGGCAATTCGGGCGCCTGCCATGGCGTGTTCTTCGGCGCCCGTGAACAACCCGATGACTTCAATGTGGGAGGGTGGCGCTTTTTTCAAGCGCGTCAGCACATCAAGCACCACGGCGACGGAAGCGGCGTTGTCCAGTGCCCCGGGAGACTCGTTTTCGAACGACAACCAGCCGAGGGCGCGCAGTGAAATCGCCGCGGCAATCGGCCCCAAGATGGTCCACAGCGGCGGCTCGTTTCGCAGACACAACGGCAGCGTCAACGTACCAAGCACCGCCACGGTGGCCAGTGCGCCGCGCATGAGAAACGAGATGTTTTGCGACTTGCAGTCCAGATGCGCGACCAACACCACGCGGCGCGACGGCGATGCGCCCAGCTTGACGGAAATGTTCTGTGTTTCCAGCTCGGCATCCTGCCGGTCATCGAGCGCAAAACTTTCGTCATCGAAAAACGCACGGCGCAAATCCCAAATTCCGAACCCACCGCACACGACCAAGATCACGATCGCAGGCCAACCCCAAATCGACCCTGCCAACGCCGTGAGAACGACCCCGATCGAGAGCAGCAACAACCCCGTGCGCATACGCGCCAGCGGTTGCTGCAACGAGTAGCGAAAACGACGCTCTACGGGGTCGTGACCACGCTCGCGCAGTGTATTGAGGAGCCACTCTCGAGCCCGGACATCACCCGGCGTGCCCGCTGCGCGCGGAAAGGACAACGCCGTTGCATCGGCGAGGATCCGCTCACCGGCGTGCGCCGGTGAGGATGCGCTCACGTTTCAACCGTAATGGTGAGCTCCACGTCTTTGATCAGGGGCACGACGTAGTTGAGCATCAGTCGCGTCAACGTGAACTCGCGTGTCTTTCCCAACCACGACTTGCCGCCAAACTCGAACTCGTCGATGACGGCTCCGGCGGCATCGAGCAACTTCACCGCGACCCGCACGTCGTAGGCGTCCTTACCCTGGTTTTGCACCTGGACCAAGGTCTTGAGCCAACCGAAGCGGGTTTGGCCGCCACGCGGCGGCATGACCACATCGACAAGGCGCCGCTCCTCACGCGACATCGCAGCGCCGTTGACCCGCACTGGGCCCAGCACGACGTCGAGCTTGTAAGGGGTTTTGAGGTCGAACGGCAGCTTGACGGTCTCGGTAAGTGTTTCTGCGTGTGTGTTGGCAGCTGCCCCGACCAGTACTAACAACAGTGCCAGTGCGCGCGTGAAGGAAGGAAGCATTGTGATCTCCTCAGAAATCGAACGCGGGATTGTAGCCCTTGGATCAGCGCGGCCCCATCTTTGGTCGCGGCCCGAGAGCGTGCTTCGATTCAACCCAGAACTTTTTTGCGAGGAAAAGGGTGTTCAAGCCGGTCGCTTTGGTGATTGAAGATCATGAAAGTGTGCGAGATGTGTCGACCGCGGCGCTCGAGCGGATGGGATGCACCGTCCTCTCGGAAGCCGATGGCGACGCTGGCCTGCGCACGGCGCGCTCGGCCAATCCGGATCTGGTGCTGGTCGACTTGCGACTGCCAGGGATGGATGGTGTGAAGCTGGTCAAAGAGGTGCGCCGGAGCCTGAGCACCAAGCCGCCCGCGGTGATCGCTCTGACCGGCTACGCGTCGGCCAATCGGCGCGAACAGTTGTTGGCCGGCGGTTGTGACGCGTTTTTCGAGAAGCCGGTCGATCTGGGGGAGTTGGAGCGGACCGTTTCTGCCTTGCTCCGGCGTTCGTAAGGCCTCGGGGCCGTTAGCCCCCCCCAAAAAAACCCTTGCCGAACCGGGACAATTTGCATAATCATGCACTATGCAAAAACAACCCCCCCAGCCATTGGCCCTCGCGTTCAGCGGCGGACTCGATACCTCCTTCTGCGTCGCCAAGCTCAAAGACGAGGGCTGGGACGTCCACACCGTGTTCGTCGATACCGGAGGTATCGACAGCGCGGGCCGCGCCGGCATTCGCAAGCAGGCCGAGGCACTGGGTGCCGCCGAGCACTACGAGGTCGACGCCAAACAATCGGTGTTCGAACGCTTCATTAGCGTCCTGATCCGCGGCAACGTGCTGCGCGGCGAGGTTTATCCACTATCGGTCGCCGCCGAGCGCACCCAGCAGGCGCTGTCGGTGGTGGAGGTCGCGCGAAAAATCGGGGCTAAGGCGCTCGGTCATGGGTCCACCGGTGCCGGCAACGACCAGGTCCGTTTCGACATTGCGTTTCGCGTTCTAGCCCCGGAGTTGCCGATCCTCACGCCGATTCGCGACGGTTCGTTGCCGCGCGACGTCACGATTGCCTTCTTGCGTGAACGCGGACTGCCGGTACCGGCACGCTCGGTAACCTATTCGGTCAACGAGGGGCTGTGGGGCACGACGCTGGGTGGCGGCTGGACGCACGATCCTTGGGCGGGCCCGCCTGAAACCTGGCTCGACCCGCCAGACATGTCACTGCCCGCGCACGAACTCACGATCAGTTGGGAGCAAGGGCTGCCGACCGGCTTGAATGGAGAACGGATGCCGGGCCCGTTGCTGGTCGAACGGCTCGGTGCGTTGGCCACCGAATACGGCGTGGGCAAGAACATTCACCTCGGCGAAACCGCGCTCGGTATCAAGGGGCGAATCGGATTCGAAGCCGGTGCCGCGCTGTTGTTGATCTACGCACACCGCGAACTCGAAAAGCTCGTGCTGACACGCTGGCAAACATTCTGGAAGGATCAGTTGGCGCGTTTCTACGGCGATCGTTTGCACGAAGGACACTGGTTCGACCCGGCGCTGCGCGATATCGAAGCGATGATCTTGTCATCGCAGCAACGCGTCACCGGCGATACGCGGGTGCGGCTGGTGCCGGGCCACTTCCATGTGGTGGGCACGCGCAGCCCGCATTCGTTGATCGATCACGAGGTCGCCACCTACGGTGAAACCAATCGATTGTGGGATGGGAACGAGGCCAGAGCTTACGCGCGAATTGCCTCGATCCCGTCGCTGCTCGCCGCGAAGAGAGGCTGAGATGGTTTCCACCACGCGCGTCAAACTCGACCGGATCGCCAGTTCTACCAAGAACGCGAAACTGACCCGTGATGCCACGCTTGGTCCTCAGATTGTCAGCCAGGAAGGGTATGTGATTGCGGTGCGCATCGTCTCCGACAAGTCGACCTACAACACGGTCGAGGATCTGTCGGGGCGAATGGTGCCGCTGCGTGCCGGCGATATTCTCGCCGGTACGTTGGGCGAACGGCGAGCGTTGCGCGGCTATGCAGGCGTGGTGCCTGCCACGCTGGCACCGGGGGATGTCATCGATGTACTCAACCTCGGCGGCGTGCTCGGCCTTGCCACGTCGATCAATCGCGACTTGGGCGAACCGCTGAAGGCCGAAGTGCTCGGCGCGATCTTGGCGTTTCCGGAACTCGGCGATCGCATCGGGCGCCCCGCGCACATCAAAGATGGCACCGTGCCCACCGCTCAGCGCTTGGAGATCGACGTGCCTGTCGTTTATGTGGCTGGCACGTGCATGAATGCCGGCAAGACGGTGGCGGCCACCGAGATCGTGCGTGGGTTGACGCGACGTGGAAAGCGCGTGGCTGCGACGAAACTCACCGGCGTGGCGTTGATGCGCGACACGCTTTCGATGCTGGATGCCGGCGCTGTGTATGCGCTTACGTTCAACGATGCCGGGGCGGCAAGCACCAAGGCCGGTATGACCGTGCCCGTGGCCAAGGGGATCTTGAATCGGCTGGCGGTCGAGTCGCGGCCTGATGTCATCGTCGCGGAACTCGGTGACGGGATCTTGGGTGAGTACGGTGTGCAAGACATCCTGTTGGATGCCGAGTTGAGTGGTGCAGCGGCAGCCTTTGTGATGGCCGCGCCCGATCCGGTGGGTGCATGGGGTGCGTTGCAGTTGATGCGCGATCGATTCCATCTGCAGGTCAGCGTCATTACCGGCCCGGCCACAGACAACGAAATCGGCACGCAGTACATCACGCAGCAGTTGGAGCTGCCGGCGTTCAACGCGCGTTACGATGCGAAGTCGCTGGTGGATGTGATCGAAACGGCGCTCGCCGCCGTGAATAGCCGTCAGTGAAATGGGCCGCATGAGAACCAAGTCATGAAAGCCGTCGTGATCGGCGCCGCGGGCTACGCGGGCGGAGAGTTGCTGCGCCTATTGCTGGGGCACCCGAACCTCACCTCGGTGCGCGCCATCAGCCGCAGCGCCGCAGGCAGTGCTTGGAGCGATGTGCACCCGCATCTCGCCGCGCTCACCGACGCGCGGTTTGAATCGATCTCGCCGGCGGCGGCGGCGACTGAGAGCGACATCGTCTTCTTGGCGTTGGAGCACGGGGCGTCGTCGCGCTTGGCCGGCGAACTGCTGGCGGCGACGCGCGGCATCGTGATCGACATCGCGGCTGACTTTCGAATTCAAGACCGAGCCGCGTATGCGCGGCACTACGGTGAGCACCCCGAGCCAGGTGTACTGGCGCGCTTCAAGTACGCGCTCGCCGACTTGGAGGGTGAGGCCTTGCGCGGTCATCGCGCCTTGGCGATACCTGGTTGCTTTGCGACCGCGGCTGCGCTCGCGATGCGCCCGCTGGCGTTGGCGGCACCTGGTGCTCACGCTTCATTGTTCGCGGTCACAGGGTCGTCGGGTGCCGGAGCGCAGCCCAAGGACACGACACATCACCCGCGCCGAGCCACCAACCTCAGAGCTTATCAACCGTTCACGCATCGACATCAAGCCGAGATCGACCAATGCTGGCGCGCTTGGACTGGCAACGACGACGCCCCGCGGCTGATGACGCATAGCGGGCCGTTCGTGCGTGGCATTGCACTGACGTTGCATGCACGCGGACGATTCGAGCAAGACGGTCCTTCACTGTTGGCGCGCGCCTTCGAAGGCCGGCCATTCGTTCATCGACTCGACGCGCCGCCGGCGCTCAATCACGTGGTCGGCACGAACCTCGTACTGATGTTCGCGCAGGTGAGCGGCGATGGCCGCGAACTCATGATCTGCTGCGC
>JANNUT010000097.1:0-44865 GCA_031395565.1 Acidobacteriota bacterium | reverse complement strand
TCACCAAGCTCCGCGGGCGATGGTTCGAGCATCAAGGCATCCCCGTGATCGCCACCTTTCATCCGGCGTACTTGCTCCGCAATCCGGCAGCCAAGAAACCGGTGTGGGACGACATGCAGGACGTGATGCGCCGGCTCGGACCAGCGTCGCCCTAGTGGCTCGTGATTTCGCTTCGCAGCGAAGCCGAGCAAAGCAACGACACTGAACGAGACGCCCCCGAAAGATGACAAGGTCAGTCGCCTATTCCACGGCCTCGAGTTGGGTTCGCCGCCGCTCGGACTCTCACTGCAGTCGAGGAACTTCAACTTGCCTGGTGTTCTCCTTCGCAGCGTGAATAAGTTTCTGATCAGTGGTCGGACTTGGCGCTAACGCCGACGCCAATGCCGACTGTCAAACTGGCTGACGAAGGTTCTTAGCGACTTGGCGAGATCCCCGCCGGTGCGGGTCCGCCACAAGGCTCGAGGGAAGGTCAACTCGCGCCCCTCCGGCAATTTCACTCCGAGTGTTTGTGGCGATGGTGCAAGTCCGGATAGTGCTGATGGCTGTGTGTCAGAGGCGCATGCCGGTGCGGATGACTGTGCGCTTGGCCGGGCGTGTCGTTCGATCCATGTTCATGCTGATGATGTTCGTCATGAACGTGGAGATGCTGATGTTCTACTGACTCATGTACGTGTGCGTGTTCGTGGCGTTCCGTCAGGTGGAGCCACACTCCTGCCGCCATAAGTAGCGCGGCAAGCAGGAAGCCCACAGTCAACCGGGTCTCGAAAAAGACGATCGACACTGCCGCTCCCAGAAAGGGCGCGAGCGAAAAATAGGCACCCGTGCGTGCGGTGCCCAGGTGACGAAGCGCGAGAACGAAGAGCACCAGGCTCACGCCGAAACCCAGAATCCCAATTGCAGCAACGGCAGCTAGGCTGCGTATTGAGGGGAGCGGCACGCCCTGCGCCAGGGCCAGGCCCATATTCACGGCACCAGCGCAGAGGCCTTTCAGCATTGCGATTTGCACTGGGTCGGCTGCCGAGACTTCGCGAGTGAGGTTGTTGTCCGCCGCCCAGGCAAGGCACGCACCCATGATGGCGAGCGCTCCCCATGGCACACCGAGCTCAGGCTCGCCCAGCCATGAGAGTGCTAGGGCGCCGCTGGTAATCAGCAGCATGCCGCACGCGATGCGCCGGTCGAAGTTCTCCTTGAACACGAACCACGCTAGCAGCACAGTGAAAACACCTTCGAGGTTGAGCAGTAACGATGCGCTGGCTGCCGGCGTTCTGGACAATCCGACCGTAAGCAGCAAGGGCCCGATTACTCCTCCGAAAAGTACCGCGGCGGTTAGCCAAGGCAGATCGCCGCGTATTAGACGTGTCTCCGCCTTCGCCGCATCCCTTCGCACCAGCCGGTAACAGGCCAGGCCGAGACCGGAGGAAAAATACAAGAGTCCAGCCATCAGCACCGGTGTGACCGAAGGGAGCAATTGCTTCGTGAGTGGAATGCTCGCGCCGAAGAGCGCTGCGGCTCCCATCGCGTAGGCGACAGCTACGAATCCGGCCTTGCGTCTTGTTTCAGCGCCGAGTTGTATGAGCGTCACGCTCGACCCACGCGTAGAGCACCGGCAGCACGACGAGCGTAAGGAACGTGGAGCTCAAGATGCCTCCGATCACGACGGTGGCAAGCGGTCGCTGAACCTCCGCGCCTGCGCCACTCGCTACCGCCATAGGAACAAACCCAAGGCTGGCCACCGCCGCGGTCATCAGCACGGGGCGCAGGCGGATGAGCGAGCCCTCCAGGACGGAGTCGCGCACCGACTTACCGCGCTCACGGAGTTCATTGAAGTAGCTGACGAGCACCATCCCGTTGAGCACCGCCACGCCCGTGAGCGCGATGAAGCCAACCGCAGCAGTGATACTGAATGGCATCCCTCGAAGCCACAACGCGGCGACGCCGCCAGTTACAGCCAGTGGTATCCCGGAGTAGACAAGCAACGCCTGCCGCAGCGAGCCGAAGGCGAGGAAGATCAGCACAAAGATGAGTGCGAGCGCAGACGGCACCACAATCGCCAGCCGAGCGCGGGCCTCCTGCAGGTTCTGGAACTGGCCGCCGAATTCCACAAAGTAGTCGGCGGGCAGCGTGACTTGCTCGCGGATACTACGCTCAGCGGCACGAACGTAGCCCTCAATGTCGCGAGTCTCGAGGTTGACCATCAATGCCGCGCGGCGCTGCCCGCCCTCGCGCTGTATCGGTTCTACGCTTTTCAGTGTCGTGAACTCCACCACCCTGCCCAGCGGAACCAAGCCGCTGTCACCGACGCGCAGTGGGAGCTTCTGGATTTCGGCGTCGTCGGCACGAAGCTCCTCGGGCATCCGCACCACGATATCGAAGCGGCGGTTACCCTTCACCAGTTGCCCGACAGCGTCGCCAGCGAGCGCGGAGCTCACTGCCTTGTTGACCTCATTCGCCTGAAGGTTGTAGCGCCGGAGTACGTCGCGTTTCACGTTCATCTGCAATTGTGGCGTGCGGCCTTCGGACTCGTGCTCCACCTGCGCTACGCCGGGGGTTGCTTCCAAGATGCCCTTGAGCTGTTCGGCGATTTGTTCGAGCACGTCATAGTCGGTGCCAAAAACCTTTATGGCCAATTCGGCCTTGGTACCTTCAAGCATCTCGTTGAAGCGCATCTCGATCGGTTGGGCGAACAACAGATCGTAGTCGGGGTTGATTGTCTTGAGCGAGGCCTCGATTTGCTCTCGCAACTCGGCTTTGGTTGTCGGGCGACCAGCAGTCTTTGGCCACTCAGCAAGTGGTTTGTAAAAGACGTAAACGTCACTTTCGTTGGGGGGCATTGGGTCAGACGCGATTGCAGATGTGCCGATGCGCGAGAAGATGCGGGTCACTTCGGGAAAATCCGCGCGCAGCCGCTTCTCGACCTCGATGTCTGTGCGGAGCGATTCCTCCATGCTCATGCCCACCGGCTTGTACAGCATCGCGGTAATGGAGCCTTCGTCTAGCTTGGGAACGAACTCTGCACCGAGATGTGTGAAGAGCCACAGCGAGCCGACGAAAAGGAACACGGCGACGCAGACGACCAGCCAGCGGAGTCTGAGCGCGACGTGCAGCGTTGGCTCGTAGAGGCGCTTGGCGAAACGGATGAGCCAGTTGTCGCCCTCGTGAACTTTCCCGCCCAACGCGAAGGAGCACAGCGTCGGCATGAGAGTGAGCGCGAGTACTAGCGCGCCGCCGAGAGCCAGCATCACCGTGAGCGCCATCGGGTGGAACATCTTTCCCTCGATTCCCGTGAGCGCGAGGAGCGGGACATACACCACAGCGATGATCACGACGCCGAAGAACATTGGCGTCCCCACCTGTCTACTTGCGGCAAGCACCGCGTGTGAGCGTTCCTCCGCCGTGAGGGACCGGCCAAGCTGTTGTTGCCGTAGGCCAAGCTGCCTCACGATATTTTCCACGATCACAACTGCGCCATCGATGATCAAGCCAAAATCGACAGCGCCAAGGCTCATCAGGTTGCCGGAGATTCCGAAGTACCTCATCCCGGTGAGTGCGAAAAGAAACGATAGCGGAATTGCAGCGGAGACGATCAACGCCGCGCGCCAATTTCCGAGTAGGAGCAGTAGTACTCCCACGACCAGAACTGCACCTTCGAACAGGTTTTTTTCGACGGTGGCGATCGTGCGGCCGATGAGTAACGAGCGATCGTATTGAATCGTGATCTGCACGCCACTCGGGAGTTTGGTCTGGATCTCCGCGAGCCGTGACTTCACGCGTTCCGCAACCTCTCGGCTGTTCTCGCCCGCGAGCATCATGGTGATGCCAATCACGGTTTCCTTGCCGTCGAGTGTCGCTGCGCCGGTCCGGAACTTGGTGCCCGAGGTTACCTCAGCAACGTCCTTGACGAGCAGCGGTTTGACTCCAGCACCGAACTTGAGCGGCAAGGAAGCGATGTCGTCGACAGATTGCACCCGACTGAGCGCGCGAATGGTGAGTTGTTGGCCAGCGCGGTTGATGATGCCGCCACCCGCGTTCTCGACGTTCTGTGCAATCAGCTCGGCGAGTTCACTGAAGGTCAGATTCATTGCTGCCAGCGCTTCCGGCTTGGGCTCTATGACGTACTGCCTCTCGTAGCCGCCCGTCTCGTTGACTTCGGCGATACCAGGGACTGTGCGAAGCAGCGGCTTGATGACGAACTGCTGCAGTTCACTCAGCGCGATCAGCTGCTCGAGTTCCGTGGCTGGCTTGTCCGTAGCGTCGTCGCGGTAGTCGACGCTGTAGTACAAGATCTCGCCGAGTCCCGTGCTGATGGGGGCAAGCTTCGGGAACGCGCCGGCCGGCAGTCGTTCCAGCACGCCCTGCAGCCGCTCCGAGGCAAGTTGGCGGGCGCGATAGATGTCGGTACCGTCCTTGAATTGGAGCGTGACTTGTGACAGTCCGAACTTAGTGATCGAACGCATCTCCTCTACGCCAGGTAGGCCAGCCAGTTCGAGCTCGATCGGCTGGGTGACGAGTCGCTCCGATTCCTCTGCGGCAAGCGCCGCAACCTCGGTGTTAATTTGAACCTGAACCCCTGTGATGTCCGGTACAGCGTCGATCGGCAGATGGAACGCCGACCACAATCCCGCAGCGAGTAGTGCAGCGGCGCTTAGAAGAACGAAAGGGCGTTGACGGAGCGAGAACTCGAGGATGCGCGCGATCATCGCTCAATCCCTCGCCGGTTTCAGCGTGACGAGCGGCGTCGCGAGCCCAGTGAGCAGCTCGAGTTCACTGGCGACCACCAACGCTTCGCGCTTTGTTTCCACTAACGCCTCGACCGCTTCGAGGTACTGCTTTTGCAACTCGACGTAGGTCGTCACCGCGACTGCGCCGAGACGGTAGTGCCGATCAGCGAGCGCGGCGGCTTGTCGAAACTGTTCTAACGAATCGGCGTGCCACTTCGCCATTTCGGCGAGTTTGCTTTCGTAGGCAAGCGCGCTCGCGGCCAACTTACGCTCCAGCTCACGTTGCGCGACGGAGACCATCGCCTGGGCCTGTTGCTGACGAGCTTGGCTGACGGCGACGTTCATCGCGTTTCGTTTCCTCAGTGGTAGGGGGACGGAGATGCCTAGTCCGATGATGCGCTCGCTGTCCGCCGCGTGTTGCTGCGAATAGAAAGGTGCGACGCTGAACGACGGGTAGCGCTCGTTCTTCGTCAGGTCGACCCGGAATCCTTGCTGCTTCAACTCGACCAGGCGTACCCGCAGCTCGAAGTTGTTCGACCGCGCGAGGTCGAGTAGTGCGTCCAGCGATTCGGCAGGTCGAAACACAAGTTCCGCAGAGTCGATGTGGATCGGCGTTCGAGCGGGCATGCCGCGCAGTTGATTCAGTTCGAGCATGGCAGTGCCGATGGACAGTTCCGCCGCTGCCGCGCGGCGTTGGAGCGTGAGCACGGTGGCCTCAATGATGCGGACCTCCAACAGCGGGGTCAGCCCGGCGGGATCGCGCTGCGTGAGCACATCAAGCAAGGCCGCAAAGCGATTGGCGACCTCGCGGGTCGCAGCGGCTCGCTCTTGCGATGCGACAAGGTCATAACCTAGTAGTCGCGCGCGGGCGGCGAGTGCGTCGCGAAACTGTGCGAGGCCGAGTTCAGCGAGATTGACATCGCTGTTTGCGATCGATTTTCTCAGACCCAATCGCCCCGGCCACTCGAACGTCTGCCTGAGCGAGACAGACCAGACCGTCCCATCGCCGAAGGTCGTCCCGTTGAGCGCTGCGGTTTGCTTGCGCCCGACCTCAGCCACGAGTTCTGGATCGTCGAACAGCCCGGCAGCCCGTTGTCCCGCCCGGGCCGCGGCTATCTCGGCGGCGTAGAACTCGAGTTCGGAATTGCTCGCAACCACTTCTGCGACGAGCGACTCGATGGTTGAGCCAGCGGCTGTACTTGCCGCATTACCCGCGGCGCAGAGTGAAACGCCTACCAACATCAGCAACAGACAACAAACCGTCTGTTTGAACCCGATGATCCCATCTCCAGTGACTGCTGCCTGCATGATAGCCCCCGGGGTGGCGCACACCACCGCACACTAGTACGAGTCCGGCGACACTCCGTGGAGCGCCGATCGTCGATTGACCGATTGAGGGTTGATCAGATCCGAAGCACGACAGACGCGTAACTCACGGCAGGCGGGCTTGGCCCACAAAGCGTTGTCTCGCGGCGGCAGGCACACAGGAGTGTCGCAGTAGCCGGGAGATCCAGGAGCATTCCCGAATGCTGCTCTGACGCCAAGGCCGATCGCCTGAGATAGTGCGATGTCGGCTTCTCGGCCACGAGCAAGTGATGGTGTTTCGGGGTGGGGTGATCGTGATGGTGTCCGTGGAGAACCACCTCAACGAGCGTGATCTCGATCCGTTCCCGGTCTTGAACATGATCGTGAGCAAGAATTAGAGAGACTACTGCACCGACGATCCAACCGTGGGCAAGCGCCGCGAGCGCCAGGACAGTCAAATATCTTTGCGATGTCCCTTGCACAGCGGCAGTCTACCCGAGCCGGCGGCCCGGACCAAGTCAAAAAGAAGGCGCGAACTCCACCTGAAGCCAGCCCCGAATTGCAACAGGTAGTGCCACGCGCGGCGGGGCGCGCAGGCAGTCCCCACGGACCCTGGGATCCGCATTGTTGGCAAAGCCAGCGATGTAGTGCGGAGCGAATCGCGAGCGGGCAGAAACGTAGCATCGAGAGTTGAGATTCTGGGTGTTGACCGATCGCCTGGAGTTTCCGCGGGGTGTCGCGGTTCAGCGCTACATGCGGTACTTCGGCGGTCCGGGTCTCGAACTAACGCGCGAGCGCAGCTTCGTCCACGGGATACGTATGCAAGTCGCTCGCTGAATAGGCGGGGAAGCATTGAGGAAAGGCTCAGTGTTGCCGGCTAAGGCCCCTTTTTCGCGTAATGCGGCGTCGGCAACGCGAGCCCCTCTACAATGTCGTCATGGCCGATCGCAAACCGACCCCCGCTGAAGATCTCGCCTCGTTTCGCCGCGAACTGCTCGACGGGATCCCGGCCCAGTTGCCCTCGATGCGCGCGCTCGATCCAACGCTCGATCACGCACCACCCCAAAACCCCCGGCTCACGCAGAGCGAGCGCGCTCTCGCTGTTGCCAATGCGCTGCGCTATCTCCCGCGGGCCTGGCACGGCGTGCTCGCCACCGAGTTCGCGCGCGAACTGGCCCAGCATGGTCAGATCTTCATGCACCGTTTCCGGCCGCAGCACGCGCTGTACGCCCGTCCGATCGACCACTATCCGGCGCGAAGCCGGCAGGCAGCGGCCCTGATGTTGATGATCCAGAACAACCTCGACCCGCAGGTAGCGCAGTTCCCAGAGGAACTCATTACCTACGGCGGCAACGGCGCCGTGTTCGGCAATTGGGTGCAGTACCGGTTGACGATGAGGTACTTGGCCGAGATGACCGACGAGCAGACGCTCGTGATGTACTCCGGTCATCCGCTCGGCCTGTTTCCATCCCATCCGGAGGCGCCACGTGTCGTGGTCACCAACGGAATGATGGTGCCCGAATACTCGACCCTCGACGAGTACGCGCGCGGCCGCGCTCAAGGCGTCACGCTCTACGGCCAAATGACCGCCGGCAGCTACATGTACATCGGGCCGCAGGGAATCGTGCACGGCACCACCCTTACGTTGTTGGGGGCGGCGCGTCTTTATCTCAACTTGAAGGGCGACGCCGGACTGCATGGCCGCGTCTTCGTCACCTCCGGTTTGGGCGGAATGAGCGGGGCGCAAGCCAAAGCGGCCACGATCGCCGGCGCTGTGGGCGTGGTGGCCGAGATCAATCCGGCTCCCCTCAAGCGACGTATGGATCAAGGTTGGTTGATGGAGGCCGAGAGCGATCTCGACAAGGTGCTCAGCCGCGTCGAGCGTGCGGTTCGCGACAAGCAACCGCTCTCGTTGGGCTACCTCGGTAACGTGGTTGATTTGTGGGAGCGACTGGCGCGCGAAGGTCTGCCGATCGATCTCGGTTCCGATCAAACATCACTTCACAATCCATTCCAAGGCGGCTACTACCCAGCCGGTCTGTCGTTGGAAATGGCGCGACGCATGATGAAAGACGATCCCGCCGGGTTTCGCGAGGCGGTCGATGCGTCGCTGCGCCGTCAGGTCAGCGCCATCAATACGCTTGCGAAACGCGGTCTGTACTTTTGGGACTACGGCAATGCGTTCTTGGTCGAAGCTCAGCGCGCCGGAGCCGAGGTCTCACTGCCCAACGGTGAGTTTCGCTACCCAAGTTATGTCGAAGACATCATGGGCCCGATGTGTTTCGACTACGGCTTCGGTCCGTTTCGTTGGGTTTGTTGCTCGGGCGATCCTCGCGATCTGGAAACAACCGACTCGATTGCGGCCGATGTCATCGCAACACAAGCGGCCGTTGCTCCTCAGGAAATCAAACAACAGATGCTCGATAACTTGCGTTGGATCGAGGAAGCTGGCTCCCATCGAATGGTCGTGGGAAGCCAGGCGCGGATCCTCTACGCCGATCGCCAAGGGCGTCGACTGCTGGCCGCGGCCTTCAATACAGCGATCGCTCGCGGTGTCGTGCATGGTCCGATCGTCTTGGGCCGTGATCATCACGACGTCAGCGGCACCGACTCGCCATGGCGTGAAACAGCCAACATTCGCGATGGCTCGCGCTTCACCGCCGACATGGCGGTGCAGAACGTGATCGGCGATGCCTTTCGCGGCGCGACCTGGGTCAGTTTGCATAACGGCGGCGGGGTCGGGTGGGGCAAGGTCATCAACGGCGGCTTCGGTTTGTTGCTCGATGGCACGCAACAGGCGGCCGATCGTGCGCACTCGATGCTCGGATGGGACGTTGCCAACGGTGTCGCGCGCCGTGCCTGGGCTCGAAACCCGGGCGCGCTGTTCGCCATCCGGGAAGCGATGAAGAGTGAGCCGGCGTTGCAGGTCACGCTCCCCGAATCGGCCGACGCAACGTTGATCGAAGCTGCGCTGGCTCGAGCGGGGCTCGGCGGCGATACGTCCGCGTGAACTCGAATCGATCTGTATGAGTCAAGCCGCCGCGGTCTTTGTCGAGGTTGCGGTCCCCGCACCGTTGCTCACGGCGCTGACCTATCGTGTTCCCGACGCACTCGTAGGCGCCGCGATGCCCGGGGCCCGGGTCCGTGTGCCGCTGGGGAACCGGCGCGTGATCGGCATCGTGATACGCGTTGCAGAACCGCCCGGTGCCGAGATCGTAACCAAAGACCTGCTCGCCGTGCTCGACCCACCCGGGCTGCCCGCACTTCCGTCCGATGTGTTGGCGACGGTGCAGTGGGTTGCCGAATACTACGTCGCGCCGATTGGTGACGCGGCACGCGCGGCGCTACCCGCGGCGCTCTCACCAAACGACGTCGATGACGACGTCTCACGCGGTGCTCCCACGCTTCGTCGCGTCGTGCGCGTCTCGGCGAGAGCCTTGGCTCAGCCTCAGGCCGTGCTCGCCGAGCTGGATCGGATGCCGGCTCAACGTCGCGCCCTGGAGCACGCGATGGGTGGCATGACGATCACGCCGGCTGACCTCGCGCGTGCCGCCAAAGCATCGCACGCGGCGATCGCGGCGCTGATCCAGCGCGGGTTACTCGACGCGGACGAGGAAGAACTGCCACACAGTGCTGCGCCCGTGGCAGAGTTTCCTGTTTCGCGACCGGCACAGTTGAGCGCCGCTCAACGGCTTGCCGTGGAGCGTATCGCGATTGCGCTCGAGCAAGGTGAGTTCACGCCGTTCGTGTTGTACGGGGTGACAGGCTCGGGCAAGACCGAGGTTTACTTGCGAGCCGCGGAAATCGCACGGATGCGCGGGCGCACGGCGTTGTTCCTCGTGCCTGAAATTGGACTCACGCCCGGACTGAGCCACGCACTCACCGCACGCTTTGGTGACGACGTGGTCGTGCTGCATTCGGGGTTGACCAACAAGCAACGATTCGCGGCCTGGGAGCGCGCGCGCCAAGGTCACGCAAGTTTGGTGGTCGGAGCGCGCTCCGCCGTGTTTGCGCCGTTGGAGCGGCCGGGGTTGATCGTGGTCGACGAGGAGCACGATGCCGGCTTCAAGCAGGAAGAATCGCCGCGCTATCACGCGCGCGATCTGGCCCTGGTCCGTGGTCGCGAGGCACAAGCGGCGGTGGTGTTGGGTTCGGCCACGCCCTCCCTCGAATCATGGTCGATGGCCAAGCAGAGCAAAGCCGAACTGTTGACGTTGCCCGATCGTGTGAGCGGCGGTCAGATGGCAAGCGTGCAGTTGGTCGACATGCGGAAAGAGTTTCAAACCACCAAACGCGAGCTTGCGCTGTCGCGCGAATTGATCGAGGCGCTGCTTCAGACGACGGCGCGCGGTGAACAAGCGATTGTCCTGCTCAATCGTCGTGGCTACACGCGGGCGGTGATGTGCCGCGGCTGCGGGCTGGCGGAAGGCTGCCCCTCATGTTCGATCAGCCTGACGTGGCATCGCGTGGGGGAGCGGCTGCGTTGCCACTACTGCGGCCATCAGCGAGCTCGTCCCGCGAAATGTTCAACCTGCGGGTCACCCCATTTGGCCGATGTCGGCAGCGGCACTCAGCGCGCCGAAGAGGAACTGACACAGGTGCTGCCCGGCATCGCGATCGCCCGGCTCGATCGAGACACCGTACGCAACCAAAGAAAGTTGACGGACACACTCGAAGGTTTCGCGCGCGGAGAACTGCAGGTTCTGGTCGGTACACAAATGATTGCGAAAGGGCATCACTTTCCGCGCGTGACGTTGGTTGGAGTGCTGTCGGCCGATGCCGCGTTGCACATGCCCGACTTCCGCGCGGCCGAGCGCACCTTCCAGCTCTTGACGCAGGTGGCTGGCCGCGCCGGCCGCGGTGAGCTGCCGGGCAGAACCATCGTGCAAGCCTTCATGCCGGATCATCCTGCGCTGCAAGCAGCCTTGACCCAGGCGTACGAACCGTTCGCGGCGCGCGAGTCGGCCGCGCGCGAGTTGTTGCGTTATCCGCCCTCGGCGGCCTTGGGGTTGGTGTTGGTCCGCGACACCGACCAGGCGCGTGCCTTCGAGCGAGCCAACGTGCTTGCGGAATCGATTCGCGCGGCCGGCGATGGACTGGTGGCGGTGCTCGGCCCAACGGCGGCCCCGCTCGCTCGCCTGCGCGATCATTGGCGCGTTCAAATTCTGGTGCGCGCTCGCCGCCGCGCGCGGGTTGGCGATGCGATCCGCAAGGCGGTGCACCAATTGACTGGAAAAGACGGTGCGCTGCCGGGTTGGCTGGTGATCGATATCGATCCGCACTCACTGATGTGAGTGCGGAGCCGGGGCGGCGGCAATCCGACGCGTTCGCCAGCAGTGCCGGGTGGGCCGGTGTAGGATCACGGCGTTGATAGGGCTCGACTTCGATTCTTCCCTCGACTCGCAGCCTGACGCGGGTTGGCGTTTGCAGGAGGTTTACATGCTGCTACGGTTCCCGTTCCGCGCCGCGGTTGTTGCCTCGCTTGGACTTGCTCTCACGCTAGCGTCCGGTTGCGCCACCTCGGGTTCGAGTTTGCCTCAAGAAGAAGGGCTCAACCCGCGCCTGACTCGCTTCGCCTATCTCGAAGAAGGCAAGCTGGTCACGCTGGCTGCCGATACCGAGGCGCTGCGCAATCGCGACAAGCAGCCGGTGATTCCGGTGGCGATCGTGATCGCCAACAATGGTCTGCCGCGGCTGACGCTGACGCGCGAGTCGCTCACCCTGATCGATGATCAAGGGCGACGTTACGCGTTGGCGAGCGTGCCAGAGGGCCGAAAAATTGGTGCTTTGGCGATTCATGACTACCGGCAGAGCGAGTATTTCTTTGGCGTGCTTTCCAACCGCTTCACGGCGCACACGTTTCTTAGAACCGTGTTCTTTCCGATTCCGGTCACCGAACGCAGGTTCGAGCAGCGTGGTCTGCTGCAAGAACATACCGAACTGCCCAAGCAGAGTTGGACCTATGACATCGTCTATTTTCCGCATCCGGAGGGTTCGATTCTGGGGCGTAAGTTCGAGTTGTGGCTCAACACCAAGGAACTGGAACAACCGGTTTTCGTGAAATTCGCCGTGCGTTGATCGCGCGCGCCGTCGCGGCGACAATCGCCGCATGCCTGGCTTGATCAAGACTCTCGTTCACGGCCTCACCGACCCGCGTCAAGCGCTGGAAGCGGGCGCGCTGGGAGTCGACGGTGTCGTCGTCCAGGTCGGTGGTGACGGCCCGCTGGCGGTCGACAACGATCGAGCCGGACTCATTGCGGCAGCACTCCCACCGCTCGTGGCTCGATTGGCGATCGTTGCCGCGGGAGTTGCGTTGCCCTGTGGTTTCTCGATTGCGGTTACCGTCTTCGAGGACGAGCGGCCGCCTGGCGCCGGCTCTCACATTGCGATCGTGCCGCCCGATATCGAAGAGCTCGACCTTGTTCCAGGGGACTTGGACGGCTTGTGGCTCGTCTTGCGCCACAACCATCCCATGCCACACGACATCACCCGCGTCGAACGCTTCGCTCGCAAGGCGCGCGTGTTGCTCGAAGCACCCGATCACTCGACAGGCTTGGAAGCGACTCTGCGATTGACACGACCCTACGCGGTGGTGATGGGCGAGGCGATTTGGTTCGTTCCCGGAATCTGCGACATGGACAAGCTGGAAGAGGCCATAGCAGTGGTCGCGAGGGTCAATAAGCAACTGCTGCGCTAGCGGGTGAGCGCGCTTACGGCGGCTTGGTGTCTGCTTCGCCCACTGAAGCGCGCGGACGTCGCACCAGTTTGCGGCCACACCAGGCACAACCGCGCCACTTGGGTGAAACCCCCCAACTGCACTTCGGACAAGGGACTTTGAATTCGACATCCCACGACAGCCGCTCGCGGCAATGCGGACAAAACCGCGCGTAAATCGGCACGCCCTTGCGGCAACTCGGGCACTTCCCTCGACACTCCGCGGGGTCTTTGCCTTCTCGAAAACGCGAGAACTCGGTGCCGCACCAGCCGCAAAACTTCCAGACTGGGCTGCGTTCCCAAAGACACCGTGGACACCGTCCAGGCAAGCGGTCGGACCAAATGAGCTTCTTGCCGTCAGCGCACTCCGGGCAGTAGCGCATGTGGGTGATGAGATCGCTCCCGCAGGTTGCACACACGCGGCGAATGTCGTAGTACGCGTCCATCAATCGTTCTAGATCGCGTCCGCGTTTGGGGACCCGCGCCTCTTCGAGTGCGCGCTTGAACGCCTCCATTGATGGGAACCGCTCGCGCGGGTCGCGCGCCAGCGCGCGCAGCAGCACCGGCCGGAGTCCTTCCGGTACGCCGCTGAGCTGTCGCAGCAGAGCCCGGCGATTCAAGCGCAGGATTCGATAAGCGATGATCGCGGTCTTGGCATCGCCCCATGGTGTGATTCCGGTGAGCATCTCGTGCAGCACCACACCCAGCGCGAACACATCGGTACGTGCCGTCGATTTGCCGCGCATCTGCTCGGGTGGCATGTAGGCGAGCGTCCCGGCGCGCGTGCCCGTTTGCGTCGAAAATCCGAGGTCGTGGGCGATTCCGAAATCGCACAAGATCGGCCGCCGGCTGCGGCGATCGAGGATGATGTTGGTCGGCGTGAGATCGCGGTGGACCAGCCCCTCGCGATGGATGATTTCGAGAGCGTCGGCGATTTCGAAGGTCAGTTGTGACGCCACGAAGGCTGGAAGCTTGCGGTGGAAATCGAGGAAATCGAAGAGCGTTGGACCCTCGAGATAGTCCATCACCAAGAACAGGCGGCCACGGGCATCCTCGCCGACCTCGCGCACGCGCACGACGCCGGGATGCGAGAGAAATCGCAGGCCGCGAGCCTCGCGCAACAACGATTCGTCGCCAAGCCGGTTGGCAACCTTCACAGCGCACAAGTCACGCTGGATTCGATCGCGGCAAAGAAACACACGCGCGTATCCGCCGCTCCCCAATTCGTTGAGGATTCGATACCGCCTGGCATTATCGACAAACTGATCGAGAACCACAGAACCTCGAGCCTTCCCTCAGGAACGGCGAGACGCGCGATGCTCGAGGTGCCGCTAGGAACCGGAAGGGTTCAACTCGCCGCGCAACCTGTCGGCGACTGCGTTCGCAGCCAGTACCGCTAGGCCGATCGAGAGTCCCGGAAACGTCGCAACCCACCACGCGCGAAACAACACGCCGCGGCCGTCGGCGAGGATGTTACCCCACGAAGGCTCCGGCGGTGCGACGCCAAAACCAATGAATGACAAGGATGATTCCAAGAGCAGGAATCCGCCGAGTCTCATACCGACCGCAACGATCAGAACCCCCAGCGCATGAGGCAAGAGATGATGCCAGGCGGCTCGTACTCGAGAAGCACCCGAAGCCAGCGCGGCGGTCCAAAGATCCGAGGTTGTGATCGAGACAATCTCGGCGCGTATCAGGCGAGCCATCGCTGGCCAGCCGGTAGCGGCCAGGATGGCAGCGATCCCTGCCGGTCCAGGACGCAACACCGACGACAGCGCGAGTGCCACGAGCAGCAACGGCACGGCGAGCATAGCGTCCCCACAACGGCGCGCCGTCAGCGAAATCCATCGCGGGGCGACCGCCCCGACCAGTCCGGCGATCACGGCGAGCAGCGCAGCGCCCAGGATCCCGGAGGTGGCGACCAGCAACGAAGTCCTCGCGCCGTAGATCATTCGCCGCAACAGACCTCGTCCTTGAACGTCCGTCCCCAGCCAGAAGAACAACTGTTCATGCCTTGGCAGCCCATCTGAACCGAGCTGCAGTTGGTCCCGCGCGATCGTGACGCGACGGGGACCACGCCGGTACGAAACGCTGTCGGTGCCCACCTCTTGATCGTGGAGGACTACTCCTGGGCGGGACGGATCACTCCCGGCAATCGGCAACAACGTTCCATCGACCGCTACGAACGCGGGTACTCGGCTCAGCGGAGGCAACAACGTCAGCGCGGCAGGATCGAGACCGCGCAACGCGACTTCGGGAGTCTGGATGGCGAGCGAGAGCAACATGACCACGAGGGCGACGCCGACGGCCCAGCGCCAACGGTACCGCCGGCTCACGCGTCGACTCCTTGTTCTCGCCAGCGGGGATCGAGCCAAACGGCCATCGCCTCACTGAGCGCGCCTCCGAGTAGTACAGCGACGGCTAGGACCAACAAACCGCCAATCGCCAAGGGCAGGTCGCGACTCAGCAACGCCTCGATTTGCAATTGGCCAAGTCCTGGCCAGGCGAAGACCGCTTCGACCACGGCGGTACCTCCCGCCAACGCGGGCAGCGACAGTCCCAACAACACCAGTGAAGGGTGCATGGCGCGCTGCAGTGCGCGGCGCACGACCCGCCGCTCGCTGACACCCAAGCAGCGCAGAGCACGTGTGCTCGGCGCGGACATCTCGCGCTCGAGCGCGGCGACATGATGTCGCGCAACCACGGCGGAGGCTGGCACCCCCAACGTCAGCGCAGGCAACAGAATGTGATGCAGGCGATTCCAGATGTCATCGGGACGCATCGCATCGGACAGTCCGCCGCTCGGCAACCAGTCGAGCCAGTTGGCGAATACCAAGAGCCCCATCAATCCAAGCCAGAACGGAGGCAGTGCGTCCAGCACCGGCAAGCAGCGATCGACAATCCGGCGAGCCCATCCGCGTGGGCGGAGCGCGGCGCGTGTCCCAAGCAGCCAGCCCAGTGAGAAGGCGATCATGACAGCGCTCCCGCCGAGCCAGACACTGGGAAGGAGCCGCTCACCAACCAGCTCGAGCACGGGACGGGCATGTTGGATCGAAACGCCGAAATCGCCGCGCAGCGCGTGCGAAACATAGTCCACGTAGCGCTCAGGCAGACTCCCGTCGAGACCTAGCGCGGCCCGCTGACGAGCTTTGTCAGCGACAGACAAGCGCGGATCATCGCTCGCGGACAAATCGACGGGCGCCGCCCCCAACAACGCGAACGAGAGTGTCGCCAGCAACAACAGCGTGGCGATTGCGCCGGCCGCCCGCCGCGCGAGTGCGAGGCCTAACGGGGCGAGAGCCACCACGTCTCCACACCATTGAGAATATCGGTGGAGAGCAGCGTCTCGGTGCCGTGCACGTCGCGCCGCACTCCTACCAAATAGCGCGGCCGGAAGAGCAACGTGTACGGCTGCTCAGTGGCGAACAAACGCTCCCAGCGATGCCACAGCACCGCTCGCGCCGCATCATCGCGGGTGTCACGAGCTTGCAGTGCCAAGCCATCGGCTTCGGCATGAATCCACGTGCCGAAGTTGTTACCCTCGCGAGCCGCGGCGTTGACGTGCAACATCTCCGTCATATCGACGCGAGTCGGGGCGACCCATCCTCCGATCCATGCATCCATCTCGCGTCGCCCAACGGTCTGAAAGAACGACGAGTTTTCGACCGGCGTAATCGTCACGGCAATTCCGAGCTTGGACAGATCGCGCTGAATCAGCTCGGAGGCTTGCCGCCGCAGAGCTGTGCCGGCTTGCACCAAAAGGTTGAGCGCGAACGGACGGCCGCCCTTGTCGAGTGTTCCATCGCCGTCGCTATCGCTAAACCCAGCCTCTTTCAACAAGGCGAGCGCTCGCTTGGTATCGAACGGAGGCGGAGCCAACTGAGAATCATGTTCTGGGAGTGGTGCGAGGATTGGCGTGGCTGGGACTTCGCCTTCTCCTGTCAAGAGCGTATCCACGATCGAGTTGCGATCGATCCCGAGCGTGAGTGCCTGTCGCACGCGGGGATCGCCCAGCAGCGGATGCGGATGAGCCACCGCCAAGGCTGAGAGGGTGGCGGGATCCTCGGGGCAACTCTCGGCGCCCGCACAGGCTGCCTCGATTCGCTTGCGGTAGTCCGCGTACGCCGCGGAGTCGACGGTGTTCCATCCGATGTAGGTGTAGCTCCAACCGGTGCGCCGCTCGACTTTCAACTCCGGTTTTTGGGCGATCTGCGGCAAGTCGACGGGTTGAATCTGATCGGCAATATGCAGATCGCCCGACAAGAATGCGTTCAAGCGCGCCGAGTAATCGGGCAATGGCCGCAGAACGATCCGGTCCAAAAGCGGTTGCTCGGGTGCCCCTTGCCAACCGTCGTGACGCGCCAACACCCACTCCGATCCGGCCGTTCTGCGTTCGAGTTTGAACGCGCCGCCTGCGGGCAACTGCGTGGCCCAATCGGTCTGACGCCACGCCGCGAACGGAATCGACGCGAGTGAGGAGGGGAGGATGTTCAGATCGTTGGCATCCATGAGGGCGGTGGGATATGCGGTGTCGAACCGGAATACCGCGGTGAGCGGGCCAGGGCATTCGACAGCGGTGATGTGACGCTTCAGCGAGGCCATGCGCCAGGCCAACTCGGGGCTTGTCTGTGCCCTCCACGTGAACTGCACGTCCTCGCACGTGATCGGTTGCCCGTTGGACCAGCTGCCCTTGGGGTGCAACGTGAAGGTGAGAGTGCGGCCGTCGTCCTGCCATTCCCAACGGTCGGCCAACTCCGGCTTGAACCCTGCGGCCTCTCCGCTCCCCGGCGGGATATCGCGTGCCAGTCTCGGAAGCGTCCGATTGGCCACCCAAGCCGATTCCGCGAGCTTGCCCAAATAAACATTTGGCGAGTCGGGTTCGGCCTTGAGACCCACGACGAGTGTTCCGCCTCGCTGAGCCGCAGGTTGATTCGGGTTGGCCTTGTTACGACAGCCCTCGCATCCGGAGAGACACAGCGCGAGAAGCGACAAGAAGCACGACTTTCTGATTTGTCCGTTCACGCTCGCATTGATAGGGCAACGCGGCGAAAAAGTCATCCCCCTGGGAGGCTGACTGAGAACCGGGTGCCCTTTCCAGGTTCAGAGTTGACGTCGAGCCGTCCGCCCAACGCTTCAACTGCCTCACGCACGATGGGAAGACCGAGACCGGACCCGGTCTCGCGCGTCGTCACATCCGGTTCGAACAACTGCTCCAGCTTGCGTGGATCGATTCCGGGGCCGTCATCCTCGACATCCACGACCCACTCGTCGCCTCTGGCATGAAGTCGAACGCAGACCTGGCCACGATCCCCCGCGGCGGCCACGGCGTTCTCCACCAGGTTGATGACGGCGCGCCGGAGTAGTCGCGGGTCGACGACCACCAGAGCGGGTCCTGCCGGTGCGTGCCACTCGAAACGCAGCTCGCCTGGGGGCGCGAGCCGGTAAGGTTTCAGCCAACCTTCGATCGCCTCCGAAATGTCGACACGTTCGGGGCGCGCAATCAACAGTCGTGCGTAGTCGGAGAACTCTCGCGAGGTATCCCGCAACACACGCACTTGTTCCGCGATCGTATCGAGGCAGCGGATCAGCACTTGTGGGAAGTCGGGATCATTGCGCGAGGCGAGCCGGCGCACGTGATCGACCATCAGCGAGATCGGCGTGAGCGGATTCTTGATCTCGTGGGCGACCCGGCGTGCCATTTCGGCCCACGCCACGAGTCGTTCACTTCGAACCGTATCCGTCAAGTCTTCGAGAATCACCAGCCGCGTCGCATCACCGCTCTCATCGCTCTGCGGCAGATCCAGTCCGGTGACTCGAAAGTGGCGCGGTCCACTCGTGTCGACAGGGCTGGCGATCTCGCTCGTGGGCCCGCGTTGCTGCACCGCTCGTCGCACCGCGTCGCCCAAGATTCCGTCGGCAGGCGCGAAGGTACGATCGGGCCCAACGTCGAGGATCGCCACGGCCCTTGGGTTGGTGGCGGCGACGGTACCGTCATCGCGAGTCGCAATCACGGCGACAGGGATGCTCGTGATGAGCGCCTCGATGGCGGCGGCCCGTGCCCGCAATGCCCGCTGTTGACGCCCGAGGCTGGCCGCCATTTCGCGGAAAGCGCGTGCCAAAGCGCGAGTCTCTTCGAACCCTGTTTCGGGGACAGTGGTGGCGAAGTCACCCTCTGCGAGACGTTGCGTTGCCGTCCTCAACTCGGTAAGCGGTGCGGTGAGACGGCGCGTCGCCGGGATCACGGCCAGCGCAGCCAATCCGAGTAGCAACGCCGTGCTCACCAACAGCGCGCGATCGACATCGACCAGACTTTCCGAGGGTCGTCGCCCGCCTTGTCCGAGTGGCAGACTCAGCACGCCGGCGCGTCCCCGAGGTTCGCGATAGATGCCATGCGCAATCGTCGACGGGAGTTCGAACGCTGCGGCTGATGGTAAACGCCGTTCGATCCAAAGCGCTTGACCGCCCTCTGCAAATCGCCGCCACAACTCACCATCCATGCGTGCAGGCCAGCGCCCAGCGCGCACGAGATCGTCGCGGTTGGTCGCCAGCAGCCGGCCGTCTCGCCAGATGAACAGATCCTCCCCGAGCGTGCGCGCCAGCCAAGACGCTGTCTCGCGATCGATCGGTATGTTGTCTGTGCGGTCTTCTCCTGCAGCTGAGTCTTCGGTTCGAAGCGCCAGCAAGTCCTGGAGCAGCGTGGCCCCGAAATCGACGCGTTGGGCGGCCTCGGCAATCAGCCGCTGCTCCGCTTGCGCACGAGTCACGGTGCGGGTGGCAATCGCCAGTCCTACCAGTGGAATCAACCCAGCGAGTGCCAGTGCCAGGCCGAGCTGCGCGCGCAGATTGATACGAAGCGCGCGCCACGAGGCAACCGACTGACTCCAGGTAGCGGCTGGATCGACCCAGGCTGATGTCAACAAGCGAATCGCGAGTGCGGCGAACAGGGCCAATAGCACCCAACCGAGCACCAGTGCGACGCGAGCCAGCCAAGTTGGCAGTGGCAAGATCACGCTGACGACGCCATCACGGTCTGCGGTATCGAGTAACGCAGCACTGCCGCCCGCAAAGGGGACGACACGCCATCGGGGTGTGTCCGGGGCGTCCAAAGGCGCTGGCGGTGGTGCGGCGACGTCGCTAGCCACGACCGAGCCTGAGGAATCGAAAGCGACGAGCTGTGGTTGCCGATCTGGATCGTTGAGCGGAGACAGGGGTGGAAGCCGCTCGGCGTGCAATCCCCGCAGTGGGTCGCGGCGCTGTCTGGATGGAATGTTCGAAGGACTATCGAGCACCGCCACGACCCAACGACCTCCGGTCTTGCGAGGTCGCTCCATCACGGACAAGTCGTACGGAACGCCTAGAACTTCGGCGCGAAAGGGACGAGGAGTGCCAAGGCCACCTTGGGGTGGTTTCGCCAATTGAGGGACACCTGTGAGCAACTCATCATCGACTTGCTCGACACCGAACTGAATCGATGTGCGCCATACGCCGCAAATCAAGCCACGACGGGCGAGCGCCGAACGCCACCAGGCGTCGATCGCACTGGGCGGCGCCTGCTCTGTGATTTCAGTTCGCTCGGTTGACTCCAGCAAATCCGACATGGCTGTTTGCCAGATCTCTTCGCGTTGCACCAGCTCGCGTGCCCAGGTCGACTCCACGTGTGCGCGTAGCGCGCGCTCACCAGCGACCATGTGCGTGATGGCCAAGAGAGCCGTAAGCATGGCGAGACCACTGAGCATTGCCCGGCGCTTCCACTGAAATACCGAGGCGGCGCGAAGCACCCCCAGCAACAACGGAGCCTGGATCATGAGTACTGCCAGCCAGCGTCGTCCGCCAAAAGAGAAGGCGTCGAGTGTCAGCTCGCCCGGGCCTCCAAGTTCTACGGCTGGAACTAGCAACGTCAAGCCGATCGAAAGCGCGATGCCCGTCACGAGTCCAAGCAGCGTCGCGAGTCGGCTTCTGTGAGCGCGCAACATTGCAGGTCGCGCTGTCGTGCGAAGCGCAATTGCGACGCCGAGCGGCAACCAAAACACCAAGCCGTCAGCGGCCAAAGGGTTGGGACTAAGTACGGCGACGTTTCGCCAAAACAAGATCACGAGCAACACGCCGGACGAAATTGTCCAGCGAGGCGAGAACCATGGCGCGGTTGCGAGCGACCAGATCCCGAGCACCACGGTCAACACGAGGTAGGCCCGCCATGCGGTCGCTTGCCCGCTCGGAGCATAGAGCAACGCAACGCGTCCGATCGATGTTCCTGAAGGGTCCCTCAAGTTCACGAGCAGGCGTTGAGTGGTCGGGACTTGTTCCTCTTCCGTCGTCGGTGGAGCGATCCCTTCACCGAGGCGGAACCAACGCGCCCTGGCCACGATTGCGGGCGACAAATCGTTCGAAAGCGGACCAGCGGCGAGCCCGGCAGCGAGTTGTCGTTCTGTGACGAGGAAGCCTTTCGGACTGGCGACCGCCAAGAGCAGGCGAGTCTCGAGCCCTCGTTGCACCACCAGGGCTCGGGCCGTCGACGGCTGCGTTGGGGCCAATGCACTCCACTCGGTCGCATCGATGTCGGTGGTCCATCCGCGCCACTCGAGTACCGCACCTGAAACGGGATCACGTTGGGACCAGCCAAAACGAGCTTGGTCCTCCACTCGCGGCTCCCCGCGAGGCGGGTCGAAAGAGACTTCCGAGCGCGAACTCAATTCGTCGAGGAGTTCGCGCCAAGCGAGCTCGACCTGCTTGCTGTTGTTGGCCAGTAGGCTGTCGGGATTGACGACACGCCAGTCATCAGTCAGGCAAACGAAGAGAATCAGGGGCCCGAGAAGTAGAAATAAAATCAGTCGCCAGGCGGCTCGCCGACGATGAACAATTACAAACGTCCCGCCCAGCATCGCTGCCGCGAACGCGAGACCGCACCCCAACCGCAGAGCATATGAGTTGACCGGGAAGATCGTGGACAACGCGGCGACCAAGACACTCACCGTCAGAACGAGGTATGGCGCACGAATCAATAGCCGGTTGGCCGTGGTCTTGTGGTCAGGTTCACTCATCGCTCGGGATCATAGCGATGCAAGCCGGTCAAAACGAAAAGACCCGCCAGGGGGGGGCGGGTCCTTCGGTTGAACCAGGTCTATGGAAAAGGAGTTCTTCGTGTACCAGTCAATAAATCCCGACAAGGGGCCGAGGTCCGGGGTGGGTCGCATCGGCGACCCGGGCATCGGGCTGGGCGCTCTGTTTTTGTTGCTTGGCTTGCAACGGGGGTTTCCGTTCCTCAAGCTCCTTGTCGGGCCTTTCCGCCTTCGCAGCACTACCTAAAGCACAGGCTGTGCCAACCCTGATTCGAGTATGGTCTGAGAGCAAAACCCTTGGAAATGAGGGACTTGACCAACTTCGACATGGGTGTTCGAGCGTCCTAGACCGTTGCATCCGCGCGACGGTGTTGCAGGCTGCAACAGCTCAGTCCTCGCCGAGCTTCTTGAGTTTGCGATAGAGAGTGGATCGATCGATCCCTAACGTCTCGGCCGCCTTCGTCCGATTGCCCTGCGCAGTCCGAAGCGCCTGGCGTATCTGGTCTATTTCTGCCGCTTCCAGGGTCGCAAGGTCACCGACCGCTTGGGGGGAAGAAACGCGCTTGGCCCGCTCCAGAAACGAAGCGTTTTCGAGCAGGTCGACCTCTGTGATGACATCTCCCTCGCAAAACGCGGCGAGCTTGATGACTTCGTTTTCAAGCTCACGAACATTGCCGGGCCATTGGTGTCGAAGAAAGAGTCGCAAGGCTGCCGGTTCGATTTGCTTTCGCGGCTTGTGGCTTTTTTCCGCGTGCCGCTCGAGGAAGTGATCGACGAGAAGACCCAGGTCTTCGAGGCGATCCCTGAGCGGAGTGACATGGATGCGCGCGACATCCAGGCGATACATCAAGTCCTCGCGAAAGCGGCCAGCCTTGATCTGTTCGCTCAGGTCGCGATGAGTCGCCGCGATGATTCTTACATCGACGTGGCGGGGCACGTCCTCACCCACTCGGCGGACTTCGCCGAACTGAATCGCACGCAGCAGCTTCGGTTGAAGCGCGAGCGGCATCTCGCCGATCTCATCGAGAAACAACGTGCCTTTGTCGGCCTGCTCGAAAAGACCCTTGCGGTCGCGGTCGGCGCCCGTGAACGATCCACGCCGATGACCGAATAGTTCCGATTCCAAGAGCGTATCGGTCAGCGCCGCGCAGTTGACGGTAACAAACCTCTCTTTGCTCCGTGGCCCGTTGTAATGGAGAACGCAGGCGACCAAGTCCTTTCCTGTTCCAGATTCGCCGGTCACGAGTACTGGAATCTCCGTAGGAATGATCTTGTCGAGCGCTCGGTAGACCTTCTGCATTGGCGGCGAGGCGCCAAGCAGACTGTCGTAGCGATACCGAATCTCCAAATTCGATTGTTTCTCGAGGATCTCGATGCGTTGCTCCTCGACCGTCATAGACAGTCGTTCGTTCAACCGGGAGATCTCCTCGGACTGACGTTTGAGTTGCTCCACAAGCCGGGAGTTAGCCAACGCGATTCCAGCTTGATCGCTGAGACTCAACAACAGATCGAGTGCCGAGGCATCGAAAGGAGCTCCGGCTTGACGAGAGTCCAGGGTCAGCGCACCCGCAATCACGCCGCGGACCCGAAGTGGAGTGGCGAGCACGGCGCAAATCTTTAGTGAGTGGATCGAGGTGGAGGCCGTCAGACGCTCATCAGTCTGTGCATCGATCGTTACCAGAGGCTGTCCGTCTTGCATCACCTGGCGAGCGATCCCTCGCGAGAATTCTCGATCACTACCAACGAGGTCTGCACCGCCAACGCCGCGTGCCAGTTCGACCGCTTCGGATTGTCCTTCTTGAAGGAGCACGAAGCCGCGCTCGGCTCCTGTCAGTTCGATGGCTGTATCGAGCAGAATCTGAAGCTGCGAGTGAAGGTCGAGCGTCGAGTTGAGGGAACGATTGATCTCTAGCAGTCGTTCCTGAGCGGAACTTCGCGCTACCAAACCTCGATCGACCGGCACTGACTCTGGCAGCGTTGCGGTGACGGAGGATCGGTCGGACAGGAACGGCAGTGCGCGACGGTCGTTGCGCAATCGAGCGCGGTCCGCCTCAGGCGTGGCTGACAACAGGGCCTCCAGCCAGCGCGTTGCTTCCTGTGACGATCTTCGAGACCGTTCCGTTTGACCCAATCGTTGTGCGGCCGAAGCGGCGGCGGCATAGACGCGCCACAGCTCGATGGTGCGTTCCCGTTCGAGCAGTGTGTGCGCAGCTGCGTCTGCGTCATCAGCGGCGGCTACAAGATCGCCTTCGGAGCGAAGCAGTTCTCGTTCGGCTAGAAGTAGTCGAACCCGCGCCAGCAGTTCGGCGTCCCCGGTGGACTCCGCAATTTGTCTTACGCGGCGCAGAGCGAGCAGCGCACGTTCTTCATCGCGCACGTCCAGATAGGCTTCCGCCAAGAGCAGGAGCCCATCGGTTTCCAGGACGTTTTGCGCTTGGCGCCGTGCCAAAAAGCACGCTTCCTGCAAATGCCCGCGCGCGGTCTCCGGATCGCCAGCGCGCAATCGAGCCAACCCCGCGATGAGCAAACGAGCACTCTTCTCATGCGGCGGAATCGGTCGATCCCCGCTGACTGCCGCCAACATCGAGGCGGCGTCGACGTGCCCAAGACTGGCTTCAACCGTTGCTAGCGCGAGCACGGCGTGCTGTCGGGCCGCGCTCGGAGGCAAGCGGTCGGCCCATTGAAGTGCGTCCCGTCCTCGCGCGAGTGCCGCACGCGGCTGCCCTCGTTCCAGTTGCACGATCACGATCAGGGCTGCGGTGTGAACCGCCTCTGCGGTGAGTCCGAGTCGAAGTTGAAGTGCCTGGGCTTCTTCAAGCCGTCGTACCGCATCACGCCGCTTGCCGAGCGCAGCGGCGAACCGGCCGCTGAGAACGAGAGCCTCGCTCTCGGCTTCGCGATCAGCAGAGTGCCGGGCCTCTTCAAGCGCTGCGTCGGCATCTTCAAGCGCTTCTCTCCAACGCCGGGTTGCCGCCAGCGCCAAGGCCTTGCCCCGCCGCACCGCGTGTCGCGTGCGTCGCGATCCTGAATCGAGCAGCAGGGCTTCGGCTGCACGAAATTGCTCCGCGGCGCGATCGTGTTGGCCTGCGGCAGCGAAATGCTCACCCAAAGCTAAGAGCGCATCGGCCTCGATCTCCTGATCGCGCGCGCGACGTGCTTGCGAGAGTGCTGAAACCCATCGTGCTTCGGCTTCGTCAACGCGGTCGGCCCGTTCGAGCAATTCACCCATGGCGATGAGCACGCGCGCGCCGCCGGCGACATCTCCCAAGTCGTCTCGTAACGAGAGCGACTCCTCCAGCGCCGCGAGTCCAAGAGAGATGTTGCCGCGTTCGCCGCGGAAACTTCCCGCCGCCAGGAGAATGGCTGCCAGCTGGTCTTGCGTGCCGCTCGCCCGCGCGAGCCGGGTGGCTTCCGTGAATGCGGAATCAGCCTCTGCAGTGTGACCTGCCGCTGCCAAAGCGAGAGCACGTACACGTTGCAGCGAAGCAGCGGTAGGAGACGCTACCAGTCGCGCCGCCATCGCTTGATCGGTAAGACGCAACGCTTCCTTCGGCAGTCGTTCTTCGAGCGCTCGTTCTGCTGCAGCGAGCCAGAGCGGCAGCGCTCGTTCATGTTCTCCTGCAACGGCAAGGTGTGCCGCGCAAACGGCCTCCGAGCCCGGCCGGTCGGCGAGTGTTAGCGCAAGCCGCTCATGCATCGCCTGGAGGGCCGCGCGTGGCAGCCACGAAGTGATCGTGGATGCCAATGAGCGCGCCGAGAGTGACAGAGCCAAGTCACCTTCGTTGTCGCAACCCCGGCGCGCCAACCCACGTTCCAAGAGTGTGGCAATCGAAGTCGCGTCTGGCACAGACAGTGGATCCAGACTGGACAAATCGCTCCATCGAACGGGATCACCGTCGGCGACTGCCAACACGTTGAGCACCGATTTCTCGGCATCAGACAGATCGCGCCATTGGTCTTCGAGCCAACTCTGGGAGCGGCGAGACGCTAATTGGCGCCCCTCCGCTGCACTCTCGGGCCGCCGCAGCATCTCGGGATCTCGCTGTACTGCTCCGGACGAGAAGATGTCCGAAACCGCAGCCTCGACTAGTTCCGGTACGCCGCCAGACGCGCCGAAAATCCAATCTGACCAGTCCCTGCTCAACTGCGCGCGGCCAAACATCGATGCCGCCATTTGCCCCACCGCTGCAGGTTCGAGCGGCTTGAGTCGCAATACTCGCGCTTCGCCGCGCTCCAAAAGCACCTCAGTCCAAGCAGCCTCGGCGGCGCCGTCGATCACGAGTGCTAGCAGCAGCGGCCAGCCAGCTTCAGCGCGCCGGGCGACGAGCGCTCGAATCACCTCGATGGAAGCTGAATCAGCGTCGAGTAGGTCGTCGACCAACAGCACGACTCCACCCTCCAGCAGAGCCGAGAATCGGTCGAGACGTGTCAGTGCTGGTAGTGGGGCCGCCGGGGAGTCGGTCCCTTGAGTCAAGTCGGCGCGCGCCAAATCGATCACTGAAAATGGAGTCCGTGCGACGTTCGAGGGCCGGATCAGCGTGGTCCGAAACCCGGCAAGCCGAGCCTGAAGTCGGAACTCCTCGAGCAACCGGGTTCGCCCGCTGCCTGCAGTTCCGGTCAGTAAGAGAGTGTTTCCGCGTGTGGCTTCGAGTTCACGCAGGAGGTCTCCGAACAGGAGGATTTCCCGCTCGCGGCCGGCCAATGCCGGGGCGAGGGGACGCAACAGCCCGACAATGCCGCCGATGTCACGTCCGCTGAAGGGGGCCAGACTTTGACGAACCTCGCGAGCGCTCGAAGGACGGTCCGCCGGCGACTTGGCGAGCAGGTCGAGAATCAGGCGATCGAGTGATGCGGGCAACTCGGGGTTCAATTGTCGCGGCTGGGTCGGCGGGGTCGAAACGTGGGCCCGAAGCACTTCCCAAGGCGTAGCAGCGACGAAAGGATCCTGGCCTGTCACCACGCGATACATCACACACCCGAGGGAGTACAGATCGGCTCGAGCATCGACGGCCCCGCCCTTGAGAAGTTCGGGGGCAACCGTCGCGACAGTGCCTCTCACCGCCCCTTCGTAACTCCGTCCTGTGAGTTCAGCGAGACCAAGGTCCATGAGCCAGACAGGCGGCGGTATTGCTGAGGGATCTGAACCGACGAGGATGTTGGAACTCGTGATATCGCCGTGAAGCAGCCCTTTTTCATGGATCGCGCCCAGCGCGTCTGCAACCGCATCGAAGGCTCGTGCGAACACACCCCAGTCAGGCAATCGGGGAAGCGATTGATCGACGGGTCTTCCATCCACCAAATCCATGGTGAACCACGCCCGCGCCCCGTCGGCTTGTGGATGGGTGCCGAAGTCGTGGACACGAAGCAGATGAGGGTGGCGCAGGCCGGTCAATACACGGAACTCGCGGAGAAACGCCCCCAAAAGAGTCTCTTCAGAAGCTCTCTGGCGTTGCTTCATGAGCTTGAGTGCCAGGAACGTGTTGGTCACACGGTCTTTGACCCGAAACACCTCGGCGCTGCCGCCGCCGCCCAAGGGCGACAGAATCTCGTACCGGTCGGCAATCAACGTGGGAGCAGACACGGCACTCCTTATGCATCGAGGTGTTGCAAAGCGCAACGTGTGGCGCGACGGAGTGTGATCGTCGCAGGCGTCAACGCCACAGGAAGTCCCCGGTACAAGGCCGTCGTATCTGCGCGAATAGTCAGCGCAAAAAAAAGGCCCTCATCAGAGGGCCGAGTTGGTAGAGGAAAAGGAGTGATTCACCCTTTCTTCAAGCAACATGCGTGCCAACGATCAGAGCGGTAGGACAACGATCGGCTGGGTGTTTCGGGGCGACGTCGATCGATCCCGGAACCGATCAGCAACGCCAGACTGACGTGGAGGGTCACAGTGGCGTGACAGTGAACGTCATTCAGGGCGAAGGCGCCGATCCGATTTAGGGGGGAAGTGGACTTAGTCTCGGATGGTGGACCGCATGGGATTCGAACCCACGACCTCCGCGTTGCGAACGCGGCGCTCTCCCATCTGAGCTAGCGGCCCCCCGGATGGCGTTGGTGGGGCGTGAAGGATTTGAACCTTCGACTTCCACCGTGTGAAGATGGCACTCTACCGCTGAGTTAACGCCCCGAACAAATCGGCCGCGGTTTATAGCACGCGCCCCCAGGGCTGTCCAGGCTTTGACCCAAGGGCACCCAGAGAGCGCCGAACCCGGTTCCAATGGTAACGGTTTTCGTTTTATTCTCACCATATGATCGTGTTTTGTTCGCACTGGGGATTTACGCGAATCCAGAAGTTCCCCGGGAAGTCCCGATATCTGGGGGCTTCAGCCTGCCGTGCCCACAAGATGTTGTGCGACCCGTTGACAGTCAGGGATGACTCCACTAAGTTGTGCGCCGCCGTTGTCGCCCACCCGCGCTCGCAATCGTTCGCAGTCGGGGTCGCGTCGCGGGGGTGGTTCTCCGGTGTCAAGTCAGATTCCGGAGCAGTTTTGAGAGGATTGTGCACGAACGGGGTGTTCTGCGGAGGAGGCCTCGGTGTGAGCGGGGACGGGCAGCAGCCCAGCTCTGGATTGGAAGAAGACCCGATCAGACCCCGCTCCCGAATGGATGACCGGGACTGGCCGGCGCGGCTCAGCGGTTTTCAGTTCATTTTCGGAGTTCTTCAAAAAACCAGGTGTGGACTTGGCAAAGCGCGGTGGGCGCTTGGCCGGGAGGAAGTGTATGTCTGTTTATGAGACTTCCAAGGTTCCGGAAGGTAGTCGCAAGAAAGCCATTACCGCTGACGCTCTGCCCTCGTCCAACGCCACGACTCCTCGCCTTAGCCGCGGCGGTTTTCAGTCTGGGGTAGGACTCCAGGTCGAGCGGCGCTGGACTAAAGCAGGCGAGTCGGTGTTTGACAAAGTCGATTGGGAACGCCGTACGGCGCTAATTTCTAACGAGCGTGGTGAAGCCGTTTTCGAGCAAAACGGTGTGGAGGTTCCCAAGTCCTGGTCACAGACCGCTACGAACATCGTGGCGCAGAAGTACTTCCGTGGTGCGGCCGGGTCCCCGCAACGCGAGAACTCTGTCCGGCAATTGATCGATCGCGTCGCTGGCACGATCGCGAGTTGGGGGCAAGACGGCGGCTACTTCCATTCAGAAGCGGATGCTCTGGCGTTTCGGGACGAGCTCACCTACCTGCTCGTGCATCAGATGATGGCGTTCAATTCTCCAGTCTGGTTCAACGTCGGAATTGAGACCCACCCGCAGTGCTCGGCCTGTTTTATCAACAGCGTCCAAGACTCGATGTCTTCGATTCTAGATCTTGCGAAGACTGAAGGTATGTTGTTCAAGTTCGGTTCGGGTACTGGCAGCAACCTCTCCACCATTCGTTCTTCCAAAGAGCAACTCTCTGGCGGTGGGACTGCCTCTGGACCTGTTTCTTTCATGCGCGGATACGATGCCTTTGCCGGTGTGATCAAGTCGGGCGGGAAAACACGCCGGGCTGCAAAGATGGTGATCCTCAATACCGATCACCCGGACATCATGGAATTCGTGCAAAGCAAAGCACGCGAAGAACGCAAGGCGAGGGCTCTGATCCAAGCGGGCTACGATCCAGCGTTCAATGCGCCGGGCGGAGCGTACGACAGTGTGTTCTTTCAGAACGCGAACCACTCCGTGCGCGTCACTGACGACTTCATGCGCGCGGTGCTTGAAGATCGGTCATGGACCACTAAGGCGGTCACCAATGGCCAAGTGGTGGAAACGTTGCCAGCTCGCGATCTAATGCGGGAGATCTCACAGGCAGCGTGGGAGTGCGGTGACCCCGGCCTTCAGTTCGATACCACCATCAACACCTGGCATACCTGCAAGACCACCGCGCGAATCAACGCGAGCAACCCTTGCTCCGAGTACATGTTTCTTGACGACACGGCTTGCAACCTCGCGTCGCTCAACTTGATGAAGTTCTGCCTGCTAGACGGACGGTTTGATGTCGATGCATTCAAGCACGCGGTCGACGTTACGCTGTTGGGACAGGAAATACTGGTCGACAACGCCAGCTATCCAACGCCGCGAATCGGTGAAAACTCCTACATGTTCCGTCCGCTGGGATTGGGGTACGCCAATCTCGGAGCGATGCTGATGTCGCTCGGCTTGCCTTATGACTCCGAGGCAGGCCGCGCCTGTGCTGGCGCGATCACATCACTGATGCATGGCGAGGCGTATGCCGCATCGGCGCGGATTGCTCGCGATCATGGTGGTGCTTTCGCTGCGTATCCGGAAAATCGTGAGCCGTTCCTCGAGGTGATCGCACGCCACCGCATGCATGCCGAAGCGATGCCGGAAGATCTCGTCCCGCGACATCTCTTGGTCGCCGCTCGCGATATCTGGAAAGAGTGTGAGCAAGTTGGACAGGAGCATGGCTTCCGTAACTCGCAAGTAACCGTGCTCGCGCCGACCGGGACGATTGCTTTCATGATGGACTGCGACACGACCGGGATCGAGCCCGACATCGCGCTGATCAAATACAAGAAACTGGTCGGCGGCGGGATGATCAAGATCGTCAACAACACGGTGCCGCTCGCACTTCGTCGACTTGGCTACGGTCAGAATGAAATCCAGGAAATTCTGGACTTCCTGCATGAAAAGGGGACCGTCGAAGGAGCGCCGCATCTCAAGGAAGAACACCTCCCAGTGTTCGACTGCGCGTTTCGAGCGCCCAACGGCAATCGATCGATTCAATGGATGGGCCATATCCAGATGATGGCGTCCGTCCAGCCGTTCCTCTCGGGCGCGATCAGCAAGACGGTCAACCTGCCGGAGGACGCGACAGTTGACGACATCGAACGCGCCTACATCGAGGGGTGGAAGGTCGGACTCAAAGCGATTGCGGTCTATCGAGACGGCTGTAAGAACTCGCAGCCGCTGTCGACCGACGACGGTTCAGCGGCGCTGGCCACAGCGACCGCAGAACCGGTGTTCCGCCCGTTGCGACGCCGGCTGCCGGACGAGCGCCAAGCACTGACACACAAGTTCTCGGTGGCTGGACACGAAGGTTACATCACCATCGGTTTGTATCCTGACAACGGACAGCCCGGTGAGATCTTCGTCACGATGGCAAAACAGGGATCGGTAGTCTCGGGCCTGATGGATGCGTTTGCGACCGCCATCTCTCTCGCGCTGCAATACGGCGTGCCACTCAAGGTCCTGGTCGACAAGTTCAGCCATGTCCGGTTCGAGCCTTCTGGCTTCACCAACAATCGAGAGATACCGATCGCAAAGTCGATCCTCGACTACATCTTCCGATACCTCGGCTTGAAGTTCCTGGGCGAGGCGCCCGTCAACGGTGATGGGCAGTACGGTTTGGGTGTTGAAATCGCACCCCAAGCGCATGCAGATGAGAAGCAAACGATGAGCGCCGTGGAAATGCGGGAGAAAGAAGTCTTCCGTTCACACTCCGATGCACCGCCCTGTCACGAATGTGGTTCGATCATGGTGCGGAACGGCGCATGCCATGCCTGCATCAATTGCGGAGCCACTTCTGGGTGTTCTTGATCCTCCCGGGCCAAACCAGAAGGTGTCTCATCCACCGGGGCGCACAGCACAGTGCGCCCCGATTCGTTTGAGGACTCGGTCACGCTCACCGAACGGCATAACGATTTCGAACGAGCAATGTACAAATGCTGGACTGACGGCCCTCTTTCAAACCCTGTCGAAACGGAGTAACTCTCAACCACTCAGTGAGTTGGCCAAAAAACTGACGTTGGCAGGAGAGTTGCTTTAGACGAAGGTGTCGCGGACGGGAGACCGTTGGAGCCGAGATGGGCTCGGCCACCCACGGGTCGGGCTCTCCCGTCCGCTCAATTCCCTGCCGCACCGACAAATCCCGACTCTGCCGCGCTGTCTGCTAGCCCAATTCCTCCAGCCGTTCCCTGGATCCGCTGGCCGCGTCGGCACCCGCGGATGTCCGCACCACCTGCCCAAGCGTAACCGTCAGCATTCGGCCTACGGCGAGCGCCTTCACCATGTGCGGTGCGTGTGCAGGGATGGTCATCGAGATCGTGCCGCCAGGGGATAAGGCCACTGTCTGATCACGGATCGTGATTTCGAGATCGCAGTCGACGGCCACATAAACCTGCGCCACTTTGTGCTCGTGCGTCGAGAAACGTGCCCCGGCGACCTTGGCGCGAATCAGGGCGACTTGGAACGCCCCGTCATGGGCAGTGCCGAGATGCCGAAGACTGAATTCCGGAGATTCAAACTGATCTTTCCGAGCCTCGATAAAGGGCTGATTGAATTCTTCAGTCGGCGTCAGGTCGTCGAACAGAGAGTGGAAGTAGTGGCGGGTGTCATCCGAAGCTCGAGCGCGATAGGCCGCGAACAGCATTTCCCGCCGGTCCAGGCCCAGCGCATCCGCTAACTTCAAAACCACGGCGTCGCCCGGAATCTTCCCGTCGTTCTCGATTTGAACGATATACGGCTGGGTTACGCCGACACGCTCAGCAAGCTGCTTTTTGTTGAGCGTTAACTTCTCACGATGGAGTTTCACGATTTCGGCGAACGTCATTTTCGAGGCGCCTCTTCCATTGCTGGGTCGTGGGACTTTCGTTTTACTGCCGCCAAACTGGCCCGAAACACTGTCAAGTTAGCCTTGACTGATCAATCTGGTCAAGTTTGAAGACGACGATCCAGTAAGTTAGCCCGCAAGCCCTTGGGCAAGGCGCCGCCGAAAGGACCAGGCGAGCGGCTAATCCACTGCTATTCCTGCATCCGCGACCGACTTCAGCAAAGACCCGCTTCTCAACAGTCGAGCGAGCTCCTCGATAGCGCCGGACGGCACGAACTCACCTCGGGGGAGGGGAACCTTCCGGCGGGTCAGACTTAGCACTCGTTCGAGCACCGGACTACTTTTCAGCGGACGGTGAAACTCGATACCTCGAAGGGCAGCAAGCAGTTCCACGGCCACGACGCGCTCGGCATTTGCAAGCACTTGAGTCAGTTTTCGCGCGCACCAAGGCGCCATCGAGACGTGGTCTTCCTGATTGGCGGATGTCGGAATGGTGTCAACCGAGCCGGGGTGCGAAAGGGTCTTGCACTCACTCACCAAAGCGGCCGCGGTCACTTGCGCCATCATGAGGCCGGACTCGAGCCCTGGGTCTCGAGCCAGAAAAGCAGGGAGCCCGGATACCAACGGGTTGACGAGTCGGTCAGTGCGGCGCTCGCTAATCGCCGCCAACGTCGTCACCGACAACGTGGCGTAATCCAGCGCCGCAGCCAACGGCGCCGCGTGGAAGTTCCCACCCGAAACAGTCTCGTCGTCCTCGGCGAAGACCATCGGGTTATCGGTGGAACTGTTCAACTCGATCTGCAGCACCCTGCGGAGTTGAGACAAGGCGTCGCGCGTTGCGCCGTGAACCTGTGGGGCACATCTCAACGAGTACCCGTCTTGCACCTTGCCGCAATCGGCGTGGGATTCCAGGATGCCGCTGCCATCCAGCAGATGACGCAGGTTCGCGGCCGAATCGCGCTGCCCCGGATGGGGTCGTGCCGCATGGATTCGCGCGTCGAATGCGCGTGACGTTCCCTTGAGTGCGTCGATGCTCAAAGCGCAAACCACGTCGGCAGTGAGGGCCAGCCGCTCCGCTCGACGCAAGGCCAAAGCCGCCAACGCGCCCGCAAACTGGGTACCGTTCACGAGAGCCAGACCCTCTTTTGGTGCGAGCACCAGTGGAGTGATCCGGCAACGCTTCAAGGCTGTACTGGCTTTGACCCTCAATCCGCGAAGGAACACATCCCCTTCGCCGATGGCGGCCAATGCCACATGTGCCAACGGCGCGAGATCCCCACTCGCCCCAACGGAACCTTGTTCCGGCACGACCGGCAGCAGATCGTGTTTCAACATCGAAAGCAGATGCCGCACCACTTCGAGTCGAACCCCGCTATGACCGCGGGCCAACACGTTCGCCCGCAAGAGCAACAGTGCTCTGACGACTTCGGGTGACGCGTTCGCTCCTACCCCCGCCGCGTGCGACCGAATCAGATTGAGTTGAAGCTGCGATAGTTTCTGATCGTCGATCCGGACGGAAGCCAGGTGACCGAAGCCGGTGTTGACCCCGTACACGGTGGCGCCAGATCGGACCAACCGATCGATCACACGTCTCGATCGATTGATGCGCGGTATCGAACGCGCCGAGAGCTCCACACGCGCTTGCCGGGTAGCCACCGCCTCGACTTGTTCGGGCGTTAGCGAGGCGCCGTCGAGCACTATTCGCATGCGAGACTTCACCGGTTGGCCCCTCCGAGAGAGTTCCGGATGTTACCAGGGAGCGCGGCCAGAGGCCCCGTGTATACTCCGCGGCCGGCGCGGCAGTAGGGCGTGCATTCTGTGGAGCGATAACCCGAAATGGCGAATCTGGCGATCGTGGGAGCTCAGTGGGGCGACGAAGGAAAAGGCAAGGTTGTCGACCTGCTGGCGCCTCGTTTCGCTGTGGTAGCCCGGTATCAGGGTGGCCCGAATGCTGGCCACACTGTCGTATTCGACGGTGCCTCTCACGCCCTTCGTCACATCCCTTCTGGGATCTTCCATGACGGAGTCCGGAGCTTCATTGGTGCCGGGACGCTGGTCGATCCCGAGGCCATCCTGCAAGAGATCAAGACTCTCGAAGCCGCGGGGGTGCCGGTCACCAAGCGCCTGACCATTTCATCACGCGCTCACGTGATCATGCCGTATCACCGTGCTCTGGATGCGGCGCTCGAACAGAAGCTCGGTGGTGCCGCCATTGGCACCACTCGTCGCGGGATCGGTCCCGCGTACGGCGCTAAGGTCGAGAGGACGAGTGTCCGGTTGGGCGATCTGGCCAATCCCGAAGCGGTTCGAACCGTGGTCGAGCGCAGTCTCGAGGCAGGATTGCGCGTACGTCTGCTGGAACTCGGCGTCGAGTTGCCCGATGCGCGAGCGCTAGCGCGTGAAGCGTTCAGTTGGTGGCAAAAGCTCGGACCGATGTGCGGTGACGTAACGCGCGCGATGCATGAAGCGATCGCCGCACGTTTGCCCATTTTGTTCGAGGGTGCGCAGGGAACGATGCTCGACATCGACCACGGCACGTACCCTTTCGTCACGGCGTCGAACACTGTCGCCGGTGGAATTCCGCCTAGCCTGGGGATTCCACCGCGCGCCGTGGAACACACGATCGGTGTCGTAAAAGCGTATTGCACGCGAGTCGGGGCCGGACCGTTTCCCTCCGAGGATCACAGTGCAACAGGAAATTTGATAAGAGAGCGCGGAAAAGAATTTGGCACAGTGACCGGCAGACCACGCCGGTGCGGGTGGTTCGATGCCGTGGCGGCGAGTTATGCGGTGCGACTGAATGGACTCGACGCGTTCGCGGTGACCAAGTTCGATGTGTTGTCGGGGTTGCCTGTCGTGAAGCTTGCGGTGGCCTATGAAATCGATGGCGAACGGACCACTTGGTTCCCGGCAAGCGCCTCCGACGTGTCGCGTGCGGTTCCAATCTACGAGGAATTTCCCGGCTGGTCTGGCGATCTGCGCGGAGTGCGCACGATCGAAGGCATGCCACGGGAAGCCCGCGTACTGATCGATCGAATCACCGAACTTTGTAGCTGTCCGGTGGAGATCGTTTCGGTCGGACCAGACCGCGAAGAAACGGTGTTTCGCCCGGGCGGACTGTTGGATCGTTTCGAGCGGCCCAGATCGAGTCCACGATGATTGACGTCTCGTTCTTTCCTTGCTGGTTGGCCCCGACGCGTGACGCCGCGGACGGCGCCGTCAAGCTCCTCGCTGAAGCAGGCATCGCGGCGCGGCTGGCGACTCCAGGAGATCGCTACACAGGTCTGTCTCCCGGCCAGTGGGAAGTACGCGTATCGGCCGAGCATGCGTCCCGCGCGCTCTCTCTACTATTGGCAGAACAGTCCTAGCTAGTTTTGGCGTTGACTAGTAGCCCAGTGTGATACGGGCTTCGATCGTGCGAGGCGAGCCAGGGTAGAGATTGGGGACAAATGCCCCTGTGTCGTCTGGTCCCAGAAACCCCGTGGCGACGAACTCCGTGTCGAACAAATTGCGGGCTGAAACCTCCAAACCCCAGCGCTTCATCCGATAGTTAGCGCGCAGGTGTACGAGCGTGTACGCATCGATTGGAACTTGATTCGCTTCGTCGACGAATTGCCTGCGCACATGCGATGCTTCCAGGCCAAACCCGAATCGTGGGCTGGCTTGCCAGTTGAACCCCACCGTTGCGATCTGCTCAGGCACACCGTTGATTTGGTTGCCATCGTTAGGCCCGCCGTCGAATTGTGCTTGCGTCCAGGTTGCGCCGAGTCGTGCCTTCAGTTTCGGGGTCAACTCCGTGGAGACGTTGCACTCCAAGCCGCGATGAATACTGGCGGCAATGTTCGCGAACTTGAAGCTTGCGGCGTCGAAGCCGACCTCATTGGTGACGTCGGAGTGATACAGCACGACGTCGACGATGTACCGCTGAGCGAGCGGAGCACGCAAACCGATTTCGACGTTCTTGGCGCGAAGCGGCTCGATGGCTGCGTTTGAGAGTACTTGCGGAAAAAACTCACCAGAGCCCGGATCGAAGAAGACGTAAGGACGAAGATCGAATAGTTGTTCCATCGTCGGAGCCTTGAACGACTTGCTCCACGAGAGCCATGCGTTGCCCCCCGACGTGAAACGCCAGTTGATCGCCACCGACGGGCTCATGGCGGTTTTCCTCGTGCTCGTTGACAGAACCGGGGCGCGATTCAAATCGCCCTCGATCCGGTCGTAGCGCAAGGCTGTGGTCACACTCCATGTCGGGGACAGCGGAGTGTCGAGCCACCCAAAGGCAGCGACGCTCTGCCGCGTGCTATGGGCCGTATTGCGGATCGTGATCGGACTGCGGAGATCGTAGCGGCTGTCCAAGCGGCCGCGTTCACCTTCGAGTCCCAGCAACAACCGCGCGCGACCCAATGGTTGTCGATACCGCAGGCCAAGTCCTGCGCTGGCCGTTTCGAGCTGATGCAAAGGCGTTTGACCAAAGATGGTCTTGACGACTTCTTGCGACTTGTCCTGCCAGCGTGCATCGACGTCGATCGTCCGAGTTTCGCTCAAACGCCACTCCGCCCCGCCATCCAGCCGCAGGCGGCGGGCATCGTTGCGATCGTTCGGAACGAAGCTTCGTCTTGGGTCCTGGCCTTGCAGCACGGCGCCTGGATCTCCACGCTCGGAGTCCTGGAACCCGGCGCTCAAACGCGTCGTGAGTGAGCGTCCGTCCGCCCACTGTTTGATGCGAGGACGCACCATCGCGGTGATCAGGGTCTGGTCGAACCCGCTGTTCTCGCGCCACCCGTCGAGCGATGAGCGTTCGGCCCGAAAAGAAACTCGCGCCCTCGAGTCTCCGTGACTCAGACCGAATCGGGTCGAGCGGGCACCGTAGCTGCCCGCTCCAGTCGCCGCGCGTGCGTCAAAACCATCCGGAGTATCTGCGGTGACGATGTTGACAACCCCAGCCATTCCAATATTGCCGTACTGAGCAGAGACCGGTCCTCTCAACAATTCGATGCGTTCAACGTCCGACAGCGCGATGCGGGTCCAATCGATGGCATCGGTGTCGAGTTCATTGACCGGGATGCCATCGATCGAGACCAACAGATAGCTCGTCTCGCCGACACTGTTGAAGCCGCGCAGGTCGGTTACTGGGGAGGTCCCGTTTGCATTGAGATCGTAGAAATGGACCCCTGCGGTGGTGGCGAGCAGTTCCGCGACCGTGTTGACCGGGGAAGCCTCGATCTGGGCTCGCTCGATTACCGTGACCGCCGACGGCAGTTCGTCCAATGGCAACGGGTACTTGTTGGCCGTCACCACGACAGTTTCGGACCCCGAGTCGTCCGGTTCTTCCTGCGCCAAGGCGCACGGTTCCAAGAACACCGCTCCAACGAGACCCACCACAAGGCCGACAAAAAAACGCATGCACTCCTCCGCACTTGAGCTTCCGCGGTTTGTCTCTATCCTCTTGCGTTCGCTCGTGGGCCGTTAGCTCAGTCGGTAGAGCAGCTGACTTTTAATCAGCGGGTCGTAGGTTCGAGTCCTACACGGCTCACCACGAAGCGCAACCGCCCTCGATCGCTCAAGAGAGGGGGGCAGGTTGCCGGTGTTGGGCCGATCGCGCCAGTGCCGCTCACGACTCGTCGCCACGGATCGGTTGGGTGAGGCAGCCGCCCGCGCAACGAAAATCACCAGCGACTCCTTCGAACCTCTTTGGCCCAGTCAGGGCGAGCCCAAATAGAACGCGCAGACAGGCAAGATGGTCGTTTGCACCACGCCCTACCTCCGCCGGTCCGCGTTGTCACGTGACATGCACGAGGCGGACTTCGGCCCGATTCGTTGACATGGTTTCCGTTCGCGGGCTAGCATCGCGTCCGTTGCCACGCTGGACGTGGCGAGTCCGTCTAAGCCCTTTACAGCCCCAAGGTTTCAAGCCGTCTGGGCGCTGCTGGTGTGGGAGGATCAAATGGCGTTCGAAGGTGCCTCCAAGATCTGGATGAACGGGCGCATGGTGGCGTGGGACGAAGCCACCATTCACGTCTGCTCGCACGTGGTGCATTACGGGTCATCGGTGTTCGAAGGCATCCGCTGCTACGAGACGCCGAAGGGGCCGTCCGTTTTCCGCCTTCGTGACCACGTGCAACGGCTGCTCGGCTCTGCGCGCATCTACCGAATGCTGCCCGAATGGACCGAGGAGCAGTTGTTTCAGGCGATGCTCGAGACGATCCGCGCCAACGATTTGAAGGCCTGCTACATCCGGCCTGTGATCTACCGCGGCTACAAGGTATTGGGCGTCAACCCCACCGGTTGCCCGATCGATACCTCGATCGCCGCGTGGAATTGGGGCGCCTACCTCGGGGACAGTGCACTCAACGAAGGGGTCGACGTGACCGTATCGACCTGGAATCGTTTGGCCCCGAACACGATGCCAAGCATGGCCAAAGCGGGCGCCAACTATATGAACTCGCAGCTGATCGTGCTCGAAGCGCGCGCTCGCGGGTTCGCCGAAGGCATCGCCTTGACGCCGGACGGCCTGGTGAGTGAAGGGTCCGGAGAAAACATCTTTATTGTCTACAAAGGCAAGGTCCTCACCCCCGGCCTGTCGTTCTCGATCCTCGACGGCATCACCCGCGACAGCGTCATCACGCTGATGCGTGATCGAGGTATCCCCGTCGAGGAACGGGCCGTTCCACGCGAGCTGCTCTACCTCGCCGATGAGGTGTTCTTTACCGGGACCGCCGCCGAGGTCACGCCGGTTCGATCGATCGACGGTATCCCGGTCGGGACCGGCAAACCCGGGAAGATCACCAAGGCGGTTCAGGAGTCTTACTTCGCCGAGGTTCGAGGTACAAAGCCAACGCACCCGGAATGGCAGACGCTGGTCTACGGGTAGGTGCCTGGCCGCACCGGATCGGCGCGGCGCCTTGCCGCCGACGCGCTCGGCTCCCTATGTTCTCGACGGGCCCGCATTTGCTCGCCGGCCGAGGGAGCCGAAGTGCATATCAACGACCTGCTCAAGTCGGCCGCCGAAAAGGGGGCCTCGGACCTTCATTTGAAGGTCGGCTCCTATCCCGTCATTCGCGTCGACGGCCGACTTTTGGCACTGACAGAACACCCGCGCTTGATGCAGGAAGACACCATTGCGATGGCGTTTTCGATCATGAGCGCCCGCCAAAAACAGAAGTTCAAGGAAAACTTCGAGATCGATCTGGCCTACTCGGTTCCAGGCCTCGGCCGCTTCCGTGTGAATTGCTTCCAGCAGCGCGGTGCCGTCGGGATGGTGTTGCGTGTCATCCCTGTGAAAATTGCCACGGTGCGCGAGCTGAGCTTGCCGCTCGTCTTGGAGCAGATCGCCTCCGAGCCGCGCGGACTGGTGTTGGTCACCGGCTCGACCGGCTCCGGTAAATCCACCTCGTTGGCTGCGATGATCGACTACATCAACAGCACGCGTTGCGAGCACATCGTCACGATCGAAGATCCCATCGAGTATCTGCATCGCGACAAAAAGTCGCTGATCAATCAACGCGAGGTGGAAGTCGATACCAAGAACTTCGCGGAGGCGTTGCGGTCGGCCTTGCGACAAGACCCCGACGTGATCTTGGTCGGAGAAATGCGCGACTACGAGACGATCGAGACTGCGCTCCTGGCGGCCGAGACAGGCCACTTGGTGCTTTCCACGCTGCATACACTCGACGCGACAGAAACCGTCAATCGCATCATTTCCGTATTTCCGCCGCACCAGCAAAAGCAGATCCGCTTGCAGCTTGCAGCGGTACTCAAGGCAATTGTCTCGATGCGCTTGGTCGCACGCGCCGACGGCAATGGCCGAGTACCCGCGACCGAAGTTCTGCGTGCGACCCCCTACATTCAGGAGTGTGTCGAGAACAAGGACAAGACCAAGATGATCCGCGACGCGATCGCGTCGGGAACCTCGCAGTACGGTATGCAGACGTTCGACCAATCGCTTTATCAGCATTGGAAGAGCGGAGTCATCACGACCGACGAGGCCTTGGCACGCGCGACCAATCGCGACGAGTTGCGGTTGCGCATGGAGGGGATCGAGTCAACCGCGGCTGCCGCCGCTGGCGAAATGGAAGACGCGATGGCCGGCGCCGGTGTCAAAGCCGGTGCCGAAGGTGGCGGTTCGATCAAACCGGCTCGATCGCTCGATCCGTTCGATTTGGGACCGACCCGCCGGCGCTGAACCAGCGCCGTTTCAGCCTCGCAACCAAGGCCTGAAGAAAGCGGCACGAAACACGCTGCCTGACGTAGCATCCGGCGCATGCCGGACGCCACCCCAACCCCCTTCGCTGCAGCGCTCGACATGCTGGCGCGACGCGCTCTGACCGCCCATGAAGTGAGTTCGCGGCTTGCCCGTCGCGGGTTCGACCCCGAAGTCATCGACCACACGCTCGTGCGTTTGCTCGAAAGCCGTCTCGTCGACGATCAGTCGCTTGCCTATAATCACGCACGCCGTCGGGCTGAAGAGGGACGTGTCGGTCCGTATCGCGTAGAACAAGAACTGAAGGCGCGGGGCATCGATGGCACACTCGCCCAGGAGGCGGTGCGCGCAGCGTTCGGCCCTGAGGACCTAGCCGATGCGTTGCGCCGGGCGGTCGCAAAGGCCGCCGGTGGAGCGGCGGGTCTTTCCGCGACCGATCCGGCGGCACGGATCCGACTCGCGCGCCGGCTGGTTCGACGTGGGTTTCCCGTGGGGTTGGTGCAATGCACACTGTCCGAGTCGCTCGGGCAAAAGGATGAACAACTCGCAGTGCTTCCGATCGAGGATGATGACAATGCAATCCCGTGACGTGAGACGGGCTTTCTTGGAGTTCTTTGCGACGCGCGGCCACCAGGTCGTGCCGTCCTCCCCGTTGATCTTGCCTTCCGATCCAACCTTGCTCTTCGCCAATGCCGGGATGAACCAATTCAAAGAGGTCTTCCTCGGGCGCGAGCATCGACCTTACAAACGCGCGGCGTCTTCGCAAAAGTGCTTGCGCGTTTCCGGCAAGCACAACGATCTCGAAGAAGTGGGGCGCACACCTCGCCACCACACGTTCTTCGAGATGCTCGGAAATTTTTCGTTTGGCGACTATTTCAAGCGAGATGCTATCGCGTGGGCCTGGGAGTTGATCACCGAAGTCTACGGGTTACCCAAGGAACGCCTTTACGTGACCGTCTTCAAGGGTGACGAGGCCGTTGCTGGTGACGAGGAAGCGGCGCGCTTGTGGAACGAGGTTGCGGGCGTTGCCAGTTCGCGAATCGTGGCGCTGGGCCGCAAAGACAACTTCTGGCAGATGGGCGACACCGGGCCCGCCGGCCCGTGCACCGAGATTCACGTCGACATGCGTCCCAACGATCCGCTCGCAACCCCAGAAACCGATCCAGGCCGCTATTTGGAGATCTGGAATTTGGTCTTCATGCAATACGACCTGCAGCCCGATGGGAGTGTCGGTCTGTTGCCCGCCCCTTGTGTCGACACGGGCGCGGGGCTGGAGCGAATGACAGCGGTGATGGGTGGTTTCAGCAGCAACTACGATACCGACCTGTTTCAACCGATCATTCAATCGCTGGCGGCCGGCTCAGGAGTCCGCTACGGAGAGCACACCGACAAAGACATATCGATGCGCGTGATCAGCGATCATTTGCGTGCGATCACCATGCTCACCGCCGAGGCGGTCATTCCAGGCCCCGAAAAACGTGGTTCGGTGTTGCGACGAATCATGCGGCGCGCCTTGCGTCACGGACGATTGCTCGGAATGCCATCGCCGTTTCTCCACAACTACGTCGCGATCGTGGTCGAGACGCTTGGAGACACGTTTCCTGAGATACGCGAGGCTCAGCCGCACATCGAAAAAGTGACGCGACGAGAGGAAGAGCGATTCGCCCGTACGCTGGCGACTGGGTTTGAAAAACTCGATGAGCGTATCGTCGAGTTGCTCGCCGCCGGCACAACGGTCTTTCCCGGCGAGGAAGCATTTTCCTTGGAGAGCGAACAAGGCATGCCGCTAGACCTCGTGAGAGATGCTCTCGAAGAGCGGCAGTTGGTGCTGGATGAAACCGGATACGCGCGCGCTCGGCAAAAGCATGTCGAGACCTCGCGCGTCGTGAAAGGCCCCAAACAGAACACAGCCGATCTCGCGGTTTTCGGCGCGTTTCGCGATGCCGGAACCGAGTTCGTGGGTCGTCGCACGCTGCGCGTCGATGCGACACGGCTGCTCGGCCTGATCAAGGACGGCAACTCGGTTCGCCGACTCGCGGCAGGAGAATCCGGCGACGCCATGCTCGAGCAAACACCGTTTTATGCCGAATCTGGCGGTCAACAGGGAGACGGTGGATGGCTCATCGCGGCAGGCGGCCGCGCTAGCGTCAGCGACACGCACTCGCCCTTGCCTGGCGTGATTGTCCATCGAGTCGTTGTCGAACAGGGGGTTTTGGAGTCTGGCGAGTTGCTGGTGGCCGAGGTCGATGGTCCGCGGCGCTTGGGTGCAATGCGACATCACACGGCGACGCATCTGTTGCACGCGGCGTTGCGTCGCAACCTTGGAAGCCACGTCCGTCAAGCCGGCTCTTTGGTGGCGTTGGACCGGTTGCGTTTCGACTTTGCTCATTACGAGGCGATCCCGCACGAACTACTCTCCGAAATCGAGGCCGAGGTCAACGCCGCGATCGTCAGCGACCACGCGGTAGAAACATTGGAACTCCCGCTCGAGGAAGCGCTGGCAACCGGTGCGATGGCGTTCTTTGGTGATCGCTACGGCGATACAGTTCGCGTCGTGCGCATCGGGGAATACAGCCTCGAGTTGTGCGGCGGAACGCATGTTTCACGAACCGGTGAGCTGGGGAGCGTGATTGCACTCAGCGAACGGGGTGTCGCGGCCGGCGTACGCCGGATCGAAGCGGTCGCCGGGCCTGAAGCGTCGACACGAGCGCGGCAAGACATCGATGCCCTGACGCGCGTGGCCGAGCGGTTGGGCTCCGCGCGCGGGGAGGTCGCTGAGGAAGTCGAACGCAGGCTCGAGGCTTTTCGGCGGCTTCAACGCGAGAACGAAGAGTTGCGCATGAAGCTGGCTCAAAGTGAGTCTTCCGGCGCTCTCAGCGGCGTTGCGATCGACGGGATACAGGTTCTTACACAGCGCAGCGACGGACTGGCACGAAATCAACGCCGCGATTTGGCCGATACGCTGCGCCAAAAGCACCCCGATGCGGTCGTGGTGCTCGGTGCCGAGGACGACGAGAAGGCGGCGCTGGTGATCGCGATCGGCGAGCAGGTCAAAGCGCGCATCGACGCTCGTCAACTCGCGAAGAAGTTGGGCTCGATCGTTGGCGGCGGCGGCGGTGGCCGGGCGGATATGGTCGAAGCCGGCGGAAAGAACCCGGAACGAATCGACGAAGCACTCGGGGCTGTTGCATCCGCAGTCCGGGAACTGCTTTCGGGACTGTGAACGGGCAGGGACCTATCTTCCTTGCCGATGAATCGCCCGCTGCGGACACTCGGAACAAGACTGGCCTGCGCCGCACGCTGGCTGCTGGCGTTGCTTTGGGTCGGCTTTTGCGTGGTCCCTGCCGGCATTGCCGCGGGTAATGGCCGCGGCAATGCGTCGATTGGCCGTCCGTTCCAGCGCTTGATCGAAGAGGTCGCACAGCGACACTCGGTAGAACCGGCACTGCTCTCAGCGCTGGTCGAGGTTGAGTCGGCACGCCGCTCCGACGCTGTTTCGCCCAAAGGAGCGCGTGGCCTGGGTCAGCTCATGCCTGCCACGGCGCGCCGGTTTGGTGTTGACGATCCGCACGATCCTGAAGCCAACCTCCAGGGTTCGGCCCAGTACCTTCGCTGGCTCTTGGAGCGTTACGGCGGCGATGTACGTCTCGCCCTGGCGGCATACAACGCCGGAGAGGGAGCGGTCGACAAGTACGGAGGCGTTCCGCCGTACCCGGAAACACGTCAATACGTCCGGCGTGTGCTGCAGCGCGCTCGCGGTCTCGACAGTGAGTTCGTTGCGGCCCGAGGGGACGATCAGACCAAGGTTCACCTGACCGCCGCTCCGAATGGAACACTGCTGATCACCAACCAGCCGTGAGGTTTGTTTTGAACTCGTCCGTCCTGGCGCGTTAGCTGCCGGAGTGTGTCACCCGCAAGACCCTGTTTGTCACGGTTTTCCAAGTCCTTTTCTCTTGACACCCCGCAGGCTCAGCGTACTTTCCCGATCGGACATGCGAGACGACGGGAACTGGAGCCCGTCTGCTTGCTGTGTTCCTCGAGTGATTGAGTCCAGAAAGGGGGTCGGTCGTCGGGTTAGGCGTGATGAGTTGGTAGAGACGGTAACCGAGTTGGTAGAGATGGTAACCAAGGTCAAGGTTCCTACGGAAAAGGAGTCATTCAATGAAGAAGCTTCTCTGCGGCGCGTTCCTGAGCGTCGTCGCCCTCTCGCTGGGGTGCGCGATTACCGATTACCCGGTGATCTTTGACAGCCGTGGTCCTTACGACAACAACGTAATGACCGGCCAGTACGATCATGCCTACATCATTCCGTCGAGCTCGGTCGCG